>NZ_JAOYTK010000002.1:0-561609 GCF_025846885.2 Brucella sp. HL-2 | reverse complement strand
GGTTCCGCGAAATAGTGCACAGAAAAAATCAGTGATGAGGTAAATGATAAGCTATTGATTTCACTTTGAAATATGGTGCCGCTTAGCAGACTCGAACTGCTGACCCCATCATTACGAATGATGTGCTCTACCAACTGAGCTAAAGCGGCCCGGAACCATAGTTCCAAATTCCCGAAGGAGTATCGATCTTTATATGACCGAACGGTGCGCTGATAACCAAAAGCATGCAGGAAAGCAAGCTCCAAAACGCATATTCTTCACGTTTGTTCAGGCCAATTGGAAACAAAGCCTCCATTATGCGTTACAGGAGGCTTTGTTATCTTAACGATGGCAATTATACGTTTCGACAGATACGGTTGCGAGCCTGCTCATATTCCTGAGCCAGTCGGCCAACCATCTGCGCTGCGGGTGCGATTTCCTTAATTGCACCAATGCCTTGTCCGCATCCCCAAATGTCCTTCCATGCTTTCGTGCCTTCCTGGTGGGCTTTGTCGAAGTCCATCTTGGATGGATCAGCCTCCGGCAGGTGATCAGGGTCCAGGCCGGATTTAGCAATGGATGGTTTGAGATAATTGCCCGCTATTCCAGTAAAGTAGTTGGAATAGACGATGTCAGCAGCGTTGGATTCGACGATCATCTGTTTGTAATCGTCAGAAGCGCGAGCTTCTGTTGTCGCAATGAATGGCGAGCCGATATAGGCAAGGTCTGCGCCCATGGCTTGGGCTGCGAGAATTGCCCCACCATTGGCAATCGCGCCAGAAAGGAGCAGGGGGCCATCAAACCATTCGCGAATTTCTTGAACGAGCGCAAAAGGTGAAAGCGCCCCTGCGTGACCACCAGCGCCTGCGGCAACGGCAATGAGACCGTCTGCGCCTTTGCGGATCGCTGAGTTGGCATGACGGTTGTTGATGACGTCGTGCAGTACTATCCCTCCGTATGAATGGATAGCTGCATTGACTTCAGGAACAGCGCCCAACGAGGAAATGACGATAGGGACTTTGTATTTCACACACAGACCAAGGTCATGTTCGAGCCGCTTGTTGGAGCGGTGCACGATCTGGTTAACCGCGAACGGAGCGGCTGGGCGGTCAGGGTTTGCGGCATTGTAGGCAGCGAGATCTTCGGTGATTTCGGCCAACCATTCGTCAAGCTGCGCTTCAGGGCGCGCATTGAGCGCTGGAAATGAGCCGACCACGCCTGCCTTGCATTGCGCCAGCACCAAAGCCGGATTGGAGATGATAAACAGTGGCGCTCCGACCACGGGAATGCGCAGCTTGTTTTTCAAAATATCCGGCAATGCCATTTCATCCTCCAAAAATTGACGTTTCCGTAAACGTAATATGTCTAGCACGGCTTTTGCCAAGAGCAACCTGAAAAATTGGAGAAGGTCCTGCGCAATATTAGTGCTCGCCATAAGGCTGTTTTGCTAAAGGTCAGGGGAAAATCATGCTTAAAGTTAATATTTGGTATCTTTGACAGTTCTCGCGGGTAGCCAAAATGGGTCTAGAACAGGTAAATGCCTTGATTCAGACGTTAATTTCGCTGAGGCTCATTTAACCGGCTGTGCCCGACGGACCCAGCCAACAGACGCAACCAAGGAAGAGCAGCCCTTTGGAAAGTATCGAACGCGCAATCAGAAATGCATTCGCAAAGTCGGACGCGCATAATCCGGCCACTCGTCAGCGCATTTATGAAGCGGCTTGGGGTGCGCACGAGCGCGCGTTGACGGCAAATGCTGCCCTTAGCGAAGATCAGAAGCAGCAGCGACGTCAGAAGATCAAAGATGCCATTTCAGAGATCGAGGCTGAGTTTAAATCCGGTTCTGTAGCAAATGCCAAGCGAGAGCCGTCGCTGGGTGCACCGGATTCGTCCGACCCTGTTTTGGGCGAGGATGCTTACGAAGCTGGTCCTGCGCTTGATAACGCAGATATCCGCTCGACTTCGAAAAAGAAAAAGCGTGGATCAGCCGATTTAGGTTACGAAGCGGGCGTCTCTCGCAAAGATCGCAAGAAAAAGCGCCGCTCACCACTTATCAGTGTCGGCATCCCGGTAATGGTCATCGTTATTCTGGGGTTGATTGGCTTCTCGCTTTACAACAGCTTTGCGGATTTCACGCGCGGTAATGGTTCCAGCCCGCTTTTGACCGATAATCGCATGGCGCCGATTAAGGAAGGTGAAGATCCGGAAGGACGCACATGGATCAATATTTTCACGCCTACCGAAGCAACGCGCATGTCAGTGCAGGGTAGTGCAACGGCCGAAATCATGCGCGAAGGCACCAACAGCTTCGCACGGGTTCTGTCGAAGGGCCCTAATGACAGTGTCACATTTGACGTGGGCGAAGGTGTGCTGAACCAGCTTATAGGCAAAAAGGCGACCTTTGACATTGTTGCCCGCAGTGACGATGGCAAGCCAACGCAGATGTCGGTTAATTGTGATTTCGCAGGTCTTGGTGATTGCGGACGCAGACGTTATGACGTGCGTGATTCCGTGAGTGATTTCCTGTTTGATCAGGATTTTCAGGCAGGTCAGTCCGCCGGTCGTGCAGGCAAGATTACGATCAATTCTGATCTCAGTGGTGCAGGCAAGCCTGTCGATATTTTTGCAATTCGCGTCACCACGGCTGCTGAGTAAAAGCATACTCAGCTCAGCAGTTTCTCCAATGTTTCAAGTCGATCCGCTTCGCGGGGTGGCTTGTCCCAGCGAAGACGTGAAAAGCGCGGAAAACGCATGGCAACGCCCGACTTGTGTCGGGTGGAACGGTTCAGTCCTTCAAAAGCAACTTCAACCACTAGTCCATGATCTGGTTCCGCGCGGACTGAGCGAACGGGACCAAAACGCTCAATCGTGTTTTCGCGAACAAACTTGTCGAGAAGCTTTAACTCCTCATCAGTAAAGCCAAAATAGGCTTTTCCTACTGGCACCAGAACAGGCTCGTCTTCGGGTCCGGTCCACACGGCGAATGTGAAGTCGGAATAATAGCTCGATCGTTTGCCATGCCCACGTTGGGCATAAACAATCACAGCGTCCACGGTGAATGGATCGCGTTTCCATTTGAACCACGGCCCTTTGGGACGTCCCGTAACATAGGCACTGTCATAGCGCTTCAGCATCACGCCCTCAATCACCGGGTGAGGCGGGTTCAGGCGCAGGTTTGCCAGTTCGCTGAAGTTGTTGAACGGCAATACGGGCGATAGATCGAACCTATGCTTGTCGAGCTTTTCAATGAAGCGCGTAAGTCGCGCGCGCCGTTCAGAGAAAGGCAATGGACGCAGGTCTTCCCCTGTTTGCTGCGTGCCCTCCTGCAAAAGATCATAGACGCGTATGAACGCGGGATACTCCTTTAATTGCTTTGCTGAGACGGTCTTGCGGTTTAGTCTCTGTTGCAAATCGGAAAACGTTGCAGTTTCAATGCCAGTTTCACCGTGATGCCCTACGAGCAACTCGCCATCAATCGAGCCTTCAAAATCCATGGCTTCGAGTATATCTGGAAAAGCACCTGAAATGTCGTCACCAGTGCGCGAATAAAGCCGTCGAACACCATTTTCCGATACCGCCTGAACGCGAATGCCATCCCATTTCCACTCGGCACTATAGTCAGATGGATCGAGCGTTGGAATTTCAGATTCATCAAAGGCAGTCGCGAGCATGACTGGCCGGAAGGGCGCATCGGTAGTGGCTACGGGTTTTGAACCATGACCTTCAAGCCATGCGAACAGCGCTGAAAAGGGTGGTGCCTGTCCGTGCCAGAGTTCTTCAATTTCGACGACCTCCACGCCGCCAAAATCCGCCAGCGCCTGTTTGGCAAGACGAGCAGAAACACCGATACGCAACCCACCTGTGACAAGCTTAAGCAGCGCGTATCGTTCTGAAATGCCTAGCAGATCGAGCCAGCCTGCCACAAGCAGCGGCCCCTCGCGGCGCGAGGCGTTTCGCAATTCATGCACGACCACACTGAGCGGCAAATTGGCACCCACTGGCGTTTCATTCGGACCGGGCCAGATCAGTGAAATAGTTTCGGCAAGATCGCCAACATAATCATAGGAATAGGCGAAAAGCGTGGGATCGCTGCGCTCGGCTATCAATGCGCGCAGCATCGCGGGTTTGACACTCTGCAGTTCCAGATCACGCGTGATGGCTGCGAGTGCTAAGCCACGGTCAGGATCGGGCGTGGTACGAAAATAATCGACCAGCAGCCGCAATTTGCCGTTGCGCTGTGGTGTGAGGACAAGCCGATCAAGGAGTTCAGCGAATGCGCGCATCAATCGCCCTCATCTTCATAGCCGACCAGATGCAGGGGGCGTGCGGGGATGCTTTGTAATTCACACCAGCGAACGAGGGCTTCTTCGCGCCCATGTGTGACCCAGACTTCTGCAGGCTTTATCTCGCTGATGGTTGCCGTCAGCTCGTTCCAATCACAATGATCAGAAATAATGAGCGGCAATTCTACGCCGCGTTGCTTTGCGCGCTGGCGGATACGCATCCAGCCCGATGCGAAGGCAGGCAACGGATCGGGAAAACGCCGCGCCCAGCGGTCAGAAAAAGCAGATGGCGGGCCGACCACGATTTTTCCTGCAAAGTCGGGCGAGGCTTCGCCTCGTTCAAGCGTTGCAGGTTCCAGCTGACCAAGCTCAATGCCTTGCGATTGATAATAATCGCAGAGCTTTTGCAGGCCGCCGTGAATATAAATCGGCTCATCATAGCCTGCATTGCGGATAAGCTTGATCACCCGCTGTGCTTTGCCGAGCGAATATGCGCCCACAAGATGTGCGCGCTCGGGAAACTGAACGAGTGACTTCAGCAAAGTTGCGATTTCGTGTGAAGCTTCGGGATGACGAAAAACGGGAAGGGCAAAGGTTGCCTCCGTGATGAAAACATCGCAGACAATTGGTTCAAACGGCGCACAGGTTGGATCAGCGGCGCGTTTATAATCGCCTGATGCGACGATCCGTGTACCATCTTTCTCGACTGCAATTTGCGCAGAGCCAAGCACATGGCCAGCACCGTGGAAGCTCACCCGAACACCATTGATGGTCAGTGTTTCACCAAGTAGAGCTGGTTGTGTGCTGTCTGCAAAATCGACGCCATAGCGGATCGCCATGATGTCGAGTGTTTCTTGCGTCGCAAGTACATGAGTATGTCCGGCGCGCGCATGATCAGAATGCCCGTGCGTGATCAGCGCGCGGTCTACCGGACGCACCGGATCGATATAAAAATCGCCGGGTGGGCAATAAAGGCCTTTTGGTGTGGAACGCAAGAGCTCGTCAAAACGCATGATTGATTAGATAGGTCAGTCACTTCTCCCTGGAAAGAGCACAGAAACCGGACTGCTGACAAAAAGAGAACAAAAGTGAACAAACATCTTGGCGGAAAGCGTTGCGAGCATTAGATTGGGGGAGTGACGCTGAACCTGACCCCGACTTCTGAGACTGCAGCTTTCCATCTGCCAGACCGTTTTGTGAAATGGTTTGCGGAAAAGGGCTGGTCGCCGCGCGCCCATCAGTTGGAGCTGCTTTCGCGTGCAGAACAAGGGCAATCCACGTTGCTGATCGCCCCTACTGGCGCAGGTAAAACGCTGGCTGGTTTTCTGCCCGCATTGGTTGATCTGGAGCGGAGTGGCGGCAAAAAGCCGGGTATGGCGAAGCGTGGTGTTCACACGCTTTATATTTCGCCGCTCAAGGCACTTGCTGTCGATATTCATCGCAATCTGACAGTGCCGGTTGAGGAAATGGGTCTCGACATCACCATCGAGACGCGGACAGGCGATACGCCTGCACATAAGCGCCAGCGACAGAAGCTGGCACCGCCTGACATTTTACTCACCACGCCGGAACAGCTTGCACTCTTGATCGCATCCAAAGGGGCCGAGCAGTTTTTCAAAGGTCTGCGCTATGTGGTGCTCGATGAGCTGCATTCACTAGTCATTTCCAAGCGCGGTCATTTGCTGGCGCTGGGCCTTGCGCGCCTGCGCCGTCTGCAACCGCAGCTGCAGACCATTGGTCTTTCGGCAACGGTGGCCCAGCCGGACGAATTGCGCCGCTGGTTGGTGGAGCAAGATGGAACAGAGCCAAAATCCGGTCTTGTGACTGTGCATGGCGGTGCCAAGCCTGAAATCACCATTCTTGATTCCGAAGAGCGTGTCCCCTGGGCGGGGCATTCTTCGCGCTATGCCATTCCGGATATCTACGAGGCCGTTCGCGCACACCGAACGACATTGCTCTTCGTCAATACGCGCAGTCAGGCTGAAATGCTGTTTCAGGAACTCTGGCGCGTCAACGAGGATACGTTGCCGATTGCGCTTCATCATGGATCTCTCGATGCCAGCCAGCGCCGCAAAGTGGAACAGGCCATGGCAGCCAACACCTTACGAGCCGTGGTTGCTACCTCGACGCTCGATCTTGGTATCGACTGGGGCGATGTCGATCTGGTCATTCATGTTGGTGCGCCAAAGGGGGCAAGCCGCCTTGCGCAGCGTATCGGGCGCGCCAACCACCGTATGGATGAGCCAAGTCGCGCCATTCTGGTGCCTGCCAATCGTTTCGAAGTGATGGAATGCCGTGCAGCACTCGACGCCAACTATCTTGGCGCGCAGGATACGCCGCCGCTGATCGATGGTGCGCTTGATGTGTTGGCGCAACATGTGTTGGGCATGGCTTGCGCCGAGCCGTTCAACGCCGATCAGCTTTATAGAGAGATTCAGAGCGCGGCCCCATATTCGAACCTTTCGCGAGAAATTTTTGATCGTATTCTCGATTTTGTGGCCACCGGAGGTTATGCGCTCAAAACCTACGAGCGCTTCGCCAAAATCCGCAAGACTGTTGATGACACATGGAGGGTTTCCAATCCGCGCATTGCGCAGCAATATCGTCTGAACATTGGCACGATTGTTGAAGCACCGGAACTGAATGTGCGCCTCACACGTGGTGGCAAGGGTGCCAATGCCCGTGCTGTTGGAAGAGGTGGTCGCGTTCTGGGGCGGATTGAGGAATATTTTCTCGAAACGCTGACACCGGGCGACACATTTCTTTTTGCAGGCAAGGTGCTGCGATTTGAGGGCATTCGTGAGAATGAATGCATGGCTTCTAATGCCGCAGGACAGGATGCGAAAATCCCGGTTTATGCAGGCGGGAAATTCCCGCTTTCCACCTACCTCGCTTCGCAGGTACGCGCGATGCTGGCGGATCGTTCGCGCTGGCAGTTCCTGCCGGAACAGGTACGGGAGTGGCTGGAACTGCAGCAATTCAAATCTGTTCTGCCACGCACAGATGAGTTGCTTATTGAGACTTTTCCAAAAGGCGGGCGCTTTTACATGGTGGCCTATCCTTTCGAGGGACGGCTCGCACATCAAACGCTCGGCATGTTGTTGACGCGTCGTCTGGAGCGCATGGGCGCCCATCCTTTAGGGTTTGTTGCTACCGATTACTCGCTGGGGCTGTGGGGCCTCAAAGACATGGGAGCAATGATCAGCGCTGGCAAACTCAATCTTACACGCCTGTTTGACGAGGATATGCTGGGTGACGACCTCGAAGCATGGCTTGATGAAAGCTATCTTCTGAAGCGCACCTTTCGCAATTGTGCCGTGATTTCGGGGCTTATCGAACGACGACATCCGGGACAGGAGAAAACAGGCCGTCAGGTGACGGTCTCGACCGACCTGATCTATGATGTGTTGAGAACCCACGAACCGGACCATATTTTGCTACAGGCAACCCGCGCCGATGCTGCGACCGGGCTTCTGGATATCAAGCGTCTTGGTGACATGCTGGCGCGAGTGAAGGGGCATCTTCTGCACAAGCCGCTTGATCGCATTTCGCCGCTGGCGCTGCCCGTCATGCTTGAAATCGGACGGGAACGTGTTGCAGGTGAGGGCGATGAGTTGCTGCTTGAAGAAGCGGCGGATGACTTGATCAGAGAAGCGGTAGGATGAACACAGCAGTCTGGGGAAATGGTGAAGCTTATAGTCTGGCGCATGCGGAAGTGCGCGGGGTTGCGACCATTTATGATCCCTGCGGTGCGCTCTTTCTGCCGGATCTGCACATGCTGGTGGTCTCTGATCTGCACCTCGAAAAAGGCTCGTCCTTTGCCCGACGCGGACAGCTCATTCCGCCTTATGATACAGCAGCAACACTCGACATGCTGGCAGCGGTCTTAGCACGCTATCAACCCCGCACGGTAATCAGCCTCGGCGACAGCTTTCATGATGCGAAGGCCAGTGAACGACTGCCATCGCTTTATGCTATCCGGCTCAAATCACTGATGGAACATCGCGAGTGGTTCTGGATCACTGGCAACCATGACCCCGACCGTCCGGCGGACCTGCCCGGTGATTGCGTTGAAGAACTTGCTGTTGGGCCGCTTACTTTCCGACATGAGCCATCGCGGACACTGGCGCAAGGCGAGGTGGCTGGTCATCTTCATCCCGCAGCACGGATTGTTCGGCGCGGACGCTCGGTGCGACGTCCGTGTTTTGCAAGCGATGGCGATCGGCTTATTATGCCCGCATTCGGTGCTTATACAGGCGCGCTCAACGTGCTCGACCGAGCGTTTCGCGGGTTGTTTGTCGATGCAAGCTTACGCGCCTATATGCTAGGGCAGGGCAAGGTTTACCCGATTGCACACGGCGCGCTGGTGGGTGGCTAGAGCGCCGTGCGCCCTCCTGGGCGCACAAAGGTCACTCTAACGCTCTATATTTACGGCATAATTTTACCTTAAACTGATTCAAGTTTAAGTAATTATACCGCAGTGGCCTGATTCCGACATTTGCATCCCTGGGATACAGGTGTCGGACAAATGTCGGAATCATAAAGACCACTAGCAAGTTTATGAATCTAGTGGATTTTCGGAGTTTGACGTTTGAAACAGTGTGTGTCAGTCGGGGTTCAAACATCAAATTCAATCCACTAATCTTTCTTGAACAAAATACGACCAGCCCAGCCGGTGAAAACAGCCAGGAACACCGCGAACAAACCATAGTAGAAGCTGTATTTGTGCGCGGCATCATAGATGCTTTGCTCGACGCCGGCCTTCACGATTTCAAGGCTGGCATTGGCTTCGCGCAGGAAAACACCGTTGCGGAACAAAAGCGCGCGTGCCCGATGGCGTCCGACTGGCACATTTGCTGACAGGTTCAGTGTTGCTCGGAACAATGTGCGCGAAATAAATTCCACACCGCCAATGCGCTGGCTATAAAGCCCTTGCCGCAGTTTCATCTCACGCAATTCATCGCCGAACTTCGGAATATTGCCCGACAGGCTCGCAGGGTCTTCCGGCCTCAGATAAAAATTGCGGACACCAACTGAAAGCTGGCGGTAGATTTTGTCATCCGCAATATCCTGCAAGTTGCGTGTCGAAGCCAAGGAGTAGGAAAGCGGGACACCAAGGAAGGTTTCAGAATCTGCATTTACCCAGACACCCAGATAGCGTTGTTTTTTGCGTACGACCAGATCGCGCGCTGGTCCTTGCAGAACGACGATAATGTCGTAGCGTCCCTGCCGTTGGATCATCGGATCGGCATTATCAAGCGCACCAAAGATCGTGAGATCCGTACCGCCAAAATTAGAGGTAATGGCGATCGTTTCGGTTGAAAGGCCAATCTCGATGGTTTCTTCAGCCGGGTTTTGGAGTTGCGGCACACCATTGCCATCACCGATGGAGTTGATCTGCGCTGATACTGGCGTTGCTGCAAAGCCGAGTAGCAAAGCGGATATGAGGCTGAGTTTCCTCATGTCATATATCCGCAATGGTGATCGAGAATAGATTGTCTGGCCGCACAAAAAGGCCGAATGCAAGACGCAGGCCTACAGCGAGAACCAACAAGGCCAGCAATAGGCGCAGCTGTTCGCCACGCAGTTTCTGGCCCGCGCGCGCGCCATATTGCGCACCAATCACGCCGCCGAGCATCAGGAGAAACGCCAACACAATGTCGATGGACTGGTTGGTTGTCGCCTGCATCACGGTGGTGAATGCTGTGACAAAGGTGATCTGAAACAGCGATGTACCAACCACAACATTGGTGGGGACATGCAGCAGATAGATCAGCGCAGGCACCATGATGAAGCCGCCGCCGACACCCATCACCGATGACAAAAGGCCGATAAAAAAGCCGATGCCGAGCACAGGAATGATGCTGACATAAATGGTTGATGCACGAAACCGCATCTTGAACGGCAGCTTATGTATCCACGTGTGCTGACCCGGACGGCGGATTGCGCCTGCCTGTCCTTTTTTTACACGGCGAAGCGCACGCACGCTTTCAACCAGCATCAGTCCGCCAACCGTGCCGAGGAAGAAGACGTAAAGGATCGAAACGATCAGATCGAGCTGTCCTAAGTCTCGCAACCACGAGAACACGAAAATACCGAGTAGTGACCCGACTATACCACCCGCGACCAGAAAAAGGCCGAGCTTGATGTCGAGCGTTCGCCGCTTGAAATGCGCAAGCGCTCCAGACACCGATGAAGCAATGACCTGATTGGCGCCTGTGGCCACGGCAATTGCCGGTGGAATGTTATAAAAGATCAGCAAAGGTGTGATCAGAAATCCACCGCCAACACCGAACAATCCTGAAAGAAAACCAACGGCAGCGCCCATGCCGAGCAGAACCAGCATGTTGACCGATAATTCCGCAATGGGAAGGTAAATACCCAATTCCGAACCCGGTTTTTACAACGCACAACACGCAGCCCGTTGCGGTCGCGCCATGCCGCAAGGTCTGTCTTGAAGCCCCAGAGCAGATTTCGATCTCACTGAATCGATCGACGCTCTAATCGCTTGTTTTAACGCGCATCTTAGTCGTGAAATCGTTTCTGCACGTTTAAGGATGCGTTCTAAAGGTCTTGCTCTCTCAAACAGGGGAAGTCAAACCCGGATTGAGAATAGAGTTACTTTGAACGATAATGAGAAAAGAAAATGGCACATTGTTGTTTGTGAACAACATTATGCCCCTCCGTGCTCCATAAAAACGTCATATTCTGACGGCGCGACTTGGAGTGCGTACCTTGTCCGGAAGGCCGTTTTCCCTTTTCGGGATGTGCTGATTATTCGTATGAGCCTTGCCGGTTGCTCAGTACAATATTGATGTGTTCTTTCGGGGTAATAATTGAATGCGTCGAAGACGGATAGAATTGCGCTTTGATTGCAATTGGGTCCGATATTTTATTATCGATGAGGCTGCCGTTCTTTATCACATAAAGATATGGATTGGTAATGCTTGCACTATAGGCTCCTGCAAACTTACTCCCGGATGTGATGCCGAACGAGGTCGCTGCATCAGAATAATAATGCCCATTCGTGACAGCCCAGTCTTCTGTCGGAGCGGAGCGCGCCATCGAGGTTTTTTTGCCGTCCGGCGTTGAGAAATTGAGATTGTACGAAAGCGCCATATAGATATTTTTTAGTTCTGAATTTCCGGAAAGAACTTTGAACAGCGACTTATATGGGTGGATTTCTTCAGCCGGAATGAGACGGCCGTCCAATGACGATATCTCGAAATCAATCGCATCCCCTTGGAAGCCTTTGACATCCTTGTCCAGTGCAAGGGGTATTTTAGCAATTATGCCATTTTCCATCTCGTTATTTACATGCAAAAGCATCACATGGCCCCCTTGTTCTAATGATTAAATAATGAGTGGCGGCAATTGGATTCAAGCTGTTACTTCTGGCAGAAAGTAAATCCGTTGATGGACCGTTTTGCAGCGGTTAGCGACGTTGACACTGTGGAAAATCTTTGTAATTCGCAAAGGTACAGCGAGGCGGGAGGGATGTGCCATGATGAAATACGGTATTCTGGCTCTTACGGCATTTATCCCGTTACCAGCGATGGCGAATTGTATACCGCCTTGGCAGACGCAATTTGCGTGTAATATTCCCGAGCGTAATGCGCGCGCAGAGTTTTGTCGCATCGCCGACCCAAAGGCCCATCCGGATAAAAAAGAAGCCTATTATAATTATGTGATCGGAACCAAGCCGTCGGAACTCTATTTCGAAACCAATTCCACGTGGTTTTCGACAAAAGACACGAATATCGATCACCCAACCGATATGACGATGGCAATGGGCTATGCACGCGGTGACTACGTCTATGCGTTTGTTGTGACTGAAGACAAGCGTGAAGCGGACGGCATCAGAGATGCCGAAGTGCGCGTTTATTCATCGACGGATAAATTTACCAACGACACCAAAGACAACGAGACCGCAAAATTATACTGCGATCCCGCGTCGATTATCGCCGATCAAGACAGCATCAGACCTTGATCTGACGTTTAC
Source organism: Brucella sp. HL-2 (assembly GCF_025846885.2). Classification (NCBI taxonomy): domain Bacteria; kingdom Pseudomonadati; phylum Pseudomonadota; class Alphaproteobacteria; order Hyphomicrobiales; family Brucellaceae; genus Brucella; species Brucella sp. HL-2. The sequence continues at coordinate 549,345 of NZ_JAOYTK010000002.1, read as the reverse complement.
TTGTTCTTCTCGAGCAGGAGTTGCACGAGCTGCTGATTGACCTCGCCAGTTGGCTCTTGCCCATGGGCCTTCTGAATTTCAGCAATGGCATTGCGGGTCTTATTGCCCATCAGCCCGTCTGCTGTCCCTACATCATAGCCATTCTTCTGGAGGATGAGCTGGATGTTTCGAACGGCTTTCTTCATATCGACCGAGGCAGTTGTGACGGGCTTCTCATCGGACCAGCCCTCGGGCATATCGACTGAATTGGCTTCCTGATTAAGCGGCTTAGCCTTCCAAAGTTCAACGCTGCCCTTCGCACGTTCAAGCTGCTGGGGCTTCATTGCTTCGCCGATCTGGTCACGTTTGTCGGCTGCATCCTTGTCGCCAGCTTTGGCCGCAAGCGCAAACCATTTATAGCTCTCTTCGAGATTAATCTGCATTCCTAGACCCTTGGCGGCCAGAATGCCGAGATTATACTGGCTATCCTTGACGCCGAGTTCTGCGGCTTCGGTAAACCAGCGCACGGCAGATGCATTGTCGGGTGTACCATTGGCGCCTGATGCAAAAAGCACAGCGAGATTATGCATAGCGCTGGCATTACCCTGCTTGGCTGCCTGCTGATACCAGTCGACTGCTTTGGTAAGGTCACGGGGCATGCCGAGCCCCTTCTCATTGAAATTGCCCATGCGATAGAGCGCTGGCGCAAAGCCTTTTTGGGCCGACTGATCATACCACTTTGCAGCTTCGGCCAGGTCTTCCTCAACGCCACGGCCTTCCATATAGCGATTGCCGATTTCAAAAAGCGCACGAGAGTCACCGGTCATTGCTGCTTCACGCAATGCTGCGGGGCCAGCCTCAACAGGCACTTCGGTTACAGTAACTTCCGGTTCTTCAGCCGGTGTCGTATCGGCAATTGCCGGCTCTAGAGGTGCCGGAGTTGGCATTGGTGCATTCAAATTGCTTTCCTGCTGCGGCTTGGCAATCTCTGTCTCAGGCACAACCACTTCTGGCATTGGCTGCGCTTTAGGTGCAGGCAAAGCTTCATTTGCGGGAGCGATGGAAGCAGTCGTTTCTTTGTCGATTGCGGGGGCTTCTGTCTTTGCGGAAAGCTCTGCCTGTTGATTGGCTTCGAGGAAAGCCGAACCTGCCTGCAAGCCAGCAATTGCCAGCATCACAGCACCAATTGCCAGCAGAATAGGTTTGCGCTGACGATTGAAAAGATCGCTGATCGATCCTTTCTTCTTCTGCGAAGCTTTTTCAGATTGCTGTTCGAGCCTGGTCGATTCCTCTGCTGCCTGCTGCGCAGTACGACGTGCTACGCTGATCAGGTCGGCTTTGCCACCTGTTTCAGCTTTCGTACCTTCTTGCTGACTGCGTTCTTCGCGCACACGCTTCATGATCGTGTTGAGGTCAAGCACGCTGTCATTGTCGGGCTGAACTGAATCCAGAGACGCACTCAGTTCTGGTTCCTGCCGCGTCTTCGGTGTCAGCTTTGCGAGTTTCTCATCTGCGTTTGGCGCATCGACAATCGGCTTCGAATGGTTCTCGGAGGCCTGATTTGCCAAGGTTTTGGGAGCAAGGTTCGAAAACGTTTGCGGTGCGGCAGAGTAAGGGTTTGCGACCGGCTTGGCTTGTGGGTTTATCTGCGGGAGATGTGGTTGCGCATCGATCTGCTGTTCAAGGCTTGCAAGTCGATCAACGACTTTAACGAGGGTCTCGTGGACAGCCTCAAATGTCTTGCCGTTCCGCTCATCAGCATTACGGGCAAGCGCCTCAAGCGATTTCATATCGTTGGCGAGCTGTAGTGCAATCGCAGTGTCATGTTGCGAGCCATGCTTCAATACATGGGCAACAGCAGTTTCAGCGGCTTCGCGAGCTGCGTCCAGAACCGTTTCGCGATTGTCTGAAATCGAACGCTCGATTGCATCAAGGCGTGGCTTGATTTCTGCAAATTCGGCTGACGGCTTGGCCAGTTGACGCGCGAGATTTGCGATCTGGCTTTCGAGGCCGCGAATAGCTTCGCTTTCTGCAAGCGCGATTTCTTCCGCCTGAGGCGTTTGCAACAAGCTAAGCGATATCTGTTGCGAAATATCGTCCAGACGACCTTCAAGCGTATGGAGCATGCCACCTTCGGCGTAATGGCTTGCATATTGCGCATCGAGGCGCTTGGTCAGTTCCTTGAACCGATTGTCGACCTTTTCCAGAAGTACTGGATTTGGCTCAAGAGCCCATTTTTCCGCAGAAGCGAGCTTTTGGTCAATTGCTTCCAAACGTGCATCGACATTGTGGTAATCGGACTGGCTCAGGTTTTCCATAACCTTGCCAACCTGATGGGCAAGGAGATTGATTTGCTGTGCCAGCTGATCGATTGCCTGTTCAGGCAAACGCGATCCTTCGCTTAAGGCATCAATGCGCTGCGAAAGTTCACCGAGGCGGCGAAAGAGCGTGTCGGCATTTTGTTCGGCAACAGAGCTGTCGAGTTGCTGCGTTAGTTCATTAAGGCGACGTTCGATGCGTTGCAGACGAGGTGCTTCTTCGTGATCCGAGTTCTGATGGCGGTTGGTTGCGATTACGGCACGGCTGATTGCATCCAGACGGCTATCAATCTGGCGCAATACGCCGTCGTCAGAAAACGAGGTGCCCGGCGCTTGGCGCTGTTCCGCAAAACGTGGTGCAAAAGCCGGGGCTGGTCGCGTGTTATGCTGTTCGGCCTTATTCTGCTCATCGCTCAGGCGGCGCAGATGCTCAGCAATTTCTGCGAGACCTTCAATACGCCTATCGGTTTGCTGTGGTTCAATAGCGCGGGGACGAGGTGCAGCGCTGCCAAGCTGACCTAAGCGCTTTTCCAATTCTGCCAATGTGTTGTGCAACTCGTTCATAGCACTCGACTTCGGTGCCGCAGGCGTATGGCGCTCACGCAGGGCGTTGAGTTCATCTATGATAGAGCGTGAACCGGATGCCTGATGAGTGTTTGCCATGTGAAATTCACTTTTCCAAAAATAGAAGCTAGCCGAAAGCCGAATTCACGAACGAGTCGAAGCCATGATTGCTGAGGCTATATTCTTACAATCGTGGTAAATAAGTCGTTAAAATCTATTGCTGATTGCATAAAAACGGCCTCCTTTGGGGAGGCCGTTTTGGTGTTAAGTTTTGGAAAAGCCGGTATTATTCGGTTGCGAGCACTACACGTGGACGCAAAGTTAGGGCTAGGGCCAAGAAGACCAGGCAGGCAATCGTAACGAATACCGGCAGGCCGTGGGTCAAATATTGTTGAGCGATGCCGGCAAAGAGTGGTCCGATCAATGCGCCGACACCCCACATGAGGCCCATACTGGCATAAATGCCGACAAGTTGCGCGCCTTTGAACTGGCTCCCCACGACACTCAACATTATGGTATAAATACCGACGAAAGCACCACCCCACACAAACAGCAGCGTATAGGTGAGCCATGGCATAGTAAGAGCCCATGGCCAGACGGCTGCGCCTGCGGCTGAAAGGGCTGCGAGAATGATGAGCAGGCTCTGACGGCTCATTCGATCACCCAGAAAACCAATAGGAATTTGGAGGACGATTGCACCGAACATCATGACGGACATGAGCTGCGTTGCCTGATTTTCGTTCCAGCCGAGATCGACGGCATAGAGCGGCAGAAACGATAGGCCAGCCGATTCAATGGCAGCATTCAACACTGTTGCGGCGAGTGCGACGGGCGCAAGTGCCAAATAATGCAGCGGGCTTCCATGTGGTTTGTCGGTAATCGGCGGCGCGCTGACTTTGGGGCTTGCAATCAAAAATGCTGCTACAATCGCAAGTGCAGAGCCGATCAGATAGGGCAGGAACCCACTTGATCCCACCAATGAAAGGATTAAAGGCCCAAGCGCAAACCCAAGTGACAGGGCAGCTGTGTAAATGCCCATCGTCTTGGAGCGATTCTCGTCCGTACTCAGCGAATTGAGCCAGGTTTCTGAAACGACGAATAATGTTTCTGATGCTGCTCCCAGCAATATGCGCAGTGGGAACCAAAGCCAAATCAGTGGTATTGCGGGAAACAGGCCGAGAAGCAGCGCCGCAGCGGCGAGGGCTACGATAACCAACAAGCGCATGCCGAGCAATGCACTAAGGCGCGGAAGCAAAAAGGCCATGCAAAGTACGCCGACCGCATGCATTGCGGCGTTGGCACCGATAATGGCTTCGCTGAACCCCATTTCATCCAGGTCGAGTGCAATGAGCGCGGCACTAAGACTATATGTCAGGCCGAATATCATTGCAGTACTTGTGACCGCAGTGCGGGAGAATACGACATTGGAAGGGGTTTGTTCAGTAGTCACAGCGATGATCCGAAGGGCTTGATATTAGAAATACTTAGATATCAAGCGGGACGAGCAATCAACTGGTTATGACAATTCTTTTCTGGTTGTACTTGAAGTGTTAAACCAGTTTTCGAGACGTTTAGTCATCGTGACGAAACAAAGAGGAATGCCGAATGAATCCGCCCGCCTATTCGACTTTCGCGCGTACGCCGTCTGTTGAGGAGTATTTGCATCTTCGCGCGGTGGCCGGATTAAGTCCGTTTTCGAAAGAGGCGGCAATTCAAGGACTTAAAGGCACTGCTTTTGCCGTTGTGATTGTGCACGAGGATAAAGCGATTGGAATGGGGCGGTTGATTGGAGACGGAGGCTGCTTTTTTCAGGTGGTAGATATTGCAGTCGATCCACAACATCAGGGGCGAGGTCTTGGTAAGGCGATTATGGACGCCATTATGCAACATGTGAATGCGGAGCTTCCTGATTCAGCCTATGTGAGCCTGATCGCCGATGTGCCAGCTAACAAGCTTTATGAAAAATTCGGCTTTCAGGAAACTGCACCAAGATCGCTTGGGATGGCATATCGGGTAAAGAAAACGGCTTAGATGCTGCCGATGGTCTATAAATTACAGCCTTTCTGTTAGTGCAAACTTTCTAAATTATCTGTAACTTTCAGTAGCATGTTGCTGATGTTACGTTGGATTTGCGTTCCGACTTCTGGGCAGGGGCATCGGTTCGCAGTCGCTCCAGCAGCCCTCGCTGCGGAGCGACTTTTGTTAGTGGTTGCTGCACTAACCATTTGCAACTGCAACAAACTGTCATTTTTGTTTTTCACGATCGTATTTATTTATGGGGTGCACCCTGTTTGCAGGAAGGCACCCGTATCGCGCACCCCAAGCCCCCCGCCCAAATGCGCGATGCGGGCCTTTGTATTTGATGAGGCTGCTATCTCTTCAGTTGCTTGCAAGTCTAGCTGTAATCATACAGAAATAGTATGATTATGTACTTGCTCGTTTGATTTGCTTTATTCAAACAATACTGTTATCAAGCCGCCTCTTGGGAGGATTAAACCGCCTGCGCGCGCTCAGTCGCTGCCGGGCGGTTTTCCATTTCAGGGTCGCTTCGAAAACTGTTTCGCACTTTTCAAGCTACGCATTTAAGATGCGTGTCGTAGCCAAGTTCTTGGGCTCGCATATCAGCTATGCATATTTGCATCTTGTAATCAGCATGGCTGCTGCCTATTTTCGGGATGTTCAGTTTCACTCCTCCTCCCAGAAACTGAACTCGAAGCGCGGCACTCCTCCTCCCAGTCGCGCTTTCCAGATCAGCCCGCTTCGCACTCCTCCTCCCAGCGAAGCGGGCTTTCTTGTCTTCAGCCCCGAATTTGGTTTTTATAATTTCACCACAGCTGGTGATCTGTTTTCACGCGCGCTTCTCCAGCATTTTTCAATTTGGCACAGCACTTATTATGCAGTCGCCGCTTGTTTAATCGTTATTGAATTCAGCTCGAAAGTTGAAACCGTAGCTCGCTGATTGTCGGGCTTTAAGCAAAGTGATCCCCACAATTTCCTGAAAAACAGCGGTGCACGAATAAGTGTAATTTTTGACGTTTACGGAAACGTCAAAGTGCGCTAGTTTTGCCCTAGATTTGGACTCTGCCTTTCAAAAAATGGGAAAGTAGATATCCGAAAGTGGTAAAAATGGCTGGTTTTTTGAGTTTTAGACCCCATTTTTGTCAGCAAGGACATGCTGTCATGCATTTGAGTGCTTGATGTGACAGACATGCCAAACATAGGTGGGAGCCTGTTCCGCTTCATGCGGGGCTGAGCGGGTTATTGATTTGGAGGATTTCGATGCCGAGCTATCGCGCGCCAGTTGAGGATACAAATTTCGTTCTCAATGACGTTCTGAATTACCAGCGTTATAACAATCTGCCGGGCTTTGCCGATGCGACGCCTGATGTCGTCGAGGCAATCCTGTCTGAAGGCGCAAAGCTTGCCGAAGGCACGCTGTTTCCGGTCAACCATTCGGGCGACCAGGAAGGGTGCGTTCGCGCATCTGATGGTTCGGTAAAGACGCCGAAGGGGTTTAAGGCCGCTTATGACCAGTATCGCGAGGGCGGCTGGCTTGGTCTTGCGGTTCCTGAGCAATATGGCGGGCAGGGGCTTCCATATCTGCTGCATACGGCTGTTGGCGAATATATGTCGTCGGCCAATATGGCGCTCACCATGTATCCGGGTCTGACGCAGGGCGCGATTGCGGCGATCCTCACGCACGGCACCGATGAGCAGAAGGACACCTATCTGCCAAAGATGGTAGAAGGCACATGGACCGGCACGATGAACCTGACCGAGCCGCATTGCGGCACTGATCTGGGTCTGCTGCGTTCAACGGCGACGCCGCAGGGCGACGGTTCCTATAAGATTTCCGGCCAGAAGATTTTCATCTCGGCTGGTGAGCATGACATGTCGGAAAACATCATCCATCTGGTGCTTGCCCGTATTGACGGCGCACCGGAAGGCGTGAAGGGCATTTCGCTGTTCATCGTGCCGAAGTTCATTCTGGATGCCGACGGCAATCCGGGTGAGCGCAATGGCGTTTCCTGCGGTTCCATCGAAGAAAAGATGGGCATTCACGGCAACTCCACCTGCGTCATGAATTATGATGACGCGGCTGGCTATCTGATTGGTGAGGCGCATAAGGGCCTGCGCGCCATGTTCACCATGATGAATGAAGCGCGTCTGGGCGTGGCACTTCAGGGGCTTTCGATCGCTGAAACCGCTTACCAGAATGCCGCGATCTATGCGCGTGAGCGTATTCAGGGCCGAGCCCTTTCGGGTGCCGCAGCGCCTGATAAAAAGGCTGATCCGATCATCGTGCATCCGGATATCCGCCGCAATCTGATGAATATCCGCGCTTATAACGAAGCCGGCCGTGCGCTTATCCTCTGGACCGCACTTAATTCCGATATTGCACATCGTGCTGGCGACGAAACCGAACGTCAGACTGCTGACGATCTCGTTGGGCTTTTGACACCTGTGCTGAAGGGTGTTCTGACCGACAAGGGTTTTGAACATGCTGTCATGGCGCAGCAGGTGTTCGGTGGTCACGGCTATATCGAAGAACATGGCATGAGCCAATATGTGCGCGATGCGCGTATTGCGATGATCTATGAAGGTGCCAACGGCATTCAGGCGCTTGATCTGGTTGGTCGTAAGCTGGCGCTGAATGGTGGGCGTGCGATCACTGCTTTCTTCAAGGAAGTGGGCGAATTCTGCGAAGTCAATCGCGAGAATGAAAAACTCTCCTTCTTCACCAAGCATTTGAAGAAGGGTGTCAACGACCTTCAGGCCGCGACCATGTGGCTGATGCAGAACGCGATGGCAAAGCCGGATAATGCCGGTGCTGCATCGAATGATTACATGCATCTCTTTGGTCTGGTGGCGCTTGGTTACATGTGGGCGCGCATGGCGAAGGTCGCCGAGGAAAAGCTGGAATCGGGCGAAGGCAATAAGGCTTATCTTGAAGCAAAGCTGGTTACTGCGCGCTATTATTTCGAGCGGATCATGCCGGAAAGTGTCGCCCATCTCGCGCGTATCCAATCGGGTGCGGACAGCATGATGGCGCTTAACGCAGACGCATTTTGAGTTAGAGATCAGGCTAAGTTTTCGAACTTAGCGGGAAGGAGATAAAATGGCTGAGGCTTATATTTACGATCACGTCCGCACCCCGCGCGGACGTGGCAAGAAGGACGGCAGCCTGCATGAAGTGCCTGCGGTTCGTCTGGGCGCGAAGGTTCTGGAATCCTTGCGCGACCGTAACGGCATCGATACGGCAAAGGTCGACGACATTATTTTCGGATGCGTCGATCCGGTCGGCGAAGCAGGAGCCGTCATTCCGCGCTCGTCAGCATTTGAAGCAGGCTATGATTTCAAAGCGCCGGGCATCCAGATTTCGCGCTTCTGCGCGTCAGGTCTGGATGCAGTCAATCTGGCTGCTGCCAAGGTGGCGTTTGGTTCCGACGATCTGGTGATCGCGGGCGGTGTGGAAAGCATGTCCCGCGTTGGTATGGGTATGTCGGGCGGTGCCTGGTACATGGACCCATCGGTCGGCTTTCCGGGCTATTTTATGCCGCAGGGCGTTTCCGCCGATCTGATTGCCACGAAATACGGCTTCTCGCGTGATGACGTTGATGCCTATGCCGTTGAGAGCCAGAAGCGCGCCGCAAAGTCGTGGGAAAAAGGCTATTTCAAGAATTCGGTCATTCCGATCAAGGATCAGAACGGCCTCACCATTCTCGATCATGACGAGCATTTGCGTCCCGGCACCGATATGCAGGCGCTCGGTCAGCTCAATCCATCCTTCGTGATGCCTGGTGAAATGGGCGGCTTTAATGCTGTTGGCATTCAGGCGCATCCGGAAGTCGAAACCATCAATCACGTTCATCATGCCGGTAACTCGTCTGGTATTGTTGATGGTGCAGCAGGCGTTCTCGTTGGCTCGAAGAAGGCTGGCAAAGCATTTGATATCAAGCCGCGCGCGCGTATCCGTGCTTTTGCCAATATCGGTTCCGATCCGGCGCTCATGCTGACCGGCCCGGTCGATGTGACGGAAAAGCTTCTCAAGCAGGCCAAGATGAAGCTCTCGGATATCGATCTGTTCGAGCTGAACGAAGCCTTCGCCGCTGTCGTGCTGCGCTATATGCAGGCGTTCGAGATTCCGCACGATAAGATCAACGTCAATGGCGGTGCGATTGCGCTCGGCCATCCGCTCGGCGCGACTGGTGCGATGATCCTCGGCACGGTGCTGGATGAATTGGAGCGCCGCGACCTAAACACCGCACTGGTCACTTTGTGTATCGGTGCTGGCATGGGTACGGCCACGATCATCGAGCGCGTGTAAGGGGAGGAGGCGAATAATGGCTTATGTAAATTTCAAAGTTGAAACCGACACCGATGGCATCGCTCTCGTCACATGGGACATGCCTGAAAAGTCGATGAATGTTTTCACCGTCGAGGCGATGCAGGAATTGAGCGCCATCATCGACGCGACGACGGGCGACGACAAGGTCAAGGGCGTTGTTATTACGTCTGGCAAGGAAACGTACTCCGGTGGTGCGGACCTGACCATGCTGGAAGGCATGTTCAAAGAGTTTCAGAAGCAGAAGGCCAAGGATCATCAGGCCGCTGTTCAGTCGCTGTTTGATAATGTTGGCCGCATGGGCGGGTTGTTCCGCAAGCTGGAAACCTCTGGCAAGCCATGGGTTTCGGCCATTAATGGCACCTGCATGGGTGGCGCATTTGAAATGTCACTCGCTTGCCATGCCCGTGTGGCGTCCGACGCTCCGGGCGTGAAAATGGGCCTGCCGGAAGTGAAAGTCGGTCTGTTTCCCGGTGCTGGCGGTACACAGCGTGTACCACGTCTTGCCAACCAGCAGGACGCTTTGCAGATGATGACGACCGGCTCCAGCCTGACAGCGCAGCGCGCCAAGGCGATGGGGCTTGTCACCGAAGTAGCACCGGCCAAGAAGCTCGTCGAAACTGCAAAGAAGCTCATCAAGGGCGGTCTCAAACCAGTACAGCCATGGGATGAAAAGGGTTTCAAGCTGCCGGGCGGCGCGATTTATTCGGCTGCTGGCGCGAACCTCTGGCCTGCGGCAACCGCTATCCTGCGCCGTGAAACTTCCGGTAATTATCCAGCAGCACTCGCCATCCTGAAATCGGTCTATGAGGGCCTTCTGGTGCCGTTCGACACCGGTCTCAAGATCGAGCAGCGCTATTTTACTGAAATCCTTCAGACGACTGAAGCGGGCATGATGATCCGTTCGCTCTTCGTGTCGTTGCAGGAATTGAACAAGGGCGCACGTCGTCCGGTCGATGAAAAGCCGACCAAGTTCAAGAAGATAGGCGTGATCGGTGCGGGCTTCATGGGCGCAGGTATTGCTTATGTTACAGCCAAGGCGGGCATTCCTGTGGCGCTGATCGACCGCGATCAGGAATCTGCCGATAAGGGCAAAGCCCATGCCGCAGATCTGATTACCAAGGAAATGCAGAAGGGCCGCGCTACGGAAGCCGACAAGGAAAAGCTTCTGTCGCTCATCACCGCAACACCTGACTATGCTTTGCTCGAAGGCGCTGATCTGGTGATCGAAGCCGTGTTTGAGGACCGTGAAGTCAAGCGGGTGGCAACTGAGAAGGCCGAGGAAGTTCTCAAGACCTCTGCGGTTTTCGCTTCCAACACCTCGACCTTGCCTATCACTGGCCTTGCCAAAGTCTCCAAGCGTCCGAAGAACTTCATCGGCATTCATTTCTTCTCGCCAGTTGACAAGATGATGCTGGTGGAAGTGATCCTCGGCAAGAAGACGTCCGAGAAAGCTCTAGCCGTAGCGCTCGATTATGTCCGCGCAATCAAGAAGACGCCGATTGTCGTCAACGACACACGCGGTTTCTACGTCAATCGTTGCGTGCTGCGTTATATGTCGGAAGCCTACAACATGCTTGTTGAGGGTGTGCCTGCTGCAATGATCGAAAATGCCGCCCGTATGGCCGGTATGCCGGTTGGTCCTCTTGCGCTCAACGATGAAACGGCAATCGATCTTTCGCAGAAGATCCTCAAGGCAACATTGGCTGATCTTGGCGAGAAGGCTGTCGATCCGCGCCATGTGGAACTGGTGGACAAACTCGTCAACGAGTTTGACCGCAAAGGTCGCAAGAATGGCAAAGGCTTCTACGAATACCCGGCCAAGCCTGCCAAGAAGCACCTCTGGGCCGGTCTGAAAGACCTCTATCCACAGCAGAACCCGGATAAAATTGACGTGAAGGAGCTGAAAGAGCGCTTCCTCGTGACGATTGCTCTGGAAGCTGCGCGCGTGATGGAGGAAGGCATTGTCACCGACCCGCGTGAAGCGGACGTCGGTTCCATTCTGGCCTTCGGCTTTGCGCCTTATACCGGCGGTACGCTTTCCTATATCGATGGCATGGGCGCGAAGAAATTCGTCAAGCTTGCCAAGGAGTTGCAGCGCAAGTACGGCCAGCAGTTCAAGGCACCCAAGCTGCTTGCTGACATGGCCGATAATGGCGAAAGCTTCTATCAGCGTTTCAACCCATATAAGGGCGAAGCGAAGAAAGCAGCCTGATCGGGCATTGAGCTAAAATATTACAAAACGCGCGGCATTTCGATGTCGCGCGTTTTTTGTTTGCGAATAAGAAAATTTTCCCTGTGATATCGCACATCTTGCGTAAAATAGGGATTTCCGGTAGGTTGGGCACAACATATGATAGGTGTTTAGGTTTAAAATCCTCTTTGGCGGGTCATAGCAATGTTTTCTCATGATAGCGTCTGGGCTGCGATAGATGCATTGGCAGAACGCAGTTCGTTAAGTGCGTCTGGCCTCGCACGTCGCGCTGGGCTGGATCCGACGACCTTCAACAAGTCGAAGCGTTATGCTTCCGATGGACGCGCGCGCTGGCCATCGACTGAATCGCTTGCCAAGGTCATGGAAGCAACCGGCGCAACGTTTGACGAGTTTACCCGGTTGATCCGCGGTGAAATCGGAACACCCAACTATGGCGATTATTTGCAGGAGCCGAGTGCTATTCCGTTGCTTGGTATGGCTGAAGCAGGGACGGGGGGCTTTTTCGATGATGCCGGGTTCCCTGCCGGACAGGGGTGGGATGTTGTGCAGTTTCCTGCGGCGCCAACTGATAATGTCTATGCGCTGGAAGTTTCAGGTGACTCCATGTTGCCACTCTATCGCGACGGCGATACGTTGGTCGTGGCACCCAATGCACCGGTTCGCCGTGGTGATCGTGTGGTCGTTCGTACCAAAGACGGAGAGGTTATGGCTAAAATCCTGCATCGCCAGACACCGCGCACAATTGAATTGCATTCCTTTAATCCTGAATTTCCAAATCGTTCCTTTGAGACAAAAGATGTCGAGTGGATTGCCCGTATTTTGTGGGCGAGCCAGTAATGGCTAAACCGCAGAATAAGAGCCATGCCCGTATTGTTTTCGGTGGTTTTGCTGGGCTAACCGGGGCGATTCTTGTGGCGGCTTTTGTCGCGCCGTTCTATGGCGCGCTTGATCATCCGGTAACGGTTGTCGAAAGCGGAGAGGGCAAGAACCAGCCTGAAACCGCAGCCGGTAATGGAATTGTGGTTGAGCAGTTCGATTACAACGAGCCGGGGACAGGTGCTGGAACAGATCAATCGCCATCGGAGGATGTTACGCCCACGCCAGAGACAACACCGGACGGTGAAGGTCAGAACACGAATAGCCAGACAGATCAGAATCCGCTTGAGCGTGAACCTGCCCGTCCGCCTTTGAGCGATCTTGGGCTTGCATCAACGCCGAAGCCCCCAGAACCTCCGGCACCGAGCGCGCCGGTCGATGAGGGCGAGCCGATGCAGTTGCTGCAGCGACCGGTTGCTTTGGCTGCAGGAAAACTCGAAAGTCAGGGCCGTATCGTTGACCTGCAAGGCATCGAGACTGTGCCGCTTGAGCAGACCTGTCAATCAACATCGGGCGAAACCTGGCCTTGTGGGATGCAGGCACGAACTGCCTTCCGCCAATGGCTGCGTTCGCGCGCAATTATGTGTCGTCTGCCACAAAACGACAGCGGAGCGGCTGTTGCAACACAATGCAGTGTCGGCAGTGATGATGCAGCACTCTGGCTTGTGTCGAACGGTTGGGCGAAAGCTACGCCCGGTAGCGCCTATGTAGAGGCCGGACAGAAGGCAGAAGAGGCAAAGCTTGGCGTGTATGGTGACAAACCAGATACATCGCTGCCCAACCTTGGTTCCGATACCGGAGGCCCGCTGCAAAATCCTTCGCCTCTGGCTCCGGAAATTGAACCGCAGCCATCTTCACCATCGCCCCAACAAGGGGAGTTTCCGCCGGCCCCGGCACCTATGGTGCCAGCACCCGCAAATTAAAGCATATCTCCCAAAAGTGGGAACCGGTTTTCGGAACAAGATGTGCGTAAAAACAAATAGATAGAGCATCTCCGGCGTTTCATCTTAAACAGGAAATGCTCTAAGTGTTCTCCGCAGGTTAGCGAGCGGCTTTATTCAGCCGTTCGTTCTTGATTCTGGCGTGGTAAGCCGTCGCGCGGCAGCGTTATGACCACGAGACAGGAGATAATTAGTGCCACGCCCAGCCAACCCATCGGGGCGAGGCGTTCTCCTACAATGACGACGGCCAGCAGTGCGGCGACTACGGGTTCTATCAGGGTGATCGTCGTTGCCATGCTTGCTGAAATTCGCGCAAGGCCCATACCAAAGCAAAGATAGCCGATGAACATCGGCACTATGGCCATGTAGAGACCGACGGCTGCATTATTCCATGAAGCTACAAAGGGTGCACCGGTCATAAGCAAAACCGGCATCAGCAACAGTCCGCCAATTCCAAATGTTGCCCCCATTGCGACGGAGGATTGTATTCCGCGTAACATAAGGCCGCGTGCGGTCCAGGAATAAAGAGCGTAGGTCAGGCCTCCAAGAAGGCCGAGGCAGATACCGATCAGAACCGAGCTGCCTGTCTGGGTGCCGTTATGCATGGAGCCTTCCGCGATGCATAGCAGGATCATTCCAATCAGGCCGATAAGTGCACCCCACAGCCATTGCTTTGATAAGCGCGCACCATCAAACAGATATTCGATGAGAGCCGAGAGCAGCGGCGCGGAACCGATGGTCACAACCGTTCCGATGGTGACACCTGCCATCCGCATGGAGGCGTAAAATGCAAGTGGATAGATAGCGACCGCCAGCCCACCCAGAATCAGATTGCGCCAGTGTTTTGAGAGATGCGGCAGGGTGCGCAGTATTCCACGCCCGGCAAGCAAGGCTTGCAACAATCCGCCGATCCCCATTGCGGCAGCGCCGATAGCAACTGCGCTGACTTCGGGTGCAAAAGTCGCGGCTGTGCCAGTAGTTCCCCAGACAATGGCTGAAACGAGAACGGCCGCAACACCGATTGTATATTCACGGGATGAATTGCTCACAGAAGCTCCATCAAGTCTGACGCCATTGCGCGCGCGACCTGAACATACTCGCTATTGCCTTCAAGCCCCGATCGCGACATCGCTCCCTCCAGTAGAAAAGCCATGTGCCTGGCGAGTGCCGTGGCACGAGCAGGGTCATGTGGCCAAAGTTCTGTCAGATGGGTAGCAAGCAGCGCTTCGACTTCGCGCTTGTGATGCTTTACAGCCTGTCGCCCAATATCATCAGCAGAGAGTTCAGCGGCCGCATTCAACAAGCCGCAACCGCGAAAACCACGCTCATATTCATGCTCAGCGTGATCTTGATAAGCATCAAAGACCGCAAGAACCCTATCTGCGGGCGTGGGCGCATGTTGCAGCCGCACCTGATAGAGGTCCAACCACTCGGCATGACGTGCTTCGAGATATTGATTTACCAGATCAGCCTTTGAAGCGAAGTTGTTATAGAGGCTCTTCTTGGCGACGCCCGCTTTTTCAACAATGGCATCAATGCCCGTGCCACCAATTCCATTATTGTAAAACAGAACGGCAGCGGCTTTGAGCAGCTTGTCGCGCGCGCTTTCTGCTGGCGGAGGTTTCTCGGTATCCATAGCTTTGCCTCAATAGTAGGTAGGTCGTACTACCTACTATTGAGGTGTGAGTCAATCTGAAGGGACTTCGCTACCGGCAAATGCGGTAAGTGCAGCTTGCATTTCATTCGTGGAGAAAGGACCTCCATGCCCTTCGGTTTCTATGATGCGCAATTGACTGGCAGGCCATGCTTTATGCAGTCGCCAGCCAGTTATCGCAGGTCCGCTAAAATCTCTGCGCCCACAGATCAGAACTGCTGGAATATGCGAAATCCTCTCCATGCTGTTGAGGATTTCGTGGCCATCGCGCAAAAAGCCGTCATTGGCCCAGTAGTGGGTGACAAGCGTTGCGAAAGCGAGCCCAGCCATCTGGTCGAAACGGCTATCGATTGGTGTCCAGTTGGGGTCGAGCGAAATATGTGTCGTTTCCCATTGGTTCCAATCTCGTGCAGCCTGTAGACGATCCCTCAGACTACCGCTTGCCAGGCGTCTGGCATAGGCTTCCACAACACGTTCTCCGTCATGTTTGAGGGAGGACATGTCAAAGCGCTCCCATGCCTCCGGAAACAATGAACCAACACCTTCAGTGATCCAGTTCACTTCCTCTCGGCTGGTGGTTGTTACTGCAACGAGCACTATTTCTGAAACACGTTCGGGATGTGCCTGCGCATAGGCAAGTGCAAGCGTCGCGCCCCATGATGAGCCTGCAACCAGCCACCGATCAATGCTCAGATGTTTACGAACTGCTTCGATATCTTCAATCAGGGTCTGTGTGGTATTGAGATGAAGCTGATCGAGATCGTCTATCGCCAGAGGACGGCTGCGCCCGCAACCTCTCTGATCAATACCGATGACGCGGTATTTTTCTGGGGCGAAGCGCTGCCGATAGTTGCCAGATCGCAAGCCGCTTCCCGGACCGCCGTGCAAGTAAAGCACCGGTTTTCCATCGGGATTGCCAGATGCTTCCCAGTAAATCTCATTGCTGTGCGATACGGCAAGAAGGCCGCTGTCGAAGGGGTGGTATTGGGGATAGGACATCGGCGCTCCGGCTATAAAACCGGGCATAAAAAACCTCACCCGGTGGGATTCCGGGTGAGGCTTCTCATAAAAATATCAATTGCTTATGACAGCGTTCCGGCAAGTGCCTTCTGGATCAGAGCGCGGGTTTCATCGATACCATAAAGAGCGACGAAAGAACCAAAGCGAGGGCCGCGTTCCTGGCCGATCAGTACTTCATAGAGCATCTGGAAGAAGGAAACCGATACGCCGGGACCACCTTCAGGGCTCTTCTTGGTGTGATCCTGATATCGTTCGATTGCGCGAGCCACGTCCAGAATAGCATTCTGAATGTCATTGCCATCGGTGCCAGCAGGAAGAGTTGAGAGTTTCTCATCCAGCGCTGCAAGTGCTGCTCGTTCCACATCGTCCGGTGCGCGGAACTGCTTGGTCGGCTTGACGAAATCGTTGAAGTAACGGATCGCATAGCCAACGAGCGCGTCGAGTTCCGGATTGTTTTCAGGTGTAACACCCGGCACATGACGCGAGATGAAGCCCCAGAGAACAGCCGGATTTTCGGCATTCGATGCGCTCACCAGATTGAGCATCAGCGCGAATGTAATCGGCAGGTTCACCTTCGGCGGGTTGCCATAATGAATATGCCAGACCGGATTGTTCAGACGGTCTTTCCACTCCTGACGCTCATAAGCAGCGAGATAGGTGAAATACTCGTCCACGGCCTTCGGGATCACGTCGAAATAGAGCTTCTTCGCGGTCTTAGGCTTCTGGAAATTGTAGAGCGCAAGGCTTTCGGTCGGCGCATAGGCCAGCCATTCGTCGATGGCAATACCGTTGCCCTTCGACTTGGAAATCTTCTGGCCAATCTGGTCAAGGAACAGCTCATAGACGAAATGTTCTGGCGCACGACCGCCCAGAATTTCGCAAATGCGGTCGTAAATGCCAGCATTGGTCTGGTGATCCTTGCCGAACATTTCGAAGTCGACACCAAGAGCTGCCCAGCGCATGCCGAAGTCTGGCTTCCATTGCAGTTTCACATTGCCGCCAGTGACAGACAGGGTGGTTTCAACGCCATCTTCATCGTCAAAAGTAACGGTGCCGGCCTTGGCGTCCACGCTCTTCATCGGCACGTAAAGCACGCGACCAGACTTTGGCGAAATCGGCAGGAATGGGCTGTAAGTCGCCTGTCGCTCTTCACCAAGCGTTGGCAGCATGACTTTCATGATGTCGTCATAACGTTCGACGGCCTTCAGCAGTACCGCATCGAACTTGCCTGACTTGTAATATTCGGTAGCACTTGCAAACTCGTAATCGAAACCGAAGGTATCGAGGAAGCGGCAGAGCATGGCATTGTTATGTTCTGCAAAGCTTTTGTATTCACCACCAAATGGGTTTGGCACAGCAGAAAGCGGTAATTGCAGATAAGGCTCAAGTGCGGACTTGTCTGGCACATTGTCCGGGATCTTACGCATGCCGTCGAGATCGTCGGAGAAGCAGATAAGGCGCGTCTTGACCTTGTCTTCCGTCAAAATGCGAAATGCATGACGCACCATCGAAGTGCGGGCCACTTCGCCAAAGGTGCCGATATGCGGCAGCCCCGATGGGCCGTAACCGGTTTCGAAGATCACCGTTTCCGGCATGCCGGTCTTTGCATAACGCTTCAGGATTTTTTTAGCCTCTTCAAAAGGCCATGCTTTCGCTTCCGCGGCCGCCGCGGTCAGTTCCGGGGTCAGCGTAATGTCGGGAAGGCGATGCGAAGTCATGGTTATATCCTGATATCCTGTGAAGGGCTTTATTCGTTGAAAACGGTGTATGTATACACGCTTATGCTCTATGGCGCGCCCCGGCGCGCGCGTCAATCTTTGCTAACCTTATTGCTACCGAATTTCCTTGCGCAAGTGTGATAGGCTTCCTACGTTTCCCGTCGATTGACCTTAAGTTTTGATTCCGATCGCATGGTGCAGGAGCATTTGATGAACAAGATTTCACCGCAGGACGCTCTCGTCTACATCATGGTGACGACATCCGCAGCCGATACGGCGATGACTGACGCAGAGCTTGCTTCCATCGGCAATACGGTTTCGCGCTTGCCAGTATTCCAGGGGTTTGACTCCAAACACCTGCCGAAACTTGCAAGTGATTGCTACGCGCTTTTGGCCGATGAAGACGGCTTGGAAAAAATTCTCGATCTTGCGCATGAGGTACTGCCTGAAAGGCTTTATGAGACGGCTTATGCATTAGCCGTTGAGGTGGCCGCCGCCGATCTTCATGTGGAGCAGGAAGAACTGGAGTTTCTTCAGATGCTGCGTGATCGCTGGGATCTTGACGAATTGACGGTTGCGGCAATTGAACGTTCTGCGCGTGTGCGTTTCCGCAAACTCGATCCGGCAGTCTAACTCAGGCTCTATGCGCCGCCGATTTGTGTGGCGAAGCGCTTGCGATATTCAGCGGGCGTTACGCCGACATGGCGGACAAAGGCGCGGCGAAATGTGTCCGCGTCTGAAAATCCGCAATGGGCCGCAACCTGTTTTGGGGCTTCATGTCCCAGTTCCAGAAGCTTTCTTGCTGTGTTCACGCGAGCCTCTTCAACCCATGTTGCGGGTGTGACACCAACTTCGCTGCGAAACAGTCGCGAGAAATGGCGGGGGCTCAGGTCCATCCGCCCTGCGAGGCCGGCGACACTATGATCAAGCGCCGGATTGGCGGCGACCCAGCGCTGAAGCTCTTGCAACGCGCCGCGACCCGCCGGAACCGCTTCGCCTTTGCGGCTGAATTGCATCTGACCGCCAGGGCGCTTGAAAAACATCACCAGCTGGCCTGCAACACGCATGGCGATCTCGCGGCCAATATCTTCTTCAACAAGCGCCAGCGCGAGATCAAGCCCCGCTGTCACCCCTGCCGCCGTGCGTACGGGGCCGTCACTCACCTGTATGGAATCTTCATCGACATGGACTTGTGGATATTGGCTTGCAAGCGTTTGTGCAACGGCCCAGTGCGTGGTGACGCGCCGTCCGTCGAGAAGCCCTGCCGCTGCCAGAAAGAAAGCGCCACTGCAAACTGAACCATAGCGCCGAGTTTTCGGTGCATTGAGGCGCAACCAGTTTATAATGGACTTGTTAACCGGACGCTCAGTCATATTGGGGCAACCGGCAACAAGAAGTGTATCTATGGGTTCGTTTGGCGCGTCATCGATTACCCAATCCGGTAATAGTTTTACCCCTGATGAACTGCGCAGTGGGCCGGGCGTACTTGCTGCGACCGCAAGCTTATAAACCTCGCGTCCTGCCTGCGCATTGGCTTCCGCAAAGACGTCGAGCGGACCGGAAACATCGAGCAACTGGACACCAGGCAGTGCAATCATAACTATGTTTTTTGTCTTAGCTGGCGCTGGCGTCCGCATTTATCTCTATTTGTCCGAATTTAAAGTGTAGCGACGATTGCAGACAAAATAGACCAATTCTATCCTCCTGACCAGTAGCAACCCTCAAGACAACAGGAGAAACCAATGTCCTCTATCGATAAAGGCGCAGCGATCCCGGATAGTAAGCTGGCGAGGGCGATCACAGATTACATCCGTGACACTGAAACAGACCTTCTGTTTAATCATTCCAGCCGTGTCTATCATTTTGGTGCACTGGCTGGCCTCCAGCGCGGACTGAAGTTCGACCGTGAATTGCTCTATGCCGGTGCGATGTTCCACGATATCGGCCTCATGCCGAGCCACAGCAGTGACCATGAGCGTTTTGAGGTTGATGGCGCTCATGCTGCGCGTGATTTCCTGCGTAGTCACGGCATTTCAGATGAAGATGCCTATACCGTCTGGACGGCCATCGCGCTTCACACGACACCGGGCGTGCCGCAGCATATGCACCCAGTCGTGGCGCTTGTAACCGCTGGCGTTGAGATGGATGTGTTGGGACTGACCTATGACCAATACACGGATGCCGAACGTGAGGCCGTGGTCAAAGCGTTTCCGCGCTCGCCGAAGTTCAAGGAAGATATCATTCAAGCCTTCTATGACGGCATAAAGCTCAAGCCGGATACGACTTTCGGCAACGTCAAGGCTGATGTCATCGCCGATAAAGAACCGCATTTCCATCGCGGAAATTTCTGTAGCGTTATCCGCTGCTCACACTGGCACGGTTAGCCTATCAGCCAATAAGCAAGAGCGCCCCCCATTGGGAGGCGCTCTGTTTGTTTTAGAGCGCCGTGCACCCTCTTGGGCGCACAAAGGTTGCTCTAACACTTTATATTTACAGCATAATTTTAACTTAAACTGATTCAAGTTTAAGGAATTATGCTGTAGCCGAATTTTCAGCAAACGACCGGAAGCCGTCGAGCTTTGCGCCATTCGATCGCGGTCCGCATCAGGTGGGCAGCATCCGCGAATGTTGCGTTTTCCTTCCAACGCTCCGTGTGGATAAGATTGGACGGAATGATGTCCTTCAATGCTTCAAGCGTATGACGAGGCACTGTGTCGGTACAGCTCCACAAGCGTCGGAAAACGACACTTATACGCGTGACCTTACCGTTGATTGCTACGACTGGTTCTGCTGTTTCCAGGTTCCAGTGCTCATAAGCATCGACTGCGTCCTGAAATGCGTGATGCAAATAGATCGGTGCGTGACCGTCATGAAGTGGGGGCAGCAAACTAGACATTTCTGTTTCCTCTCTTCCAATGGTGGTTCAGCTTCAGGCATTTACGGAAACTTCGATACAGGACTCCGCAAATGCGGTTCAAGAAGAGCTGATATTGGCTCTTCATGCATGTGCCGTATCAGTATTCTCCTCACGAAATACGACAACACATAATTAACCATGATCTATGGAAGAGTGGGTGTTTGGCAAGGAGAAAATTTCTTTAAATGTGCTGAACGGGGAAAATCAATTCAGCTGCAAGCAAGGTATTTGAGCTGCTTATACGCACAAACTTTAAGGATTTTTTGCGGCTTCCGAATTAGGGTTCACTCTGAAAAAGAGGAACAGTTTTCGATATTTATTGCCATGGTGACAGAATTTGCCCTGCAATTAATTCAAGGCCAGTGTAGACAAGAAAAACGGGAATTGAATTTCAGAGGCAGTGGCATGGCTCGGTTTATTGCATCGCGCAGAGCATTTCTGGTTGGCTCAACTTCGCTGGTGGCTCTGCCGCTTTTACCGCGATGGGCGGCGGCGGAAGACAAGGCGCAAAAGGGTGGGCGGCTGGTTGTTGCTGCGGATTCTGAACCGCGTAATCTCAACCCGGCTATCGTCGCTTCGAACGGTGTCTTTTTCGTTGCAAGCAAAGTGATAGAGCCACTCGCCGAAGCTTCTTTCGATGGTGAGAATGGTCTTGAGCCACGCCTCGCAACCAGCTGGAAAGGTTCTGACGATGGGCTGACCGCCACCTTCCATTTACGAGAAGGTGTAAAGTGGCATGATGATACGCCTTTCACATCCGCAGACGTCGCTTTTTCTGCGATGGAAGTCTGGAAGCCGTTACAAAACCTCGGACGTGTCGTGTTCAAGACGCTCGAAAAAGTTGAAACACCGGACGAGCATACGGCTGTTTTCCATTTCAGTGAGCCAACCCCCTTCCAGCTTATCCGCAATGCGCTGCCTGCGCTGACTGCGGTTCTACCGAAACATATTTTTGAGGGCACTGACATTGCTGCCAACCCCGCCAATGAAAAACTCATCGGCACTGGACCTTTCAAATATGCCGAACACAAGACCGGTGAATATTATCGGCTTGCGAAGAATGAGAATTATTGGGGTGAGGGTGAGCCTTATCTTGATGAAATCATCTATCGTGTGCTGCCGGACCGTGCAGCAGCAGCCGGAGCGCTGGAAGCGGAAGAGATCGACCTGGCAGCATTTTCTGCTGTCCCTCTCGCTGACCTCGACCGTATCTCAAAAGTACCGGGGCTGACAGTTGTTTCCAAAGGTTATGAGGCGCTTACCTATCAGCTGGTGGTGGAGATCAATCATCGACGCAAAGAACTGGCAGACCTCAAGGTGCGGCAGGCAATAGTCCATGCCATTGATCGCGATTTTGTGGTGAAGACCATTTTCCTTGGCTATGCCAAGTCTTCGACCGGACCCGTTCCGCAATATGACAGCCAGTTTTATACTGGCGATGTCGCTGCTTATCCCTTCGATGTGGAAAAGGCGAACAAGCTTCTGGACGAGGCTGGCTACAAGCGCGGCAATGATGGCACGCGCTTTGCACTGAAACTGCTGCCAGCACCTTATTTCAATGAAACCAAGCAGTTCGGCGATTATCTGCGGCAAGCGCTTGCGGTTATCGGAATTGATGCGCGTATCGTCAACAATGATTCAGCCGCACATCAGAAGGCGGTTTATACGGATCATGATTTTGATCTCGCAATCGCGCCAACTGTTTATCGCGGTGATCCTGCTATTTCGACCACCATTCTGGTTGAAAGTGGAATTCCTGCGGGCGTTCCGTTCTCCAATCAGGGCGGTTATGCCAATGCAGAACTGGACGCGGTGATTGCCAAAGCCGCGCATGAAATCGATGAAAAGAAGCGTACTGCGCTTTATCATCAATTCCAGCAATTGGTGGAGGCCGATCTGCCACTCATCAACACGGCCGAATGGGGCTTCATTACAGTTGCCAATGAACGCGTGAAAAACGTCTCCAACAATCCACGCTGGGCAGTCTCTAACTGGGCAGATATCTGGATTGCACAGTGACGAACTGTAAGGTTGATAGTATCGTCGGGTCGTGACGCAGATTCTTGCTCTTTTCAGGAAACGATTGATCGGCAGCATAATCGTGCTGCTGATTGTTATCATTGGTTGTTTTCTGATGCTGGAAACAGCTCCCGGCGACGCTGTGGATGCCTATGCCGTCAGTTTTGGCGGCGATGCTGCAGCTATTGCCGAAATGCGCGCACGCTGGGGGCTGGATCAGTCAATCTGGCACCGGCTCGGCGCTTATCTTGCCTCCCTTGTTCAAGGCAATCTTGGGTGGTCCGTCAGTTTTAATCGCCCCATTCTCGACGTGATCTTTGAGCGTTTGCCCAACACATTGTTGCTTATGGGTGCTGCGACTGCGCTGTCTTTTGCCGTCGGGTCAGCTTTGGGTATTGTGGCCGGTGCAAAGCCCGGCAGCTTCCGCGACCGTTTTCTGTCTGTCGCTTCGCTTGTGCTTTATGCCATTCCCGGTTTCTGGTTGGCGCTGGTGTTGGTGATCCTCTTTTCGATCCGGTTGCGTTGGCTGCCGTCGAGCGGGATCGAAACCATTGCCTCCGGTAAAGAAGGATGGGCTCGCGCCATCGATATAGCGCGCCATTTAGTGCTGCCAGTTGTGTCGCTGGCGCTAATCTATCTGGCGCTTTATCTCCGTGTCATGCGTGCTTCGATGGCTGATATCTGGCGCATGGATTTTGTCCGTGCGTTGAAAGCGCGCGGTATCTCGCGCCCACGCATTGTGTTGCGGCACGTGGCGCGCAATGCATTGCTGCCGCTTGTGACCATGCTTGGGCTGCAAGCCGCCTCCATGCTTGGCGGGAGTGTTGTGATCGAAAGCGTTTTTGCCGTGCCGGGTCTCGGACGACTGGCGCAGGAGGCAGTTGCAAGCCGTGACACACCGTTGTTGCTTGGTGTCATTCTGACAAGCGCAATCATGGTGATCGTGGTCAATATCCTCGTCGATCTTCTTTATCTCTGGCTCGATCCGCGCATTACTGCGGGAAAGGCCGGATCGTGAGCGGGTTCAAACGCTATTTCGGGACCGGTGAGGGCATTGCGGGTGCGATTATTCTGCTTGTATTGATTGCTGCGGCTTTCTTCGCGCCCATGCTCTTTCCCGGTGATCCACTGCGCATTGTTGCAACACCTTTGCTTGCCCCCTTCGACAATGCGTCTTTTCCGCTTGGAACAGACCGGTTGGGTCGCGATGTGCTGGCCGAGCTCTTTCATGCAAGTCGCACATCGCTGATCGTGGGCCTTGCCGCCGCTGCCGCTTCCATCATGATAGGAAGCATCGTCGGCACGTTGGCGGGGTTCGCTGGCGGACTGGTTGATGAAGTGCTGATGCGAATAACGGAAGCTTTTCAGACCGTACCGGGCTTTCTCCTGGCGCTTGCTTTGGTCAGCATTGCCGGACCGTCGCTTTCAGTATTGGTTGCTGCAATCGCCCTGTCGAGCTGGACGCAGGCCGCACGTCTTACACGTGGGCAGGTGCTGTCTATCCGCGAGCGAGACTATGTCGCGTCTGCTCGCGTTATTGGAATGCATCCGCTGGAGATTGCTTTCCGGCAGATATTGCCCAATGCATTGCCGCCAGTTTTGGCGCTTGTGCCGGTTATTGTTGCATCCGCTATTCTGATTGAAGCCGCCTTGTCATTTCTCGGATTGGGTGATCCCAATCGTGTGACATGGGGCGGCATGATCGCTGAAGGGCGCACGGTCCTGCGTTCTGCGCCGTGGCTGTCGATCTTACCGGGGCTGGCACTGGCGCTTACTGTTGTCAGCGTTTACCTCGCAGGCGAGGGGATTACGAATACGACTGCACGACGAGAGATGCAATCATGAGCCTTCTCGTTCAGCTTGAAAATTTCAGTGTTCACTATGGTCGGGATGCGGCTCTGCACGATGTTGCTCTGGATATAAAAGCCGGAGAAATCCTCGCTATTATTGGTGAAAGCGGCTCCGGCAAGAGCACTCTGGCGCTGGCAATAGCCGATCTTCTGCCTGTCAATGCTACGGTGTCGGGCTACATCAATTGGCGAGATGGGCAGCCGAAGCCGGGCCGCGATATCGGGTTTGTATTTCAAGACCCAGCTTCGAGCTTCGATCCGCTGATGCGTGTTGGCGCGCAACTGGTTGAGACAATTCGCGCTCACGAAAAGGTCGACGGCAAAGCGGCAAAACGCAAAGCGATCAGGCTTTTAGAACGGGTTCATATTCTCGAACCGGAAGACAGTTTCTTGCGATATCCGCATCAGTTTTCTGGTGGTCAGAAGCAGCGCATCGCCATAGCTCTTGCCATCGCTGCAAATCCGCGTGTGTTGATTGCCGATGAGCCGACAAGTGCGCTCGATACAATCGTGCAGAAGGAAATCGTGACGCTCCTGCGCGAACTGGTGCGCGCAGATGGCATGACGTTGATTTTCATCACGCATGACATTGCACTGGCCTCAAATCTGGCAGATCGCATTGCTGTATTTCATCGTGGTGAGCTTTTGGAATGCAGCACCGCGCGCGCGATTATTGGCAATCCACAAAGCGACTATACGAAGGCGCTCATCAGTGCCGTTCCCACGCTGGGGCCAATTCATGGATAAGGCTCTGCTGCAGGCAAGCGAACTCAGTGTGCGCTACGGCGATAAGCTCGCACTTGAACGGGTAAGCCTTGAAATCTTCCAAGGTGAAACGCTGGCGCTCGTTGGTCCTTCGGGCAGCGGAAAATCTACGCTTGCGCGCGCATTGTTGCGACTACATACGCTTGATACAGGATCAATCCATTTCGAGGGCGAAGATTGGCTCAGACCACAAGGTTCGGTTCTTCGCAGGCGTCGCGCACGCTTACAGATGGTATTTCAGGATCCGCTTTCCGCATTCAATCCGCGTGCGACTGTGCATGAAGTGCTTCGCGAGCCGCTGCGTATTCACGGGCTGAAACGCGATATTGCCGAGCTTATGCAGAAGGTCGGCCTTGATCCCAAACTGGCGACACGCGGTGTGCATGAGATTTCCGGCGGTCAGCGTCAGCGGGTCGCAATAGCACGTGCACTTGCCACATCGCCATCGCTCATCGTTCTGGATGAAGCTGTCTCGGCACTTGATGTTACGGTGCGTGGTGCAATTCTGAAATTGTTGCAGGAGATACAGAAGGCCGAAGGCACGGCCTATCTGTTCATCACGCATGATCTGGCGGTTGCTGCACAAATGGCGGACCGCATTGCGGTGATGGAGCGCGGGCGGATTATTGAATGTCGCCCGACGCAGGAGCTGATCGCAGCGCCGCAAGCGCCTGTTACAAAGGCGCTTATCGAAGCTGTTCCGAGGGTTCTGGTTTAGACCTTCCCAAGCTCGATCGAACGCTTGCGCGCGGCGTCAACGGCCTCGGCAACCAGATTCTTGAGGCGATCTTCTCCCATCAAAATGTCCAGTGCAGCTGCAGTGGTACCTTTGGGGCTTGTCACCTGTTCGCGCAGTTTTGTCGGGCTGTCGTTGCTTGCAGATGCAAGTGCACCGGCGCCCATCACAGTTTGCATCGCAAGCAATGCAGCGGTTTCACGCGGAAGACCAGCGGTGACGCCGGCATCGGTCAGAGCTTCAATGAAATGGAACACATAAGCAGGGCCGGAGCCGGAAACAGCGGTCACCGCATCCATCTGCGCTTCATCATCGATGCTTGCCACCTTGCCGGATGTCTTGAGAAGGCTTTTTACAAAAGCCGCATCATCCTCACTCACATTGGCGTTCTTGTAGGTCACAAGCATGCCCTTGCCGATTGCAGCCGGTGTATTGGGCATGCAGCGCATGATCCGGGCGTCACCGCCAAGATGCTGTTCAAAGAATGAAACCGGGATGCCTGCTGCCACGCTGACAAAGGTCGCGTTCGGTGCAAAACGCTTATAAGCAGGCAATACGTCGCCCATGACCTGTGGTTTGACCGCAATGAGGATCATACGCGGGTTCAGATCATCGGAAAGGGAGTCCGCACTCGAGCAGGCATTAACTCCAGCGCCAGCCGCGCGGCTCTGAAGTGCCTCTGATGGTTCGACAACATGCACATTCTCGGATTGCAAAATGCCGCTGTCGAGCCAGCCTTTCAGCATGGCGAAACCCATATTGCCGCAACCAACGAGAATAACTGTATCTTGCATGAGAATGTTCCGCCTTCATGAATCGAGTGTTGAAGCACTGTCGTTTATTGTGTCCGGTATAGCCTTCCGTAGACACAAATCGCAAGGCTGGATGGCAAAAAGTCCGAAGGGTGATACGGCTTTATCAGTCCAAACTTGGGAGAAATTCGTTGTTGAATATAAGTGGTTTTATAGATAACTCTCGTTTCTGAGATTGAACATTGACTGATAATTCTATTGTAAAACATCGCTTTAAAAGGTGAAGCAAATGCTTGGAAGAGCTTTCCATATCGTGCGTGTCGCTGCGATTGCGGCAGGTGTCATGGTTGCCGGTATCATGGCTGCAGGTGCAGCAGCTGCTGAAAAACCTACCGGTCCCAAATGGGGTGTTGAAGAAATCAGCAAACTGTCTGATACCGATCTTGTGGTTTCGTCACCTGCGGGAAAAGCCTTTATGGACAAGCTGGCTCCAGATCACGAAAAGGCTTGTGGCAAACCAGACGAAAATCGCCCTGATTTTGATGAGTTCTGCTCATGGGCCTTTAATAATGATGAGGCAGATTTTGATATCCTGCTTGGTATCAAAGACAACAAGATTGTCAGCTTTGTAGCATCCTCTGTGCCTGAAAAGAGCGATGTCTGGCTGTGTGAAAAGACGCAGAAGGACATTCCTGAAAGCGATTTGCAGACCTGTAATGTTCGCTCTGCCGATGAAAAGAGCCGCACGCATTGGTCAGCAAGCTGGGAAAGCTTCCTGAACTCGATCAACTAAACCCTTGGGTCGTTGATGGTTATATTGAGCGACGCTGACGCAAGTTAGCGTCGCTCTCAATTTATAATTTTGCTGTGATTTATTGATTGCTTACTTTTTCTGTTCCAAGATGCTGAGCAAATAGCATTGAGGGGAACAATGGATCCGGCCTTAACGACTGGCGTGCCGCCTGCGGAAGCATTTACCCATGTCCGCATCATCATCGGCATCATTCTTGGTCTTTGCGTATCACGCCTTCTGACGGGCTTTGCGCGGTTTATCCAGCATCCGGGGAAGCAGAAAATCTATCCGGTTCATCTGGCGTGGGTGGCCTTCATTCTGCTTTCGGTCATCCATTTCTGGTGGTTCGAGTTCAGTCTGAGAACCATTCATCTTTGGACATTCGAGAAATATTTCTTCGTGATCTTCTACGCTGGGCTTTATTTCCTGCTGTGCACGCTGCTCTTTCCGGACAGCATGGAGGAATATACAGGCTATCGGGATTACTTTATTTCTCGGCGCAAATGGTTCTTCGGCATTCTCGCACTGGTTTATGTCGCCGACGTCATCGACACCCTTCTCAAGGGGATGGAACATTATCAGCTTTACGGGATCGAGTATCCTATTCGCGTGGGTGCGCTGATTGCGGGAAGTCTTATCGCGATGTTCACCGATAATCGGCGCTATCATGCGATATTCGTGACCGTCGCACTCCTATATGAAATAGCCTTCACACTAAGGCATTTTGCGACTTTATCCTGAAACTTCAGCTTTCGAGATTGTCATATCCATTGATGACGCTTATTGGCATGTCTGCTGGATAAAGGCGATGTATCCCAAGGCATCGCTTGTCTAGAGCGCTTGTCGGTCTGAACGGAACAGACCAGCGCTCTAATTATTTGATTGAAGCGTATCTTATCCGAAAGCCGTTTCGCACCTTTCGGGATACGCTCTTAAACGGAGCATTCGATATGGCCCAATTGATCGATGGCAAGAAGCTCGCCGAAGATGTGGTTTCCACGGTAAAGCGTGAGACCGAAAAGCTCGTTAGTGCGACCGGGGTTGTACCTGGCATTGCAGTGGTGATTGTCGGCGAAGACCCGGCAAGCCAGGTCTATGTTGCCTCGAAGGGCAAAAAGGCCAAGGAATGCGGTTTTGTATCCGTTCAGCACGATTTGGCTGAAGATGCAACTGAAGTCGAACTTCTCGATCTGATCGACAGCCTCAACAATGATCCGGCCATCCACGGTATTCTGGTGCAGCTTCCGCTGCCAAAACACATCGATTCAGGTCGTGTGATCCAGACTATTTCGCCGGAAAAGGACGTCGACGGCTTCCATTTCATCAATGTAGGCAAGCTTGGCACAGGTGAGCTGGATACAGCTTTTGTTCCATGCACTCCGGCTGGCGCAATGATCATGATCGAGCGTGTTCATGGCCGCGATTTGTCGGGCCTGAATGCCGTGGTGATTGGCCGTTCCAACATCGTCGGCAAGCCGATGTTCAATCTGCTGTTGGCAGCAAATGCGACTGTGACCGTTGCTCATAGCCGTACCAAGGACCTGCCTGCGATTGCGCGCACTGCCGATATTCTGGTTGCCGCTGTCGGTCGCCCGCAGATGGTAAAAGGCGATTGGGTCAAGCCCGGCGCGACAGTAATTGATGTGGGTATCAACCGCATTCCTGCGCCTGAAAAGGGTGAAGGCAAAACACGTCTAGTTGGCGATGTTGATTTTGCAGATGCGGAAAAATTGGCCGGTGCCATCACGCCGGTTCCCGGTGGCGTTGGTCCGATGACCATTGCCATGCTTATGGCAAATACACTGACAGCTGCCTGCCGCAGTGTTGACTTCGAAAAGCCAGTATTTTGACGCAATTTAAAGGCGTTTTTCGCGCCTTTTCTTGAATAATTGTCCAGCTTGAGAGGCAAGGCGGCTTAAAAACCGCTTTGCCTTATTTCATTGGCGTCGTCTTTCAGAAGACGGAAGCACCTTCATCGGCACGGCCAGCAATCTGACGGAAGGCGCGGAAGAGTTCACGCCCCATTCCGTGCTCGTTGCCCGAAAGGTCCGGGCGCTGTTCGCTGCGCTCAGCAAGAAGAGCATCATTGATAAGCACTTCCAGCGTTCCATTCACCGCATCAAGCCGCACAATATCGCCGTTGCGGATTTTACCGATTGCACCGCCGTCGAGGGCTTCCGGGGTCACGTGGATTGCGGAAGGTACTTTGCCGGATGCGCCAGAAAGACGCCCATCAGTAACGAGTGCTACCCGCTGACCACGATCCTGCAAAATGCCAAGCACGGTCATCAACTTGTGCAGTTCCGGCATACCATTGGCTTTCGGTCCCTGATAGCGGACAACTGCGATGAAATCGCCAGTGAGATCACCCGCCTTGAATGCGGCCTGCAATTCCGACTGATCATTGAAGACTTTTGCAGGTGCTTCAATAACATGGCGTTCGGGCTTCACGGCTGAAACCTTGATGATCGCGTTGCCGATATTGCCAGTCAAAACCTTGATGCCGCCTGACGGCTGGAACGGCGAATGGATCTTCGCCAGAACCTTGTCGTCACCGCTTTTTTCAGACACCGGCTCGCGCACGACATTGCCATCGGCACCGAGCTTGGGTTCGATCGCGTATGGTCGCAACCCTTCGCCCCAGACTGTGCGGACATCTTCGTGCAGAATGCCGCCGTCAAGCAGCTCACGGATCAGGAAGCCCATACCGCCTGCAGCATGGAAATGGTTTACATCGGCAAGTCCATTTGGATAAACGCGGGCCAGCAAAGGCACTACGTCAGAAATCTCCGAAATATCCTGCCATGTGAGCTTAATGCCTGCCGCAGCCGCCATGGCGATCAGGTGAATCGTATGATTGGTCGAGCCGCCTGTGGCGTTCAACCCAATGATACCGTTCACAAAAGAGCGCTCATCGAGCATCTCACCGACTGGTGTATATTCGTTGCCGCATGCGGTGATCGCCAGCGCGCGTTTGGCCGCTTCGCGGGTAAGGGCGTCACGCAGAGGTGTGCCCGGATTGATGAAGGATGAACCGGGCAAATGCAGCCCCATGATTTCCATCAGCATCTGGTTGGAGTTTGCCGTGCCATAGAATGTGCAGGTGCCCGGACCGTGGTAGGATTTCGATTCAGAGATCAGCAATTCCGTACGCCCAACCTTGCCTTCGGCATAAAGCTGACGGGTCTTGGCTTTCTCATCGTTCGGCAAGCCGCTCGTCATGGGACCAGCCGGAATGAACACCGCAGGCAGATGCCCGAACGTCAGGGCGCCGATGATTAGTCCCGGCACGATCTTGTCGCATACGCCGAGGTAGACGGCAGCATCGAACATATCGTGCGAGAGGCCAACGGCTGTGGCCATGGCGATCACTTCGCGTGAGAACAGCGAAAGTTCCATGCCAGCGAAACCTTGTGTGACGCCGTCGCACATTGCTGGCACACCACCTGCGACCTGTGCCACACCGCCAGCTTCACGGGCAGCCTTGCGGATCAGCTCAGGATAGGTCTCAAACGGCTGATGCGCCGAGAGCATGTCATTATAAGCGGTGATAATGCCCAAATTGGGCACGACATCGGCGGTGAGTGCCGCCTTGTCATTCGGGCCGCAGGCTGCAAAACCATGAGCGAGATTGGCACATCCAAGCACAGCGCGATGCGGTTTCTTGGATGCAGCCTCGCGGACGCGTCCAAGATATGCCTCGCGGCTTGGTTTCGAGCGCTCAACGATGCGCTCGGTAATTTCCTTGATGCGGATATGTGCAGTCTGCGTCGTCATGGGTATCACCTGCTAAAATAGTGCGAGGTTTGCCTGTGGTTTATTCCAATAGAGCGCCGTGCGCCTTCTTGGTCGCACAAAGGTCACTCTAACACTCCATATTTACAGCATAATTTTACCTTAAACTGATTCAGGTTTAAGGAATTATGCTGTAGCCCGAATGCAAACTGCTGCGTTCTTAACTGGAACTGATCTAACTGGTCCAGTAAAGCTGGATCGGCTTGCGGGCATGGCGGAATACCGCACGCACCGGCATTTCAGTCTCGTCATCGCCAGCCAGCGCTTGCTCAAGTGTCGCCTGCTTGGCCGCACCTTCAATGTGCAGAACCAGCATATCGGCTTCAGCGAGCAATGGCAGCGTAAGGGTCAGGCGCTTCTCGCCAGCACCTTCGGCATGGATTGGCAGAACTACGGCCTTTGTTGTCGGGTCAATCGCCTGATCGAGCCTGTCGGCATTAGGGAAGAACGATGCCGTGTGGCCATCATTGCCCATGCCGAGCACAACGACGTCAAAAGGACGGCGCAGTGCATCGATACGATTGGCGGCAGCAAGAGCTGCAGTTTCAGCTGTTGCGGCCGGATTATAAAGACCGACGAACTTCGCAACACCTGCATGATCGCGCAATAGATGATCGCGCACCAGCTTTTCGTTTGAACGTTCGTTTGTTGGGGGTACGAAACGCTCATCGACAAGCGTGATTGTGACGAGCGTCCAGTCGATCATCTTGCGTGATAGGATGTCAAACAGCTTGAGCGGCGTTGTGCCGCCGGAAACAGCGAGTGTCGCTTGCCCCCGCTCAGCGATAGCGGCAGCCAGCTTGTTCGCAATCGCTTCAGAAAGCGACTGTGCCAGTTCCGTTCCGCTGGTGAAATCGTGCCGTTCGATGCTCATGCCATACCTTTCAAGTCAGGACAGTCCAGAGCGAGCACCCCTTGTCGGGTATTCGCGCTCGCTCTTTCTTTTTTGGCACAAAGACTGATCCGGAATTTTCTGTCAACGTTTCTTCCGGGTTTGGGGGTCTCGTGCGTAGAACGGTTCCAGTTAAGATTGAATCGTTGGAACCGCTCTAACTATTGGCTTTGACGCATTATCCAGCGCTAGAGCGTGTCGCGCTTAATCGCACCCATGGCGCTCGCTCTAGATTCTTTTAACTGTCGCATGTTCGCGGGAGCTCAAATGAATCCATTTGAGCGCGACATGCTTTAGAGACTTTCGTGCCAGGTCCGTCCATCGCGCTCGATAAGAGCGATGGAAGACGATGGGCCCCATGTACCTGACGTGTAACCCTGAACCTGCTGGTTGTTCAATTCCCATCCCTGAAGGATCGGATCAACCCAGCGCCATGCAGCTTCCACTTCATCGCGGCGCATGAACAGTGTCTGATTGCCTCGGACAACGTCCATGATCAGGCGTTCATAAGCATCCGGGTTGCGTTCGCTGAACGATTCCGCAAAGCTCATGTCCAATGGAACGTGACGCAGGCGCATTCCGCCCGGACCTGGATCCTTAATCATCAGCCACTGCTTCACGCCTTCATCAGGCTGCAAACGAATGACGAGCTGGTTGGCCACAACCTTACCAGCATTTTCACCGAAGATCGAATGCGGGATCGGCTTAAAAGTGACGACGATTTCCGACACGCGGGTGGCAAGACGCTTGCCGGTGCGCAGGTAGAAAGGAACGCCTGCCCAACGCCAGTTGTCGATTTCTGCTTTGAGCGCCACGAAGGTTTCCGTGTTGCTGGTGTCGCTGCCGAGATCTTCCAGATAACCCTTGACCGGGCCGCCTGCAGACGCGCCGGCGCGATACTGACCACGAACGGTAACATCTTCAACATTGGCGGTCGTGATTGGCTTCAGCGAGCGAAGCACCTTGACCTTTTCGTCATGCACTGCATCGGCTTCGAGTGACGAAGGCGGTTCCATAGCGACGAGGCAAAGCAACTGGAGAATATGGTTCTGCACCATATCGCGCAGCGCGCCAGCGGTATTGTAATAACCGGCACGACCTTCAAGGCCGACAGCTTCAGCAACTGTGATCTGCACGTGGTCGATATGCGCCGAATTCCAGAGCGGCTCATAGAGTGCATTGGCAAAGCGCAGAGCCATAAGGTTCTGAACGGTTTCCTTGCCGAGATAATGATCGATACGGAAAATCTGATCTTCGCGGAAAACGCTGCCGATCGTGTCGTTAAGCGCATTGGCGGATTCAAGATCGCGACCAATTGGCTTTTCAACGATGATGCGCGTGTCGCGAGTGATCAGGCCGTGCGTCTTGAGGCGGCTGGCAATGTCACCGAACAGAGTCGGGCTTACGGCAAGATAGAAAGCGCGGATCTTCTCTGGCTTTTTGCCAATGGCTTCCTTGAGAGCGGCCCAACCATCTTCAGACTTCGCATCGACTGCAACATAGGTAAGACGCGCAATAAATGCTTCGACTTCCTTGGCGTCGATTTCCGAAGCCTTCACGTGCTCGTTGATCGCATCCCGTGCAAACTTGCGATATTCCTCATCTGTCATAGCGCTACGCGAAGCGCCGATGATGCGTGTCGGCTCACTGAGCTGACCTGCACGCTGACGCTGATACAGCGCAGGAATCAGTTTGCGTTCGGCAAGA
Organism: Brucella sp. HL-2; assembly: GCF_025846885.2. Classification (NCBI taxonomy): domain Bacteria; kingdom Pseudomonadati; phylum Pseudomonadota; class Alphaproteobacteria; order Hyphomicrobiales; family Brucellaceae; genus Brucella; species Brucella sp. HL-2. Next base: position 515,488 of record NZ_JAOYTK010000002.1, on the reverse strand, counting down.
TCGCCGGAACCGCCGAAAACGATGCAATCGAAGGGCTCTACCGGTATTATCTGGCTGGTCATATATTGCTCTCTTCCACTTCTAACGCAAATCAGTCTGCTACAGCATCGGCCCAAAAATCGGAATCGATTTTTGGAAAGTACGATGCGTAGATTAATAGTTCAGAGCGTCCTTTGTACGCCCAAGAGGGCGCAGGGCGCTCTAATAGCAGAATGCGATTTTCGTACAGCCTCTGTCTATAATTTAATCGATTTAAATTCAACCATCCAATGTAACATTCTCGCGAATGTTGCCAATTACAGCTGTCATTGCATCTCGGTTAACCGCATATGCATAGATGACATGTTCAACATAGAGCCATATTCAGGCATGAACACAGCAGTGCTGAACAAAGTTTTTACTGATTTGACGGGCGGATCATATCCTACATCCGCAAAAGGAGAATGACATGAAGAGGCTGCAGGACAAGGTTGCGATTATCACAGGTGCTGGATCTGGTTTCGGTTCTGCCATAGCGCGCCGCTTTGCAGCTGAGGGCGCCAAGGTTGTGCTGGCCGATGTGAATGTGAAAAGTCTGGAAGACGAACTTGCCGATATCGGCAAAGATGCGTTGTCCGTGCAGGCTGATGTGTCACGCAAGGATGATATGGAACGACTGGCACGTGCGGCTTTTGATAAGTTCGGTCGCATCGATATCATGGTCAACAATGCGGGTTTCACGCATCGCAATATGCCTTTGACGGAAGTGGATGAGCACGCGTTTGATCTCATCAATGCGGTCAACATGAAGGCGATCTACCATTCGACGCTGCTGGTCGTGCCAATCATGGAACATCAGGGCAGCGGCGTGATCATCAACACTGCATCTGCAATGGCCAATCGTCCGCGCAAAGGTCTTACGTGGTTTGCTGCGTCCAAAGGCTGGGTTGTAAGCGCGACCAAGGCGATGGCGCTGGAACTCGCCGAAAAGAATATTCGCGTCAACTGTATTTGCCCCGCTGAAAGCGACGGCGAAGCTTTAGGGATGTTTCTCGCAGAAGACACCCCCGCGGCACGCGAGAGCCTGAAAGGCACGATCCCGCTTGGCCGGTTCTCGAAGCCAGAAGACATTGCAGAGGCAGCGCTTTTCCTGGCGTCGGATGCATCATCGATGATTACGGGAACAGCACTCAGCGTTGATGGCGGTTATTCGATTTAGAGCGCATCCCTAAAAGCGTGAAACGGTTTTCGGACAAAGATGCGCGTTAAAACATACTGTTAGAGCGCCGATCTGATCCAACCAGATCGGCGCTCTAACTGCCTGCTTCACACAGGAAATCGTTGAATATAGCCTCCAGCTTTTCATGGCGCTCCGTAGCCATGCGGCTTCCGCTTTCTGTTTTGAATCCGGAAGCAAGCTTGAACAATTTGGCTCGGAAGTGATCAAGCGCATAGCGTTTGTCATCAAGTGGGCGGCTTTCTGCCTTTGGGTCTTGCCAATCATAAAGCGCGCTGCCCATACGGCCTGCGATGTAAAAGCAGCGTGCTGCCCCAATGACACCGATTGCATCGAGCCGGTCCGCATCTTGTAAAATCTTAGCCTCAACAGTGCGTGGCTCGATATTGGCTGAGAAGCTATGTGCCTCAATTGCATGCGCTGTTGCTGCGATCCGTTCTTCACTCCAGCTAAGTTCACGCAGCAGGCTGGTTGCTTTTTCCGCAGCAAATCTTGAAGCGCGGTGGCGATCAGGTGCGTTTTTTTCTACGCTCACACAATCATGCAGGAGAGCGGCTGCGCATAATACTTCTGCGTCGCCGCCCTCAGTCTGCTGAATGATGGCCGCATTTTTCCATACGCGAGCAAGGTGGGAGAGATCATGTGATCCGTCCTCATGGCTGTCGAGTGCGTGTGGCAAAAGCTTTGCTGCAAGTACGTCATAGGGCGCAAAAATTTGTGTTGTCATGGCTTGTCTCAGAGAATCGGGGAGTGAGGGTGACTATCGCCCTCATGCATCAATTCTGTGAAGCTTTTCTCAGAACACCCCAGTTATAAATTGCTCCTGCCCCCATGAGCGCGCATGTGCAGAGGAATACTGCGGGCATTCCAAAGCGACCGCCGATGAACCCGCCAGCAACTGGGCCTGCGACCTGACCGACATACTGCGCCGAAACTGAAAGCCCGAGAACACTGCCTGCGACCCGGTCGGGAACATTGTGCCGGATGACGCTGCTGATGCAGGGCAGAAGACCACCCAATGCCAGGCCCATTAAAAAGCGCAAGCCTATCAACTGCCAGGCTTGTGTGACGAAGGCTTGCGGGATCAGCAGGAGTGCTGCGATCGTCAGTGCGCCGATGATGACGCGTGTGTGGCCGATACGGTCTGCCAGACGGCCAAGTCTGGAGGCAGAAAGGATGCTGCCGAGTGCGGCAACAGCCATTACCACGCCGGAAATCAGCGTCACTTTGGTCTGGTCGTCCATCAGCTGCATCACATAAACGGTGATGATTGGCTCGATCGACATATTTGCGAACATCAACAACATGCCTGTCGCGAGCATGGCGATGATCGGTTTGCGATCTGGAATGGCAGCCCAGACAGATTCGCGGTTCTGTTCCTTGCTGCGCTTGGGTGGTTTCCGTTCCTCACGGATCAGAAATGTAGTGGCCAGGAAGGTGAGAAAAATCACGCTGCCCGCCAGCCAGAAAGTTGCGCGAATACCGATCAATGGCGGCAGCGCACCGCCGAGCAGAGGGCCAGCCAGATTGCCGCCCATAATGCCCGCCGAAAGTGCGCCCAGCGCCCAACCAGTTTTGTCTTTTGGTGTTTGCGTGGCGACAAGGATCATCGAACCCGACGAGTAGCCTCCCGCAATGCCGACGAATAACCGCAGGGCCACAAGTTGCCAGATATCTGTGACCATTCCCATCAAAGACATGGCAATCGCCATGCCGAGGCTAGCGCGGATCAGCATCAACTTGCGGCCGTAACGGTCACCAAGCCTACCCCAGAACGGCGCGACAATTGCTGCCGCGAGAAACGTCGCACCATAGGCGATGCCCGACCATTGCACGATTGCGGCATGATCAACGACGCCCAGTTGCTCCACATAAAGCGGAAGAAACGGCAGAAGCAGCGACATGGCGACGAGTGTCGTGAATGAACCGACGAGGCAGATAACAAGGTTCTGCTTCCAATAGCGTTCCTGGTTCTCGTCATTTGCAATCGCGGCTGGCGATTGTGTTGTGGCCTTGCTGCCGTATTCGGCCGGCTGGGTACGCATGCTCTGTTCCGTTGAAATTAGATATGATTGCTTTGTATTCCATTTTGGGATACCAAATTGGAATACACACATGCGCCTGTCGCAGTGGCTTGTCAATCAGCCGTTCGCCAGAATTATCGAGGGTCCAATGTCACAGATGCGGCAAGTCGAAGAACAGCTTCGCGATTTGATCCTCGGGCTTGAGCTGGGGCCGGGCGAACGGCTGACCGAACGCTGGATCGAAGCGCAGTTCAATGCATCGCGCACGCCTATCCGTGCTGCACTCTTACGTCTTGAAGCCGAAGGGCTCGTCGGACGGGAAGGGCGCGGCTGGACTGTTTCACCGATCAATCTTGCGGAGATTGAGCAGATCGGCGTCTATCGCGAGGCGCTGGAAATTGCGGCTCTGAAAGTTACTTGCGCATTGGAAGATCGCAGTGGTGTTGAGGCAATTGCTGAAATGCTCAATAGTTGCGATGCCGCGAGCGCACGCGAGAAATGGCATCGTGTGGGCATGGATTTCCATATCGAACTCGCGCGACTTTCAGGCAATGAATTTCTAAACCGTGGTGTTCGCGATGCCATGCAACGGCTTTCACGGGCACGCTGGCTAGAAGTGCGCGATGCGGACGCGCTAGCTTGCGCATGGCAGCAGCATCGTGCGATTCTTGATGCGGTGCGAGAAGGAAACGCGTCTCAAGCCATGGCTTTGATGACATTGCATCTTAGCGGAAGCCGGTCGCGCCTGATCGGTAATCTGCGCGAAGACCGGCGGGGTCTGAAAGCCCGTGGCTTTGCGGTGGTTAGTGGCTAAAAGCATTTCCGGCAAAAGTGCGAAGCGGTTTTGCGTAGGATAATGCGTAAAAACAGGTAACTTTCACCATTCAGGCAACTTATGTCCGTCGCGGGTAAATCGGGATGGTCGTCCCTCTTTGATACCTACATCGCGCAGCAGATATTCCGGCGAATTTTCGCTGATGACGTAATGGCTCGGCTTCCGCTTGAACAAACCTGCAATCCACGCACGCAGGCCGGACGACGCTATTTTTTCAGGGCAAACAACGGCAATCGCTGATGAGTTGATCTCAACATCACGCATGGTCGATCTCGATTTTTCTGAGCTTAGAGCCTAGTGGGAGGCTGGGCTGTCGGTTAAACTGTGCCTATAGTTATGACGGAAAAACGCGTTGTTTTCCAATTGAACGTCGATTATGATGCATAAGGAGAACTTATGTATTATGACGTCGCCCCTGCCGCCGCTCTCAGCTATTCGCGTTTTTGAATCCGCTTCCCGCCATGCAAGCTTTACGCGTGCTGCGGAAGAGCTTGGAATGACTCAGGCTGCTGTCAGCTATCAGATAAAATTGCTGGAAGAGCGTGTCGGCGCGCCGCTGTTTCTGCGCAAGCCGCGCCAGGTGGAACTGACCGAATTGGGCATGCGTCTTGCTCCTGCCATCAATGAAGCCTTCGAAGCCATGCGGACGGCATTCGCATCGGCGCGTGAAGACACGCAGGGCGTTCTGACGATCAGCGCTGTCGTCACCTTCGCGTCAAACTGGCTTGTGCAGCGGTTGGGGTCGTTTCAGATGAAGCATCCTTCGCTCGCGGTGCGGTTGGATACGTCCAATGATATGGTCGACTTCTCGACGTCGAATATCGATATGGCTATTCGCAGCGGAAGAGGTGATTGGCCGGGTATGATCTCGCATGAACTCATTAAGGCGCAATTCTCGCCGATGCTCAGCCCGAAGCTTATGGAGTCGGTGGGAGGAATTAACGAACCTGCCGATCTGTTGCGTCTGCGCGCGGTAGATCCAACGGATCCATGGTGGAAAATCTGGTACGAGGCTGCCGGAATTGAAAACCCGGAAATAAAGGGCAATGCATTCAGCCGTTATGGCGCTCAGCACCTCGAAGGGCGTGCAGCCGCTGCCGGGCAGGGCGTGGGCATCCTAACACCTGCATTCCATACTGCTGAATTGGCATCAGGGCAATTGATTCAACCCTTTGACCTTCTTTGCGATGACGGACGGGCCTATTGGCTGGTTTACCCAAAGGCGCGAAAGAATATGCCTAAGGTCCGCGCCTTCCGCGAATGGATTTTGGGCGAGTTAAGTTAAAGCTTGAAGACGAATGCCAAGGTCTTCAATCTGTGAATCGGGGAAGACTTCTATTCCGTGGCTGCGAAGAAGGGTGGCAGTGACACCGGCTCCGGAATGTTTTTGGCCGATGAATTTGCCGTCATAGATCGAGCGACTGCCACAGGATGGGCTGCCATCAATCAATAGAGCAAAACGGCAATCGTTTGCTTGTGCCACGGCAAGCGCTGCTTGAGCGCCAGCGACGAATTGTGCGGTGACATCGCCCCCATTTTCTTCAATAACACGACCTTGGCCTGAAAGTACTGCCTCGCCATCGTCTCCTGCTGCAATTTCTGCGGGGAGGCGAGGCACGCCAAAACCTGCCATTAATTCTGGGCAAACCGTCACTAACCGTCCTTCAGCACGCCACTGATCGACAAGCGGATGTGCGAGCGGTTTTGCCGATCCGTTGTAACGGACCGGATGCCCGGCGAGGCAGGCACTGATCAGTATTTTGCCGCTCATGGCGAGAAACTCCAATTACGGATGCGGATTGGGAAAACCATGCCGCTCGGAAAGCACTGCGAGAATTGCATTCTTGTCAGAAACAAAAGCATTGCCCCCATATTCACCCGTCTGATGGACCGAGCGATTACCTTTCGTCAATATGAACAAAGGTAACGACTGGTTTTCTTCCCCCACAAGCGCGATGACTTCTTGCCGCGGACGTGGCCAGGCTATGTGCCTGATGTCGAGATTTTTTCCGAGTTCAGGAAATGAAGCCAGAACACCTTCCATCAGGGCGCAATGCTCGCAATAGAATTTTTGACCGGGATAGGCCGGGTCATCAAAACCCGGCTGCAAAAGGTAAAGCGTATCGCGATTCATGATTTCAACTTCCATTATTGGTTCTGAACACGACACCAGAGTCATGATTGAGGGACTCGGCTCAATTCTTCATTCACATTAGCAGCCAGTTCGAAAAAACGCTGACGAATTTGCGGCGCAAAATCATTTGCACGTTCGATGGCATGGAAAACCTCCGGCGCATCGTGGCGCACCATGCCCACCGCCTGCATGATCAGGTCAAAGCTTCTGGTCGTCATGCGTGTGGGCAGAGGCTCCATCTGCACCAGCACTTTTGCGATCAGATGCGTCAGCCCCTGAACCATGGCCGCATCGCGATCATGATCTTCTGGAGTGGTCATGATGACATCAAGCGCCAGATGTTTGCGTAAGAATGCACCGATGCGAGGCCCTTGTTTGCCGCGAACCGGACAAATGGCAATCTTCAATCCGGCAATACCATTGCTGGCGCTTTGTGGGCCAAAAAGTGGATGCGTGGCGACAATTTCCACATTATCCGGCAGACCTCTGAGCATCACGTTGGCTGGGCCCACTTTCACTGATCCCACATCCATCACGAGCGCGCCGGGCCGCAAATGTGGCGCAATCGCTTCAACGACGGGCTCAAGATTTGAGACGGGCGTTGCCAGAATAACGACGTCGCAGCGGGCTGCATCTTCTATGCAGGTCAATGTTACGGAGAGAGCACCAGCAAGGTTATCCAGCCCTGCAGCAGGGTCATAAGCATACAGCCGGAAATATGGGCTGAGGTAGCGGGCGATAAGCTGCCCGAATGCACCAAAGCCGATAATTCCGATTGTTTTATGCTGATGATTTTTGTCGCGAGACATGGACTGACCTCTGAATGGCAGCATCGCCAGAGGCACTGTCTTCATACGAAACCGCTGGCAATGCAGCGGTTGAACTATGACAAAGCAAACCCGCCGCTATATGAGCGGGGCGTAATAAGAACGGGTGTTGATGAGCGCTTTAATCATGATGCTTTGCTATTCCTGCGAGGCCGCATTGTCAACAGCTTCAATGCGGCCTTGCGGTTAATTGAGCAATCAAAGATTGGTCACGCCGCCATCAACCCGGATCTCTGATCCCACGACGAACGTGGATTCGTCAGACGCCAAAAAAACCGCAGCTTTCGCGAGTTCGACAGGCTTACCCATCCGTCCGATTGGCACGAGTTTGCGTATATCTGAGCGTAAGATTTCTTCCTGCGCAGGCGCGAGGCCAAGTTTGCCGAATGCTGGTGTTTCTGTTGGGCCGGGGCTGAGGCCGTTCACACGGATTCCGCGATCTACTAATTCGCCGGAAAGGGTGCGTGCCAATGAAAGAAGCCCGGCTTTGCTCGCACCATAGGCGCTGCTTTGCGGAAGGCCGATATGCGCGCTGGCTGATCCGCACAGAATGACTGATGACGGATTGGCCAGAAGTGGTAGCAGTGCTTTGATCAGAAAGAACGGACCTTTCAGATTGGTCGCCATCAGCCGGTCGTAGGCGTCTTCATTAAAGTCCTGAAGCGGGCTGTGGGTGACGTCGCCCGCATTTATGTAAAGGACATCAAGTTGCGGCCACTGTTCCCGGAGTTTCTGTGCAAGCAGTTCCTGTGCTGCAACATCGCCGGAATCGCTTTGGATTTTCAGGACATTTTCAGGCAGTACGCGGGAAGCAGTCTCCAAACCTTGTGCCTTTCGTCCGGTGATGGCTACCGTTGCACCTTCAAGGGTAAATTGTCTGGCAGTTTCAAGCCCGATACCGCTCGTTCCGCCCGTGATGAGCGCGTATTTTCCTTCGAGACGACCCATAATTCACCTTTCTTCATTCGAAGCATTTTCGCTTCTGGGAGAAAGGACATTGTGTCCATTAGTATCTAATGTATAGTAGGCACCAATTTGGTACTAAAGGAATAATTTTCCAATATCGCGAGGCGGGCTGATGGACGACTTATCAGTAGACGTATCTAGCAACAGCCGGTGTCCCATGGTGGATTTCGTCAACCTGATCGCTGGAAAATGGGCGATACCAATCCTTTATCGGCTGATCGTTACGGATGGCCCCATTCGCTTTGGGGAGCTTCAACGTGCCGTTGCACCGATTACTCAGAAGGAACTTACGCGGCAACTCCGACTGTTTGAAACGCGCGGGTTGATTACCCGTGTCGTTTATCCAGAAATGCCACCGCGAGTGGAATATGAGGTTACCGCTCTGGGCAAGACCCTGCGTAATACGCTTGATTCACTTGCCTGCTGGATGCAGGCAAATGGATCAAAGCTAAAGGTATGAGAATGGTGGTTTAAAGCATTTCCAGTAAAAGTGGGAACTGATTCTACGTTCGGAAATGCGTAAAAACAAATAGTTACAGCGGTTCCAACGATTCAGTTTTAACTGGAACTGCTGTAAACAGTCTGGTTAGCAGCACGCATATAGCGAACTGTGGCAAACCAGAGCACGACACCGATACCGAGTAGTACCGCTGCAATAGCATATTGCTCCGTATCGCGGCCGGTCCATGGCCCCGCGAGGAAGGTGCAGCTGATTGCGCCTAACACCGGCAGGACAGTTGGTGTGCGGAAGTGCCTATGATCGACATGATCGCTGCGCAGGACCAAGACCGCAACATTGACCACCGCAAAGACGCACAGCAACAGCAGCGCCGTTGTGCCGCCGAGTGCCGGGACGCCGCCTGCGAAAAGAATGAGGCCAACAGCCAGCAGCGATGTGAAGATGATCGCGATATGGGGAGTACGGCGTCCTTTGTGTACTTTGCCCAAGGCCTCAGGGACAACGCCTTCGCGCGCCATACCGTAGATAAGGCGGCTTGCCATCATCATGTTGATGAGCGCCGAATTGGCGACGGCGAACATGGTAATCACTGCAAATATGCTGATAGGAAAGCCCGGCGCGCCTGCCTGAATTACCTTCAAAAGCGGTGTGTCCCCTTCGCCAAGTTCAGCAGCAGAGACCAGCGTAATGGCCGAAATGGAAACCAGCACATAGACGACGCCGGTGATAGCGAGACCGGTGAGCAGCACTTTCGGGAAAAGACGCGAGGGTTCTTTGCATTCCTCAGCCATGTTGACCGAGTCTTCAAAACCAACCATGGCAAAGAAAGCAAGAGTGGTAGCGGCGATGACGGGCCAGAAATAGCCGCTGCCTTCGGGTGTTTCGAAAGTCCATGCACGAGAGACATCACCTTGACCGCCAGCGATTGCCCAGAGGCCAATGCCAATAATGATCAATAGGCCGGTGACTTCAACGACTGTGAGAACGACGTTCATTTTCACGCTTTCGCCGACACCGCGAAAATTTACAGCGGCAATGAGTGCGATAAAGCCCACAGCAATGAGCGGTGTGCCCCAATCACCGAAACCTAAGCCCAGCGATGCTTCGAAGTTTGCTGCAAAGGCGCGTGAGGCGGTGGATGCAGACGTTATGCCCGACGACATGACGGCGAAAGCGACAAGAAATGTGATGAAGTGAATGCCGAATGCCTTGTGCGTGTAGAGCGCTGCACCGGCTGCACGCGGGTACTTGGTGACGAGTTCCAGATAGCTGCAAGCGGTTAGCAGGGCAACCACGAACGCAATAAGAAAGGGTAGCCAAACGACACCGCCAACTTCGGCAGCAACTTCGCCGGTGAGGGCATAAATACCTGTCCCCAAAACGTCACCGATGATGAATAGTAAAAGTAATCCGGGTCCCATCACCCGCTTAAGTTCTGTTTTTTCTTCGCCCGCATTACCGATCGGATTTTCCATCGAGTCCTCCTCATTCCGGGCACAAGCAGCTGTGAAACCGCAGGAAAGCAGAGAGTTGCAGCTGTTTTTGAAACCGTTGACAGCAAATCAACCCCGTCATCTTTAATGACGAGAATGCGAAGTGGTTCCGAACGAATGAGGAATTACGGGGCGGGCAAATCTGGTGGTTGCTTAATCTCGATCAACATATTCGGGTTTTCAAAAACCTCAAACCTCACCGAAACAACCACCTTTCGAGGTAGATCCTACGCCTATTCGCGGAGGCTTTAGCCCGGATTGCTGGAATATTTTAGGCCGGGTCATCAGGTATGATCAGATTCGTGATCTTGGGGCGAAGCAACAGAAGCGGCGATCCGCGCAACACGGATTGAAGCTTTAAATTTTTGATTTGGCGCATCGTGCTTTGCAAAAAATCCATGCTGATTTTAGCCCGATGCCCAGCACTCGAAAAGCGGAGGGATACATGTCACCTGATAATAACCCGCACTCGCCTCGCAATCGTGCGCGCCGACACTTTCTAGGAGCAGCCGCCGGGCTGGCTGCCAAAGCGGCAGCTATTGGCGCTTTGTCTGCTTCTCTATCGTCGCTGCCAGCGCGCGCTATGGGCACGAAATGGTGGGAAAGCGGAGGCGGAGGTTCCGGCTCCAACTGTCTTTTGAAAGGGACGCTCGTTGAGACGACGGAAGGTCCCATTGCTGTGGAAAAGCTCAGCGTCGGTGATCTTGTGGAAACCATTGATGCAGTGATGCCTGTGAAATGGATCGGTCGGCAAAGTCACAGGAAAAGCGGAGCAGAGTGGAACGAAAGCATCATGCCGATCCGTGTCGCGCGCCATGCGTTGGACGGCAAAACCCCTTACCGTGATCTCTATCTGTCTCCGAACCATGCGCTTTACATCGATGGTGTTCTGATCCGTGCAAAGGATCTCGTGAATGGTCGGACCATCACGCGTGTTTTGGCACAAGACGCTGTCGATTATTACAACATCGTACTGGATAGTCATGAGGTGGTTCTGGCTGAAGGGACAGCAGTTGAAACTTATCTGATGCGCGGCGAAAGCTACAAGAGCTTCACAAACTTCGCGGAGTATGAGGAGCTTTATTCAGAAGAGCCGAACGTTGTCATGCAGCCTTTCGCGCCAATCATGGGCTATGAAGGTGCACGTGAACACATGCATGCTCTGCTTTGCCTTAGTGGTGTGCTTCCATTCCGCGATGTCGTGGAAGAAACCTACCAGCGACTGGCTAGAGCATAATTCCTTAAACTTGGATCAGTTTAAGGGTAAAACTATGCTCTGATTTTAAAGTGTTCAAGCGACCTAATGTGCCTAATTGGGTGCACGCCGCTCTAATAGTGCCTGAGTAACAGTCTTATAGAGTAACAGGGCATGAAAACTCACGGGTGGTATATCAGAGGATATACCACCCTCTTTTTTTAAATCCGATCCATCAGCGCGTACCATGACAGAGCCACAAATAGCAGAGGTGCGCGGAAAGTGCGGCCGCCGGGGAAAGCGGGAATACGTAACTCTTCAAAGAGTTTGAGATTCTCGCGCTTGCCGCTGACTGCCTCTGCGTAAAGCCTGCCCATATAATTGGCCAGCATCACCCCATGGCCGGAATAGCCGCCTGCAGAAATGACACCGGGCATTACTTCGCGCACAAATGGCTGGCGTGGCATGGTTATGCCTACCGATCCGCCCCAGGCTTGCGTGATTTCAACCTTGTCCAGTGCGGGGTAAATCTCCGCAATCTGTCGGCGGATATGTTCGCTTATGTCGCGGGGATTGTCGGCTGTATAGGCCTCACGACCGCCAAACAGCAGGCGACCATCCTTGGATTTGCGGAAATAGCGTACAACGAAGCGCGAGTCATCGACCGACTCTCCGCCGGGGATGACTGGACTGTCATCGCCCAAAGGTGCTGTTGCGCCAATGAAAGACCGGATCGGCATGACGTGGGCGGCACTTGTCGGTTCCAGATCGCCGCCATGAGCATTGACCGCGATGAAGGCGTTCTTCGCTGAAATCGTGCCGCGCGGTGTTTCCACTTCGATGCGACCGCTTACCGTGCTGATCTTTGTAGCTTTGGTGTTTTCGTAAAGATGAGCACCAGCCGCTTCGGTAACTTTGGCCAAGCCGATCAACAGTTTCAGCGGATGAATATGGCCTGTGCCCGCATCATAAACGCCGCCATGATAGCGGTCAGAGCCGAGCAGCGTTGCCATTTCCTCGCGTTCGACATAGCGAATATGCGGATAGCTGAAGCGTGTCGCCATCAATTCCGCATGTTCCTGATAGTTCTTGAGGTAGCGCGGCTTATGCACGGCAGAGATTTGGCCGGGCATATATTCCATGTCGATATTGTGCTCGCGCGCAAAACCGAGGAGATGCGCCTTGGCCTCCTCCGCTATGTTGAAGAGAGCTTTCGCACGCTCCAAACCATACTGCTTTTCAAGATCTTCCGCCCATGTGCGTTGACCTGTGCCAAACTGTCCGCCATTGCGCCCGGACGCTCCATCGCCGAAACGAGCAGCCTCGATCAGGACGACGTCAGCGCCTTGTTTCGCCAGATGATAAGCTGCCGACAGCCCAGTATAGCCCCCGCCGATGACGACGACATCGGCCTGCCGAGCGCCATCAAGTTCGGCATATTGCGGACGCTCAGAAACACTCGCCTCGTACCATGAAAATCCGGGCGAGATGGGGCTTTGATAAGGCCGTTGATTGAGCATGTGGAACCGGTCAGACGTTGAGCAGCAGGAACTCACGCTCCCACGGGCTGATGACTTCCATGAAGGTTTCAAATTCAGCACGCTTGATCGCTGCATAAGTGGTTACGAACGAGCTGCCGAACAGGTTGCGCAACTCCTGATCGTTTTCAAATAGTTGCACCGCTTCAATCAAACCACGTGGAAGGTCGATCTCCTTGGTGTTCACGCTTGTCGATGCAGGTTGATCCGCTTCGATCTTGTTCACCATGCCGATCAGACCGCAGGCAAGCGAGGCAGCCAGCGCTAGATATGGATTGGCATCGGAAGAAGGAATGCGGTTTTCGACGCGCCTGCCGCCCGGCTCCGACCGCGGAACGCGGAAGGCCGTGGTGCGGTTGTCATACCCCCATTTGACGTTGACCGGAGCCGAAGCATCTGGCGTCAAACGGCGATAGGAATTTACATAGGGTGCAAACATGACGAGCGCGTTAGGCACATGTCGCTGCATACCGCCGATAAAGTGGCGGAAGGCTTCGCTTTCAGTGCCATCTTCATTGGAAAAGATGTTTCTTCCAGTTTTCTTGTCGACGATCGACTGGTGAATATGCATGGCCGAACCCGGCTGACCCTGAATAGGCTTGGCCATGAAAGTTGCATACATATCGTGCTTAAGGGCTGCTTCGCGGATCGTACGTTTGAACATGAAGACCTGATCGGCCAGTTCAACCGGGTCGCCATGACGCAGATTGATTTCAAGCTGGCCAGCGCCTTCCTCGTGGATCAGCGTATCGATTTCAAGGCCCTGACCTTCAGAGAAGTGATAGATGTCATCAATCAGTTCATCGAATTCATTGACGCCCGCAATCGAATAGCCCTGACCGCCACCAATCGCGCGGCCTGAACGGCCTACCGGAGGGGTCAGCGGATAGTCGGGGTCTGGGTTTTTGCGCACGAGATAAAATTCGATTTCCGGCGCGACCACGGGCTTGAGGCCACGCTTGTGGTAAGCGGCGACAACCGAGCGCAGCACATTGCGCGGAGTAAATTCGACAGCGCGTCCGTCCTGATAAACGAGGTCACAAATCACCTGCGCCGTGGCATCAGACTCCCAAGGCACGGTGCAAAGGGTTGAAAGGTCCGGCAGAAGCTTCAGATCGCCGTCGTCTTCCGGATATTGGAAACCATGGCCGTCTTCCGGGTAATCACCGGAAATAGTTGTCATGAACACTGCCGATGGCAGGGCAAGCGATGTGTTGGAGGTAAACTTCTTGGACGGCATCATCTTGCCGCGGGCAACGCCAGCCTGATCGGGTGTGATGCATTCGATGTCTTCAATGTCACGCCATGCAAGCCACTCAGTGGCCTGCTTCCAGTTTTTCACGCCGCGAAGCGATTTGACATAAGTAGGCGTACGGCGACGCGGCGCGCGCGTTACCTTCTTTTCCGTCGTATCAGCAGACATCCAACACCAAAAAATGATTTCGTATGTTGGCATGATAGCGGGGACGCTCGACAATGACAAATGGCCTTTGAGCAACAACAACATTAAATATCAGGAGTGATAAATGGGTGAAATCGAGTTCATAAGATGCTTGGTATAAACGTGTGGATTGCCATTTTTGTGCAATGTTGGCGCCATGTTTGAGAAGAGAATTCCCAGATGCATTCTTTTGGAGATTTTGTTGATGCAAAGACCAATCAAAGCGGCTTTGGGAATAGCAGGCGGCACCATGCTTGCGGCATTCGTTTTGCAAGGGCAGGCTTTCGCTGCAGGCGAAAAGCTCACCTGCATGATCATGCTCAACGCAAAGAGCGGTGAGGTGATCGCCAAGGAGGGTGAGATTTGTGACAAGCGCAATAGCCCTGCATCGACCTTTAAAGTACCGCTTGCGCTGATGGGGTTTGAGAGCGGCATATTGCAAGACAGTCATAATCCATCCTGGCCATTTAAGGAGGGATATCCAGCTTGGCGTGAGTCTTGGAAGCAATCGGTTGATCCGACATACTGGGAAGATCAGTCGGTGGTCTGGTTCTCGCAGGAGCTGACGCGGAAGCTCGGGAAAGACAACTTCCAGAAATACACAGATCAGCTCAACTACGGCAATCGCGACTTGAGCGGTGACCCCGGCAAGAACAATGGCATGTTGCGTTCGTGGATATCGTCGTCATTGACCATATCGCCGACAGAACAGGCCGATTTTCTTTTGAAAATGGTCAATAACAAGCTGCCGTTCTCGGAGGCAGCGATGACCAAAACCATGGCTATTCTTCCAACCCACTCACTTTCTAATGGCTGGACCGCCCATGGTAAAACCGGTTCTGCATTTGAAACAGGCCCGAAGGGGAAGCCTGATCGGCGTCGCCAGTTCGGTTGGTATGTCGGATGGGCTGAGAAAGGCGATGAGAAAGTGGTTTTCGTTCGCCTTAATCGGAATATGCCTGCACATAACAATGGCATGGGGACCGTAACGCGTGATGAACAATGGGCGATACTTGAAAAGACCCTGAAATAATTAAGAACGCGCCATCTGAATATTTTTGATGGCGCGTCAGAGCGCATCCCGAAAAGTGTGAAGACCACTAGCAAGTTTATGAATCTAGTGGATTTTTCGAATTTGACGTTTGAAACAGCTTGTGTGTCAGTCGGGATTCAAACGTCAAATTCAATCCACTAGAGACCGAAATGCTCTTTGATAGATGGTGCTGCGATGATCAGTTGATCTACCAGATCTGGATCGCGCTCGCGGATATATAAGAACACCTGATTTCCCGCATCGGTGATCTGTTCGCTGGAAAGGCCACTTGAACGTAAGCTGGCTGCGGCTTTCAGCAGGGCACTCATTTTTTCTCCGGCAAATGTATCCATCAGTCCTGAGAATATTCCCATAAAACCGTCACCCCCTGCTGCGAGTACATCATGGTTTGCAGCCAGTGGCTTTGCGTCAGGCAACAGCACAAACACTTTTTCTCCGATTTCAGGTGTGCTGTGCTGCAATACGGAAAAGACCGATCCTGTCAGTTTTTCTGCCAATGGTTGTTCGATGTTGACCCTATTGGCGACAGTATCGACGAGTGATTGAATAGACATGAAGGCTCCTGATTGTGTCTACAACGACGTTGGTTGCCATTTTTATTGCTGGTCATTGTCAAGAACGCATCAAGATTTGATCGAGGTGGTAACTTGCGATGCTTGGCGAAGAGGCGCAAAGACTATAAAGACAGTCGGTAACATTCTGGGAAATCCATTGAAATGATCGTTCGTCCGCGCCCGCCTTTGTGGAAACTGTTCTTCATCCTCAAAGGCTCGATTGTCACGCGGATATTGCCGCAGATATTTGCAGTTTTCGTGCTCTCGCTCGTTGTGGTCTGGGCACATCGCGCTTTCCCGGGTTGGGTGCCTGCTTTCAATAATGGCACGGCCTTTGCGTTGTTGGGTATCGCGCTTTCGATCTTCCTCGGCTTTCGCAACAATGCTTGCTACGACCGCTGGTGGGAAGCGCGAAAAGTCTGGGGTAAGCTCGTATATGTGACGCGCAGTTTCGCCCGCCAGACAATGGTTCTGGATCGGTTGCCGGGAGCAGAAAGCGCCCGTGAAAAGTTGCTCCACTATGTGATTGCATTCACACAAGCGATGGTTCCGCATCTTCGACCGGGTGATGGGCAAGCGAAGTTCCAAAAGTGGCTTTCCGCCGATGAGCAGAAGGCGTTTGATGCAAGCCGCAACGGGCCTGACTTCATCCTTCGCAAGATGGGTGAGACGCTCGCTGAATTGCGTGGGACGGGTCGTATTGAGGCAATTGATTTTCAGACACTCGATGAAACGGTGAACAGCCTTGCTGAAGTGCAAGCTGCAAGCAAGCGCTTACGTTTTACGCCGGTGCCGTTCGGCTACACTTTGCTTTTGCACCGCACCGCTTATCTTTTCTGCTTTTTCATCCCGTTTGGCTTTGCCGATATGCTCGGCTGGGGGACGCCTTTTGCAACCACGCTGGTTGCTTATACCTTCTTCGGCCTTGATGCTCTGGGCGATGAGTTGGAAGAGCCGTTTGGTACGCTGCCCAACGATCTGCCAATTGGCGCTATCGCTGATACGATTGAGATCAATGTGCGGGAAGCTTTGGGGGAAACGGATTTACCGGACATGCCGCAGCCGAAAGATTATCTGCTGATGTAAAAAAAACCCGACTGGCAGAGCCAGCCGGGGAGGTCAGTGGGGCCAGTCCAACATGAATGAACTGGTATATCAAGTTCTAATATATGTTCTTTGGATGAAACGACCGAATTGCGACTTTTACGCTTGATTGTTTCCGCCGCCACAGCGTTTTCGAAGTGAAAAGCACGGTGGCGACGGTGATTGCGATGACGACCATCATGGGTTTTTGGTGACGATAACCGGGATCAGAAGGTCGCCCCAGTTGCCTTCGCCGTTCCCGCGCTGCCGTAGGCACACAGAAGTATAGAACAGGGCGGCGAAGGCAATGATCATGGGTGCCGTTATGGGTACCGTCATGGGTTTCGGGTGACGATGACCGGGATCAGAAGGTCGCCCCAGTTGCCTTCTCCGCCATGATGGCGGGCTGAGCGAACCAGCTCAACGGAAACACCGGCCTCGACTGCATTCATGACCGACTGGTTGAGGCGGTGCAGATCATTGGCAAGCATACGGATCGCGCTTTGCTGATCGGTGCTCATCGAGGTTGACTGCTCTTCTGCTCTTTCCTTAACACGTGCAATCGAAGCCATGGTTGTTCTCCTCTTAAGAGCGCATCCCGAAAAGTGTGAAACGGTTTTCGGACAAGATGCGCGTTAAATAAATATTGGGTGTCACTCCGCAGCTGGGCGGAACTGTGCTGTTTCTGTCGATTCCTTCATGGCGGTGGTCGAAGACTGGCCGCCGGTGATTGCGAGAGACACGGCATCGAAATAACCGGTGCCAACTTCGCGTTGATGCTTGGTCGCGGTGTAGCCATTTGCTTCTGCCGCAAATTCCGCCTCTTGCAGCTCTGAATAAGCTGCCATCTGACGATCCTTGTAGCCGCGTGCCAGTTCGAACATGCCGAAATTGAGCTGGTGGAAACCGGCCAGCGTGATGAACTGGAACTTGTAACCCATCGCGCCCAGCTCACGCTGGAACTTGGCAATCGTCGCGTCGTCGAGGTTCTTTTTCCAATTGAATGACGGCGAACAATTGTAAGCGAGTTTCTTGCCCGGGTATGCCTTGTGCACGGCTTCGGCAAAGCGGCGAGCCTGTTCGAGATCGGGCTTGGATGTTTCCATCCAGATCAGATCGCAATAGGGCGCATAGGCAATCGCACGGGCGATGCATGGCTCGATGCCATTTTTCACCTGATAGAAGCCTTCCGCGGTGCGGCCTGCATCATAATCAACGAAAGGTTGATCGCGTTCGTCGATGTCCGAGGTCAGAAGCTTGGCGGCCTCCGCATCCGTGCGGGCGATAACCAGCGTTGCAGTACCCATGACGTCGGCCGCAAGGCGCGCCGCATTCAGGTTGCGGATATGTGCTGCCGTCGGGATCAGGACCTTGCCACCGAGATGACCGCACTTCTTCTCAGAAGCCAGCTGGTCTTCATAATGAACGCCGGCCGCACCTGCCTCGATGAAGGCCTTCATGATTTCAAAAGCATTCAGTGGTCCGCCGAAGCCAGCTTCTGCATCGGCAACGATTGGTGCAAACCAAGTATCGACCGACAGACCTTTGCCTTCTGATGTTTCGATCTGGTCGGCACGCTGCAATGTCTTGTTGATGCGCTTTGCCAGTTCCGGAGCAGCATTTGCCGGATAGAGCGATTGGTCAGGATACATGCTTGATGCCGTATTGGCATCCGCAGCAACCTGCCAGCCGGACAGATATATCGCCTTCAGACCGGCACGAACCATCTGCATGGCCTGATTGCCGGAGAGAGCGCCGAGCGCGTTGACGAAATCTTCTTCGTGGATCAATTTCCAGAGGCGGTTTGCACCCATCTCGGCCAGTGAGTATTTGATCTCCACCGAACCGCGCAGCCTCTTCACGTCTTCGGCTGTATGTGCACGCTGGATGCCGTCAAAACGACCCTTGGGTGCCGAAGGAATAAGGCTGTAAAAATCTGTCATTTCGGTGTCTCCTCACACTTGGACCAGGTTTTTGAAGAGCAGATTATCGCCGCTCGTTCTGTGACTAGATTTACATTTGTGAGAATCGAACAGCCAGAAAAACCCGTAAAACCGGCTTATAATTGAAGTAACGCTGTCTGAAAATTGACTGATGTGATCTGTAAATTTGTAAATGTTGTCAAAGCTATCAATTGCAGCTATTTTGTCATGAGTTGTAAAACTCATCGTTCTTGGTTTGGGAGGCCTGATGAGCGAACGCAAGATATTTGCTGGTCCCCGTATCAGGCGCATCCGCAACGAGCGCGGTTTGACGCAGACATCCATGGCCGAGGCGCTTGGTATTTCGCCGTCCTATCTCAATCTCATTGAGCGCAATCAGCGTCCGCTGACGGTGCAGCTGCTGTTAAAGCTAGCCAGTGTTTACAAGCTTGATCTCGATAGCCTTCAGGCAGAAAGCGGCGCGACGGTTGCGGGCCTAAAGGAAGTGTTTTCCGATCCGCTGCTGACGGGAGAATTGCCGGGCGATCAGGAGCTCGTGGAAATCGGCGAGGCAGCACCCAATGCTGCCAGCGGGATCGTCAAGCTTTATCGCGCCTATCGCGAACAGCAGCAGCGGCTTTCTGATCTGTCTCAACTGCTTTCTCATGAGGGAAGCGATGCGCAGCTTTCCGCAACGCGTTTGCCCCTTGATGAAGTACGCGATGTGATGGCTCGACGACCTAATCATTATCCGCGTATCGAAGAGGAGGCCGAAAGCTTTTACGCATTGCTTAAGCCCGAAGGGGATTTGTCAGGCGCGTTGAAAGAATGGCTGCGGCGTGAGCACGGCATTACCGTGCGAAGTTTGCCTGTTACGACTATGCCGAACTGGCGCAGACGTTATGACAGGCATTCGCAGCGGTTGTTTATTTCGGAACGATTGTCGCCCTTTGACCAGTTGCAGGAAATTGCGATGGAAGCAGCGCTCATCCGTATGCAGGTGATGATTGGTGCCGAAACCGAAGGGCTGAAACTGTCGTCCGGGGAGGCAAAGCGCATCGCAAGATTTGAATTGGCGCGCTATGCAGCACAAGCGTTGATGATGCCCTACAGGCAATTTCGCGATGCGGCAGTGCGCGCGCGTTACGATGTCGATGTTTTGCGCTCGCGTTTTGGCGTGTCGTTTCAACAGGCCGCGAACCGTTTGACGACCTTGCAACGCCAGGGCAATGCCGCTCTGCCGTTTTTCCTGATGGAAATCGACCACGCAGGCAATCGTCTTCGCATGGTCGGCGCTGAAGGTTTTCCAATCCGCTTTAGCGGGCAATGCCCGAAATTGCCGGTCTATGCAGCATTTGCTCAGGCAGGGCAGGTGTTGGTTGAACCTGCAGAACTGCCCGATGGTTCCGCTTTCCTCACAATAGCGCGAACGCTTGAAGGTCCGCAGGGCGCATTCAACGAGCGCCCCCGACGCACGGCGATACTTTTGGGCTGCTCTCGCGAACTGGGTGATGAAACCATTTATGGTGCGCGAAATGCTCTCAGCACGGAAATCGGACCAGCCTGCCGACTTTGTGAGCGTCAGGGTTGCATTACACGCGCCGAACCGCCACTGACCCGACCGCTCGGTCTCGACGAAATGGTGGCAGGATTATCGGCTTTTGACTTCCAGTAGAACCGCGATATTTCGGATCGGGACGTGTGCACCACAACTTTTTATGTTCGTGGTGTCATCACCCGGTTGACGAATGGTTCACAATCTAAAAAGGTATGAAGTTGAAACAGTTTACCCACCCTTGAGCTGTACCGGGAATGACGGTGCAGAATGGAGCACGCGATGAGGATGAAATCCTTTCTTCTGGCGACAACAATGGCGTCTTGCCTTGTGAGCGCCGCCGTATTTCCTGCAAGCGCGCAGGAGCGGGTGGTCAATATCTACAACTGGTCAGATTACATCGACGACTCGATCCTAAAGGATTTCACCAAGGAAACCGGCATCAAGGTCGTTTACGACGTTTATGATTCCAACGAAATTCTCGAAACCAAGCTCCTTGCTGGCGGTAGCGGCTACGATCTTGTGGTGCCATCGGGTGAATTTCTTGGCCGCCAGATCCCTGCAGGCGTGTTCTTGAAACTCGATAAGGACAAGCTCCCGAACCTCAAGAATATGTGGGACGAAATTTCGACCCGCGCCGCCACGTATGATCCGGGCAACGAATATTCCATCAACTACATGTGGGGCACGACCGGCATTGGCTATAACAAGGCCAAGATCAAGGAAGCGCTCGGCACAGACACGATTGACTCGTGGGATGTGCTCTTCGATCCGGAAAAGTCGGCAAAGCTGAAAGGCTGCGGTATCTATCTTCTGGATTCGGCCAGCGAAATGCTGCGTCCAGCTTTGAACTATCTCGGCCTTGATCCGAATTCGCCATCACCAGATGATCTGGAAAAGGCGCAGGAACTTTATCTGAAAATCCGTCCAAATATTCGCAAGTTCCATTCATCGGAATACATCAATGCGCTGGCGAATGGCGATATCTGTATGGCAGTCGGCTATTCCGGGGATATTTTCCAAGCCCGTGACCGTGCCGAGAAGGCCAAACAGGGCGTAGAGATCGGTTATTCTATCCCGAAGGAAGGCGCACTGATGTGGTTCGACCAGATGGCGATCCCGGCAGATGCGAAGAATGTGCCTGAAGCGCTTGAATTCATGAACTATATCATGCGTCCGGAAGTTGCAGCCAAGGCGTCGAACTTTGTGTTCTATGCAAACGGCAACAAGGCATCGCAGGAATTCATCGACAAGGAAATTCTCGAAGATCCGGCAATCTATCCAAGCGATGAAGTTCTGAAGAAGCTGTTTGTGCCGACGCCTTACGACACCAAGGTACAGCGTGTTGTTACGCGCGCCTGGACGAAGATCGTCACAGGCCAGTAACAGTCGAATAATATGACGGCTATTATTAGCCGATGCGGGCTTGCCCGTTTGAAATCTGAGAGCGGCTCACTGTTCATGCAGGAGGGCCGCTCTACGTCTTGTGACATACATCAATGGCAGGCTGCGGTCTGTGGATCGGGTTCCTGATAAGTCGATAGGGGAACGGAATGGAATCTTTTGGCAGCTTTCGCCGCAAATTCGCACCGTGGAATGATCCGGCAGCGAAACCTTATATTTCTTTTGAGAATGTGACGAAGGTGTTTGGCGATTTTACCGCCGTCGATAATCTGTCACTCAATGTCTTCAATCGTGAGTTCTTTGCGCTGCTGGGGGCGTCGGGGTGTGGCAAGACCACCCTCATGCGTATGTTGGCAGGCTTTGAAGAGCCGACTTCGGGCCGTATAACTCTTGATGGTCAGGATATGCGCGGCATTCCTCCTTATAAGCGCCCCGTAAACATGATGTTCCAGTCCTATGCCCTGTTCCCGCATATGACGGTTGAGAACAACATTGCTTTTGGTCTCAAACAAGACGGAATGGCGAAGTCGGAAATCGATGCACGCGTTGCTGAAATGCTCAAGCTTGTGAAGCTGGAGCAATACGGCAAGCGCAAGCCGCATCAGCTTTCCGGTGGTCAGCGCCAGCGCGTGGCACTTGCGCGCTCTGTCGCAAAACGTCCCAAAGTTCTGCTGCTTGATGAGCCACTTGGCGCACTCGATAAGAAGTTGCGTGAGGAAACTCAGTTCGAACTGATGGATTTGCAGGTCAAGCTCGGTATGACCTTTATGGTCGTTACCCACGATCAGGAAGAAGCCATGACCATGTCTGATCGTATTGCGGTCATGGACAAAGGGCGCATCATGCAGGTTGCAACGCCTGCGGAAGTTTACGAAGCGCCACGCTCCAAGTTTGTGGCTGACTTCATCGGCAATGTGAACATCATTGAAGGTGAGGTGGTGAAAGCTGTGAATGGCGAGGCGGAAATCGCCACTGAAAAATTCGGCTTCCATATTCACACCGAAACACGTGAACAACTTAATCCGGGTCAGAAGGTCTGGTATGCGGTGCGGCCTGAAAAGACCCGCATTACCCGCGACAAGCCGGAAGACGCATCGGTCAATGCGGTTGAAGGTGAGCTATGGGATATCGCATATTTTGGCGATATGACGGTTTTCCACGTGCGCCTTGAAAACGGACGCACCATCAAGGCTGCAAGCCTCAATGCCGTGCGCAAAACCGATAATCCACTCGGTTATGATGACCGTGTCTGGGTCTCATTCGATACTGACGCCGGCCTGGTGCTAACGGCTTAAGGAGGGGACGCGTATGCAAAAGCTGATCGCCTCCATAACCAGTCGCCTCGTGATTGCGGTGCCATATTTTTGGCTGCTGCTGTTCTTTCTGGTTCCGTTTTTCATCGTCTTCAAAATTTCTCAGTCTGAAGTCACGATGGCGATCCCGCCCTATATGCCAGCTTTTGATTGGGCTGACAGTTTTGCGCAAAGCTGGGAAAAAATTAAGCAGCTGTCATTCGATAATTATTTATGGCTGCTTGACGACCCGCTTTATTACAAGGCTTATTTGTCGAGCGTTCGGATTGCTGCCATTTCCACCGTTTTGGCGCTGCTTGTTGGCTATCCTATGGCTTACGGCATTGCGCGCGCACCATCAACGATCCGTCCGACACTCCTGATGATGGTGATCCTGCCATTCTGGACGTCATTCCTGATCCGCGTTTATGCGTGGATTGGCATTCTGAAACCAGAAGGCCTGCTCAACCAGTTTTTAATGTGGCTGAACATCATCGATACGCCGCTGACCATCCTCAATACGGATACGGCAGTTTATATCGGTATTGTTTATTCCTATTTGCCATTCATGATTTTGCCGATCTATTCATCACTGGAAAAAATGGATTATTCGCTGATCGAAGCTGCACAGGATCTTGGCTGTACTGCAATTGCTGCTTTCTGGAAAATTACATTTCCTCTGTCGCTTGCGGGCGTTCTTGCCGGCTGCTTCCTTGTCTTCATTCCAGCTGTGGGTGAGTTTGTTATCCCTGACCTTCTCGGTGGATCTCAGACATTGATGATCGGTAAGACGATCTGGAGTGAGTTCTTTTCCAACCGCGACTGGCCGGTTGCATCGGCTGTAGCTGTCGTTCTTCTGTTGATACTGATCATACCGATTGTGATCTTCCAGCAAATACAGGCGCGTCAGCAGGAAAAGGGGAAATAGGCCATGAACAATAATTGGTCCCGTTTCAATATCGCCTCAGTCGCACTTGGCTTTGCCTTCCTTTATCTGCCGATTGTTCTGCTGGTCATCTATTCGTTCAATGAATCCCGTCTGGTCACTGTCTGGGCGGGTTTCTCGACCAAATGGTATGTTGAGCTTTTCAGAAATCAGGCTTTGATGGATGCGGCGTGGGTGACAATCCGCGTTGGTCTTCTGTCGGCAACAATTGCAACCGTGCTCGGCACGCTGGCAGCACTTGCGCTGACCCGCTACACGCGCTTTCGCGGACGTATCCTATTTTCTGGCATGGTCTATGCACCGCTTGTCATGCCTGATGTCATCACGGGTCTGTCGCTGCTGCTTCTGTTTGTGGCGATGAACTTTGACCGTGGTTTCTGGACGGTCACACTTGCACATATCACCTTTTCGATGTGCTTTGTGGCCGTTGTCGTGCAGTCCCGACTGGTAAGCTTTGATCGCTCTTTGGAAGAGGCGGCGATGGATCTCGGAGCGCCACCGGTGACGACCTTTATGAAGATCACCCTGCCGGTGATCCTGCCTGCGGTAGTTTCTGGCTGGATGCTTGCTTTCACGCTTTCGCTCGACGATCTGGTGATTGCAAGCTTCACATCTGGGCCGGGTGCAACGACGCTGCCGATGAAAATCTACAGCCAGGTTCGCCTTGGAGTGACGCCGGAAATCAATGCGGTCTGTACGATCCTGATCGCGTTGGTGACGACGGGCGTTATCATCGCCTCGGTTGTTAACAAGCGTCGGGAAGTTCAGCGCCGCCGTGATGAGCAGGCTGCATTCAGGCTGGGGTAGTTCTTACAGCGGTTCCAGTTGACACTGATTGTCGGAACCGCTGTAACTATTTGTTTCTACGCATTATCCTTCGCAAAACCGCTTCGTACTTTTGCTGGAAATGCTATGAGCGAAACAGAGCGGTTTCATTGCCCCGTGGCTGTTCCTGTCGATGATGGGGAGATGAACGGACGATCCCATGAGCCGCCGACAAAGAAATGCAGCGGTGGCTTGGTGGGGGTCGTTTCGGCTTGTTGTCCGTCTGAGTTTTCTTGTTGTTGCTGTTGGCTTTCAGGGAAGATCACTTCACCACTGAGAGCCAGGCTGCGATCAACAAACGGGACAATGCCAGCAAGATTAAGCGTGCCGTCGGTCGTGCCAAGGCGTGCGTTTTCGAGTGTTGCAACTCCGTCCGAAAGATTGGCCTTAAGATCGAGCCGGTTGAAGGCAAGCGAAACATTTTCCTGCCGTTCGAGTGCGAAGAAGCCTTGGCTCTGAGCCTTAGTCAGAAAATCCTGTACCGCGAAACCTTGCATCTGGCCGTTGTTGAGCTGCACTGAAACATTGCCCTGTGCACCGGTCAAGAGTGCCGACCAACGGTTCGCCGGTCCTTTCATGAACAGTGAGACATTTCCTTTGCCGTTGACGAATGGCTTATCGAAACCGAATGCTGCGAAGAGCTGAGAACTATCAATATCAGATGCGTTGAAACGGAGTTCTCCAGTGGCAGTTTTAAGGTCGCGAACGATCTGCAGATTGGCCTGAAGGATGCCGTTGAAAGCTTTGGCATCACCAATATCAAACATCGCACGACCGCCCCTGATCTGCACAGCCGCAGCCACACCCGTCATGGAAACGGGACCGGCGGTAGCGGTTTGCGCCGAGAGGCGAAGGTCGAGTTCAGCGCGATCGATAAAGCTTGTATCGATATTGTCTTTCCCGCTTTGATCGCGCTCATTCGGGGGGCGAGGCCGGTTGTCGGGCAATGGTACGAAGATGGAAAACAGTCGCCGCAGATCGAGTTTATCGAATGCAAGAGTTCCGGTCACAGCCGGTGTATCTTGCTCAAATCCGATTTCGATAACGCCCTTGGCCGGGCTTTCGTCTGTGGTCATCTCGACATTATCGAACTTCAATCGACGTGGCGTCGAGGTGATCGTTGAATCGAGCGAGAAGACGCCAATTTCTGTGCTGCCTGCAACGGGAGGCAGACCAAGCCAGCGAACTGCATTGCTCAGGGAAGGAGTTTTGGCGCTCAACGCACCTTCGAAGAAGCGGTCGTTGGAGATGTTGGCCTTGCCTTCGAATGTAATGTTGACCGGATTGGAAGTGAAACTCGCGGTAACATCAGATGTACCCCCGGCAAGGAGTGGCAAAGCCTGCGATGCAGTCAGGTTGAACTGGGTATTTTCCCCGCGCCAAAGAGCGCTGCCACGCAGTGTTGCCGCGCTCGAGGTGCGTGGCCATTCAAGCGTGGCGTTCAACTTGGTAATTTGTTGATCTTCCTTCGGTTCCTCTTCAGCGTCTGCTCGATTGAATGAGACGGTACCGTCTCGGATAACGACGCGACCAAAAGGTTGTGAGGCTTGCTGTGCAGCAAGCGTTTTGTCGTTTGCACCATTCTGCTGCAATGCGCGTTGAGCGCGGATCGCGGTGCCAAGACGTCCGTTGGAACTTGCGATGGCATCAAGCAGGCCAGAGAAGTTATCGACTGGGCCACCGATGTTGAAATGCGGTCTCACAATCTGTGTTTCTGAGAAAGACAAGCGCCCCATCAACGCATCAAGAGGCGACAGTTCGACCTCGATCCGGCTGGCACTCATGAATGGCTTGGCGCCTTGCTCGGAAAGCTTGCTGAGTGTCACACCTTCAAGCGAGGCTCGCAAAACCGGGAACACGCGCAGACGCGGTGCTTCTCGCAGTTCGACACTATAACCGGTCCAGGCGCTGATTTCCTGCGCCACTCGAACACGGATTGAATCTGTGGAGACGATAAAAGGTATAAGGGCAAGCAGGGTTGCCACGGCTGCCGCGCTAAGAATGATGATCGCAACAATAAGGCGCGTAAATCTGGGCCAGCGCATCAACCATCCTATCAGTGAGACATATTCTGTAATCTAAACCAGCACTGTGGCAAAGCAAAGCCGTCCATGCTGATTCTGACATATGGTTAAACAAATGTTTCTAGGAAATTAACCCTGATTTTACAGGAGTTTCCAATGTCTAAACTCTGAACCTTAATTTTAACGACCGATTAACCGGCTATGCGTCATAAAAAGTGCAACACTGAGTAATGATCGAGCCGCCGTCAGGCCCTCATTTGCGATTGCTTTTGTGTCTCTTTGTCTCTGAGATTCTCCAACGCTGGTTTTTACCGGCGTTTTTTTTGGTTTGTATATAAAAAGCCCTCCATGTGGAGGGCTTCAAATTGTCAATCTGCGAGAACGCGGGTCGGCGGAAAGATTATTTCCACCACGGTGCCGCGTCCGGGCGTCGAGTCTATCGCAAACTGCGCGCGGTTTGCTTCGACCATCGCTTTTGTAAGGGGCAGGCCTAGGCCGGTACCCTCATTGCGCCAGTCTTTTGCGCTTTCTGTCTGTCTGCGCTGCATCGTGTTGACCTGGCGGAAAGGCTTCAGAGCCTGCTCAACTTCGGCCTTCGTCATGCCTACGCCCGTATCACGAACGCGCATGACCACATCACCATTCAATTCATAATTGGTGGAGACGATCACCTGTCCGCCGGTTGCTGTGAAGCGAACCGCATTAGACAACAGATTGAGCGCTACCTGCTTGATCGAACGTGCATCGGCAACAATGTCAGGCAA
Source organism: Brucella sp. HL-2 (assembly GCF_025846885.2). Classification (NCBI taxonomy): domain Bacteria; kingdom Pseudomonadati; phylum Pseudomonadota; class Alphaproteobacteria; order Hyphomicrobiales; family Brucellaceae; genus Brucella; species Brucella sp. HL-2. The sequence continues at coordinate 487,936 of NZ_JAOYTK010000002.1, read as the reverse complement.
ATTCGACTGGAAACTCGAGCGTATAATGACGCGCTCACGGTTTGCTTGCGGCTGCATCAGAGCAATAGCTTCACCAATCGCATCATTGAGCGAAACCGCCTCAAACTGCATATCGAGTGCACCGGCTTCTATCTTGGAGATATCGAGCAAGTCATTGACCAGTGCCAGCACATGATTGCCTGAACGGTTGATGTCGCGCAGATAATCGCGATAGCGATCATTGCCGATGGAACCGAATTTCTCGTCAGCCATCAACTCGGAAAAGCCAATGATCGCGTTAAGTGGTGTGCGAATCTCGTGGCTGATACGGGCCAGAAAGTCAGTTTTCTGGTTGGATGCACGTTCAGCTTCCTTGCGCGCATTCGTCAGCTCTTCTTCTGTACGCTTCCATTGCGTGATGTCGCGCAACACGGCGCAGAAACCGCTGGTGTGTGGAAGTTTACCCATTGTCATGAAGAGGGGGATAAACCCGCCCTGAGCTTCGCGACCAATCACTTCCCTGCCGTCGTTCAAGACGCTGAGAACACCATTTTCGGACAGCCCGTGCAGATAATCCATCGCTGCACGCTGGCTCTCGATCGCAAACAGCATCGAGAAGAATTTGCCTTCAGTGTCACTCCGGTCGTAGCCGAAAAGAGCAGCGGCAGAATGATTCATCGAGCGAATGCGACCTTCGGGATCAATCAGCACGACGCCATCTGTTGCCGTGTCGAGAATGATTTTCAGTTCTTCAACCTGAGCTTTAAGTGCCTGCTTTTCAGTATGGTCTTCACTGGATATTTCGGCTTTTGCAGGAGCCTCAACTTCGTTGGATGCAGGTGCGACCAGCATAAGGCTCAGCATGAGCGCACGACCGTTGCGCCAGCCAATGGCGTTGAGATGTGCATCTACTGGCTCTTCGCTGCCGTCTGCACGGCGCAGCACCATACCTTGAGGGTTGCTGCCTTCATCACTGTCACTGTTAAATAATGCCTGGACGCCACCCGCATCACGGATGTCTTCGAGCGTTTCATAACCTGTCAGGTCTAGAAGTGCCTCATTGACATAATGAATCTCGTCACCCGAATGGATGATGACGGGGATAGGCAAATTAGCGAGCAGTGCTGTCTCATCGGTACGGTGTTTTTGGTCTGGTTTTGCAGCTTCAGGTTTGTCGTCCGCCGCAGGCAAATTTTCAGACCCGACCGCAACTGGCGCGTTACGCTCTGCGGCTGGCTGCTTCTGTTCAATCTTTTCTGCTGGCTTTTCTACTGACTTTTCGACTGGTGCTTCGTCGTCCTGACGAGAATTAGCCAGTCCTTGCTTGCGCAGACGGTCAGCAATTTCTCGAAATGCGTTGCGCTCCGTTGCGGTCAATCCGCCTTCAGGACGCTGTTCTTTACCCTTGAACTGCTTTGCCTGATCAGCTTCCACTTTTTCGCGTGCGGCTGCATTGAGTAACTCAATGACCTTGTCGGACTCACGACGACCGGGGTTCGGCGTCAACTCAAAAGGCAACGTCTCTACAGCTGTGATCTGATGCCCGGTGTCCGGGTGGTCGTCATTGGCAACTTCTTCGGAAAGCGCCAACACATCGTCATCACTTTCAGCGCTCAGCATTTCCTGTATTGTGGGGGCTGCTTCACGCTTCTGCGGAATGCCGCCAGCAAGCACAAGGCCGATTGTCTCAGGGTCTTCTTCCGCATCTTCAGGGCGCACAAGGCCAAATCCCCGGAAGCCGATAAATTCACGATCACGCGAATAAACGGGCAGGGCGGCAAGCTCGACCGGCACGCGAAGGTTTGTGCCTTCCACGGGCCAAAGCAGTTTTTTGCCAGACCAGGTGTCGCGCTTTTCCAGAAGCGAGCCGATGCTGCCATCCGTATCGAAGGCGAAAACATTGGCGACTTCCGCAAAGCGCCTGCCTATGACATCAGCCGCATTTGGACCGATGATCACACCGAGTTCCGGTGAAACCTCTGTAAACGACCCCGCTGCGTCCGTCTTCCAGATGAAACGGGCAGGTGGGCCGTTGCGATCAAAGACAAAGCTTTTCGGCTTGGTTTCTGTCGCCGCAATCTCTACCTCACGCGCGATGTTATCTGCGGCTGCATTTGTTTTCGCATCATTGGTCGTTGCAGGGGTTATGGCTGCTTCTCCGACGATGCAGATAAGATGTAAGACTGGATTGTCGGTAAGCCGTGCGATTGCACCTGGAACTGAGCTTCTGCCTGCGCGAATACGGCGCTTTACGATCCGATCGCTGGTATCGCCTGCTTCAACAATCAGATCTTCAAGCGTTGATGCGGAAATATCGAGGGCTGCAAAGCGTGGGCTTGAGGCAATCACCTTTGCTCTAGCATCGATCAGCGCGACATGCGTCGTATTATCTCCGAGACCGGAAATAATTGCGTCAGGGGTAGCATTCTGCTTCTCGACAGCAAGCAAGAGCGCTTCGATACCGTCAGGCATTGTCAGGTGGGAAACTTGAAGGCGTGTGAGTTCTGAACGCATGCCAGCACCAAGACGCACGGCCACAACGCGCGGCGCAGTTTCAGCTTCGCTGCTCGAGCCCATAATCTGGCGGCGGGTTGAAACAGGCAGATCGAGTTCGTCACCGATGACATCTTCGATCCGTTCAAAACCGAACAACTTGGCTCCTGGACCATTGATCCATAGAACGGTCGAAAGGTCGCGCGTCAGCACGAGCTGCGCATCGCCCTTGGCAAAGCCTTCGCGGATATGATCCAGCGCGGCAATGTCGATGAAGGGGTATGATCCTGACATACCGGTCCTTTACCTGTTCTTCCGACCACCCAAAGTGCTCTTTAACGACCTGTTAATAAGCTTCTTGCGGGTTCGGGTCCATATTGCCATTCGATATGGACCTCATTTTCTGTTCCATTAGTTAATGCGGGTGCGGCAATTTTATGTGTCGAGCGATTATCCAGCTTTGTGCACAGGCATGCATAAAACATGGTAATCAAAACCCGTCCAATTTTAACGATTGGGCCGCTTTGGCTAACAAACGTGGATTTCTTCAAAAAAGATCATTGTAATCACTTGCAATGTGGATCGATTCTCCGTATGTGACCCCCTGTCAGCGGACACCACAAGCGAGTTCGTTGAGATTTAGGTACGCGGTCGTAGCTCAGTTGGTTAGAGCGCAGGATTGTGGCTCCTGAGGTCGGTGGTTCGAATCCACCCGTCCGTACCATTTTCAGCCACTTTTTTGTTGGGTCAAATTGTAATTTATACATATATTACAATTGCTTAGCTACATAAATTAATGCTGGTACGATTTGTATGTGTACCATTTTGTGCAACAATCAGTGCAACAAATAGCGATACAATACGCGACACATGTGATATTTTCTTTGCATGTCAGGATATCGCATCAAGAATAATCCAAATCGATATTTGCAAGAGCGGGATGGCGTATTTCAGTATGTGAGGCGTGTTCCCACCACTGTTGCGCCCACAGATGGTCGTGCCCCGATTGTTCGCATCAGCTTAAAAACCTCAAATATTGCCGAAGCCATGATTAAGCGCGATCATTATGAACGAGCTGATGATGATCTGTGGCGGGCAATGAAGGCTGGGGGAGGATCGATAGATGCGCATCGAGACAAGTATCGGTCAGCTGTCGCACGGGCAGAAGCTGTAGGAATCTCTTATTCGCCCGCTGTCTACATTGCTGACACACCCCTAGATCAATTCACGGCCCGATTTGTAGATCGTTCCGCGTCTGGAATAGAAGACGCTAAAACCATCCTCGGGGCTATAGATCGTCCGCCTGTTACAGTGTCTGAGGCGTTAAAAATATATTTTAATGAAATTACGCCTCATGAGGTCTCCAGTAAAAGCCCGAACCAGAAGAAGCGTTGGGTTGCTCATAAGCAACGCGCAATAGACTCTTTCATTGAAGTCCTCTCAGATAAGGCGCTGGATCAGATAACTCGTGAAGACGCTCAAGTGTTTTATCGACACTGGCTGCAAAAAGTTGCACCCAAAAAGGGCATGCCAACCCACTCAGCAAGTGCTGGAAATCGAGCCATAGGTGGAATGCGCGTGCTTTTTTCGGACTATTACAAGCACATGGGGGATGCGGATAAGCAAAATCCTTTTCGCGACCTTGGGTTCTCCGACAAAATCAAGCGAACCCGACCTCCTTTTTCATCGGCATGGATTCAAAACAAAATCCTTGCTGTAGGAGCCTTAGACTCCCTCAATCATGAGGCCCGTGGAATTGTTTTAGCTATGATTGAGACAGGTTGCAGGCCAAGTGAATTATGCAATATTACCCCGCAGCACATCATGCTGTCGCACAGGGTGCCGCATATAGTCATTCAGCCTCGGCATGATCCTAAAGACCCTCGTGAAATCAAGACAGGGTCTTCAGTGCGGACGATTCCTTTGGTTGGCATAGCGCATGATGTTTTCAAAAAACATCGCGCCGGTTTTCCAAGGTATAAAGACAAAGAGGACCTGCTCTCCGCTACCTTAAATAAATTCTTCAAAAATAATGAGCTGTTTCCAACAGACGATCATACGATTTATTCTCTGCGGCACGCGTTTGAGGACCGAATGAAAGAGGCTGGTCTCGACGATGAGCTTCGACGATTGCTGATGGGGCATACTGTTGACCGCCCGCGCTACGGAACGGGCGGATCATTAGAGTGGCGCAAAGAGCAAATGGAGAAGTTCACGCTGCCTTACAATGCTTCAATTGTTTAGCTCTGTGTGAAATGCGCTGTTTGGCATTGTCATTGTCTGCCATCGCCGCAAGCTCTCGCTCAAATCGTTCGTAAAGAGGTATCAATCCTTTTTCTGTAGACGGATCGTCTTCGATAATCCTGGCTATCCAATCCATCCAGTAGTTTATCTTTTCTTTCGTGAGCCGCATTCACCCACCGCCTTTCAGGGCTTGGCGACCGTCGCTGCCCGTATCGCCCCAAACGCTAACGATTTCATGGTTGCGTGTGCGTAAGAATGGCACAAAGTCAGAGCCTTCGTACTTTTGAGCATCACTCGACCTGGCTTCGATAATTTGGAACTGATCGCCTATCTCAAGCTGTTGTGATGCTTGATCTATCGCAGCCTCGCGTGTCGGGGCATCTGATACTAGATCATACGTAACGATCAGATCGCACGATGCAGAAACATCTGCGCAATCACCCAGGTACAAGGTAACGTTGCTATTCTCGAAGTAGGGCTTGCTCATTCCGACGCTCCCGGTGAGGCTGGGAGGGGACGCCAGTGGGTGAAAGTGAAGGGCTTCAAGTCCTTATTTCCCACGCAAAGCGTCCCGTTAACTGCCTTAAACCCTTCCGCAGCTACCTTATCCCCGTGCCTATCCACCCCGAAAAACAAGACATGTTCGGGAGGGCACGTCTCAATCGGCAACCAGCCATCCGATAGAGGCTGAGACGAGAGGGTGCGAATGGCGGCGGCAATGGCAACTCCCGGTTCCGACTGAGTTGGGAACACACCAGTTCGCATATCATGCGCAATCCAATCTTTGTTTCGGAATTGCTCTGCGACCTTCGCCGCTTCCTCCAACGCCTGCGCACGCGGGGGTGGCCCACAGTCTGGGCAGCGTTCTTCCCATCCATCTACATCGCCATCCCCAACCCGATACATGCCGCCAATGATCCCGTTGCCTTTGCAAGTCTTGCAGATGGATGGTCCTGACACCTCGGCCATTGACCAGAAACGAGCCTCATAGTCGGCCTGCGCTGCGGCTTTGGCTTCGTTCATTATGCGAAAGCGGCGCATCGTCGTGTAGCTGTCGACGTATAGAGGCTTGCCGCCTTCCATCCATATACTGATATCGTATACTCGATCAGTGACGCATCGTGATCCATGTTGATGATCTGACCACTCCAGCGCCTTCACCTTCACCCCCGTAAGGAAAGGCAGGGCGGCGGTGAGGGAGGCACGGGCTATACCGCTTGGCAGTATATATCGCTTCGACCGCAGATATGCTTGCATGGCGTCCACGGCCCGTTCATTAACCAACATAACGCACCTCATCACCAACGACGACGGCCCGACCAGTTGCTGCCAGACGGCGAGCAACGGGCAGGGGGATTCCAGCGGTTCCACGGGATGCGCGGCATATGCGCTGCGGGCCTAGCCGCAACGCGTTGAGATATGCAGCGTCGATACGGCTGCCCTGCCTGTCTGTGACGCGTATGTCCATTACGCCGCCCTCCGCTTGAAAGGATGGAGATTGTCGTTGGCTGGCCTAATACGGCGCATACGGATCTTCTCGCCCGTTTTGCGCGATACGTCATAGGCAATGTCCTTTAGTTTGGCTGCGGTGGCCGGGTCGCTCTCGCGATACCAACGCGCTATCGACAGGATTGCTGCTACAGAGGTGCCTTGAGCAATGAACTCGTCGGCAGTCAGGATGTGCGTCTGTCTGTTAGACATGAATAAGTACTCCTCGTGCGGTTTTGGTAAGCGTGACGACCCGTGGCGTGAAAACGCTCGGATCGTCTAAGGTTGGGAAATCCTGGGGCGCTATGCCCCGTCGCTATCTTTCGCGATAAATCATGTGACGCCCAGCCCCACTGCGCTGACGGTCACAAAGAAGCCGATGACAACCGTCATCTCAACAGCTTCGCGAGCTGCGTATCGTATCCAGGGCATGGGGCGAGCGTGCTTCTTTGCGCGGTAATCCGGGCGCCGCATCGGCTCATCACTGCCAGCACGTGCTGCGTCAGTGTGCAGGTCTGGTTCCATATCGGCGAGCATTTCCAGCAGGGCGCGGTTCATCACGCAGCCTCCGCTAGCTCGACAGTCTCAACGCTGGCGGGCAACGCTTCAACGAGTGCTTCATTGCTCGTCGCGATCGCGCCGCTTGTCTGGAAAACTTCGTATGTTTCGCCCGGGCAGAGCTTGGCGAGGCGCGTTGCCTCCGCCAGTGCTTGCTCAAAGGAGCCGTGTTCATACGGCAGGGTAGTGGCAACGCTAACACGGCCGGTCTGTTTTCCGCGGCGGAATACAAAGAATCCGCCGCCGATAACTTCGTTCTTGCGAGGTGCTGGAGATCTTCTTCTTCTCGGGGTCTTCGCGTTCATAATAGGTGTCTCCTCGTGTTTGGTTGGTTCAGCAGATCTGCGGTTGACTTATGGCCGGTGGCTTCTTCGTGCTGTTCTGTCACCTTAATATGTCGATTCGTCATCTGTTGTCAACACATGCGTTGACATAATCGCATCAATCAATCCACAAGGTTAACTATTACAAATTATGTTCTTGAAATGTTCCTATAAAAATGAAATCTAAGGCTTGAGTATGCGTGGGAGGCGTTATGTATCCGATATTTGTCGTTCAGTCATTTACCGCAGGAAGATGGGGTATAATTCCTGATGTGCCGATTCATGTTGAGAATGAGGATCAAGCGCTTCGATTAGCCAGAAGACTGTCAAATGAGAAGCCAGCCGTACTCGCGATTTATAAATGGAATAATGAAACAGAGGTAATCGCCGCTATAGGCAACGTGCCTGATAGCGCAATCGAAGCGATATCAAGCTGTTGAAATTATCGCGTATTATATTTGCCGACAACGCGATGGCAGACAGGCCAATCCGCACGAAACTGTTTGAATTCCTTATGCGGATTGTACTGTTCCAGCATCCATTCACGATCGTTGAAGCCGATCAACCGCTTGATGATCGCTTCATTTTCATCCATTGCGCTCGTATGATAAAGAATAACATCCTCATCGCGAACTGGTGGTAGATTAGGGTTCACAAGCGCCGTTTCTCCGGGACGATAGGCTGGAACCATTGATTCACCAGAAAGCAAAAGACCATACCCGCCTTTCACGCCCTGAAGCACCGCTGGCATTTTCATGTAGCTGATAGGGTCGAACGTTATGATAACGTGCCCGTCGCCGCCCTTAGCTGCTGCATAGACCGGAAGGTCGCGGTTCTGTCCTACTAATTCATCACCAGGAATAATGGATGGGGCGAAGACGTCGGATGGTTTCTGCGGTGACAATGCGCCTGCCGAAGCCATCTCGCCATTACCGAAGGCCAGCCAGTCCTCATTGAGATCAAGCGCGCGCGCGAGGCGTGCAACAAAATCAACGCTTGCTCCGCGTTTCCCGCCTTCCAGCAGACTGATCGACGACTTGTCGCGCCCAATAAGGGTGGCAAGGTCGGCTTGGCTCATTCCTTTAAGTTCACGTGCCGAACGGAGGCGCTGTGCGAAATCTTTGTCCATGATGCGCTTTTCGCATATAATTGTGAAAATGTAACGTGCGTTTTTGTCATCATGTGTTGACATGGATGCGAATCTGTCATATATAGGTGTCATCAACCGGCACAAAGAAGGTCGGGACGTAAAAAAAGGAGAATGAGTTGCAAAAAGAGAAGCCGGAGCTTCCGCGACCGGACAGATAGTGAATATCCATCCAAGACCAGTGACACGAGGAGTTTTACAATGACCAGATTTATTCCAGAGCTTAACAACTCGCCTTAGTCAATTTAACAGGGACACTGGCCGCAGAAATGCGGCTGGTGCTTTCGGCGTGCTTATTAGTGGGTGCTGGCGGCCGCAGTGTTAGAAGTTGAAGGCTAGCTGATTAGGCCAGGAGCGGGTGTGGCTCCTAACGTTCTCAATCTTGCCGAAGCGCGCACGGACATATGCCCGTACATGAACGATACGTTCAATAATCTTCTTCATGCGGTTTGACCCCTCGTGTTGGTGTTTGGTGTTGGTTTGCATAACGGTCATTCAAGATGACCAGGGTACGCGAACACCACACAGAGCAAGCACGTGAAGAAAGCCGCCAGCGCCTACCAATAAGCATGCGCAGGAATAAAAGCATATAGAACAAAAGAATAGGTGTCGGTGGGGATTGAGCTAGTTTGTAACGCCAGCCTAGAAATCGAAAGCCAGTTGTCCCGGCCATGAACGCCAATGAGCACTCACATGCTCTGAGCGTCCAAATCGCAGACGAACGTAAGCACGTACTGCGACCAACTTAGGTTTCAGCATTAGCCAATACCTCCAAGCTCTGACGGTTGAAGCCGCCTCTCAGCGGACGCAGTGATGCGCCGCTTGTCCTACATGAGAACAGCCGAAGCTGCAGAGTGGCTATTTGCTCCCCACCGACACCTACCCATAAGCATGCAACCCAGAAGTTTGCAACCTATAGAGGAGATATAAAATGCAAACAGTTCACGCAAGAGGCCGGGAAATTCCGGTGACGACCCGCAGCAAGAGATACACGCCTGAGCGCGCCCGCGCCGAAGCGCTGTTCAATAAGCCGATGGCCATTGCTAAGCCTCGTATTCTTGAAGATGCGGCGAAGCCCACCACAGGCCTTACTTCAAGGGCTGTTGCAATCAAGCCAGCATCGCCGAATGAAACAGATCATGAGAAGGTGTACCGCTTCGTTCGGGAAACCAAGTTTGAAGACGCAGCACGCCTTGCGGCTCGGCTCATCAACGCGGGCCAAGTGAACGGCTTCTTTATCTACGGAAAATCGCTAGAGTTCACCAAGGCATCCGAATGGCATCAGCGCCTCGTTCGCGATGGAGACGCTCGCGCCAATGTTCATATCATTTCGCCTGAGAGAGCGCAGATCCTGCTCGAGCACAACATCGGCAACCGCCGAGTTAATGCCGCGAACCTTGCCGCTATCATGCGGGATATTGCGAACCATCGTTTCGACCTCAACGGTGAATCGATCGTCGTATGCCAAGACGGAACAGTGAACGACGGCCAGCATCGCACGTTCGGTGTCCTGCTAACGGGCCAGCCGATTGAATCTGTCGTCTCTTACGGCGTCACAAAGGAATCGATGCGCACCGTTAATATCGGGCGTAAGCGCACCGGCGTCGATCGGCTGAATATCGCGAGCATTCCGAACGCAGTGCACATGTCTGCTATCTCAAACCTCGCTTTCGAAATGTATAATGGCCGATCCGCAACTCCTGCAGAGGCGCAGGACTATTATTTCGAGAATCAAGATCATGTCGTTCTTGCCAATTCTCTTATTGGTAATCCCCAGAAGGGGCTAGGGTCTGCTGCCCCAGGTGTTGCTGCGCTCCATCTGCTTTCCTTGGGAGCCAATGAAGATGACATCCGTCATTTCTTCACGGCCTTCCGCACTGGCGAGATGCTTAAGCGTCGCAATCCGATTTACACGCTACGCGAGGCTCTACGCGAAAAGACCGTCAAGTGGACACGCCAGCAGTGGGCGCGTGGGATCGTGCATCATTTCCTGATCTGGCGATCCGGTCGCTCCCTCGCTGTTGCAACGTCCCCTGCATCCTTGCCTGAGGTGATATAACAATGGAACGTCGGCGATTATTCATTGACGACATATTTATCGGCAATCGCCATCGTAATGCTGATGGATCTAAAGTTGCAGAGATTGCGAAGAGCATTGCCGAAGTCGGACTGATGAACCCGCCGGCGGTCTGCATTCGTGACGAAATCGTTATGGACGATGGAGAGTTGTGCGATGGGGTGGCTGTTCTGATTTACGGTCGCCACCGCTTGGCGGCTCTCAAACTGAATGGCGAAGAGTACGTCGAATGCGTCGTTCATGATGTTGACGATCTTCATGCTGAGCTTATGGAGATCGACGAGAACCTAGCGCGCTCCGAACTGTCGCCCGCTGAAGAAGCTGCGCATATTGCACGTCGTAAGGAAATATGGTGGGAAATGAATTGTGGGAAAAATTTGCCCACTATTCAAGATGGTCCCGGGAGGCCAAAAGAATTTGCAGCAGAAGTGGCGAGCGTTACCGGCAGTTCGAAACGCGACGTAAACCTTAAAATCGCTCGCGCCCGCGAGCTCGGCCCCGACATTCAACGCATCGTTGGGACTAGCCTTGATAAAGGCGTCGAAATGGACGCTCTCATGGCCTTGCCAGCGGGCAAGCGCGAAGAGCTTATTTCGCGAGCAGAACAGGGTGAAAAGGTCAGCGCTCGCACAACGAGTGACCCTGTCGACCTCAAAGCACGTCAACGCCAGATGTTCTGGGATATGTGGGCAAAGCTCGATGATGATGTACGACAGGAGCTGTCCACAGTCATTGTTGCTCAGCATAAAGATTAAAGGCGGAGTTTAAGAGCCGGCACCACCCGCTGCTCGCTCCGCCTCGTAATACCCCGGCTTACACGAGGAGGGCTTGCGCCACTTCTACACCGGGGGTTCCTTGCCAGGTACCACCCCGGCCAACGAGAGAGATGGCTGCCAGCTAGCCATTTGTCAATACCAACCAATACGAGGAGCTATGAATCAACCACAGCTACAAGACAGACCTGTCTTGCAGGCGGAGGCTCGCAGCCACCGTGATGCAGGAAAGGCATATAGCAAAATTGCATCGATCATGGGTTTAACCAAAGGGCATGTCTGGTCGTTGCTGGCTGAACGTGCGCCACAGTCTAAGCCCCCGGAGCCAAGCGAAGGCGTTGTTGTCAAACGGCGTACCAACCGAGGCTCATGCTCATCTACGTGTCGCGATGTCTTTATCGCGATGCCGCGTATTACTGTTCTGGACGGCCCGTTTGTTGGCGCCACAGTCCACTAGCCTTTAAGGCACGACGGCCCGGACGATTGGGCCACAGATCAACCTCCTGACAGGAGGCATTATGAAATCCCATAACTTGCGTGAGCCGCAAAAGGCTTCCCAGTCACTGAACTTGCTGCGATGCCAGACATTGCAGCCGATGCCACTCCGGTTGTCTTTGGTGACTTCCAGCGTGGTTATCTGGTCATTGATCGAATGGGCATCCGCATTCTGCGTGATCCCTACAGCAACAAGCCTTTCGTGCAGTTCTACACCACCAAGCGTGTTGGTGGCGGTGTGACCGATCCGACTGCTCTGCGCTATCACAAGATCGCAGCCGCTTAACAATTATAGGGTGCCTCCGGGCACCCTGTTATTTCACGGAGGCGTAATTGGAAGCGCGAGTTACAAAGAATTTTAAAGGCGTACCTGAAGGCGATGTTTATCCTCGCGAGTACGAGGTCGGCGAAAAAGTCACGGGGCGTATGGCCGAGGTTGCACTGTCCGAAAAGTGGGCCGAGCCTGTTGTTGATTTGAAGGGTAAGCGCCGTGGCGGTGACACTTGAACTTGCTAAAAAGCATTTGCGGGTGTCGCACGATGATGAAGATCAGGAAATCGAGCTTTATCTAGCGGCGGCCGTCAATTGGACGATGACATACACCAAGCGAACAGCAGTGCCCACGGGTGCTGAGTTTGCGTTTGATGCGGCTGCGTTGCTTATGATGGCGGGTATGTTTGAAAACCGTGAGATTATTATCACGGGCACAAACCAAGCGGAAATTCCCACGGCTCGACGTCTTATCGATCCATACAGATTGTTGAGGGTTTAATGATCTCAACCAGGCAGAGAAAATGGGCAGCCTATATTGGCTTTTGCCCATTTGTTCCAAACAGTCTCAAAACGATCATGTGGAAAGGCCTGCCGGTCTTTGTAAAATGACGCATCCGCATACAGCAGCTTGGTCCTCAATAGCTCCATCATGAAGTTGAGAAGCAAGTGCTTCCTTTTTGTGAGCAAATCAACAACCGGCTTATTTAGATCGGACTCAGAGAATTCACCGGCTTTGTTCGGCAGATCAAAAATCCTGACCCGTACAAGATGCCTCATGATTGGATCTGGATTGAGTCTCCAGACTGACCCACCCGGCTCATCATAAAATGGCTGAGTATGTTGATGATTGTCGATGACTGCTTCGCAGCACGTAAGAATATTGTTGACGATGTCGGAAAATACATCGGTCACAACTGAAGTGTGCGTGTTGTTCGGTAAGCTCAGAACAAGATTTGACCATCCATGCTTTCTTACAAGCAGGGAAATCTGAAACTCGTCAAAAATTTCGTTTTGTTCTGCAATCATCGATACACGCGCGCGGCTGATTGGCGTTTAAATTTTGCTCTAACCGCGCTTCTCCAGTCCTTGCCGCCATATGATCAGACTCGTTCTTTGCTGTCGAGCGAAGGAGGGAAAAATGCCCCACGTCCGCTTCTCCGAAGACTTCGACTGGTCGCCACGTTACGGCGTGACGATCGCCTATGAGGCCAGCATGGAACTGAACGTCACAACGCGGTGCGCCGAAGCCGCGGTAAAAAAGGGCAAGGCTGTAAAGTTACCGACGCCAAGACGTGAGGATTTAGATGGTAAATCGTAGTGGCGCAGGCAGCCTCGGTTCTAAGGTAACCTTCCAGCGCCGCGAGAATGTTGACGACGGGTTAGGCAGCACCCGCGGCATGTGGGTAGATCAATTCACAGTCGCAGCGCGATTGACACCTAAGTTCGGCGGTAATGCTGAAGGCCTCGTTGCATCACGTCTAGTCTCACAGCAGCCATACAACCTCACGGTTCGCGCAAGCGGAAAAACGAGGCAGATTACGGCTGCATGGCGGGCTTACGATGCGCGTGCCGGCGTCGCGGTCGGGGACAACGGCGAGCAACGGCCAAACCGAGTGTTCGGCATTAAGACCGTCGTCAATCCTGACGAGCAGAACGCTTATCTCGAGATGCTGGTGATTGAAGGCGAGGATGGGTGATGACGAGCATTGGTAAAATCATCGGCATGGAAAAGCTCAAACGAAAGCTTGCCCGCATTCCTGATGCCGTCAAGGCTCGTGCTCAGTCCGATCTCACGCTTGCCGGTCGTGAAGTAAATATGCAGCAGCGCTCATTCGTTCCTGTAGATGATGGCACGTTGCGAGGCTCAATTCGCACAGAGCCGCTAACAGACGGCACAATTGGCGTGTCCATAGTTGCTGGCGGTCCGTCGACGCGCAAGGTTGTTCGCAAGTCTGCTAAAGGAAATGCGCCATCCTATGACTATGCTCTAGCGGTTGAGTACGGCACCAAGAATATGGCGCCGAAGGCATTCTTCTGGCCGGGCTATAAGCTGGGTAAAAAGAAAGCGATGCGGCGCGCCAGATTTGGCATTAGGCGGGCGCTTAGGCAGGTGATGTCCAATGGCTAGTCCAAATCTCGCCATTCAGGCAGCGCTTGTATCAGCCATTCGCAACATGAATACAGCTGCTGGCCAGCGCGTCTTTAGCGAAATACCTGGCAAAGCGCAGCATCCCTACGTGCAGGTGTGGTCGGGATTTGAAACACCGATCGACGAAGAATGCTGGGACCGTACTGAAAGCACGATGCAAATCGATGTGTGGACGGATTCGCATACTTATGCGGGCTCAAAAAGTGTGGCCGCTGTAATCCGTGATGCTCTTCATGAAAAGACTTTGGAAGTTGTCGGTCACACCGTTGATCGAATCCGGGTTGAAACAATCGTCTACTCCGACGATCCGCCGCATTACAGGGCACGCATGTCAGTCGCAATCGATACCCAGCCCAAATAAATCCCGAAAAGCAGCCGCCATAGAGCGGCTTTTTCTTTGAAAGGAACAGCCGACATGGCCGTTACCAAACAGCTACTTATTCAGTTTTCAGATGGCGCCACACCAGCAGAGTGGTCGCATTCTTGTACAATTAATAGCTCACAAGAATTCTCGATCGAAGCGACGACCACCGATGCGAGCGCCCCGAACTGCGAACAGCCGGATGCACCAAATTGGGTCCTGCGTTCCGTCGATACGCTTTCTGCCGGCATCAATGGCGCTGGCACGATGGACCCGGTTAGTTACGGTGTCTTGCGATCTAAGATGCTGGGTGGCGAAGCGTTCCCCGTTCGCGTGACCCTCGGGGGGCTAACAGCGGTTCTTGGTGGCGGACATTTCGAAGGTAACTACGTGATGACCAACCTTGGACTGGCGAAGGAAGGTAAAGGCTATCTCACGTCGAGTCTTGCGCTTCAGAGCGATGGCGAAATCAAGTGGGTGCCAGCAACCTAATGACACAGACATATATGGACGAACTTGGCGGAGCGCAGCGCTCGTTCCGCCTCGGTATCGGTGAGTTGCGTACACTGCAGGAGAACTGCAAGGTAGGTCCTGCGACAGTCTTAGCGCGCTTGATGTCGTTTCAGCCGCAGGCCGCAGACCACAAGCGGCCAGATCCTGCAGATTATAGTCTTGGCGTGGACGATCCAGATTTTCGGGCAGACTTTAACGTCTATAGCTTGCTGCGTAACTTTGGCGGCGACTGGCGCATTGATGATGTGCGTGAGCCTATTAGGCTAGGGCTGATTGGTGCCGGCATCACTCCGACAGAAGCAAGTATCTTGGTTCAGGCTTACGTCGATAGCCGCCCGTTGACAGAGCACATTGGTCTTGCCGCGCAAATCATCATGAAATCGCTATCTGCGGACGAGCCGGTGACTTCGGGGGAGCCGAAGGTGGAGACGACAACGGAACCCTAGTCTTCTCCACGTATTACGGCATGGGTGCCGTAATGGGTTTCACGCCACGCGACGTCGATAGCTTGACCCTATGGGAATTGTCTGTCGCAGCAAAAGGCTGGTCGAAAGCCAATGGCGCCGAAGAAGAAGTTGTCCCTCCAAGTTGGGATGAGCATCTAGCTATGGTGAAATCGGCAGGGGTTAGTTAGGTAGGTCCGAAAAGGACGAGCTTTGGGATTGGGTTAAGGCTAGGTAGTCAGGGTTAACCCATAATCCCCTTATGTCGACCACGGCATAATAATAACAGGCTGAAATCCGGGCTGATCGAAATGCAGAATGCCGTCTACTGGACGCTTGGCTCTAATAATTTTATACAGGCCAAACTTGTTAAGCGTTCGGTTTCCTTTGCCAGCCTTGAAACTATCAATTGCATCGGTGGTCAATAGATACCTAAGCTTCTTATTATTGGATGAATCGCGGAAATCTCTAGCTCTGTGTTTGGATATCCAATGTAATAGTTCGATTGAGCGGTTCAAAACCAAAATTAATCGGGCTACGCAATCTGCCGGGGTTATTGGTGCTGGTTGCACAATTATTTGCGGCGATGTCGGTCTTGGCCGAGTTTCCTCGCGAAGTTCGCCGAATTTCCATATAGGTTCTAGGTGCGCAATTCGATTTCTTATATCTGCCACTAAATCCAGACGGCTGAATAATTTGTCTTGCCATTTTAATTTTGACCAATAACTCACAGACGAGTTGGGATGATTTGGAAAAGAAGAGGTTAAAACTTGAGCAAGTCCAACGGGTGTGCCGTCCTTATATTTCACCACATCTAGTAAGTGTTTCCAGAATCCGAAAGTAAGTCCCGCTACCACATCATTTGGGGAGGGGGCAGGAATCAATGGTAATTGATTTTGTCCTTTTCTTTTGTGGGTGATTTTCTTCACCTTCTCCTCGGATTTGAATTGCAAATCCAAATGCTCATACCAATTTTTTTGTTGATGATTATTCAGTGACAACTGAGCAGCTGCAAAATTCCTGTGCATTGAATTTCGCAGCGTCACTTCGATCGTGGCGAGCAAAATTTGAAAGCACTGAGAAACGCTTTCATTCCAACAGTAGACTCCGTATAGTTCGTATTCGTCGGCTGGATTGAAAATGTTTCGATAGCTACTCAATCTTGCTGGGGAGATAGCGTCCAGCGTTTCGATAATGTTTAAGGGTTGCATACGTCACCAAATGTTAGTACATTGGATTCGTAGGCACACAGATAGAACAGTCGGAAGTCCATTATGCGACGGGCCCCGGATGCTGTGATGCAATAGAGTTTACAAGGAAAAAAGGTTCTCGAAAGGGAGCCTTTTTTTCTTTCAAGCTGTCTTAATTCTTTCATCTAGCCCGCCCCGTCATCTTAGAAACTATGGATTCCTAAAGCTAAGGCGCGACCTTCCGCAAGGTGAACATTTAATGAACGCAATAATTCGTGAGCGAAAGCATCAGTGAATTCACTAATGTGCCCTTCACTTAACGTGGCGTGCGGATAGAACTTAACTTGATTTTGCTAATTCCAGTTTTTTCTCTAGCTCTTGGATGTATGTATCCATGACGTTGTCTAAATCGTGGAATAGATTCTTCGAAATAGACGATTGGATGCCAACTGCTTGTGCAAGTTTTTTAATGTCTTCATCAGTAAGTATCGCAGATGGCAGCAACTTATTCAAAACTCGCGTCATTTCGATAGATGCGTCTTCATAATCGTCAAAAATCAGACCGCGGTTGATCAGTAGGCGCATTGCTTCTGCGCGTGACGGAACGTGGTTCTCATAACGCCATTTATCGATAGCTTTAGCTTCTGACGCCGTGACCATGAACGGTAGGCGAACGTCTTTGGGTTCTTCTGACATAGTTGTAAAATGCCACATTTGTTGTGTTTGCACAAGTTGGGTTGACAAACCCTATTTCTCTTGTAGCATTTGGTTCACTTGTGCAAATGGCACAAGCGGCATCTAGGCCGTTGGCGCGGCACTAGATACCTCACTCCAGAATGGATGGACCAGATGACTAGAGCTATGCAGAACAATAGCACAAGAACGTTTACAATTGCAGACCTGAATACCGATATTGATAATGAACCGCGCGTTCATGACATCTGCTTAGCGGGTGCACTGGGTTTCTCGCGCCCTCGCGCAATCCGTCAGATTATTGATAGAAATATAATAGAATTAGATACTTACGGCTCACTCGCCACACGGCGTGGCAAGTCACGTGGCCAGTCCTTCACGGAGTATTTCCTGAATGAAGGGCAGGCGCTTCTAATCTGCATGTTTGCACAGACGGTTGCAGCCGCCGCGGTACGCAAGGCTCTGATCAACGTGTTCATGGAATATCGCCTCGGGAGAATCGAAAAGCCAATCAAAGTGCAGGCGCACACCATAAAGATCGATGTGTCAGGCGCGCGTGGCAACGCAGAAATCATGGACATGGTGTCAGCGGGAGTGCAGCAAGGCCTGACTCAGTTTGATCGAGAAATCTTGCCCCGGCGCTTCAAACAAATTGCGCAAGACCCTTATGCAGTGGGATGATGAATAATGGCTGATCCAATCCCGCAGTCTGAACTATCCGACCTGTTGCCAATGGTCAGCGCTCCATGGGTTCTCAAAGAACAGATGGAATATTCTGGCCTTGGTACAGGTGAAGTTCTGGCTGCCAAACTTGCGCCTTCCCGATGGTCTGCTGATGTGGTTCTGGTGCCGATGGTTCACACCCAAGCGCGTGCCATTCAGGCAAAGCTTGAAGCGCTCGACGGGCCGATTGGCAATTTCTATTTTGCCAGTTGCACAAACAGCTATCCAGCGAAAGACCCGGGCGGCGTTAAGCTCGGTTCAACGGCTCCCAAGATCGATATTCTGGGAGCGAATAATAAATCGTTCTCAGTGAAGGAACTGCCAGCTGGCTATGAGCTTTTGGGCGGTGACATGCTTTCAATCAGCTACGGCACTAATCCGGTTCGTCGGTATCTGGGACGCATTGTTTCGGATGCTTCGGCGTCAGCTGGCGGTTTCACAGGCGTGTTTGAAATCCGGCCGCATCTTCCGGCTGGAATTGTCGCCAACATGGCGGTGAACTTTCTCAAGCCTGCCGCCAAGGTGTTTGTTGTTCCCGACAGTCTGCAAGTGGCTCATTCGGGCCGCTTCAGCACAATCTCATTTTCAGTGATGCAGCGACCATGAAAGGAAGCGATATGAGTGAGAAAGAAAAGGCAGGTAAAGACCTGCCTCTACAATTTGTCAAAGGCCGTTTGGTGCTTACTTTAGCTCGGCTAGTCGGTCCTTCGTCATCGTTGCAATGCCCTCAACAACAGACTTAGCCATTTCCGAAATTTCTGTCGGGCGTGGAACATTCCCGCCTGCTTCTCGCACCATTGTATTGTTGATCTCTGTTACAATCGCGTTGCGAAAACCGTCTACCCATTGATTAGCTTGTTCACCCTTGGTTTTTGCTACCTCAAATGCCAACCGCTGGATCATAAGCAACATCGCCTGTTCCATGGCATTATAGCGGATCTCAAATTCTTCCATTTCAAGCCTCCCGTTGTTGAACTTGGCCAATCAAGCCGAGTCGCTGGCGCTTGTCGATCATTCCAAGGTCTAAATCATGAAAGCTTATGATCAGGCGACACTCACGGCCTTGCAGAACCGTGAGGCTATTGCGCCGTTTAATCTGCTGTGGATCGAAGCCAAGAACCGTGACAACGGCGGCTTGGAAGCAATCGGCTTCTGGAACGGTTTTGATGTTTCCGACGTGACGGTGATCAATCCAGAAACCAACTTGCCAACGGTGCGGACATATTACGGCGCAGGCGCTTTGCTTGATGTTCCGGCAATCCCGCAGGAAAGCGACCTGACCATTCGCTCGATCCGCATCTTGCTCAGTCAGGTGGATGCTGCAACGCAATTGGCTGTTCGTGGTTATGACGTGCGCTTGGCTCCGATCCAAGTTCACCGCGGCTATTTCGATGTTGATACGATGCTGCCTGTTGCACCTGCACGGCCCCGGTTTATCGGTTGGGTCAACAACATGAAGATCAACACACCGGCTGTTGGTGGTTCGGGCAACATCGAACTGACCTGTGTTTCTCACACGCGTCAGCTCACGAAAACCAATCCATTGCGCCGGTCGGATGAACAGCAGAAGCGCCGCCAAGGTGATCGCTTTCGTCGTCATACAGATGTTGCAGGCGAATGGCTTCAGAACTTGTTCTGGGGAGAGGCCAAGTCATGACCATTCAGCGTTACCTCGACTGGCGCACCCGGCTTTCTGGCTATCTGCATGAAGTTGCTCACAAGCCTTTTCAATGGGGCGAGCATGATTGTGCGTTGTTCGCAGCCGGTGCAGTGCATGCAATGACAGGCGAGGATTTCGCAAAGGATCATCGCGGCAAGTACAAAACGCTTATGGGTGGGCTTCGCAGGCTGAAAAAGGCAGGCTTTTCCGATCATGCAGCTATGGCCGCATCGATCTTTGAGGAATGCCATCCATCATCGGCACATGTCGGTGATCTGGCTGCGATTGAAACACATGAAGGCATCGCGCTCGGCGTGGTGCAGGGACAGCGCATCTATGTGCTTCGTCCAGATCAAGCCGGTATTGGCACAGTGGCGCTACTCGACGCCAAGCGGACGTTTCACGTTCCCTTTAACTGACAGGTAAACAGCCCAGACCGCACGCGACGCACAATCCGCAACCAAAGCACGGAAGATAGAAAATGAAGTCAGCCGTCTTGATGACAGCGCTGTTGACGCTCGGCTTGCTAAGTGGATGCGCGACAAGCAGTAATTACTGCGACGTGGCGCGCGCTATCTACGCCAGCCACGACGACACGTCAGAGACCAAGCGCCAGATCCTGGCGGAGAATGAGAAAATGGAAAAGCTATGCAAGGTACGGCCGTGAGCCTAGTTGACACTTGGTTGAGTGGCTCCGGCAACACCAGTTGTCTGCGCGATGTTCCTGTCTCTATCGTAAGTGACGATCATCGCCATAGCCACGAGAGCAATAAGGATCGGCAAAGAGATGCACAGGACACGGAGCGCCAAGCAAGTGGCGCGGCGGATGTTAATCATTGGTCTAGCTCTCGCCGGATAAAAACACACAAAAAATCTATCAAGCCCATGAAAGGCTACATTTATGTCTAATCTAAGGAAATCAGATAGATGACCGGCACTGAAATCATGGGCGCTGTCGGCTTCATCGTGATGCTGTTCGGCTTTCTGTTTGGTCTATGGAAGTATGTCGACAGCAAGATTAATGCGGCAAGAAACGAAACCGCCGCCAAAGCCGACGCAGCAACCGCACTCGCGGCGCTGACGAGGCAGGAATTGTCAGATTACAAACTGCGAGCCGCCGAAACGTTCGCCACAAAGGCCGGGATGCAAGAGCAGACGTCGCAAATCATGCGCGCCATCGAAAGCGTTGCGAACCGTATCGATGGGCTCACCGAGCGCATGGATCGGGTGTTTGAACAGAAGACGACGCGGGCGCGATCCTGATGTTGAAAGAAAGCGGTCTCCGGGCCGCTCTTTTTTTATGTTTAGGACTTGACAGATTGTCTCGAGACTCTTTCCATCCTGCTCATCGGACGACCAATCCGACTCTGCGAATAGCCCTGACGGGCAACCGCAGAACCAACCAAACACGAGGAGACTGTATGTCTGAACAGGTACAGGGCGCGGGTGCGCGCGTAAATACGGGTGGTCCAGCCCATCCATTCCTTACATGGCAAAGCCCGCAAGGGTTCGGCATTGGCAGCCTGCATGAAGGCCTGACAATACGCGATCATTTTGCTGGGCAGGTGCTGGCCGCTTGGCCCGTAACTGACCACGGCACCGATACTGATGCCCTAGCTCGTAAATGTTACGCGATGGCCGACGCCATGATTGCTGCCAGAGGACAATAAATGCTTTCAAAACAAGAACTAGCACGCCGTGTTGCTGCGTATCAGCAGCACGGCACAATAACGAAGGCTGCGCACGCATGCGGCGTAAAGAAGTCTGCGTTTCACGACAGCATCAAGCGCGCCGCTGAACTTGGGTTGATGGGAACTAAGCCTGTACTAGAAGGATTCAGGCTGACTAAAACAACCGCCGTGACTAATTCTGAAGGCGATGTAGTTCGTGAGTTTATACAGCAGAAGCCAGATGTTGGCGGGAAGTTCGATGTTCCCGATGGGCACTCTGTTAAAGGCGTATCTGCTCTGGTCGACTCGCAGGGTCGGCTTATGCAGCAATGGGTTAAAACACGCGAAGAGCCGTCTGCGGTAGACATTGCCGAGACAGTCAAAGCGGCATTTGATGGCTGGCAGCCAGCAGCGGAGCCGAAGCCCGCTCCTGCCGTTGCAAACACTGATCTACTGACGCTGACGCCATTGGCAGACCTCCATCTTGGGCTTTTCTCTTGGGGCAAAGAAACAGGCGTCAATTGGGATCTGGAAATAGCAGAGAAGGTCATTGGAGAAGCGATTGAAGATTTAGTCGCCAGAACTCCGCCAAGTGGGAATGCGATTGTCCTTGGAGGCGGTGACCTGCTGCATAGCGACAATAACGAAAACAAAACCGCACGCTCTGGCAACGCCTTGCAGGTCGATGGGCGTTATCAAAAGGTGCTGATGGCAGCTTGCCGTCTGATCGTAAAAACCGTTGATGCCAACCTCCGACGACATTCGCGTGTCACGGTACGCATTTTACCGGGCAACCACGACGAGCATGCATCGGTTGCGGTCGCTTACTTTTTGCTTGCTTGGTATCGCAATGAGCCGCGCGTCGTCGTTGATGTCGATCCGTCTCTTTTCTTTTGGTTCCGCTTCGGTTCGGTTCTCTTAGGCGCTACGCACGGCCATACGGTCAAGCTGAAAGACATGGCCAGTATCATGGCCCACCGCCGCGCAGAGGATTGGGGAGCAACGAAGCATCGCTTCATTCATGGCTTTCACATCCATCATTCCAGCAAGCTTGCGACTGAAGGAAACGGCGTAATCTCTGAATCGCACCAGACACCCACGCCTCAAGATGCTTGGCACTTCGGTTCTGGATTCTTGTCGGGTCGTTCCATGCAGGCGATCACGTACCATTCCACGTTCGGCGAGATATCGCGCGTTCGAGTTGCCATGATGGACGGGGTGAATACGAAGTATCAGGCGACGAATGACAATGTGGCAAGCGAGAGGAGGGTGGCATGATATTTCTTCAGAGCGTGCTGATGATCGTCGGTGGCTTAGTTGTACTTATTGTTTCAACCAGCTTCATCGTCGAGGTTGTGCGCGCGGTAAGAAACAGCCACAGAGTTGCAACCGTAGTAGTCAGGACGAAACAAAGGCGTAAGCCAAGTCTAAATGAATGGTGGTTCGCTTTTAAAAGAGACCTCTACTCAGGGTACAGCGAACTTCAGATCGGATGGATTGGCATTCCGCATAATCCGTCGATGCCTTTGCGAAATCGCCTTCCACGGCATTAACCATCAACGCGCCGCCCACCAAGCGGCGTTTCACCACAGACACGAGGAGAGAATATGCTTGAAGAAGCAGAAGACAAAGCCGCACGCAACGCTGTTGAAGGATTTAGCAATGGCGTCTTGGTCGGCAGCGGTTCCGGCAAGCCTGCGATTTTGGACACGCAGTACGTTATTTCGCGTGAGCGATATGAGCGTGTTAAGTCAAGGTCGGCGGCAATTCTTGCAAAGTTTCACTATTCACTCGTCATTATCGAAACGCCTTACAGCGGCGACGTGGAATCCAACACCGCATATGCACGGGCTTGCCTCCTAGACAGTCTGCGACGAGGCGAGGCGCCAATTGCCAGCCATTTGCTGCACACGCAAGTGCTGGACGATATGCAGCCCGATGAGCGGACGTTGGGCATCGAGGCCGGCCTTGCCTGGTATCGGGTGGCAACGAAATGCGTTGTTTACAATGATCGTGGTATTAGCGGCGGCATGAAGATGGGCATTGATCGAGCCATATTGCACGGAGTGGCAGTCGAGTATCGAAGCATTGAGGCATGGCGAGCAGGAGAAGCACATGAGCAACATTGAAACAGCAATCGCAGTGGCTTCAGCGGCTCATATGGGGCAGCTGGACAAGAACGGCGAGCCTTATATTTTTCACCCTATCAGGGTGATGATGGCTCAGACCACTGCCGAAACGCAAATCGTCGGCGTGATGCATGATTTGATTGAGGACACAGACACTTCTCTGAACGACATCTATTCGTTCGGCTTTGATGACGACATCGTGCTGGCCTTGAATGCAATTACCCGTCGGGATGACGAGGACTACTTCGTTTATGTCAAACGAGCTTGCTCTAACCCTATCGCAAGGCCAGTCAAAATAGCTGATCTGCGAGACAATCTTCGCCCTTCAAATGACGATGCTGACAGGCGCGCTCGATACACTAAGGCGCTCGAAATGCTTGGGGAGGCCCCATGAACCAATTCCACGTCGGGCAAAAAGTGGTCTGCATCGATAGTGCTGTCGGCTTCGAGCAGTTCATCGAGGTCAAGGAAGGTGAGATTTACGAGATCGATTGGATCGGACCTTTCGAACATTACATTCACGGCTCTTATATTGGCGTTCGGCTCAACGGCGTTGATCGCGGAACCTGTCCGCAGTTCGGTTACGAGAACCCGCCTTTTGCAGCGAGCCGATTCCGTCCGCTTGTTCGTGACAAGCTGTCATCCTTGCGCGGATTGCTGGACGACGGGCCTATTACCGAGAAGTTTGAAGAGCCGAAGCGTAAGGTGAGGGAGGAGGTGTAATGGGGATTTTAAATTACACCATCGAAGATGCCGCCAATTCATACTTCCGAGGCAACACTGACCTCGCCCTT
Source organism: Brucella sp. HL-2 (assembly GCF_025846885.2). NCBI lineage: Bacteria > Pseudomonadati > Pseudomonadota > Alphaproteobacteria > Hyphomicrobiales > Brucellaceae > Brucella > Brucella sp. HL-2. The sequence goes on along the minus strand of NZ_JAOYTK010000002.1, from coordinate 463,761 downwards.
GAAACATTCGGCCCACTCGAACGCTACACGCATGCTAACGACAATTGGCCGAAGGTAATTGCTTTCACAGGAAAGGCAGGGAGCGGTAAGTCGACGGCGGCCAAATACGTCATGCAGCGCGGTTATAAGCTGGTGAAGTTTGCCGACCCGTTGAAGGACATGCTGCGCGCTGTTGGCTATAGCCAGCAACAGATTGAAGGCGAACTAAAAGAAGTTGTCGATTCATCAGGTCGGACACCACGCCATGCAATGCAGACTCTCGGCACAGAGTGGGGCCGCAAGTGCATGGGCGAAGACTTCTGGATTAGCATCTGGCGTGAACGCGTCACTGGTGCCACGTCTGTCACTGACGACTGTAGGTTTGCAAACGAAGCCGATGCAGTCCGCAAGGCTGGAGGCATAGTAATCATGCTGGAAGGTCGAGGCGGCATAAACAGCAGCCATCCATCTGAGAAGTTAGATTTCGAGCCGGATTTGGTTATCGCCAACGATGGCAATCTTGCCAATCTCCATGAGACGATCGACAAAATCCTTGTTGCCTAAACAAACAGCCGCCCTTCGGCGGGGTTTTTCTTTTCAGGACTGGAACATCGTTTCAGATGTTTAGGCCTCTTCTGTCATTGAGTTCTTACTGCACCGAATTGACGGACGCTAGAAATTCAACCTAGTAGAAGGCCTTGGTTTTGACAATTCAGAACGTCGTCGAGTGCCAGTCCATACAGCATCGCGTATCCTTGATCGGCCGTTACCATTACAGCCGATGGTGCCTCTGAGAATGTCAGGTTTGTACCAATTAGTCTGTCTTCTCCCAATGAGAAATCAAAAAACACGTCAGTTCCAGCGCTTATCTGGAACTGGTCACTTCCCGATCCCCCGGTAAGCACGTCATCGCCAGCCCCACCATCAAGGAAATCGTTACTGTCTCCGCCACTCAGGTGATCGTTCCCGTCGTCACCATATAGATTGTCGGTTTGATCGCCGCCTAACAAATTATCATCGCCACCACGACCGTGGGCTTCGTTCTTTCCACTGGACAGGGAGAGCGTGTTGTTGGCAGCGTTGCCGAAGATTAAATCGTTCCCATCATCAGCGTAGATATCCTCGATATTCTGTAGGTTCAAAGTGACACTACCTGGTCCATCGATGTCTGAAATCGTTGCGGTTCCGACGGTTTTGTTGAGGTCAATGACAATGTTTCCGGTATCCAGGCTGAAATGAATACGGTCAGCTCCTTCACCTCCGTCGATTGCAAGCGTGGGAAACTCCCTGGAACTGTGCGAACTTAGCGTAAATTTATCGTCCAGACTGGTTCCGGTCAGGGCTTCAATATGATGAAACTTCTCGCCCTCGATCAAATCATGACTATTGTTGAAATATGTCACATTGCCGGAGAACCCTTGGTCGATGCCATTGATAGTGGTGTCGGTACTTCGTACATCCGACGGAGTCTGCAAAACCAACCGATCAGAACCGCTGCCGCCGTCAATTCTGGCATCGGTGCCGTTACCGAGAATGGTATCGTTGCCGCCAAGGCCAAGCACGATTGTCTGCTTGCCTGCCACCATCAGGTCGTGGGTGTCGAGATAATCATCGCCCCGTGTACCCATATTCACGACTGCAGTATCGGCATTAATCGGAAAGGCGGGCGACCGTGAGACGTCAGCGATGGCTTCCCATACGGCTTCAGTCCACATATCAGCCAGTGGACCAAGGCTTCCACCTGACCATTGAGTAAGCTCGATGGTAGCAAGAATTACTGCGGATCCCGCTTTGAAATCCAGATAGTCGCCACTGACAAGCCAGTCCCAGGCGACAGTCTCTCCGAGAACCTGAACTGGCAACCACGCCGTCCAGGCGGCAATGCTCACCCCCTGACCTTCAGGGACCGTTCCGCCCAGCGTACCGAACGCTCTGTCGTGGTAATTTTCGATGTCCTGATAAGTGAGATCGGAGTAAGTATAATAGTCGCGACCACCATCGGAGTGTTGGTCCCTCTTGGCAAATCTTGCATCAAGATCACGGTGCATCAGGTCGTTACCGATCGCATCCCATTGTTGGTTGCTGACGTTGACACCTTCGGACGCTGCGACGCGCATGAAATATTCGTTGGCAACTTTTCCAGAGAGCTGATCCTCAAACACAACACCAAGTGCCAGATTGCCATAGTCGATGCCATAAGAGGCAAGTGTTGTGTAATAAAGAGCACGTGCCCCGCTTTGTCCGCTATTTGCAATTTCGCTTAGCTTGTCAAATTGCTCTTGAGAAAGGTCTGTCATCAAATCACCTGAAATTATTTATCAACTTCAAAACTGTCTATTAATTGCTCTGCCTTGCGGCGTATCTCTTTATAATTCTCAACAAACTGGCGTCCGAAGGTGACCTGCCAACGCTGTTTGTTACGATCAAACATGAGTGTGCAATCGGGAGCATAGCCGACAATCGGTTTCGGTCGAGAACACCGCATAAAACCAAAATCGGGAGTTCCCGGTGTTTCATCAGGGCCGAGGATTGTATCCCAGCCATCGTCATATTCCCGGACCACGAACCCGCCGGGTATCTCATACTGCTTTGTAATCTCCGTTTTCCAGTGGGAAGGACTGCCGTCCCAGGCTGAGTCCCACAGCTCAGAGACAGTATTGTTGACAGACTGGACAAGGATCAGAATGTTGTCGTCCCAGCCGGGCACGTCACGAGCCAGTGCCCTAAAATCGGTGCGGGAAACTTTGATGTATATTCCTCTGCCATCATCAGACGTTGCGGTGCGGCTGTAATCTTCGGGAACAATGTAATGGCGACCGGCAATGGTTGCCTTTTTCTCACGATGCCAGAATAGCCCCGCTGACGAATTGTTGGCGCAAATGCCGATGATGAGAAGGGCGGCCGCGAAGCTCGCCAATCTGATAAACCAAACTTTCCATCTTGAGCACCAACGCTGTGCGGTGCTCATTTGATCTTCCAGTCATGCTGAGACGGGTTTTCACAAAGCATAAATTTCCCTTTTTTCTGGGTGGCATTATGCGCAATTCACAATTCCGTGAAACCCCACACTCAATCGTGCAACAAGGCGGATGTATTTTAGAGCTAAGTTTAGTTGTTCTGGAACGAGTTTATCCGGCCGGAATAATCTCTACGGCCTATTTAACGTTGCCATCAGACCGAGCGAGGTCGATCAGACCAGCATCTGGCAGAAACTTCATGAGAAAAAGCAATGCCCCGGTGTTTACTGGGGCCGGAAGGACACTAAACACCGGGGCGATGCACTATGCGGGCGGAGGTAATACATAGCGCACGATGTTTAAAGCATGGACGGTTATTAAGCGCTAATAGCAATTAATAGGAATATACAGCAAAGCATAAATTAGGAGTTATAAAAATAAAAGCTCTTACCTGCGCCCCCGCGCCAAGTAAGAGCTACGCCAATGTATTAGAAATATGTAATAAAAATACTTAATACTTACCACGGCGCAATATCATAGTAGCAATAAGTAGCTATATGTAAAGTCCACTGTCTAATATTTCCTACTAGGAAGAATTTTGCGTTGCAGGTGCTGGCATGAGGCGTGAAAATACACCCTGCGATGGCTGCACAGGCGCGAGCGCCTGTTTAAGGAAGGGGGAGTGAAGGTATTCAGGGACGGCGCCATCCGAGACTAAATAGCAAGAAATACTTTTTTAACACGAGGGTGTCAGAAAAGACTCTTACTACCAGTGTCAGCAATTAATCGCTTTATAAGCAAATCAGCAATTCCTACAATTGGGTAGCACTTCTATCGGCGCGGTATCAACCGCACTGCGACAACGGCAATCAACAGCGCGACCGATACCGCGCCCTCCATGGTGTAGAACCAGTTCATTTATTTTCCCGCCCCTCCGGCGATCAACACGGTTCGTCACATCTCCGAACTTGGGGAAGAGACGGCGCATAGCCTCATGATTGGTCGTGATGTTGTAAAGATTGCACATGCGATCCTCCGTAATGAAAGGAGGTAGCGCGCAAATTATCGGCGTCCAGTTATGTTGAAATACGACAGGGGCCGTATTTCCTCTCAAGCAGGATTGATTGAATATCTTCACACCTTCCAAAGTCGGAAGGCTTGATAGGAGGGCAACATGAAATACGCAATTATCGTTTTAGCCACATTGCTGGCTGGCGCATCGACAGCTTCGGCGATGGCGAGTTGGAAGCCGCCGGCAAAGCAATGCTATGAGTGCAAGAAAAGCAAATAATTCAAAAGGGAGCCTTTCACAGGCTCCTATTTTTTCCGTCCAGCCAGCGCATCTCCGCCTTGCTGCTTATGTGCGCGGCAGAACCAAAGCTGGCCGTATTTAGTCTTATATCCAAACGTGCCCCATGCCTTGCAGTCGGCATCATTACACCAATGCTCGAACAGTTTGCCCGGTTGCGAAACGTGAGCCTTGTCGTTGTTGTATCCTGACATTTATTACCTCGGAGCGCGATAAACCACGAATTCACTCTGCCCTTTCATCGTGCAAGCCTCACAGCGAAGCTTCCATTGATGCTGTTGCAGCGGTTCGTCTTTGCCAATTTTGCGCTGAACTTGTTTTATGCTCACATCGTTAATGTATCCGCATCGTGTGCACATTCCACATAGAACCGCCCACGGCTCCAGATCAACAATGCGGGTGAACGCGTCAATTTTTTCGTGTGAAGGTGGCCTTGGCATGCGATTTATCGAACGACAATTCGTTCCCATATGCCATCGCCAAAAGGCTTGCCGCCATGGCGGCGCATGAAAACGCTCATGCGTCTTTCCGAAGGGAAGCTAAACACGCAAAAATCGATTCCAGACTTACGCGCCATGCGATGAGGCAAGCGTGCACCAAGACGTCCTGCGTCTCGGTGCACTTCACGCCGAGCGCATTTCAATGCGTATGCTTCAGGAAGGGCGACTTGAAACGTATTCATCACGCAGCCCTCTTTAAAAATGTGCGTTGGCCATGGGTGACGGCAAAGCGTGAGAGCTCAACTTCACGTGCAAGAAAGTCTCGGTCTTTCAGGAGCGCTTCTATAGCCGCGTGCACATCCCCGCCGTGGTAGGCGAGAACCATCTCAATTTCGGCTTCATAATTCTGCACAAAGGTGTTCATGGATTTCTCCTGAATTATTGAATGTTCCTATTTTGTTCTAATTTGGGATGGTAGTCAAGACGTATCGAACGTGATACGAAATGTGAAATAAACTGTGAAACAATATGTGTAACAAAATTGAATTTCAGTCAGAAAATATATAACAAAAACAATGGATTGGTCGGTGGTTCGAATCCACCCGTCCGTACCATCTAATCTCCCAAAGTATATGATTTTATTATACAAACCAGTTTTGTTTAAATCCTTTGCTGGGCAAGCCCATTTTTGCGCCACACTCACAGTTATGAAATGCCTGGCGCGGGCCCCTTAATTATTTGCAAGAACGCAGCATAGAAGATGTCGAGGCCTTCCGCACCGGGATAATCGAAGTATCGAGCATACAGATAATCTGAAGTCCTTCGCTTCGAATAAATTAGAAGGGGATGGCTCGATAATCCGGGCTGTTAGGTCTAACGGGTTGACTGAGCGCACTTCTTCTTGTTGTGCCAGAGTGCATTCTGTTGCCAGTTCCCCACCATGTTCGGTCAATAAGGGGTGGCTTGGTCAACGATCTCGGCCAATCCGTATTCCCCGATCTGCGCCTTGACCTATTTGGTGTTTCAGTAAGCGCCAGGCCGTTCGGAAACACCGCTGAAGAAGCGAATGTCCACACCATCTGACAAAGTGAACTCAATAAATGGATGGCAATTCTGAAGGCGCAATAACATTATCGCGTTGGCAGTTTTGAGCTCGAAATCGCCCTAAAAAAATTTGGCTGAACTTTTAAAGTTTATACGCGAGATGCTAACGAATTTGATACCTTCATCAGTCAAGTTGCAAGGAATCCCAAGGACTTATGAGGAGTAATCTTGGGTGGCATTTAGGAGGAATTTATGAAGATTACTGCGCTGGAAACCGTGCGCGTGGCTGAACGCGCTAACCTGCTCTGGGTACTTGTCCATACCGACGAAGGTATTACCGGGCTTGGTGAAACATTTTTCGGCGCAGAAACGGTCGAAGCTTATATTCACGAATATGTTGCACCAAGGGTAATAGGTCGCGATCCTTTGGAAATCGACCTGCTGGCAGCGGATCTCGTTGGTTATGTGGGCTTTCGCTCGTCCGGCGCAGAAGTCCGCGGAAACTCGGCTTTCGATATTGCGTTGTGGGATATATTCGGCAAAGCCACCAACCAACCGATAGCGCAGCTTCTGGGTGGTTTTTCGCGACGGGAAATTCGAACCTACAATACCTGTGCGGGTACTGAGTATATCAAGAAAGCGACTGGTCAAACTACGGGCAATTATGGTCTTTCAACCGGTCGCGATTACGATGACCTCAACGGCTTTTTGCACCGTGCAGATGAATTGGCCCACTCTCTCCTTGAAGATGGCATAACGGCTATGAAAATCTGGCCGTTCGATGCAGCAGCGGAAAAAACGCGGGGACAATATATCTCGTCAACGGATATGAAAGCCGCGCTTCAACCTTTTGAAAAAATCCGCAAAGCTGTTGGTGATCGCATTGACATCATGGTGGAGTTTCACTCCATGTGGCAGCTTTTGCCCGCTATGCAGATCGCGAAAGCACTAACGCCTTATGGTACTTTCTGGCATGAAGATCCGATCAAGATGGACAGCCTTTCCAGCCTTAAGCGCTATGCAGAAGTCTCGCCTGCGCCCATTTCCGCATCTGAAACACTCGCATCCCGCTGGGGTTTTCGCGATTATCTTGAAACCGGCGTTGCTGGAATTGTCATGCTGGATATCTCCTGGTGTGGAGGATTGTCAGAGGCCCGGAAAATTGCATCGATGGCCGAAGCATGGCATCTGCCTGTCGCTCCGCATGATTGCACGGGTCCAGTGGTGTTATGTGCTTCGACCCATTTGTCACTGAATGCGCCTAATGCTTTGGTGCAAGAGAGCGTCCGCGCTTTTTACAGGACCTGGTATCGCGATCTTGTCACCGCCCTCCCAGAGGTGAAGAATGGCATGATTACGGTTCCTCCCGGTCCTGGCCTTGGCATGGAATTAAATCCGGAGCTGGATAAGGCATTCACAGTGAGCCGCCGTATTTCAGATACGACCTCGATTTGATGTCGGGTGAAAACTCCCAGTTCTGATTGGAGGCTCCATGTCTGCCACAACGCAACAGCAGGGCGGCAGCGCACTTCCGGCAATTGCCGGACCTGCGCTCATGCTCATAGGCATGCTGATGTTTTCATTGAACGATGCAATGGGTAAATGGCTCGTTGCCAGTTACAGCGTGGGTCAGGTCATTCTGATCCGCAGCGTTGCAGCACTTGTCATTCTAGCCCCTTTTCTTTGGCGGGCCGGGCTGCAACCCATCGTAAAAGCAGAGAAGCCGCTTCTTCAGGCAGCGCGTGTTTTCTTTTCGACCTTTGAGGTCTTTGCGTTCTACTATGCTGTCATGTATCTGCCTTTGGCTGACGTCATGACCTATTGGCTGGCCGCACCGATCTATGTGGCAGCGGCATCGCCTTTTCTGCTTGGCGAAAAGGTTGGCTGGCGGCGCTGGACAGCTATCGGCATCGGTTTTGTGGGCGTCATTATCGCGCTCAATCCGTCCAGCGCCATGTTTACTGCTCCAGCCATCATCTCGATCCTTGGCACGATTGCCTTTGCATTTATGATGATTTCGGGCCGCAGTCTCCGCGCCACACCGGACAAGACGCTCGTTTTCTTCCAATTAATGGGTGCGCTGATCGCAGGCGTTATTTTTGCGCCGCTGGATTGGCGCCCGCTGGGCGCACCCGCCGAGATCGCGCTTATGCTGCTTTTGGGTATTGTAGCGATGGCTGCCCATATGCTCGTCAACCGTGCGCTGAAAATCTCCGACGCAGCAACGGTGGCACCACTCCAATATACGCTTTTGCTATGGGCTGTCTTATTTGGCTGGATGTTCTTCGGGGATATTCCGAAAACGAGTATGGTGGTTGGCGCAGCGCTGATCGTCGGATCAGGATTGTTTATTTTCTTCCGCGAACAACGAGTGAAACGGGGAGCGTAAATGGACGAGCAGTTGCCCCGTTCATAAAATCCTCTCGAAAAAAAAGCCCGCGGTGAGAGATCACCGCGGGCTTTCTTGTGCGTTTGAACCTAAACTTACTTGCGCAGATCGGCAAGGATACTCTGAGCACGTTCCACGATGTCAGTGCCGATATCAGCTTTATGTTTCTCGTAAATCACCTGAGACTTTTCGAGAATACGCGCCTGTTCTTCTGGTGTAATCGTGTTGAACTTCACGCCAGCCGCTTCGATTTTTTCGAGCGACTTTTTGTTAAGTTCGGCGATTACCTTGCGCTCTACATCGCGACCGACGTCAGCACATTCCCTCAGAGCTGCCTGCTCTTCAGGAGAGTAGGTGTCGAAGATCGGCTTTGAGAACAAGAAAAGGAATGGTGTGTAGGCGTGTTTTGTTTCCGAAACATAGGCTTGCACTTCATAGAATTTTGAAGTGTCGATCGTCACGTATGGATTTTCCTGAGCGTCGATGGCCTTGGTTTCCAGCGCCGAGAAAATTTCGCCAAATGCCATCGGAGTGGCATTGGCACCAAAATTCTTGAACGTATCGAGGAAGATATTGTTCTGCATCACGCGAACCTTCATCCCTTCAAGATCTTCCCATTTGTTGATGGGATGCTTGGAGTTTGACAGGTTGCGGAAACCGTTTTCCCAATAAGCCAGATTAACTAGACCGGCTGCCTCGAGCTTTTCATTTAGCAGATCGCCAAACTCACCATCCATGACGGTATAGGCTTCATCGGAATTCGCAAACAGGAATGGAAGATCAAAGATGCCAAGTGCTGGAACAATACCAACCAGCGGCGATGAGGAAGTGACAACAGCTTCCTGAACGCCGGAACGCAGAGCCTGAGTTGCCTGAAGGTCGCCGCCCAATGCGCCGCCCCAGAACGCTGTGAGCTTCAGATTGCCATTCGACTTTTCGTCGAGACATGCTTGCATCGCCTTGATGCCGTCGCCGACAGGGTGATCGGCATTGATACCATTGGAGACGCGGATGTTGCGGCTCTTGAATTCAGCCTGTGCTGGCCCGACGGCAAAAGTGGCAACGGCAGAAACGAGTGCGGTTGTTGCGATTAGGAATTTTCTCATGAGTATCCTCCCAGAGTTAGAGAAAATGAAAGAGTACCAGTGGCTCAATAGAGCCAGCTGGCGGGAACAAGAACGAGATCGGGGAACAGCACCAGAAGGAACAGTACGCAAATCTCGGCAAGCAGGAACGGGAGTACGCCCTTTATGACCCGACCCAGTGGAACGCGACCAACACCTGAGACCACGTTCAGCACGACACCGACTGGTGGTGTGAGAAGACCGATAGATGTGTTCATGATGAAGAGGACGCCGAAGTAAACGGGGTCGATCCCTGCTTTCTGAATAATCGGCATCAGAACTGGCGTTAAGATCAGGATCGTTGGCGTCAGATCAAGCGCTGTGCCGACCACCAGAACCAGCAGCATGATGACGAAGAGCAACAAAGTCGGACGGTCGATCAACGGTTCGATGTAGTTGCTGATTTCGGCCGGAATGTTGGCTGCCGTAATGAGCCATGCAGATACGAGTGCGGCACAGACGAGGAACATAACGACGGAAGTCGTTTTCGCTGCGCGAAGGAACACGTGACCAAGGTCCGTGATCTTCAGTTCGCGGTAAATGAACATACCCACGAAGAGTGCATACATGGCCGCAACCACAGCTGCCTCCGTTGGCGTTACGACGCCAGCCTTGATGCCACCCAGGATGATTACGGGCATACCGAGTGCCCATGCGGCGCGACCACTGGCTTTTAGGCGCTCTTTGCCCGAAACGCGTGGAAGAGTTTGAACTTTGTCCTTACCAACTACCAATAACCAGGTGATAATCAGGGAAATACCCATCAGAATACCGGGAAATACACCTGCCATGAACAACTTAGTGATCGAGACATTGGCGGCCACACCGAAGACGATGAAGGCCATCGAAGGTGGAATCACAGGTGCAATAATGCCGCCTGCTGCGATAAGACCAGCAGAGCGAGGAACATTGTAACCTGCTTTGGCCATCATAGGGATGAGGATAGCAGCCAGAGCAGCAGTGTCCGCGGCTGCGGAGCCAGAAATCGACGCCATGATGATGGCTGCAAAAATGGCCACGATGCCAAGTCCACCGCGAATATGGCCAACACATGCAATCGCGAAGTCGATAATACGTCGGGACAGGCCGCCCGAGTTCATCAACTCACCAGCCAGAATGAAGAACGGAATAGCCAGCAGCGTGAATGTATCTGCGCCTGCAATCATGTTCTGCGCAATGATTTGCGAATTGAACATGTCCATGTGCCACATAAGCGCGACACCACAGAGCATAAGCGCGAAAGCGACTGGAACGCCGATGGCCATAGCGCCGACGAGCGATCCAATGAATACGAGAAGAGTCATCAGGCACGCTCCGAAAGTTGTTCAATGCTCATATGTTCGCCGGCGAATGCCGAAATCTCTTCTTCGGTGATGCGACCCGTCAAAATGCGAAACAATCTTTCAAGCGAGATCAGGAAAATGCCGGCGCCGGTGAACAATCCGATGCCGTAAACCCAGCCCATGGAAAGGCCACTTACAGGTGCAACCATGGAGGAGTTGATGGGCAGCTGCTGCCAGGTTCCCAGAAAGAGAATTGCGGAAACGCCCAGAATAACCAGATTGGAAACGCCCATAAGGACAACTCGGCCCTTTCGCCCGAAGCGAGAAACCACTGTTTCCACACCCATATGCAGGTTTTCACGGTGAGCAACGACCGCGCCAATAAAGGTCAGCCAGACAAAAAAGTATCGGGACATTTCATCGGAAATGGCAATGCCTGAATTCATGCCATAACGAAGGACGACATTGACGAAAACCATCAGTGCCATGCCTGCCAGAGCTAAAATCATAAGCAGCGCCAGAAAGCGAAAGAACAGGTCGATCAGCTTCTGAATCATGGAATTATACCTTTGTGAGAAGGCCGCGAGCGGCAAGGTTCCGGAAGAGCGCCCTTGTGCCGAAAGTCCATTCCGGGCATGCATCGGTACGATCGACCCAATTGACAAGTCGGCCCAGCGACGGCGTCGAAATCTCCACGCGATCACCGATTTCGTGCGTGAAACCTTGGCCGACACCGCGTCGGTCTTTGACGGGGGCGAACATGGTTCCCAGGAACAGGACGGCCCCATCGGGATATTGGTGATTACGATTACGAAGCTGCGATACCAGATTGGCAGGTGAGCGGCTGATGGCTTCCATTGGGCTTTCGCCAGTCATTTCGAAGCCGTCTTCACCCTTTACCAGCAGTGAAACGCGAACCTTGGAAAGAACGTCAAGCGTGAAGGCATCGTGGAACAGGCGGATGAATGGGCCAACTGAACAGGATGCATTGTTGTCCTTGGCTTTTCCAAGCAACAGAGCCGATCTGCCTTCAACATCGCGCAGATTGACGTCATTGCCAAGCGCTGCGCCAAGAATTTCACCGTCGGAACGCACCGCGAGAACTACCTCGGGCTCCGGGTTATTCCATTCTGAAATCGGGTGAATGCCTACCTTATCGCCACATCCTACAGAAGACATCGGCTGTGCCTTGGTGAAAATCTCGGCGTCCGGTCCAATGCCGACTTCGAGATATTGCGACCAGAGATTCATGTCTTGAAGAAGGGTTTTAATGCTGGCCGCTTTTTCTGAACCAGCCGTAACGCCGCGCAGGCTGTCCCCAAGGACGGGAGCGAGCTTTTCACGGATAGAACGAGCGCGAGAAGGATCACCCTTTGCCTGCTCTTCAATGACACGCTCCAGCATACTGTCGGCAAAAGTGACACCAGCAGCTTTGATTGCTTGCAGATCGATTGGAGCCAAAAGGTGGCCAGTCGTACCACTCAGAAAATCGTCCAAAGAGCCGAGATCCGGCAAGTCTGTGGTGGCGGCGAGCTTCGCGGCAATACCATCGATCTCAAACAGGCCCGACACGGTTGCAGCAATAGCTGTCAGGTCGAGCACGCGTTCATCACGGATCAGAACCGGGCAGGGGCCGTCTGCAATCTTAGACCAGACACGTCCTACCAGAACGGCGGTCGTGGCGTCGTCCGGCAAAATTTGTTGTGCACTCAACGAATGCTTTGAAGTCAAGCTGTCCTCCTCCCGGCAGTCTCCATCAAAATGGAAAGCTACAATTATATGGCTCCAGTCCGGCGCAGTGGTTTCAGAAGGTCGATAGTTCCGCAGGGTTTAACCCGTCGGTTTATCTCATCCTTTTCGCCAGTTGCGGCGCCCCCCACTGTTCAGGCAGTGACCCTCCAAAGCCAACTTGCCTTATTGTCAGGATGTCTGACAACTGTATATATCGTTTTAGTTCGAGAATTTATCGCTGTCTAGAACCGAAATCGGTTGTTCAGAAAAATGCAGCTTTCCGCCTTCTTTGAATCATAGGCAGCGACCCGTCCTAGTAGGATTCAAGTACCAGCCCGATCCTGGCTGCGGCTCCCATAAGATGCTTGCGCATGGCATCCCGCGCCAGCGCTGGATCGCGGCTGGCAATGGTGTCGCGTAAATTGACATGCTCCTCAATCGTTATATTGACGATTTCTTCCAGAACGGCCTTTGAGCGGGCAACGTTGATTGCATGACTGATGCGCTCAGTAATAAATCCGACGAATGTTGAAAAATATTCGTTTCCGGTGGCATCAGCCACTGCCTTGTGAAAGGCGAGGTCCGCAATGATCCCTTGATCTGTCCATTTTGCAGCCCCGGTCATTTGCTCGAGTGCTTCATCAAGACGTGCCAGATCCTTGGCAGTGTGATGGGCTGCAGCCAATCCTGCCGCTTCGATCTCGAGAGGGAAGCGCAACTGGAACAGGTCGCGAAAACTATCGCGGCTGAACAATTCATCCTCATTTATTCGGATCGAACGTGCCTGTCGCTCGGTTACGAAGGCACCGACGCCTTGTCGAGTATCGACGAGGCCTTCATTGCGCAACTGCGCAATCGCTTCGCGAACAACTGAGCGGCTTACGCCAAAGGATTTTGAAAGGACATGTTCAGTCGGTAGCTTGTCGCCAGGCTTTAAACGCCCTTCATGGATATCGCTGCCGATCTGGGCGGCGATCCGCGCAGGAAGGTGTTCGCTGCGCTTTATATGGCCAAAATCCGTCGACATGTTGCGTCCTTCTAATTGCTCGTCTCTGAACAAGGCGGCAAGCTCAATTGGCAACCCGGGTTCATCATAAGGCTAGGGTCTATCGCAGTCTTGATTGCGGATAGCAATTGGCGCTGCACATTAGGCATACGCTTTTCAAAATCCGGTCGTTTAAGCCGACCAATTCCATGCTCTGCGCTCATGGAGCCGCGATAGCTATCGAGTACATCGTTGATGATGTTTTTTGCTTTGTAGATACGAGCATCGATCTCCGCGCGGTCGAGCGTGTTCGGAGGTAATACATTAAGATGGACATTCCCATCGCCCACATGACCATAAGATACGCAGACACAGTCTGGCAGACCAACATAGACCGCGGTCTCTGCATCACGTACAAAATCCGCAAGGCGCGATAGGGGCACGGAAACATCGGTGCGCAAATGAGGGCCTCTCTTGGCTTGGCCTTCGTTCATGCCTTCGCGGAACAGCCACAGCTTGCGGGATTGGTCGCGGGATGTCGCGATGACGCCATCAGCCACCAGCCCGTCTTCCATAACCTTTTCAAGGAAGCGGCCCATGAGATCTTCGATGTCGATTAATCCAGAACCGGAGATCTCCATCAGAACATAGGCTGAATAATTGCCGTCCATTGGCATGGCCAAGTCCGGCATCGCTTCTCGCGCCAGTGTGAAAGCAAGCGGCGGCATAAATTCGAATGCCGACATCAGATCGCAACAGTCGCGTCGTGCGCGGCGATAAAGAGCGATAGCGTCATCGAGAGCGTTGAGACTGAGCAGTGCAGTCGCTACCTGCTCCGGTTGCGGCATAAGCTTTACCGCGACCGCTGTAACAATCCCCAAAGTTCCTTCTGCGCCAATGAAAAGCTGCTTCAGATCGATGCCGCGATTGTCTTTACGCAAGGTTGAAAGACCATCGAAAATGGAACCGTCAGGTAGGACTACTTCAAGGCCGAGCACGAGCTCACGTGTCATGCCATATCGCAACACATTGATACCGCCCGCATTGGTCGATACGTTGCCGCCGATGCGACAAGAACCCTGTGCACCCAATGCCAGCGGAAAGAACATCCCCGCGGCCTCTACCTTGTCCTTGAATTCGGACAGAATACAGCCAGCATCTACCACGGCGGAAAAATCATCTACATCGATGCTGCGAATAGCGGTCATACGTTCGAGGCTGATTACGACCTGAGATTCTGGCGAGTCGGGCGTTGCTCCCAGTACGAGGCCAGTGTTGCCGCCTTGCGGAACAATAGACAGGCCACGAGCGCGAACAGCTTTAACACAAGCAGATACGTCCGCTGTGGAGCGGGGGCGAAGCACTGCAACTGCACTGCTCTTCACGTCGTCGTGCCAGTCGCTGCAATAGCGCGCTACTTCTTCACCCGAGAGAACAAGGTCCATGCCCAGGCTGCCGATCAGCGCCTGTATATGCTCATGCGTTGCAGTGTCGACGCTCATCATCTTGCGTTCCTGGGACATGATTCCTCCTGCGGCCTGCCTGCCAATGCGAAGTAGGTGGCAACTGCATTATTTTGGTTTTCAAGTGCATGATATAAGGTTATCAGACAACCTTACAAATACTTTTTCGCAATCGGCGTTTTTACGATGGTGAAATCGACTACGGTACATGGTGGAGGAGAAACAAATGCACATTTTGATCATCGGCGCGGCAGGCATGGTTGGCCGCAAACTCTCCGAACGTCTCACGAAAGACGGTTCGCTTGATGGTAAGACGATTGAGACGCTTACGCTTGTGGATGTGGTGACGCCCCAGGCGCCTGCGGGTTTTGCCGGACAGGTAACCCTTGAAACTGGTGACCTTTCCGCACCCGGCACTGCTGAAAAGCTGGTCGCAAGTCGCCCAGATGTAATCTTCCATCTGGCAGCTATCGTTTCGGGCGAAGCAGAGCTTGATTTCGACAAAGGCTACCGTATCAACCTTGACGGTACGCGTTACCTGTTCGATGCGGTTCGTGTTGCCCACAATGAAGATGGATATTTCCCACGCATTGTCTTCACCTCGTCGATTGCGGTCGTGGGTGCGCCACTTCCTTTCCCAATTCCCGACGATTTCCATCTAACACCGCTCACCAGCTATGGCACGCAAAAGGCAATTTGCGAACTTTTGCTGTCCGATTACACCCGCCGGGGCTTCTTCGATGGAATAGGCATCCGACTGCCCACAATCTGCATTCGGCCTGGCAAACCCAATGCGGCTGCATCTGGATTTTTCTCAAATATCCTGCGTGAACCGCTTGTCGGCCAAGAAGCTGTCCTGCCAGTTTCTGATGATGTTCGCCATTGGCACACCTCACCACGTTCCGCTGTTGGCTTCCTGATCCATGGAGCCACAATGGATCTCCAACGCGTGGGCTCGCGTCGCAATCTGTCTATGCCCGGCCTTTCCGCGACTGTAGGAGAGCAGATTGCAGCGTTACGCCGTGTAGCGGGCGATAAGGCTGTTGCTCTCATCCGTCGCGAACCGGATGAAATGATCATGCGCATGTGCGCGGGTTGGGCTCCGGGTTTTGAAGCCAAACGCGCGCGCGAGTTGGGCTTTACTGCCGAATCCTCGTTTGACGAAATCATCCGTGCTCATATTGAGGATGAGCTTGGAGGTTCACTGTGACGCGTAAAATTGCTTTTCTTGGCACCGGCCTTATGGGCGCGCCGATGGTGCGCCGCCTTCTCAATGCTGGCTTTAGCGTTCACGTGTGGAATCGTGACTCAGCCAAAGCTGAAGCATTAGTCAAAGACGGCGCGGAAGTGGCATCAAGTGCTGCTGAAGCAGTCACGAACGCCGAAATCGTCTTCACCATGCTGTCCGATGGGAGGGCTGTGGGTTCAGTGTTGTTTGATGGCGGGGTCGCGACAGCTTTGAAAGCTGGTGCCATCGTTATCGACACGTCTTCAATCGCGCCGCCAATTGCAAGAGAACATGCCGAGAAACTTTCCTCTCTCGGCATTCGTCACATCGATTGTCCCGTGTCAGGCGGCACAGTTGGTGCGGAAGCAGGAACACTGGCATTAATGGCTGGCGGTGATGCAGTCTTGATCGAAGAACTGGCAGATGTTTTTGCGGCGCTCGGGCGTGTCACTCATGTCGGCCCCTCCGGTGCAGGACAGATTTGCAAACTGGCTAACCAGCAGATTGTGGCAATCACAATTGGTGCAGTTGCTGAAGCGATGATGCTCGTAGAAGCCGGTGGTGCGGATCGTGGCAAGTTCCGTGATGCCATTCGGGGTGGCTTTGCAGAAAGTCGTATTCTTGAATTGCATGGGAAACGCATGGTGGATCGTAGTTTCCAACCGGGCGGTCCTTCAGGGCTGCAATTGAAAGATTTGAATGCCGTGGCAGCGATGGCCGAGAGCCTTTCGCTGACGTTGCCATTGACTGAAGAAATTCGCGATGAGTTCCGGGCTTTTGTAGAAGCCGGCCATGCGGAAACGGATCATTCGGGAATTTTGCTGCATATTGAAAAGATCAATAATCGCCAGCGGGAAGACGATAAATGAGTGATGATCAAAACACACCGCGCCGTCTGCGCTCGCAGGACTGGTTCGACAATCCCGACCACCTTGATCTGACAGCGCTCTATCTGGAGCGCTTCATGAACTACGGTACGACGCCAGAAGAACTCAGGTCAGGCAAGCCGATTATCGGCATTGCGCAGTCTGGCAGCGATCTTAACCCCTGTAATCGTCACCATCTTGATCTTGCCAAACGCATCCGTGACGGCATTCGCGATGCAGGCGGAATAGTGATCGAGTTTCCAAGCCACCCGCTGTTTGAAAACTGCAAGCGACCAACTGCAGCGCTCGACCGGAATCTCGCCTATATGGCGCTTGTCGAGATCCTTTATGGTTATCCGCTTGATGGTGTTGTCCTCACCACCGGTTGCGACAAGACCACGCCTTCCGCACTGATGGCGGCTTCCACCGTGGATATTCCGGCTATCGTGTTTTCCGGAGGTCCGATGCTTGATGGTTGGCATGAAGGCAAGCTCGTCGGTTCCGGAACGGTAATATGGCAGTCGCGTCGCAAATATGCGGCTGGCGAAATCACCAAGGAAGAATTTCTCGAAGCGGCACTCAGTTCCGCGCCTTCGGTGGGCCATTGCAATACAATGGGCACGGCCTCCACAATGAACGCAATGGCCGAGGCTTTAGGTATGTCGCTCACCGGTTGCGCTGCCATTCCCGCTGCATACCGGGAACGTGGTCAGATGGCATATCGGACGGGTCGTCGTGCTGTGGAGTTGGTGCTCGAAGACATTCGACCATCCAACATTCTGACACGTGAAGCGTTTGTAAATGCCATCAAGGTCAACTCCGCCATTGGTGGTTCGACCAATGCCCAGCCACATCTTATGGCGATGGCAAAACATGCGGGTGTGGAGCTGAAGCCTGACGATTGGCAGGACGAAGGCTTTGATATTCCGCTGCTTGCCAATATTCAGCCTGCTGGCAAATATCTTGGCGAGAAATTCCATCGTGCCGGTGGTGTGCCAGCGATTATGTGGGAACTGCTGTCCGCAGGAAAAATCGACGGCTCTTGCGCGAGTGTTACTGGAAAGACAATGGCGGAGAATCTCGAAGGTCGGGAATCATCGGATCGTGACGTCATTTTCCCTTACGACAAACCACTCAAGGAGCGTGCTGGCTTCCTCGTTATGAAGGGCAATCTGTTTGATTTTGCCATTATGAAAATGAGTGTGGTCTCACCTGAGTTTCGTGATCGCTATCTGTCAGAGCCGGGACACGAAGGAATTTTCGATGGGCGGGCTATCGTTTTTGATGGCTCGGAAGATTATCATAAGCGCATCAACGATCCTGCGCTCAACATTGACGAACGCTGCATTCTCGTCATTCGGGGCGCTGGTCCGCTCGGTTGGCCGGGGTCTGCCGAAGTCGTAAACATGCAGCCGCCGGATCATCTGATCAAGCGTGGAATCACGAGTTTGCCAACCATCGGTGACGGTCGCCAATCGGGCACAGCAGATAGCCCGTCTATTCTCAATGCTTCACCGGAAAGTGCAGCGGGTGGTGGTCTGGCCTGGGTGCGTAACGGTGACACCATTCGTATCGACTTCAACAAGGGGCGGTGTGATATGCTGGTGGACGAGGCAGAAATTGCGCGCCGCAAAGCG
Organism: Brucella sp. HL-2; assembly: GCF_025846885.2. Classification (NCBI taxonomy): domain Bacteria; kingdom Pseudomonadati; phylum Pseudomonadota; class Alphaproteobacteria; order Hyphomicrobiales; family Brucellaceae; genus Brucella; species Brucella sp. HL-2. Next base: position 445,326 of record NZ_JAOYTK010000002.1, on the reverse strand, counting down.
GAAGGTATTCCGCAGACACCTGCAGATGCAACGCCTTGGCAGATGATCTATCGACAGACGGTAACGCAGTTGGCCGATGGAGCTACGATCCGGGATGCGGATAAATTCCGCCAATTGTCCAAAACTCCGCCGCGCCATAACCACTAGTGAACTGGTGAAGCGGTTGAAATAAAAGCAGGCAAGTATAGCTATCCTATAGCGCCGATCTCATTGAAACAGGTCGGCGCTATAAGCGTTTGATTTAACACGCACCTTATGAGGAGGATAGTTATGCCAAAATTCGTGACGATCGGATATGGCGATCAAGAAGGTTATGATCGGACTCCGAAATCCATTCGGGACGCAGCTCATGCCCACGATGCGAAATTGCAGAAGAATGGGGTGTTGATGGGCATAGCGGGCGCGTCCGTGCAGGTTCGCAATCTTGACGCTGTTCAGGTTGAAACGACGAATGGACCATTCATGAGTTCCTCCCTGCCAGTGGCCGGATTTGCTATAATTGAGGCCGCCAATCTGGAGGAAGCCATAAAATTAGTGTCACAAACGCCCTGTGCTGTTGCTCGCGGTGTCGTTGAGGTTTGGCCACTGGAACGTTCGTCCTAACGCTGCACGGAAAACGTTGTTAAGCAAAGCGCCCGGTAATTTTCAACAGGCGCGTAAAAGTTTTTCATGGGCTCGTTCTATGCACGGCCAAGCATTGTGATCGTTAAAATTTTGAGGGAGACATGCTGGCCAAGTTTTCTTTATCTCCGTATTTAACTTATGGTTGCATCTTTTTGGAAGATAACGCATTTTCTACCAGTTAATTTGTCCGGATCGATAATATAAGCGTTGTATTTCGTCTGTTTTCTTGCAAGAAAAACATCAGCTGGCGATGGAGAAGAGATGCAATGGCCAACATCCCTTTGACGCGTAGCCAGTTTCTTCTTCCTTTCATGGGCATACTTGATGAGTTGGGTGCGCCTACGAGCGCGCTTTTGGAGAAAGCACGGCTACCATCTTCTCTCGAGACAAAGGGCGATCTCTATGTTCCGGTATTGCCAGCAATCCGGTTTATTGAAACTGCCCAAAGCTCTCAGGGCATTACAGATTTCGGTTTCCTAGCCAGCCAGCGGCTGCATTTTTCTCATCTGAGAGAAAAAACCAGAGCACTGATCGCACACTCCCCGACATTGCTTGTTGCATTGCGGCATGCCTGTACCGAGGCTTCGAGGGAAGACACTATCCTGAGCATGTGGATCGAACACGATAGTGACCACGTCCGGGTTTGCAGCAAGCTCGCAATAACAAAAGAGCTTCAGCACCTGGAGCATGCACAATGGCTTCAGAATATTTTCTCGATCTATATTGTGCGGCAATTTACTGGTCCCAGCTGGACACCGCCAGCAATGGCTTTTGAAGCGCACTATTCGCCGAGTGAAGCGACGCAATCTTTCTGGCCAAATGTGCGCTTCATGTCTGGACAGCACGCGGCGTGGATCAGCATACCTATCTCATGCCTTAGTCTCTCCAACCGTTTAGCTGGATCGTTTCATCCAGTGCAGGATCAGGAGGATGGGCCCTCGGGCTATGATATCGTGGAACTTCTCAAACTGATGTTGCCATCTTATCTTGACGGAGGCGTTCCCACGCTTGCTGAGATCGCGGAGATGGCAGGCGTCAGTGCGCGTACCTTCCAGCGCAAACTCGCGAATGTTGATTTTGTGTATTCAGATATTCTGGATGCTGTGAGATTTGAGCGCTCAAGCAACTTATTACGTGAATCCGATTCCAAGATCATCGATATCGCATTTGCGTCTGGCTATTCTGACCCAGCCCATTTCACGCGAGCATTTCGCCGTATTTCCGGTGTAACCCCCCGCCAATTTCGTGAACAATCGCGATTGCGATAAGTGTTTCACCTGAAGCACCGTCGCCTGACTAAAGTTGGCACGAAATGGCAAGACTGATGATCTGTCCCTGCTAGAAGCAGTTTGAAGAGAACTTGTCCGCCAATCCCTCAATGATTGGTTAGATGTCGTTTGCATTGGTCCGTGTCACGCTCTGCGGCATGGCATCATCTTACGAATACAGGGTAAATTCAGCGTTTGCTTAAAGGGGGAAAGATGCAGGGCATAAATGGTCTGTTCAGTTGGTGCAAGCAATGCGGCACCATGATTATTTCGATCGCTGGCCTTATTACGTTTAATACTGGCGCGGCGTGGTCCCAATCCTCGGCTGATGATCTTTCGCAACAATTAGCCAATCCTCTGGCCAGTCTCATTAGCGTTCCTTTTCAAAATAACTTCGACTTTAAGGCCGGGTCTAACAAAGACGGTTTTGCCTACGGTCTCAACATTCAGCCTGTTATTCCATTCAGCTTAAACGACGATTGGAACGTTATATCGCGCACAATTATACCAATCGCTTATCGGGATTATATGCCTGGTGGCAGCGTTTCCGGGTTAGGTGATATAAATGCCAGCTTTTTCCTGTCTCCCAAGAAAACGGGGCCTGGCGGCTTGATATGGGGCGTCGGGCCGGTATTTCTTCTTCCTACGGCGACCGACGATTATTTAGGTAGCGGGAAATTTGGACTTGGCCCTACAGCGGTAGCACTTATTCAGGAAAAAGCGTGGACCGTCGGTGCGTTAGGTAATCATATTTGGTCTGTCGCGGGCCCTTCGGGCAGGCAAGACGTGAGTGCCAGCCTGTTGCAGCCGTTTGTTTCCTATAATTTCGGCCAGGGAAGATCGATGTCGCTCAGCGTGGATTCAACCTACGACTGGGAAGCGGAGCAGTGGACAGTTCCAATTAATTTAGGCGCTACGCAGGTTTTCAAGGTGAACGATCAGGCCATGAGCCTTCAAGTAGGTGGGCGTTATTATGCTGATGGTCCTGCCGGTACGCCAGAGTGGGGACTTCGCACGACCCTGACATTTATGTTTCCTGAATAGCGAAATGACAAAGTCGGATGGAAATGTCACAAAATGGCAAGACTGGCAGTTCGCGAGTGTTAGAAGCGATCTGGATAGGGTTAGTCAGCTGATCAAATAGTGATTTGCAGACCGTTTTTGGATTGATCCCTGCCGCATTCTGCGAAGGGGCGCCGTCATCGTTATTTTGATTGAATGAAGAGGTATTCCATGTTCCGTTCGGTTGGGATCAGTTTCGTAGTTGCCTCGGTTGCATGGACCGGTGGTGCCTTTGCTGAGACCTCAGGCAGCAAAATGCCGGTCACAGTTGAGAGTTTCGTCCGCGCTGAGACCGACCATTACCTCGCAGCCAATGTGAAGGACATAGGCCGATTGGGAGAGTTTAAACACTCTCGGGAACCCGTGGCGATCGATAAGCAGACCGTCATTCGTATGAACCGCGATACGCTTTATTCATTTGCTGTGTTTGATCTTGCTGCCGGGCCAGCCACGATATCACTGCCAGATACGGGCAAGCGTTATATGTCGATGATGATCGTTGATCAGGATCACTACCTGCCAATTGTCGCCTATGGTACGAAGCCGGTTACGCTAACACAGAAATCCGTTGGTACGAGATATGCTTTTGTCGCTGTCCGGACGCTGGTGGACCCCAACGATCCAAAAGATCTTGATGAAGTCCATAAACTCCAGGATGCCATTAAGGTCAGCCAGAAGGAGCCTGGCAAGCTCGATATCCCAAACTGGGATGACGAGAGCCTGACAGAAATCCGAAATGCTCTGCTCGCGTTAGCAAAACATCAAACGTCATATAACGGTTCATTTGGAACCCGCAGCGCGGTCGATCCGATCCGTCATCTAATTGGTACAGCTTCTGGATGGGGTGGCATTCCAGAAAAAGACGCAATGTACCCGAGTTTTACGCCAGAGAAAAACGATGGCAAAACGGTCTATACCCTCAACGTGCCAAAGACTGTGCCGGTGAAGGCTTTCTGGTCGATCAGCGTTTACAACGCCAAAGGCTTCTTCGAGAAAAACGACTACAATGCCTATTCGATCAACAACCTTACGGCGACAAAAAATGCGGACGGATCGGTTACTGCGCAATTTGGTGGTTGTGATGGAAAAATTCCAAATTGCCTACCCGTCGTTGAGGGCTGGAACTACACTGTAAGGCTTTATCGGCCGGATCAAAATGTTGTTAGTGGCGAATGGAAATTTCCAGAGGCCGAACCGCGTTTAAACTAATTCACATCGGCTAAAAGGCTAAGTTTACAACAACAAAGACGCGTGGCGAAACGCGGAGTGTCCGTTATCTGCACAACTATGACGGACATCCGCTTACGAGCAGCTTGAAACTATAAATCTAGGAGCATTTGAATGTTGTCGAAGGTCGGCCGAATGGCCTTGCTCACCACTGTAGTATTCGCTGGCCAAGCTGTGAGTTCCGCGATGGCAGAAAATGCCGCTGGCCCAAAGGTAACGGACCCGCATTTTCACCTCACACCAGGATATCTGCAGTCGAGTGAGCTTCCCAACAGTCTTGTTTTGCTGGGTTCGCCTCCAGCTGAGGGAAGTGCTGCACTGGCACGTGATGAGGCAGCAAGAGAGGCTACTATCGCACTACGCGGAAAAGCGCGCTGGGATCAGGCACGGACAGATGCGGATTTGCAATTCCCCCAGCCTGCGAAGAATTTCTCATGCGCTATGGGTGTGGATATTAGTGAAGAGAAGACACCGCATCTCTATAATTTGATGCAGCGAGTTCTCACCGATGCGGGTCTTTCGACCTATGGCATCAAGAACAAATATAATAGAACTCGACCTTTCGTCGTGCACAACGAAGGTACATGTCAGCCAGACGAAGAAAATGTGTTGCGTCAAGACGGTTCCTACCCATCGGGGCACACGGCTGCGGGATGGGCATGGGCGCTCACATTGGCCGAAGTCAATCCAAAGCGTGCGGATGATCTGTTTAAGCGCGGATTGTCGTTTGGACAAAGTCGGGTGATCTGTAACGCTCACTGGCAAAGCGATGTCGATGCCGGACGCATTATGGGAGCAGCAACAGTTGCTAAACTACACAGCAATCTTGAATTCCTTGCTGATATTCAGGCAGCGCGGAAAGAATTGGAAGCAGCGAGCAGCCCGACTGTCGATTGTGCTGTTGAGGATCAAACGCTCTCAGAACAAGTTCAATGACAACCCTTTCCCTCAACTGATCACTGAAGCGGAATTTCGGGGGGATAATGCATCACAATAGACTTTTCGCAATTGCGCTGACAGCTTTGATTGGTAGCCAGCATGTGAGCTTAGCTGCTGATATTCCGATGACCCCCGCCGTCTCTGAGCCTGTAAGGCAAGAAGTCAACCCGGACGGGTGGCGTTTTAGTGCAAGTCCTTACTTCTGGGCTGCAGGCATTAGCGGCACCGCAGGTCAATTTGGGCTGCCGCCGGTAAAAATGAACTCTGACTTCGGAAGCCTCTTCAAAGAACTCGATTTCTCGTTCATGGGTGTCATTGAAGGGCATTATGATCGTTATAGTCTGTTCAGCGATATCATCTATACTAAAATATCAACAGGCGGTCAGACTCCTTACGGGGTGTTGAGCAACAGCGTCGATATTAAATCTGAGACGTTTTCCGGCTTTTTCGGTGGCGGTTACAGTCTTCTTGAAGAGGGAAGAAACCGCCTTGATGTGGTGGCAGGAGGACGTGTCTGGTACGCGAGTACGGAAATTTCTTTTGATGGTGGATTATTCGACGGGCACAGCGGGCGCGACAGCGCTGCATGGGTCGATGCCATGGCTGGAATGCGCGGCAAGTATTTCCTGACGGACACTTTGTACTTCAGCGGCTGGGGTGTTGTGGGTGCAGGGCAGGCAAAAATTGACTGGGACGTGGCTGGAACATTGGGCTACCAGTTCAAGGACAATCTATCGGCTGTTGCAGGCTATCGTGCGCTTGGCGTGGACTACAATCACAATGGCTTTGTCTACGATGTGGTTCAAAAAGGGCCCATACTAGGAGTGGTCCTGCACTTCTAAATAGCATCTGATGGCCAGCTCTGGGTTGCAACGAAATACGGCATCTGACGTATGTGCCAATCCGTATCTTCCGATTAATGTCATGCTGGATTGTGAAAACAGTGCCAGCATGATCACCGTTTAATTTGGTTCTTGGCGCTTTCTGGCCTTAGCCAGTATCGGAGGAAAAGATGAAGACTATTTTGTTATTCGCAGCTGGCTCATTGATGACTGCTAGTGCTGCGTTGGCCGCAGCTCCAACCAGCGGTCAAATTGATACATCGACCGCCGTGAAGCAGGAGCAGGGTGCCACGATGCAGTTGGCAGTAGGACCAAACCGGATGGGTAGAACCTCTGGGCCAAGCGGCGGTCTTTCGGGCGGTAGAACTCTCTTTGGTTAAAAAACTGCAATGCACTGCCTCGCAATTTGCGGGGCAGAATTTTCTAAATCATCCTCGATAATAATATTTCTCTCTCGTATTTTCTATCATTTCTTCCCCTGCTGAGCGCGCCAGGTCGCAGGGCTTAACGAAGTGACGCGCCGAAATTCCCGATTGAAATTGGATTTGGTCTGAAATCCTGATTCAAACATTATTGTAGTTACGGACAACGCAGTCTCGCGCAACAGGCGGCACGCTTCAGTGATGCGATAATCATTGATGTATTGTGATACATTTTTGCCGGTAATGCGGTTTATGGAGCTTGATATTTGGCGTGCTGGCAGCCCCACTTTTCGTGCAAGCCTTATGAGAGTCAAATTCTCGTCCAGATATAGTCTGTTCTGAATGAGGATATGTTCAACACGTGCGAGATTGTCACGATCTTGCTCATCATAGACCTCATCTTCACTACTTTCGAGTGGTGCAGAAGGCTTCGCGCGACTTGCAGCCATTGCTGTGAGGCCCACGAAAAGCAGCCCGAGCAGATTGGCGTTGCTGACGATCAGTGCCGCATTTTTTCCGTTGGTCCATTCAAAATCCATCAAGACTGCCAGATCGAAAAACGCCGATAGGCAAAGCGATACTGCGGCAATAACAAGTGCGCGATGTGCCGAAATCGCGCTATCAAAACGCGCGTCGTCAAGCGCGTCAGGTCCAGTTCTGCCAAGATATAGAAGTGCGAGTGCATATCCGACAAACAGAACAATAAGGCCAAAATCTAAGAGAAGGGGAATAGTCAGGAGAATGACGGTAACCGCCACCGGGAAAGCTGCGATATGCCAAATGTGACGGTCTTTAGCGTTGCTCTGTCCTCGTATCAGGCTTCGAAAACTTGCATAGACAAGTGGAGGCAAGCAGCTCGCGACAATGGGAAGAATGTAGCGAAACTCTGCCAGCCCATAGCCCCAGCGAAGGCCAACTACAAAAGACTGAACCGCGCATAAAGCGATCAACAGTTGGAAGGGGCGATTGGAAGCAGCGTTCTCCTGCCGACGCCACATCTCTACCAACAGGATGAGCAACAAAAGCGCGACGACAAAGGGCAAAGGAACGAAAATCAAAAGCGGTCTCGTAATCTGATGGGCGATATGTTGCCGACCAATGATCTATATCGCGATTCTGAACGACCTGAATCGTGATTTAGAACGCCAGATAATACGATATCTGGAAAGCATGGCTCATCGTATGAAATATGGAGATACACAATGAGCCGCTTTAATCTGTTGTTCTCAGCCATCGCTATGGGCACAACACTCACCACTTTCAATGCATTCGCTGCGGACGTGGGTGTCCGCACATTTGAAGTACCATCACAAGCACGCGGGAAAAATCTTGCTGTAACACTCTGGTATCCCGCAGCGGGAAGCGGCGAGTCGGTACTGTTTGGCGATAACAGGATATTCCAAGGTAGTGCTGCATTAAAAGATGCACCGTTCGACAGCGGGCAGCTTCCACTTGTCATACTGTCCCACGGCTCAGGAGGGCGCACCGAGGCGATGGGCTGGCTTGCAGTGGAACTTGCAAAAGCAGGATTTATTGTTGCAGGCCCCAATCATCCCGGCACAACTTCCGGTGACTCTTTACCCGCTGAAACGCCAAAGCTTTGGGAGCGCGCACAGGATCTCTCGACTGTCATCAATTACTTGACCAGTAATCCCGACTGGTCAGCTCTTATCGATGCGGATCGTATCGGCGTCGTCGGCTTTTCGCTCGGCGGCTCAACTGCATTAGAGATTGTCGGTGCTCGAGCCAGTCTGGAAAGTTATGCGCGCTACTGCGACACTTACACGAAATGGGATTGTGCGTGGTACGCAGGCGGTCGGGGCTATGCCGATGGTGAGGCTGTGGACGTTGAAAAGCTTGATCTGCGAAGTATCGATAAGGCGCGTTTTGAACAGTCAAACCTCGATCAGCGTATCAAGACTGCTGTGATGATCGATCCGGGGTTGGCGCAAGCCTATGTGGAGCAAAGTCTCAAGGAAATCAAAATACCGATGAGCTTTATCAATCTTGGCAATGCAGGAGACGTTCCGACTGCAGTTCTCGCGGATCATCTGGCAGCACTCATTCCAAACAGTACATATGTGACGGTCAAGGATTCGGATCATTTCAGTTTTCTCCCTGAGTGTAAGGAAGGAGCGTCTGCATTTCTCAAATCAGTTGGAGAAGTTGATCCGATTTGTGAGGAAACCAGCAGGGAGCGCAAGGATATTCATGCTGAAGTTTCCAATCTGGTGTTGATGAGCTTGCAGATGACGCTCAAACGTTAATCGATCTCTATTATGTTAATAGACAATCAAAGCAGCGGGCACGTTTTGCCCGCTGGTGCCTTGTTGAAGGCTTGCCATCTCATCCGATGCACTTTGCGTGATGATCCACGTCAATAATAGCAGGCACATCGCCAGTACGGCGCTGACAACAGTATCCGGTTTCATGGAGTTATTCGTCCTTTGACGTCAGTCTTGCAAACGGCGCCAGGAACTGGTGTCAGCAACAGATATTAAATTATAGCTGTTATGCAATTAGAAGGTCACGCTGAAATGTTTAAAAATCTATTCAAATAATATTATCTATCGTCTGAATGCTGGAAGATGATCAGATCAACTGCATCAATTTCGGGTGGCGTTACTTTTTCTCCAGTGGGCTTTGTAAATATAAGTACTGCAATACAGTAGACGATAAAAGACAGTACGCCCAAAGCGAAAATTATGACGAAGATAAGTGGCCAATCAATCATGTCTGGAATAATCGATTGATGCATTTGGTTTTTCAAGAACTATTTGAAAATTCGATGCTTTGCCCGTCCACGAATAGATTTGATCCAGCTGTTGTTGAACATTATTGCACCAATGACGAACGCAACGACACCAAGAATCATCATTCCAACGGCGACTCCTTGATCGCCAAACTGCTGATAGAGCCAGCCTGATTTTTCAACGATCTGAGCCGGTTGCCCGAGCCTTAAAATCCCCTGAATGAGCGCGCCAACGCCGACAATCAATAAGCAAACACTACGGATCATGAGGGGAAAGCCTACACGAGATTAACGCAAACGTTCGGACAGGAGAGGCCTCAGCTTTGCGCGCTCGTGAATAAAACTCGCAAAGACAGGGACACGCTGAAGGGCAAATTTTCCGTACTGTTCTGGAAAGCCTCGGAAAACTGGAGCGGGCGAAGGGATTCGAACCCTCGACCCCAACCTTGGCAAGGTTGTGCTCTACCCCTGAGCTACACCCGCTCGCGCCAGTCTTCTCTGAGAGAAGTCGTTTCCGTTAGGCACGCGCTATATGGACTAATGATTTCGGGATTGCAACAGGGAATTTGATGTTTTGGCTAAGATATTTACAAAGATTCACAGGCTGATCCATTCCGCTGTTAACGCTTGCGCCTTGCGATGCTGATGATGGAGGCAAATGCAGCAAAGCCAGCAGCAACGAGCAAGATGTTGGGGATATTGACGATCCCCCAATGGGCGAGCAGAAAGGCAACAAAAGCCGCGCCGAGCGATTGTCCCATCAATCTCGCAGTTCCAAGCATGCCACTTGCCGCGCCACTTCTGGCACGTGGAGCAGAGGTGATAATCATGCGGTTGTTGGGTGCCTGGAAGAAGCCGAAACCAATGCCGCAAATTGCCATTCGCCAGCAAATGTCTTGAATCGTGGGTTGTTCTGGCAAAAGTCCGACCAATGTGAGACCAATCGCAAAGATTACCAATCCAACCAGCCCGAGCGTGGCGGGCGAGTATTTATCTGAAAGTTTACCTGACAGTGGGGCGATAATGGCGAGCGCTATTGGCCAGGGCATTATCAGGAAGCCGACTTCGATGGGTGTGAAACCATAAACAGATTGAAACAGAAACGGCAGAGAGATGAAGGCCATCATCTGCGCCAGAAATGACATGATCGATGTGCAAAGCGACAAACTGAAAACGGGGATTCGCAACAGATCGAGCGGTAACAGCGGATCGCTTGTGCGAAGCGAGCGACGGATGAGCCATACTGCAGCGAACACGCAAGCAGCAGCCTGCAATAAAAGCCAGCCAGCATCGAGTCCATTGCCAGCACTGTCGATCACCGTTACCAGCAACCCAAGCGCGAGCGCACTGAGGACGGCACTCAGATAGTCGAAACGGCGTGAAGAGCGTTCATTGTCGGGCAGGCTCTTGATGCCCATTGCGACTGCCAGCACTCCAAGCGGAATATTTATGACGAAAAGCCACGGCCAGCTGAGCGAATGCAGGATGATTCCCGCAAGAGTGGGGCCGATGGTCGAGGAAACAGCAACAAAGAGCGCGTTGAGACCGATGGCCGTGCCGAATTTGGCCTGCGGAACCGTATAGCGCAGCAATGCAGTGTTGACGCTCATCAGGCCTGCAGCGCCAAAGCCCTGAATGATGCGCGCTATGGTCAGCGCTTCCAATGAACGGGAGAAAACACAAGCGATCGAGGCAAGTGTGAACAATGATACGCCTAAAAGGTAGACACGCCGGTAGCCATATATTTCACCCAGTGCGGCCAATGGTAAAAGCGTGATGACGATGGCCAGCTGATAACCATTGACGATCCAGATCGATGCTGCAGGTCCTGCGGAAAAGTCCGCTGCGATTGTCGGAAGCGCAACATTGGCGATGGTGCCGTCAATGACGGCAAGGGTGAGCCCCACCATGAGCGTTGCCCAAGCCCAGTATATGCGCGGCTTGGGAAGGCCATCCGGTGCTACGAATGTCCCTTCTTTGACGACCATTTCATGCTTCATTTCACGACCAATTATATGGGTGGCGAGCGACAGATCGTTGCGCTGCGAATAAACGAGAGAATTCTGCCAACCTTATCCGGATTGGCAAGGTCAGCAAGGCATCTACTCTAAAATTCTGCGCAAAACATCGTCTTTAACCCATGAAAGGAGTCAGGTAACGCTATTGTGTGCTGTTTTCCGCAGTAACAGGGAAGTTCATCACCCGTGCATAGTGGCGTGGGTTAAAGCTCAGATAGAGTGGGCAGATGCTTGCGACCAAAATGAGATGCATTATCCAGCCGGAAGCAAAGCTGCCGGTCAGATTATGCAGGAAAGCTGTAGCAATCGGGCCGAGGGCGGCAATCAGAAAGCCACCGCCTTGCATCATAGCCGCCAGCGCGCCAGCTTCTTCCGGTTTTGGAAGGTGGTCGAGCGATGTTATCATTGCGAGCGCGAAACTACCGCCGAGACCGGCTCCACAAATTGCAGACCAGAACATCGGGGAAAGCTGTGGGGTGAAGGCGAGACCCGCAAATCCTATGCCCTGCATGGCCAATGTCAGAAAGAGCCAAGGTCGACGGTCGACGCTGCGTCGTGCAAGAAGTGGGAGGCCAAAGGCCGAGAGCGCCTGTGCAATTGCCATAACTGCAACCAAATTGCCGGTCGCTGAGGCTTCAACGCCCAGCGACTGATAATAAGGTGCAAGCCAGGCCACCATCGACGAGTAACCTGCATTCACCAACCCGAAGGCAGCCATCAGTATCCATGTTCTTGGGCGTTGAAGCAGTTTGATCGTTATACCCGATTTCGAACCAGATGATGCCGTTTCACTGAGGATAGGTATTGCTGCGAACAAAGCTACGACTGTAGGAATTGCGAGAACTGCGAGCGCAAGGCGCCAATTGTGCTCGGAACCCGCAAACCATGGTGTCAAACGTGCGCCAAGCGCTCCACCACCCATGATCATTGCGGAATAAAGACCAGTAACAGCTGCAATACTTGCTGGAAACTTTGCTTTGATGAGCCCAGGCATCATTGCTTGAATCATGGCAACGCCTGCACCGCAGAGAACGGCAGTGAGCACCAGTGAGAATCCGTTTGGTACGAAGCCGCGCAGGACCGAGCCTGCTGCAAGCACAATCAGCGCTGCGAACATGCTGCGCCGAGTGCCGATCGATGACTGAATACGTGGCGCGATAAAGGCACCAAGCCCCATCAACAACATCGGTAGAAACGTGAGCAGCGACAGCGCACCAAAGCCCATTCCGGTATCGCTTGCGATATCAGTGAGAACAGGCCCCGGTGCCGTGAGGAAAGGTCGGAGATTAAGACCGATCAAAACAACCAGAATTATAAGAGCGACTGAGCTGGCTTGTTTGCCAACGGGCGCGGCTGTGATGGGATTCATGTTTTATCTAGCGCTTTGACTGTTCTTTTTCCTGCCATACACGATAGAGACGTTCGCCATCGTCAGGGGAGCAATGCTCAACATTGATGCCAGTTTGCTCGCTTATAGGCTTGGAAAGCTCTTCTGCAATCTTTGCAGTCGAGAGATTGTAGGGCGCAGCCTGATCGTTTGAATAGGCAAATATGATTTTGCCTACGCCTGACATCCGCATGGCAGCAAAGCACATGGGGCAGGGCTGACCGCTTGCATAAACGCTGCAACCGTCGAGGCGCGACGATTGCAATGCTTGGCCTGCAGCGCGTAATGCCAGCAACTCGGCGTGCGCAGTTGGATCGCAGTCTGCCTGCATGCGATTTATACCGGTTGCAATGACCTTCTCGTCTTTAACAACAACAGCGCCGAATGGGCGTCCACCGTGCTCGACATTTTCAAACGCAAGTGCGATTGCCTGATCGAGAAATGTGCGGTTCACACTCATTTCGCGCCAGCCTTTTCCAGCATCGCCACCATAGGTGTAAAGCCGCGCTGACGCGCATGCTGCAATGGCGAAACGCCATCATTATCGGCAAGATTTACATCTGCTCCAGCATCAATCAACAATTTCACGATATCGACATGGCGCTGCCCACCATCTCCAAGGATGATGGCTTCGAGAAGAGCGGTCCAACCGAGATTATTGACGTGATCAACCTTCACGCCGGCTTCAATCAGCGTTCGCACGGTTTCTACATGACCACGTTCTGCGGCGGGGATTAGCGCTGTGCCGCCATAGCGATTGGTGCTTTGAAGGTCAGCGCCGTGGGAAAGTGTGAGTTTCAGGATTTCGAGATGGCCGCGTGCACCCGCATAAAGATAAGGACTATCCTTGATCGCATCTTTGGCGTTCACATCTGCGCCCGCTTCAATAAGCGCGCGAGCGACATCGACATGATTGGCGTGGGTGGCGGCAAGCAGTGCCGTTTCGCCGCGCTTGCCGCGTGCATCGAGCTCGACACCTGCTTTGATCGCCTCATCTACTGCCGAAAGATTGCCGGCTGCTGCTGCTTCAATGAGCGAGCTTTGCGCATATGCAACTGCGTAGTGGCCCGGCAGTGTTGGTTCGGTCATGACTAATGTCCCTGCAATCAATGCCAAGGCACTCAAGCTGAATATTGTTTGACGCATCGGCAGTGCTCCTAATTTGTTGATTAAATACTAGCTACAAGTCATATTTAGAAATTAAATGTTCAACTGGGCCCTATTCAAATTATGAATAACGTATTCAGTCTCGATCTTCTGCGCGCGTTTGTAGCTGTTGTTGATAGTCGGAGCTTCACGGCTGCGGCACAGCAACTGCACTCCACCCAGTCGACTGTAAGTCAGAAAATAATCCGTCTTGAAGAAGCGGCGGGGCAATCTCTTCTGGAACGTGCACGGCATGATGTCCGCCCAACAGATGCCGGCGAAAAGTTGCTCGGTTATGCTCGGCGAATGCTGCATTTGCACGATGAAGCAGCCGCAGCTATGACTGGCAATGCACTGACCGCCGTTCTTCGGCTTGGATTGGCCGAGGATTTTGCGGCAAAGCTCGTGACTCCGGCACTCGCAGCTTTTCTACGCACGCATCCCAATATGAAGTTGGAAGTGACCAGCGGATTGAGCCGCGAATTACAAAAGGGCTTTGAAACGGGTGAGTTTGATCTTGTCATGATCAAACAGAGGCGGGGGGAGACTGCAGGAACCATGCACTGGCCCGAACCACTGTCATGGCTGGAGAGCACGGATTATCCGGTTTCGCACGTTGATCCATTGCCGCTGGTCGTGTTTCCACCAAACGGGCTTTATCGCAGCGACATGATGGAAGCGCTCGACCGCATTGGGCGGCCGTGGCATGTCGTTTTTACAAGTTCCAGTCTCGCGAGCGTTCAAAGTGCCGTTGCTGAAGGATTGGGCGTCAGTCTTCTCCCCACACGCGTTGCGCAGCCTGGGCATCGAATTGTGCCTGTCGCGGCAGGTTTACCCGCTGTTGATCCGATGGAAATCGTCATTCGCCATATGGAAAATGGTCCCGACCAGATAGGCCAGTTGGTCGAAATGCTTGCCGAAATTGTTGGGGAATGATCGAATATTGCTTTAACAAGCTGATTTAATGTGACTCATTGCGTCAAACAACGTGAGACTGCTTGACTCTACCGCAAACGCGGTGTTTTTGCCTGTTCGTAGCGCTACAGATATGCCGACAGGATAGCCCCCACTTTCACCATCTTAAAGTTCCTTTCGCTCGCTGCGACAGCCAAACGGCATGGTTCTTGCTTATTGCAAGCGGGAGGCGCTTTACGGGATTATGATAATGTCCAACACCACCATCACTCATAACGATGGAAACACCCTGTTTCCAATCGTTCTTTCAATCGTTGCGGCTGCTGCAACAGGCGTTCTTTGGGCCTATGCGAACCCGATCCAGCTCGTGCCAGGCGTTATCCAGTGGCGTATCTTCGCTTTCCTTCCGCCGCTTGTTGGCATTCTTCTTGGCCGTAAAAGTGGCTTTATCTGCGGTTATCTCGGTACAGTCATCTGGTCTTTGCTCGCTGGAACTTTCATTCCTGCGCATTCGCTCATCATTGATGGCATCATGGTTGGCTTGACTGGCTTGATCCCCGGCATGTTGTTCGATCCAAAGACGACAACATTTAATCGCACGACATTGATTAAAATTGCAGCAACCTGCCTTGTTGTTGGTCTTTTGATGGTTGCCTCCGTTTCGGCCAGCTTGGCTTATCTCGGTATTTTCCCATACTGGTGGGCAGTGTTGTATCTCGGCCTTTCGGACATTGTACCAATGCTCATTGGCACACCGCTGCTGGTCGTCCCAGCTCTGAAGATCCTCAAGGGCGCTCATCCGTCCGGCTTCACCCGTTTCTGATTGCGAGCCCAGAAAAGTGCTCCAACTACAGAATGTAAAAGTAGGCGTTGGCGATTCCGTTTTAGGCATTGCCGAAGCCAGCCTGAATATTCGTGATGGCGAACGCCTTCTCATTTGCGGCGCTGGCGGCAGTGGTAAAACCACGCTGCTCAACGCGGCGTCCGGCATCGTACCGCGTCTGATCACGCCTCAGGTTTTCGCTGGCGAAATATCGCTTAATGGCAAGCCAATTTCCTCCATGCCGAAAGACGAACTCTTCAGCATGGTCGGGGTGGTGTCGCAGAATGTCGAAGACCAGCTATGGGATTTGAGCGTTGAAGATCTCGTCGCCTTTCCGTTGGAAAATCGCGGTCTTGCCAGAGATATAATCCGTGCGCGGATCGACGATCTTCTGAATGAGCTGGAGCTCAACGCTTTGCGTGGTCGCCGCGTGCTGACGCTTTCAGGCGGCGAACGCCGGATGGTTGCGATGGCAGCAGCTCTGGCCGCCGAGCCGAAACTACTCATTCTTGATGAGCCGACCACAGGTCTCGATCCAGCTGCACGGCAGCGTCTTGTGCGCGTTTTGAAGAAGCTCGGCGCGGAAATCCCTGCTCTGCTGATTGCAGAACAAGACCCAGCATCTTTGCAAGCTGTGGTGACAAATGTCGGTTTGTTGAAAGAAGGAAAGCTGGCGCCTCTCGTGTCGCTTTCCGAAATCATCAATAATGCTGCGGCATGGGAAGATGCGGGCGTTCTCCCACCCATTGGCGTTCGCAAGCGTCTTATTGGTGCCAAGCCTGACGGCACGGTGTTTGTTTCCGTTTCCGGCATCAAGACCCAGCTTCAGCGTCGTGACGGTCAGCCAGTGTTGGAAAACGTGAACTTCCAAATCCGTGCCGGTGAAGTCGTGGCTTTGATAGGCAAAAACGGTGCCGGCAAAACCACGCTGTTTCAATCGATCCTTGGGCTTCAGAAAATTGCAGCAGGTTCAATTATCATTGGAGGCGAGAATGCCGACAAGTGGACGGCCGCAAAGCGTGCCCGGTCGGTCGCCTATCTGCCGCAGAATATGCGCCGTATCCTGTTTAATATGACTGTGCTGGAAGAGGTGGTTTTTGCTATCACCGCAGCCACGCGTGCAGCAAAGGATGATGCGGTGACTGCGCGCGCAACGGCGTGCCTGCAAAAATATGGGCTTGGTGGGCACGAAGAAACCAACCCGTTTGCGCTCTCGTCCCGTCAGCAGGCTCTGCTTGGTCTTGCTTGTGCGGAAGCAGCAGGCGCTTCGGTTGCCATCCTCGATGAGCCGCTTCTGGCGCGTGATCTTAACGGTCGCCGTATGCTGGAACTGTTCCTCGAAACGGCACTTTCTGAAAACCGTGCGGTCATGCTGATCTCTCACGATTTGGAACTCGTGGACGATGTTTCGTCCCGTGTCATGATACTGGATCGTGGTCATGTCACCTATGACGGCGATGTGGATGCATCATGGGAGTCGGACGCCTATCGTGCGCTTGACTGGCCAAAACCGCGCGTTGTCGAGACAGGAGAAGCAGCATGAAAGTCTTTTATGATCTGAACTTCTTCGTCAAACTTGCGGCGGCATTCCTGGTCATGCTTGCAGCCTGGCTTGTGCCGGGCTGGAAATATGGTTTGCCGCTGGCGCTCCTTACGGTCGCCTTTCTGGTGCTGGTCAAGGTGCCGGGCTTACGTGGCTATCTCAAAGGTGCTGTGCTGCTGACGCTGCTTGTCATGGCGAGCTGGATTCTCAACCTCGTCCTTCAAGGCATGGCTTTCGTTGATACTTTGCCGATTGCGGCAGGCATGGCTGCACGTCTGGTGACAACGACTGCGGCGTTCTATTTTGTGATGGAAACCAGCACGCCCGGCTCTATTCTGGCTGCTGCCAGTGCGGCCCGACTGCCGCCGATGGTGACGCTCGTCTTGTCTCTGACATTCGGCATTATTCCTATGCTGCGCGAGGATTTTGAACGTATCGCAGACGCTCAACGCGCGCGCGGCATGGAAATTGATGACGTTTCTTTCCCAATGCGTCTGCGTTTTGCGCTGGCGCGCGGGGTGCCATTGTTGGTTCAGGCTATCCGCATGGCCCATGCGATTTCGCTGTCGCTCGCCATTTATGGTTTTGATACCAAGCGCAAGCGTACCACATGGCGTAACGTCGGCCTGCTGGTCGAATCGAGACTTAATTCCAAGGATGTAAAACGATGACTGAAGACAGCGCAAAACTCTCCGGAAACGGCCAAGTCTGGACTGTCGATGTAGCGGGCAGCAAGGTCGATCTGCCTATTGTGCCGATCAATCCAAACTTCGCCATTTCGTTGATGATGGTCATTGATCTCGGTGTTCGTTTTGGCGAACACGTAGGCAAGGCACTGGCTGAAAAGCTTGCGCCGTTGAAGCCGGATGTGATTGTCGGCGCTGCAACGCTTGGCATTCCTGTTGCGATTGAAGTCTCGCGAGCACTTGGTCTGGACAACTATGTTATTCTGCAGAAATCGCCAAAGATTCATCTTGGCGACGCGCTGGTGCAGACCATTTCTTCCATCACCTCAAAAGGCGAGCAGCGCCTGCTTCTCGATCGTCAGGCGATCCCGCTTCTCAAGGGCAAGCGCGTGGTTGTGGTGGACGATGTCGTTGCTTCCGGCTCAAGCCTCAAGGGCTCGGTAGAACTGGTACGCAAGGCGGGCGGAGAAGTCGTTGGGGTTGGCGTGATTCTTACTGAAGCTAAGGATTGGCAGGAGGTACTTGGTGATGATGTGAAGCTGCTTCACAGCCTCGCGCATATTCCACAGTTCGATAATCAGGATGGCGAGTGGAAGCCGATATCCAAGAGTTTTCTCTAAAGACCGCAGCCATGCTGCCGTTGCACTCGAAAACGCCGCGCTTGTCGCGGCGTTTTTTATGCATCTTGCGCCTTGTTTCGCGCGACGGTTACTATCCGGAATTATCCTTCGTCAGCACACATAAAACTTTTCAGAAAACGCGCTGCATTTCGGATTGACTGATTTTGTATCCAGGATATTGTACTCAGAAAAGTTGGGAGGCTTATCTATTGGCGGCTTTTGAATGGCGCAGTCAGACCCGTTTGTTGGACGAAGTTGCAGAGGCACTTCGCGAGCGAATTTATTCGGGCGTTTATGCGCCGGGCGCGATACTCCGGCAGGAGCACATGGCCGCTGAGTTCGGCATCAGCCGCACTCCGTTGCGTGAGGCGCTGCGTGTCCTAGAACGCGACGGACTGGTTGTTCATCTGCCGGGTCGAGGTGTTCGCGTGGCTTCTGCCGATCTTACCCGCCTCATTGATGCATATGCTGTGCGTGAAGTGCTGGATGGTGTTGCAGCGCGCTTTGCCGCGGAGCGCGCTACAGACGAGGATATCGCAAAGCTGCGTGCCCATGTTGCCGGGCAGGGTGCAGTCGTCGATCCGTGGGACCCGAAAGCCTATACCCAATCCAATGTCGATTTTCATATGGCGGTGATGAACACAGCAGGCAACGCTTCGCTGATTGCATTCGTTCCGCTGTTGCGCATGACCTCGCAGGTATTTGCCCCCTCCTTCTCGCTGTCGGTGGACAGGGCGCGCGATGCGATCCGCGAACATGGCGGGATTGTTGAGGCTATTGCTGCGCGTGATGGCGAAGGGGCCGAACGGCTGGCGCGGGCTCATATTCGCGCGACCACGGCACGACTGGAGGCTGAAATGCCTCTTCAGGAGAATGAAAATGAAGCATGATAACAAGGCTGGAGGCTCTGGCTTGCTGCGCTATGGCAATTACATAAACAATGAGTGGCTTGCTGCGCTGGGTGGCGAACACATCACTTTGCGTAATCCTTCTGATGGCAGCGATCTGGCTCTCATCGCGCGCGGTGCGAAGGCCGATGTTGATCTGGCCGTGGCCGCCGCGCGCGCCGCACTTTCCGGTGATTGGGGCAAACTGACCGCGACAGAACGCGGTCGTGTGCTGCATCGTATTTCAGAAGAAGTGTTGAAGAACGTCGATCTGCTCACCGAGCTGGAATCGAAAGATGTCGGCAAACCGATTACGCAGGCGCGTGCCGATGTGATTGCGCTTGCACGCTATTTCGAGTTCTACGGTGCTTCTGCCGACAAAGTGCATGGCGACACGCTGCCATATCAGAACGGCTTCACGGTTCTTTCAATTTACGAACCGCATGGTGTCACTGGCCATATCATTCCTTGGAATTACCCAATGCAGATCCTTGGCCGCAGCCTTGGTGCAGCACTGGCGATGGGCAATGCAACAGTGGTGAAGCCTGCTGAGGAAGCCTGCCTTACCATTCTGGAATTTGCGAAGATCGCAGAACAGGCTGGTCTTCCGAAAGGTGCACTTAATATCGTGACTGGTCTTGGAGCGGAGGCGGGGGCCGCTCTCTCCGAGCATCCGGATGTCAATCATATTTCCTTCACTGGCTCGGTTCGTACCGGGGAGCTCATTCAGGCAGCCGCTGCGAAAAACACTGTGCCTGTTACGCTTGAGCTGGGCGGTAAGTCGCCGCAGATCGTTTTTGCTGATGCAGATATTGAACGCGCTGTCCCGTTTCTCGTTAATGCGGGTATCCAGAACGCAGGCCAGACCTGTTCTGCGTCGTCGCGCATTCTGGTCGAACGCAGCATCTATGAAGATGTTGTGGCACGCATGAGCGAACGTTATCGCGCGTTGAAAGTTGGTCCGGCGGGCGATGACCTGTCAGTTGGTCCGGTGGTCTCGCCGCGCCAGAAGGCAATCATCGAAGGCTATCTTGATGTAGCGAAAGAAGATGGGCTGGCGATAGCGGCGCAAGGTGTGCTTGTCGATGACGCGCCGGAAGGCGGTGCTTATGTTCTGCCGACTTTGATCCGCGATGTTCCTGCCGATCATTGTCTTGCGCAGGAAGAAATCTTTGGGCCGGTACAGGTCATCCTGCCATTCGATACGGAAGAAGAAGCAATCGCCATTGCCAACGGCACGTCCTATGGTCTCGTGTGCGGAATCTGGACCAATGATGGTGGACGTCAGTTCCGGCTCGCCCATGCGATCCATTCCGGTCAGGTCTTCATCAATAATTATGGTGCTGGCGGCGGTATCGAGTTGCCGTTCGGCGGCGTGAAGAGATCGGGGCATGGTCGTGAAAAGGGTTTCGAAGCGCTTTATGGCTTCGCCTCGCTGAAAACGATTTCCGTTTATCACGGTTAAGAATAGCATTTGGGAGAATGACAGTGTCGCTTGAAGGTAAGGTCGCGCTCATCACTGGAGCAGGTTCTGGATTTGGCGAGGGTATGGCTAAGCGTTTTGCCGCTGGCGGCGCTAAGGTCGTGGTCGTTGATCGCGATCAGGCTGGTGCGGACCGCGTTGCATCGGAAATAGGTAATGCAGCACTTAGCGTTGCTGCCGATATTTCCAGGGAATCCGATGTTGATGCGGCCGTAGAAGCGGCCCTGTCGAAATTCGGCAAGGTCGATATTCTGATCAACAATGCTGGCATTGGCCACAAACCGCAGAATGCCGAACTGGTTGAGCCGGAAGAATTCGACCGCATTCTTGGTGTCAATGTGCGCGGCATCTATCTGATGACGCGCAAGCTGATCCCGCATATGAAGCAGAATGGCGAAGGCGTCATTCTCAATGTCGCGTCGACCGGTGCTGGTCGTCCGCGTCCTAATCTCGCCTGGTATAATGCGACGAAGGGCTGGGTGGTTTCCGTCACAAAGGCGCTGGCCATCGAGCTTGCGCCTGCAAAAATTCGTGTTGTCGCACTGAACCCGGTTGCAGGCGAAACACCGCTTCTCACCACCTTTATGGGTGAGGATACCGAAGAAATTCGCAAGAAGTTCCGCGATTCCATTCCGATGGGCCGCCTGTTGAAACCTGATGATTTGGCTGAAGCTGCGGCTTTCCTTTGCTCGCCCGCTGCATCTATGATTACCGGGGTGGCGCTCGACGTGGATGGCGGGCGTTCGATTTAAATAAGAGATAAGGGGAGCCCAAGAGGAACGATGAGTAAACTGCTGAAAGCCGGGCTGATAACAGCCACGATGCTGGCATCGATCAACGGTGCCTTTGCAAAGGATACGCTGGTGGTCGGCGAAGTGCTGGAACCTCCAGGCCTCGACCCGACGGCAAATGCCGCTGCCGGTATTCGGCAGGTTACTTATGCCAATCTCTATGAAGGTCTGGTTCGTATCGTCGAAGACGGCACAGTGAAGCCACAGCTTGCTGAAAGCTGGACCGTTTCAGACGATAAAAAGACTTACACTTTCAAGCTGCGCCAGGGCGTGAAGTTCCACGATGGAACGCCATTCGATTGCTCGGTTGTAAAATTCTCCTATGAGCGCGCGGTGGCTCCAGATTCCACGAATGCGCAGAAGGGTCTTTTTGAGCCAATCGCCAGCACTGAATGTCCTGATTCAGCGACCGCCGTTGTCACACTGAAACGTCCAACCTCGAACTTCCTGTTCAATATAGGTTGGGGTGATGCTGTAATGGTTGCGCCTAATTCAGCAGCCGATAACCGCACCAAGCCTGTCGGTACAGGCCCGTTCAAGTTCAAGCGTTGGGTACAGGGTGATCGTGTCGAACTCGACCGCAATCCAGACTATTGGGGCGAGGCTGCAAAACTCTCTGCAGTTACCTTCCGCTTTGTGAGCGATCCATCGGCTGCAGCAGCGGCCATCCTTGCGGGGGACATTGACGTATTCCCGATGTTCCAGGCTCCTGAACTGATCAGCCGCTTCAAGAACGATGATAAGCTTCAGGTGGAAGTAGGTGATACTGCAGGTAAAGTTCTGCTTTCGCTTAACAATGCCAAGGCTCCATTCGACAATGTGAAGGTGCGTCAGGCACTGGCCCATGCCATCGACAGCAAGGCACTGATCGAAGGTGTTTATTCCGGGTTTGGGACGCCAATCGGCTCGCATTATGCACCAGTCGATCCGGGTTATGTCGATCTGTCCGAAACCTATCCGTATGATCCGGCCAAGGCGAAGCAGTTGCTGGAAGAAGCAGGCGTTCCTGAGGGCACGTCGATCACCATTACGCTTCCACCTCCGGCCTATGCGCGTCGCGGTGGTGAGATCATTGCGGCCATGCTGGCGGAAGTGGGCATTCAAGCCAATCTCGTTCCAATCGAGTTTGCGCAGTGGCTTGACCAGGTATTCAAGCGTTCAGATTTTGATGCGACGATCATTGCTCATACCGAAGCACGTGATCTCGATATCTATGCCCGTGACAAATACTACTTCAATTACAACAACCCGGAATATAAGGCGCTATACAAAGCTTATGCCGAAGCCGGTAGTGACGAAGAACAGCTTGAACTCGTGAAGAAGCTTCAGGAAAAGCTTGCCGCAGACGAGCCGAACATCTTCCTCTATGCGCTGCCAAAAATCGGTGTGTGGAATAAGAACGTCAAAGGCCTCTGGAAGAACATGCCAATCCCGGCTGATGATCTGACACAGGTTTACTGGGAAAACTAAAAAATGATCCGCCCCGGCGTTTGGTGCTTAGGGGCGGATATTCACGCGCGTTCCGAAAGGTGTAAGACGGTTTTCGGACAAAAATGCGCGTAGAACAACTTGAAGGGCCGCGCAGCGATAATAACCAAGGGGCTGCGGCGCGGTAAAGAATGGAATGCGGAGTGTGCGGCAGACGCCAACACTTCAAGGAGGTCGCTTTGCTGGCTTATATATCCGGGCGGTTAGTCTCGCTCTTGCTTACGACGCTTGCGGCCTCCGTCATCGTCTTTCTGTTGATGCAGGTGCTGCCGGGCGACCCCGCGGCAGTCATCCTTGGTATCAATGCACAGCCTGAAACATTGGCTGCATTGCATAAGCAGCTTGGCCTCGATCAGCCGCTGTGGTGGCGGTACCTATCATGGATTGGCGGCTTTCTGAAAGGTGACTTCGGAACAAGTTACACCTATTCCGTGCCGATCAGTGAGTTGCTCGGTCCGCGCATCATGGTCACGCTGCCGCTGGCTTTACTTTCCATGGTGCTCTCTGTTGCAGTCGCCATTCCCGTGGGTGTTTATGCGGCTTCCAAGCGTGGCAAGACCGGCGATGTTCTTTCGATGGGTGTGGCGCAGGTCGGGGTGGCGATCCCGAATTTCTGGCTGGGCCTCCTGCTCATCCTTCTGTTTGCACTGCAACTTGGCTGGTTCCCCGCATCTGGTTTTGCCGGATGGGAAAATGGCTTCTGGGTAGGTATTCGTTCGTTGTTCTTGCCTGCGCTGGCACTCGCCTTGCCGCTTGCCGCCATTCTTGCGCGCGTTACCCGTTCAGCTGTTATTGAAACACTCGGCGAAGATTTCGTACGGACCGCGCGTGCAAAAGGTCTCACACGCAACGCGGCACTCTGGCGTCATGCAGTGCCGAATGCGCTGATCCCGGTTGTGACGATTATCGGTCTGCAATTTTCCTTTCTGCTCGCAGGGACTATCATTATCGAGAACGTTTTTAATCTTCCCGGCCTTGGAAGGCTGGTGTTTCAGGCGATTGCGCAACGCGATCTCATCACCGTTCAGTCGCTGGTTACATTGCTCGCAGCTTCCGTGATTGCCGTCAATTTCGTCGTTGATCTGGTCTATGGCTTCATTGATCCGCGTCTTTCGACAGGAGGCAGCCGATGAGCGACGTTCAGAACATCGCCAAACTGAACCGCTTCCGAGTGTTGTTTCTAAGCCGTAGCTTGTTTGTCGGGTCGCTCATTACCGCTATTTTGGTAGCTATGGCCTTGGTGTCTTATTTCTGGACGCCATATTCGCCCACCGCGATGAACTTCCGCGATAAACTGCAAGGCCCAAGTCTGACGCATTTCTTCGGAACAGACAATTTTGGTCGCGACGTCTTTTCCATGATCATGGTCGGCGCGCGCAATTCGATTGCTGTTTCGATCATTGCCGTGCTGGTTGGCGCGGGTGTCGGCATTCCGCTTGGCGCCTTCGCAGCAGCACGCGGCGGTATGGTTGATGGCTTTGTCATGCGAATGACAGACCTTGCGTTCGCTTTTCCGGCACTTCTCACCGCCGTTATCATCACCGCCATTTTTGGTCCGGGTGCGGTCAATGCGATGATTGCAATTGGCATCTTCAACGTACCGGTCTTCGCTCGCGTGACACGCGGTGCATCACTTGGTCTTTGGAAACGGGAATATGTGCAGGCCGCACGCTGTGCTGGACGTGGCGACATCTCGATCACGATTTTGCATGTGCTGCCAAATATCAATCACGTGCTCATCGTGCAGGCGACTATCCAGTTTGCGCTGGCCATCGTTGCAGAAGCAGGTCTGTCCTATGTCGGGCTTGGCACCCAACCACCAATGCCAAGCTGGGGCAAGATGCTCAATGATGCACAAACTTTCATTTATGACGCGCCATGGCTGGCGATTTTCCCCGGCCTCGCAATCACGCTCGCCGTTCTGGGGCTTAACATGCTCGGAGACGGATTGCGCGATGTGCTCGACCCGCGCGTAAGGAGGCAGAGATGACAACACCTTTGCTTGAAATGATGAATATGTCCGTGGAACTACCCATTGGCTTGAAGGTCGCGGATATTGTTTCTGACATTACGCTGACACTTAATCGCGGCGAACGCTTAGGCATCGTAGGTGAATCCGGCAGCGGTAAATCTATTACCGCCCTTGCGGCCATGGGGCTGCTTCCCGATCGTATGCGCGTGCGTGGCAAGCTCCGGTTTGGCGGTCAAGACCTCGCGTCTTTGCCGGAGGCGCAATTATGCAAAATGCGTGGACGCCGCATGGCGATGATTTTTCAGGAGCCGATGACTGCGCTTAATCCAGTGAAATCCATTGGAGCACAGATTGCCGAAGGTCGCCGTCTGCATCTCAGCGAAAGCCGCACCGATGCCGAGCGGAAGGCTCGCGAGTTGCTCGACCGTGTTGGATTGCCCGCACCGCGCTTCAATCTTGATCTATATCCGCACCAGCTTTCGGGTGGTCAACGCCAGCGCGTGATGATCGCTATGGCAATAGCCTGCGAGCCTGACCTGCTGATTGCTGATGAACCGACAACTGCACTTGATGTGACGGTACAGGCGCAAATCCTCGATCTCATGGATGAACTGATCGATGAGACCGGAACGGCGCTGATGCTGATCACGCATGATCTTGGTGTGGTCTCGGAAATGACCGACCGTATTGCCGTCATGTATGCAGGGCGGATTGTGGAAACGGGGCGAACCGAAGCCGTCTTTCGTCGTATGGCGCATCCTTATGCACGAGGTCTGTTTGCGGCGTCACCGCATGGCGCGGCACTGGTGCGACATAGCTCCGGCGGGCGGCAACGGTTGAAAGCCATTCCGGGCGTCGTACCTGATCCGCTTACACGTCCGGCGCATTGCTCATTTGCTGATCGCTGCGCCTTTGTGCAGGATGATTGCCGGCTGACAATCCCGCCTCTTGATGTGTTGGATGAGAACAACGGGATCACACATCGCGCTGCCTGCTTCCATCCTTGCGAAGGCGAGGTGATGGCATGAGCAAGCATATCCTGGAAGTGCACAACGTTGTGCGCGAATATCGTCTGCCGCGTGCTTCGTTTTTGTCGAAGCAGGAGAGCCTGCGCGTGCTCCATGGCGTCAGCGTCGACATCGAAGCGGGGCAAAGTCTTGGCATTGTTGGCGAAAGTGGTTCCGGTAAATCCACACTTGCGCGTGCCGTGATGGGGCTGGAACGACCGCAATCTGGGCAGATCCTGATCAACGGGCAGGATATTTATGCGCTGGATCGCGGTGGGCTGCGTGAAGCGCGTAAAGGCTTCCAGGCGATTTTTCAGGACCCTTACGGCTCTCTCGATCCACGCCATACAGTGAGGCGGATTATATCCGAGCCGATTGTCTCGCTGGAACGTGGAACAAGCACTGCTGAACGCAATGAACGCGTTGCGGAGGTGCTGGCAGCGGTTGGTCTGCCGCCCGCATCGGCAGACAAATACCCCCATGAATTCTCTGGGGGGCAGCGTCAGCGTATCGCGATTGCGCGCGCTCTGATTACCAAGCCTGCACTCATCGTTGCCGACGAGCCAGTCTCGGCGCTTGATGTTTCCATTCAGGCGCAGGTGCTGAATTTGATGATGGATTTGCAGGAAAAATTTGGCCTTAGCTATCTTTTCATCAGCCACGATCTTGGTGTCGTGCGTGCGATTACCGACCGCGTTGCCGTGATTTATCGCGGCAATATCGTCGAAGAGGGACCCACCAACGAAGTCTTCGACAATCCGCAGCACGAATATACCCGTGCGCTTGTTGATGCGGTGCCAAAGCCTTTTTCGGGACGGCGCAAACGGGCTCCGCGCAAGACTGCCAACCTCCAATTACCGGAATGATAAAAGGGAACTTAAATGTCAAATCTTGCAGATTTGTCTGCCGTTGCGCTTGTCGATGCCTATAAAACCAAGACGCTTTCTCCGGTAGAAGTAACAGAAGCAGTTATTAATCGCATTGAAGCCTATGAACCGAAACTCAATGCACTCTGGGCTTATGATCCGGATGCTGCACGTGCAGCGGCAAAAGCATCGGAAGCGCGCTGGGTGAAGGGTGAACCGGCGGGCGTAATTGACGGTGTGCCGCTGACGCTCAAAGAAAATATCGCAACAGAAGGTTTGCCCGTACCGCTAGGCTGTGCGGCATTGCCGTTGAAGCCTGCTGCAGCTGACGCCCCGGCTGCTGCTCGCACGCGTGAAGCTGGCGGAGTGCTGCTCGGCAAGACGACCATGCCGGATCTTGGCATGTTGTCTTCCGGCCTTTCGAGCTTCCATAAGCTTGCACGCAACCCATGGGATTTGAACACCAATCCGGGTGGTTCAAGCGCAGGGGCGGGTAGTGCTGCTGCTGCCGGTTACGGACCTTTGCATGTCGGCACAGATATTGGTGGTTCGGTTCGTTTGCCTGCTGGCTGGTGTGGTCTAGTGGGCCTCAAGCCGTCCTTCGGGCGTATTCCGATTGATCCGGCATTTTTAGGCCGGGTTGCCGGTCCTATGACCCGAGATGTTGCCGATACCGCGCTTTATATGTCGGTTTTGTCAAAACCAGATCGTCGTGACGGCATGAGCCTGCCTTATCAGCCGATTGACTGGATGGATCTTGATGTCGATGTGAAGGGCCTGAAGATCGGCTTTTGGCTCGATGCTGGTTTCGGCGAAGATGTTGGCGAAGAAACGAAGGCAGCCGTGGAAGCCGCAGCGAAGCTTTTTGCCGACGCGGGTGCCATTATCGAGCCGGTTGCGCCGTTCTTGAATCGCACGATGATTGACGGTCTTGATCGTTTCTGGCGGGCGCGATCATGGTCGGACATCAAGAAGATGACACCTGAAAATCGTGCAAAGATATTGCCTTATATCTATCAGTGGACCGAAACCGCAGAAAACCTATCTGGGGAAGAAGTCTACACAGGCTTCGCCCAGATTGATGCCATGCGCAATGCAGCACTTGCTGCATCGAAAGGCTTTGACTTCATCATTTCGCCGACGGCGCCAATGGCGACCTATCCGGCAGAATGGGCATCGCCGATCAATGATCCGCAGCGTCCATTCGAGCATATCGCCTTTACGGTTTCGCTCAATATGTCGGAGCAGCCCGCTGTTTCCATCAATTGCGGCTATACCTCAAAGGGTCTGCCCATTGGTTTGCAGATTTTCGGTCAGCGTTTTGATGATCTGGGTGTGTTGAGGCTTGCAAAAGCCTACGAGGATATGCGGCCAGCGCAACGGCCTTGGCCAGTCATCGGATAAGTAAAAAGGCCGCTTAATGTGGCCTTTTTATTATTTTGATCTGAGTGGCGCCCGCTCTTTGTAACGCTCGGTGGCGGTCAGCTTCACGATAAGCGGATCGGCATCACGCCAGCCGTAAATTTCCGTACGCAGATACTCCAGTTCCGTGTCCAGTTCGTCCTCGTCGACTTCCGTCCACCAGGATTTCGGGCGACCATCAGTGCCATCAGACCAGCGATAGCGCCGCTCTTTCAGCTTGTCCTTCATTTCGAATGGACTGTTTTCAGCATAGATGCGCAGGCGCGATTTGCGGCTGGCTTTGAGCAGTTCTGAAAATGGGGTTTGTTTTCGGCCTGACGTTTCGCGCAACACCGCCAACAATGCCTGACAATCATCCTCGGCGCGGTGGCCATTATGAAAATAGCCGCTTTGACCGATCAGATAGCCAAGCTTGGTTCCTTCAAAGCCACGTGCGGTCCAATCGATTTCTTTCACCGAGCAGGCCCATGGCTTGTTGGCAAAGGTTGGCGAAAATCGCTCAAGAAATGGTCGGTCGAAACCCGCATTATGCGCGATGATCAGATCAGCGTCTGCGATCAAGGCTTCCAGTTTCGCGCGCGGGATCATCTGCCCTGCCACCATCTCATCGGTGATACCGGTAATGCGCGTGATCTCCGCTGGAATAGGTTTAGATGGTTCCTGCAATGCACCGAAAGTGGCGCAGACATCGCCAATAGAGCCATCATCTGCATAGCGGAAGGCTACCGCGCCGATCTCGATAATTTCTTCCTGTGCGGCACTCAAGCCAGTGGTTTCCGTATCGACCACAACACCAAGACGCGGGAAAGCAAGTTTGTCAGCATCGGGCACAATCGGGGCAGGGTCGAGTCTCTGCAAAATCCGATAACGACCACTGTCCTTGAGGCGCTGTACCATTTCCGATTCATCCATACCGGTTGTCTTGCCGGGTTTGGTGCGGGTAGGGCGCAGTTCCGCCTGTTTTCTCCCGTCCACTGCTGGAGGAGTAAAAAGGTCGAACTGATGGCGCATATGTTTTCTCCGCTGGGGCTGTGCGTATTGATAAAATGACATTTCAGAACTTCGTCACCAAGCCCTCAATAAATTTAGTAACAGGTAATGTTGGTATTCTTGGCTTTTCTTGCCATATTTGGCGAGTGTGTAAAATCAATATCTGGGGATAACTGGAAGTCGGTAGAATCCAAAATTCTCTATATACGCAGCGATCCTGTTGATTGTAGGTTATTATTAGAATATTATTATTTTATAATAAAGTAATTAAATGGAGTTTCTTCTTATTTATACTAAGAGCCCACTTGATTTAAATCGTTTGTTACCGTTTTAAAGGGGATCAATTTCGATTTTCATGCATTTTTAATTTAACGGTACCGTCTGTCGTGAAATTTGTTCCGCCTCTCTTGATTATGTTGTTTGCGACGACAATGTCGGGCGTTTGGATGCTCGACACCAGACGCGGGCACATATTGCTATTTGGACTGGGATTCGCAACCTTTGCGGCTGGCTTGCTGCTGCAGGTTCTGCATCTTTTGCCGAGCTTAAATGGGGCGGTATTTGCAGCGACTACCTTCTATCTTCTGGCCGGACTTTTCTTTTGCGAAGCTGTGATGGTTCGTCTTGGCAAGCAGTTTTCCCCGTTTACGGGTGCGTCGATTAGTGTGCTTACATTGGTGGTAATTGCCTATCTCGGGCAAGCTGGCATTGCTTACAAATATATGGCGGTTGTTTCAAATTTCGGGCTTGGAGCACTGATTGCTGTCCTTTGTATAAAGTCTCGGAGACTAGCGGAAGGCAATTGGATCGAGCGGACATTGCACAGTCTACTTGTGATATTTGCGCTACATTTCTTTCTCCGAAGCGTGCTAACTTTCAACATGCTCGATGGTGTTCAAAGCACCCAGCAATTGATCAATTCCCAATACTGGACTCTTGTAACGATTTCCGTCTCATTCATCAGTGTATTGCTCGGCCTCGTTATTCTCGTTGTTGCGACCGCTGACGTGATCAACGAACTGCAAGGGGAGCGTGACTCTGATCCGCTAACAGCCGCTCTTAATCGTCGTGGATTGGAACGATCTGTTCAAAGGAAACTCAACACATCGGCTTGCGATAATCGCGCGGTCATCATTGCAGATATCGACCATTTTAAAGCAATCAACGATGAATTCGGTCATTCTATTGGCGATCAGGTGTTGGTGGAGTTTTCTTCTCTCCTTCATTCAATGGCTGAAGAGGGCACAATTGTTGGCCGTGTTGGTGGCGAAGAATTCATCTTGATTGTCGAAGGCAGCGCACAGCAATCCGAAATCTTTGCCAATCGCCTGTGTAATCATGTGGCACGCTACAGTTTCTCGATGTTGCCAAATGGGCGCAAAATTACCAGCAGTTTTGGCGTGGCGCTTATGCGCGAGCACGAGACAATTTGGGATACTGCGGAACGCGCAGATATTGCCCTTCTAGGCGTGAAACGCCGCGGGCGTAATCGCGTGGCGGTCGAGGGTTTTGAGTTTCGGAACGTTAGCCATTTCGACTATTTGCTCACGGCATAGTGACCCTGCCTGAGAGCGACAGCCAGACTTTCTTTGTTTCGGCTGAGCGATTGTAAAGAATTTAGTTACCATAATTCTGCATGCTTAGTGTGACTTTCAAGTTAGCACTTTCGCCATGATTGCTTCGCTTTTCCGCCGAACTTTCATGCAAAGCGACAGCGAGAAAACCAGTTATTATTCAGGACGAGTAGTATGGCGTTCGTCACAGAAACGTATAATTTCGCTTTGCCGCGTGGGATTAATATCCCTAACCCCTTTGTATTTAAAGGTATTTTGCGTATTGCAGGTCTGTTGGGTGCCGGCCTTCTGGCAGGTAGCTGTCTTATGACCGCGTTGGGTACTGTAGAAGCCGTTCTGCCGGCTTTCGTGCCTTTAGCACCTGTCATGCGACGTCTTCCGACGGCAACACCCCATCGATTAGCCGTTGTAGATCAAAAAATCGGCCTGGGTCATGTTATCCGTCAGCGCTTCATCGAAGCCTATACTGCCGATGCGCCCTATTCCAATCTTGATTGGCGGCGCAACAAAGCAATTGCGGATGCGGCGATCATTGCAGATGTCGGTCCTGAATCGGTCATAGAAGACGTGCCGGTTGCGGTGACCGTGATAACTGAACCGCGCGAGGAGCGCGTGGCACAGCTTGCGCCCATCCAAGATGTGATTTCTCCGGCCGTTTTGGAGTCAGCCTCGAAAACGGCGCAGACGGCTGCACAAGATTATATTGAAAGTTCAGTGGCTGCTTTGCCATCCGGCGATGCGGTTCCCGTTCCGGTGGCTGCACCAGATACACAAATGGCGCATGCGCCTATTGAAAATGATACAGACAGCTTCGTGCCTGACGAAGTTCCTTTTCCTGGCCAGAAGCCCATCATCGATAAACCAACTGTTGCAAAGCCTGAAAAACAGGAAAAAACACAGCTGGCTTATGCGCCTCCAAGTGGCCAAACCGAGAATATTCAACGCGGCCTTTTTGGTCGGCTCTTCGGTCAGGCAGCGCGTAACAAGACGGCGATTTATGATATCTCCGCAGCGACAGTTTATCTGCCTAGCGGTGAAAAGCTGGAAGCCCATTCAGGCATGGGCCACATGCGCGACAACCCGCGTTATGTTGACCAGAAGATGCGCGGGGCCACGCCGCCGAGCACCTATAAGCTTCGAATGCGGGAAAGTCTTTTCCACGGTGTTGAAGCTGTGCGTTTGCTTCCTGCCGATGGACGCAACCCGTATAATCGGGACGGACTTCTGGCCCATACCTATATGCTGCGCCGCGCTGGCGATTCAAATGGCTGTGTGGTCTTCAAAGATTATAAGCGGTTTCTAAATGCGTTCAAACGTGGGGAATTTGATAAGATGGTCGTTGTAACGAGCATGTCTTCATCATCGAAGCCTGCACGCATTGCTTCCATTTTCTGATCGCCATAGAAAAGAGCGCCAGAGTAAAATCCTGTTCAATTCAGGCGCTCCAATCGGTATCAAGCTCCAATGTTTTCATAAAGCGGAGCGGTGATTTCAAGGATCAGGTCAAGGGCACGATCAGCAGATTGCTGGTGTTCGGGCAATTCAAATTCTGCAAGTTCGATTGCCGCTATCTGCGACGAAGGAATTGCGGCCAGTGCGTCGCGCAGTTGTGGCGCGAGCAAACCATTTTCGATTGCATAAGCGGCTGGAATTAGCCCCGGCTCCATGACATCCCAGTCAATGTGTACCCAGACCGGGCCTGCACCGATCGCCGTTAAAAGCGATTGTGCATTCGCGGCTTCGGGCCTGATCACAGTTACATTGTTGCGATTGAGCGTTTCCATTTCATCTGGATCAATGTCGCGCGCTCCGAAAATCACCACCTTTTCAGGTGTTACATTGCCGCCGTGTCCGCTATCCCAAAGTCCGCAGATACCAGCGAGCGCCATTCCGCCCATGTAGCCTGATCCGGTTGTTTCCGGCGTGTTGAAATCGCCATGCGCATCGACCCACAGAACGGTCAGTCCATCAATCTGGCTGGCTGCTTGTGGAATGGTCGCAAGGCTTGCCGAACAGGTGTTGGTGGCAAGGAGCGGTCTGCGTCCAGCGGTCAGTTCTTCGGAAACAGCTGCCGCAAGACCTTTGAGCGTTTCACGCGCTCGCGGAAGTGCTTCGCTCCAGTCATCAGAGACAGCAGGTGCAGGTGTGCCAACCGTCTTTATGGAAAGATCGTAACGTGCTGCCAGAGCTTTGCCGACGGCGAGGGCACCCGGAATAGCGCCGGGAGTACGGTCTGCTACACGGCCTTGCGAGGTGATGATGCTCGATTTCATGCGAGTCGTCCTTGATACTTGAAACAGGCAGAAGTTCTTTAGCGAGTCTGAAGAATTAACTCTATCTCTTTGTTTTTGCGAAGCTTACAGCGGCTCCAGCTAATATTGAATCGTTGGAACCGCTGTAACTATTTGTTTTACGCATTTCCGAACGCAAAACCGGTTCCTACTTTTGCTGGAAATGCTCTAAAGCCATGAAATTCGCATTGATAGAGTTCACTTGAATTTGAGCCGTAGGTTTAAAGTTTGTTCCGTTGATGAAAATGCATTCTCGTAATCGGGGGCAACTTGATATAAGCCTGCGCGACATCGTTCCTTGTTCCGGTTACTGAATTTGTTGGGATCGATAAATATTCTTGCTCACGGTTAGAAACAGGAACCGATGATGTTCAACGGTTTTCGGCTTTTTGTGCCCATATTGGCGGGTGCCAATCTGCGCGACCGGTTAATTGGCAGTCTTGGCGCATTGATCGGCATTTGCCTGACGGGTCTGATAACCGCACTCGTTATGGGTAAGGGGATTGGACTGCCTTTGATCGTGGCACCAATCGGCGCTTCTGCAGTGCTGATATTTGCAGTTCCCGCCAGTCCACTGGCACAACCTTGGTCAGTCATCGGAGGAAATGTGATCTCGGCGCTTGTCGGCATCACAGTTGTTCGTTTCATAGGTAATCCGTTGATCGCCATCGGGGTCGGTGTTGCTCTGGCTATTGCGATCATGTCGCTTTCGCGTTGCTTGCATCCTCCAGGTGGCGCTGCCGCTTTGACAGCTATTATTGGTGGCTCAAACGTGACCGATTTGGGCTATCACTTTGCTTTCATACCCGTCGGGTTGAACTCTGTGTTGCTGGTTGCCCTTGGCATCGCCTTTCACAAACTGGCTGGGCGGAAATATCCGCATGTGCCCGTTGCAGCCCCTGCCAATACCCATAAAACCAATGACCTTCCTGCTCCTTTGCGGGTCGGTTTTACGTCTGACGACGTTGCTTCGGCGCTGAAAGAAGTCGATGAGACGTTTGATATTGACCCGGGTGATCTGGACCGACTGTTAAGGCAGGTCGAGTTGCAGGCGCTTATCCGCACCCATGGTACAGTGACGGCCAAAGACATCATGTCGCGCGATGTTATCAGCATCGCCGAGCACGACAGCCCAGACGAAGCGCGGCGCCTGCTGCTAGAGCACAATATTCGCACCTTGCCGGTGGTTGGCGAACAGGGAAAGCTGCTTGGCACTATCGGGTTGCGCGAGCTGAACCAAACTGCGGCAAATGTCGGTGTTTTAATGATCAATGCTGTAAAGGCGCAAAAAGATGATCCGGTTGTTAAACTGGTGCCGCTGCTGACAGACGGTCGCTCTCATGCAATTATGGTTACGGATCAGGACAACATTGTTCAGGGGCTCATTTCGCAAACGGATTTGCTGAGTGCGTTGGCGCGTTCGCTGCGGTTTCAGGAACCAGAGCCGCCTAAGAAACGTAAATCACGGCTTAATCTGCTTCGTGGCGCGGGCATATAACGTCACAAATATTGCACCGACTCCTCCAATGGGCTGGCGTTTTGGGCGGCGATATCGCCGTTGCGCGCCTGCGTTTCGTCGGCGCTCCTAAGATAGGGCCGCCGATCCGCCGGTCCTGGCCGAAATAAATTGCACCTAAGCTGCGCCAACACGATTCCAAAGGAGTAGAGAATGCGCGGCGCAGATATTTTGGTCCAAATGTTGATTGGCTATGGCGTTGAGACAATCTTCGGGGTGCCGGGCGATACCAACGTGCCTCTGTATGAAGCTCTACAGCAGCGGGAAGGCGAAATACGACATATCATGGCGCGCGATGAACGCTCCGCCGGGTATATGGCCGATGCCTATGGACGTTTTACAAACAAGCCCGGGGTCTTTGAATGTCCGTCGGGCGCAGGCGCTATGTATTCGCTGCCGCCGGTCGCTGAATCGAACGGATCGTCAATACCTGTTATTCTCCTTACCATTGATATTCCTTTGCCGGGAGAAGGGCGCGGTGTTCTCACCGAGCTTGATTGCGCAAAACTGTTTGAGCCTGTGACCAAGCTCTCGGTGCAGGTGAAATCGGCCGAAAAACTGCCCGAAATCATTCGTCGTGCGTTTCGTGTTGCCTGTTCCGGTAAACCGGGCGCGGTGCATCTCCAGATTCCCGAAGATATGCTTCTTGCGGAGGTTGATCCGGCGCGGATATCGCTGCATGTCGAAGAAGAGTGCAAAACCTTCCCGGCATTCCCGACACTGCCGCCAAAACAGAAGCTGCAAGAACTGCTCGAACTGATTGCGAAAGCAGATCGACCTTTGATCGTGGCGGGTGGTGGTGTTAATCGCGCCAGAGCCGGTGAACAGATTTCAAGGCTGGCCGAGAAGTATAACATTCCAATGTGCACAACGATGACGGGGCAGGGTGCGATTGACGATGATCATCGTCTGGCCATCGGCGTGATCGGAGATAATGGCTATCATCCTCATGCCAACTGGGCGTTGGAACATTCCGATTTTACATTGTTTGTCGGTTCCCGCATTGGTTCTGTTGTGACGATTGGCTGGACTTTCCCAAAGATCACACTCAACAGACGTCTTGCGCAAATTGATATTTCGCCTGAAATAATGGCCAATAATTACGAAAATCTGCTCTCTATTCAGGGCGATGCATTGCTGGTGTTGGATGAGTTGCTGCAGATCGAGCTGACGATTGAGCCCAAAAAGCACGATAGCTGGATCGAAGAATTGAACGCCCATAGGCGCATCTTCTGGGAACATGCCGAGGAAGCATTGAACGACGAGCGTGTTCCTTTGCGCCCTGAACGTGTTGTGCGTTCGTTCAACGAAGCGCTCAGCCAGTCGAGCCAACCAGCCCTGATTTACTCTGACGCAGGCACACCCACGCCCTATATGACACGTTTTCTCAAGATCAATGATCAGGAAACACGGTTTGCCATTCCGCGTGCTTTTGGTGGTCTTGGATCAGCACTTCCTGCCACTGTCGGTGCTTGGCGAGCCGATCCTGACAAGCGACCGATTGGACTGTTTGGCGATGGATCATTCGGCATGACGGTAGGCGAGCTTGAAACGCTGGTGCGTTTGCAGGTGCCCGCGATCCTTATTTTGTTCAACAATGCGACTTTCGGCTGGATCAAAGGCCTGCATCGATTAAAGGGGCATAACCAGTGCTTCGGTGTCGATTTTCTTGCGCCCAAAGGTCAGGCAATTGCCGAGGCCTACGGCTTGAAGGCATGGACCGCCAAAACCGCCGATGAGGTTGACCAAGCGATGGCGGAAGCCTTTGCCTGGAAAGACGGGCCGTGTTTTATCGACGTCCATGTTGAATCGATAGCTGACCGGGTGCCGCCAGTTTATTCTTGGCTTTTAAAGCGCGGTGAAGATCCGCTCAACCTGAAGCCAGTTGAGCGTTCTTACATCTAAACTGATGACGCCACAGGCAGATGATGTTTGTGGCGTTTTGCTTCTGCAATGAACCAGTCGCGGAACAGTCGGACATTTTTCGAGCCCTGCCGCGCCTGCGCTGAGCAGAGAAAATAGCTCTCGCCAGATGTCTGTACGCGCTCAAGTGCCAGCTTGAGTTTTCCGGACTGCAGTTCCTCCTGCACTAAAATTTTAGGTGCGATTGCAAGCCCCATACCTGCAACAGCACATTCGATGATTACATCATGTGTTGGCAGGCGCGGCCCAAAGATACGCTTGTTGTAATGAATACCTGCACCCCGCAGCCAGTGCAGCCACAGGCTTGGCCTGTTTGAGTTCTGGATCAGCGGAAAGTCGAGCAATTCGACATCTCCGGTCAGTCCGTTCTCGGGTACAATTTCCGGTGAACCGATCACCACCAATTCTTCAGGAAACAGCAGACGGCTGCGCACATTGGCCCAATTGCCAATGCCGCGCAGTATGGCTAGATCGAGATCGGATTTACCCCAATCGAGATCATGTGAGCAGGGAAACACCTCGAACCATATTTGAGGATATGTCCGGGCGAAGGTGCTGATGATGCTCGGCGCCCATTTCCGCATTAGTGTCGGCGGCAGGCCAACTTTGAGCAGGCTCTGCGTTTTATACCCACGCACTGCATCCATAGAAACTTCTTCAAGTTTTGCGAGAATACGCGAAACTTCCTCGTAGTAACTCTGTCCTTCTTCCGTGAGAACCAAACGCGGCCCCGCCCGTTCAAATAGCTTGAGACCGAGAAAAGACTCAAGATTTTGAATCTGACGGCTGACGCCGCTTTGCGTCATGCCGAGATTTTCCGATGCGCGTGTGAAGCTCAGATAGCGCACCGACGCATCGAAAGCATGCAGAGCTGAAAGAGAAGGAAGAAAGCGGCGCATGGGTTTCCTCAGATTTTGATCATGAGTTTAATTCATGCTTAATCCAATTTTCAATGCTTTTATTTGATGAGAAAGCGCCGCATTCTCATTACAAATAAACATAAGGGAACACGATGGACTACGGTGATAGTATCGACCGAAATCTGGTCAGTATCCTGGAGGAAAATGCACGTCTCCCGGCGAGTGAACTGGCAAGGCGCGTGGGCCTTGCCCGATCGAGTGTTCAGGAACGAATAGGCCGTCTGGAACGGCGCGGCGTCATATTGGGATACCGGGCTATCGTCCGTCGGACCAAGGATGACAACAGCATCTCCGCTTATCTGTTCATCACAGCTTCACAACGCATAGTGCAGCGCTTGTTTGCGGCGTTACGCGCTTATCCGGAAATTCTTACAGCAGATGCCATCAGCGGTCCGGCGAACATATTGTGTCGGGTTCATGTCGGATTTCTCGAAGATCTGGAGGCATTGATTGAAGAGCTGGCACAGATCGAAGGAATCGAGAACGTCAGTTACTCAGTGGTACTTTCCAATAAATTTAATAGAGAAAGCAGCCTGGCGCATTCAAGCGCACAGTAATGCTCGGTTCAACAAGAGGGAAACAACGATGAATAGACGTAAGTTTATCCAGACAACGCTTTTGGGCGGCACTGCTGTCATGCTTGCCCCTGGCTTTTCGTGGGCTGTCGAAGACGGCGTGACACTGAAATCCATCAAGGACCGGGGCGCGTTGCGCATCGGCGTATTCAACGGCACACCGCCGTACTACCAGAAAAACCTCGCCACTGGTGAATGGGACGGTTTCTGCGTTTCCATGGGCAAGGACCTCGCCGAATATATTGGTGTGCCGCTGGAAATGGTCGAAACCACCTGGGGCAACTCCGTCATGGACCTTCAGGGTGGCAAGATCGACATTATGTTTGCTCTCAGCAATAATCCTGAACGTGCGAAATCGGTCGACTTCACCGAAGCTATGATGGACAACGTCTTCACCGTCATCACCAGCAAGGATCGTGAGATCAAAAACTGGGAAGAGCTGAACAAGCCTGAAATTCGCGTCACGGTTGATCTCGGTTCTACGCAGGATCTCTTCGCTCGCAAAACGTTGCCCAACTGCACGCTTGTCGCGCTTAAAGGTGCGGATGAAACCGTTATCGCTCTACAATCTGGTCGGGCCGATGTAATCGTGCAGGTCGCACTGATGTCTGTTGTGACGGCGCATAAGCTTGGCGACAAATTTAAAGTATTTGTTCCTGAGCCGCTGGATAGCCAACCCACCACGATTGGCGTGCGCAAAGATGCAAACGGCGAATTCCGCGACTACGTTGACGTTTGGCTCAAAAAACGTCGTGAAGACGGCAAGGTCAATGAATGGATCGTCAGCAGCCTTTCGCTAGTGGGTGTGCAGCCATCTGACTTGCCGCCAACTTTGAAGTTCTGACGCGTCAACCATCATGCAGCATCAGCAAAGATCACTCGGTGTCATCATGCTTGACACCGGCTTTCCGCGTCCGCCCGGAGATGTCGGGAATCCGGCATCATGGGAGATGCCGGTAAGGTTCAAGAAGGTAAGCGGAGCATCACCCGACAAGATCATTCGTCAGGGTGGTGCGGGGTTGATCGAAGACTTCGTTATTGCTGGCGAGGCTCTGATTGCTGAAGGATGCAGGGCGCTCGTTACCTCTTGCGGCTTCATGGCGCGCCACCAAGGCACTTTAAACGGAAAACTGTCGGTGCCGATTGCTACCTCCAGCCTGCTTCAGTTGCCGATGGTCAGCACATTGGTCGGCCCGCAGCGCGCGGTGGGGGTAATCACCTATGATGAAGCGAGCCTTGACGATGCAATCTTCGCCGCCTGTGGTGCCAGCATCGGCACGCCAAGGATTGGCATGCCGGGCGGTGGTGCCTTTCGCGAGTTGATTGAAGGCAGCGGAACTTATGATCGCTCGGCTCTTGAAACTGAAATTACAAACGCCGCACAAGAGCTGAAGTTACGCGAACCCAATCTTGGTGCCGTTGTTCTTGAGTGCACGAACATGCCGCCATTTGCACAAGCAGTCGCAAAAACATGTGGCTTGCCGGTGTTCGATGTCCTGTCGCTGGGGCATTGGCTGTTCAGCTCAACGTCTTCCCGTGCCTTCGCCGGGATGTCAGAAAGAGTGAATTAATGGACTATCAATGGGACTTTTCCGGCCTTTGGCAGTATCGGGGATTATTCCTCCAAGGCCTGGCCTACACGGTCGGTTTTACGATTATAACCGTACTCTCGGGCATATTCGTTGGAACAGTCTTTGCTCTTGGCAGGCTTTCCGGCAACAAAATCATCACCGTTCCCATTATGACGGTCGTTGAGATATTTCGCTGTACGCCAGTACTGGTGCAGTTGGTCTGGTGCTACTACGCACTCCCGATGCTGATTGGTTTTGAAATTTCGCCTGCCATGGCGGCTTTCATTACGCTTACCTTCTATGGTGCTGCATTTTATGCGGAAATCATCCGTGGTGGCATCGTTTCCATTGATGCGGGGCAGTGGGATGCCGGCCGTGCAATCGGTATGCGTCGCGGTCAGCTCATGGGAAAGATCATATTGCCGCAGGCACTGCGCCGCATGGTGCCGCCACTGGTCAACCAGTCCGTGCTTCAGCTGAAAAACACATCGCTTTTGTCGGTCCTTGCTGTGCCTGATCTTCTTTATCAGGGCCAGCTTGTAACTTCGGCTACCTACCGACCGCTTGAAACCTACACCCTGATTGCAGTGCTTTATCTCGCTGTCCTGTTCCCTCTGACACGGCTCGCCCATGGGCTGGAAGGCAGGCTGAAATGATGAGCCGAATGAAGCAAGCAAGCCTTGTGGAGATAAGCCATGAATGCTGAACCGATGATCGAAGTGCGTGGGCTGAAAAAGTCTTTTGGCGACATTGAGGTGCTGCGCAATATCAGTCTCACAGTTGAGCGCGGGCAGGTGGTTGCGCTGATCGGGCCAAGTGGCTCCGGCAAATCGACACTGCTCCGCAGTCTTAATCTGCTTTCGCTGCCAGATGCGGGTTACATCGCAATTGGTCAGCAGAAGATAGATTTCTCGTCCGGAGATGTGTCGCTCAAGGACAAATATCTCGCGGCATTCCGCGCCAATACCGGGATGGTGTTTCAGAACTTCAATCTGTTTCCGCATATGAGCGTTCTCGATAACGTCATGATTGGGCCGGTCACTGTTCTCAAACAGGACAAAAAGGCTGCCCGCGAACTGGCCATGGAACTGTTGGAAAAGGTCGGGCTTGCAGCCCGTGCGGACGCCAGACCAGAGCAGCTCTCGGGCGGTCAGAAACAGCGCGTTGCGATTGCAAGGGCGCTCGCGATGCGCCCCGATGTGATGCTGTTTGACGAGGCAACATCGGCTCTTGATCCAGCACTGGTCGGTGAAGTTCTGGCGGTCATTCGGCAATTGGCCGAGCAGGGCATGACGATGATCCTTGTGACCCATGAAATGGCCTTTGCTCGTGATGTCGCTGACAAGGTCATCTTCATGCAGGACGGTTACGTCGTTGAAACCGGCGATGCCCGTCAGGTGATCAATGAGCCGCATGAACCCGCAACCCGAGAGTTTCTGAGCCATTTCCACGGCGGTCTCGCATAAATGCACGCGCAGAACGGATAAATGTCATGACAGGCAATGTAATTGTCGTCGGGGCTGGCATTATCGGCTCCACCACCGCCTTGCGGCTCGCTGATGCCGGTCTGAAAGTAACGCTTTGCGACGGCTCAGAACCGGGCGGAGAGCAAAGTGCAAGCTACGGAAACGGTGGCTGGATCAGTCCCGCCTCGATCATTCCCATGAGTATGCCTGGCTTGTGGCGACAGGTTCCCGGATTTCTGTTTGATCGTAACGGGCCACTGACCGTTGACTGGAAATCGGTCCCAAGGCTGACACCATGGCTCACGCGGTTTCTGCTCGCAGGGGCCACAAAATCGCGGGTGACAAAAACTGCGGCCAAGCTCAACTGGCTGCTTAATGATGGACCGAAACGCCACCTTGAGCTGGCCAGCAAGACCGGGCAGGAACATCTCATCGTGCAGAAGGGCCTGCTTTACGCCTATCCTGATCGTGCAGCCTTTGAAGCTGAAGCGCTTAGCTGGCAGCTGCGCCGTGATAACGGCATTCTGTTCGACGAATGGCAGGAAGCAGAACTGCGTGAACGCATTCCGGCGCTTGGAGGCAATTTTCGCTTTGCCATTCATGTAACGGAAGGCGCGCATTGTCTCGATACTGGAGGCTATGTTGCGGGTATTGCAGCGCAAGCGGAAAAGGCAGGCGTTCGTTTTATTCGAAAGAACGTCGTAAAAGTTCTCACAGGTGTTTCGCCGCGTGTTGTGCTCGATAATGATGAGAGTATCGCTGCCGATTATATCGTGCTGGCAGCGGGCATCCATTCCGGGCGCATCATGAGCGATCTCGGCTTGTATGTGCCGATGCAAAGCGAGCGGGGGTATCATGTGACCTTGCCCTTGAACGAGCTTCCCTTTGATATCCCGATCATGCCGAGCACCGGGCGAATGGGCAATACACCCACCAATATGGGTTTGCGTCTCTCCGGTCAGGTCGAGCTGGCAACGGTGGAGAAAGCGCCCGACTGGCGACGCTCGGAGGTGCTGCTTAAGCACGCATTGGCGAGCTATCCCAATTTGGAAAAGCAGGATCTGCAGCATCTCAAACTTTGGATGGGGCATCGCCCGTCGCCTGCAGATGGCGTTCCGGTGATAGGCAAACTCACGCCCCATCCGGGGATCATTGCCGCCTTCGGTCACGGTCATATCGGGATCGCTGCAGCCCCCAAAACCGCTGAGATCGTTCTCGACGCAATCAACAACGTACCCCCATCAGACAGCGTTCGCGCCTTCTCGCCCGCGCGCTTCGGTTGTTAGAGCGGTTCCTGTTAATATTGAACCGTTGGAACCGCTCTATCTTTTTGTTTTTACGCATTATCCCTACGCAAAACCGCTTCGCACTTTTGCTGGAAATGCTTTGATTACCCATAATTCAGAGGAATGAAACTATGATGCTCAAAGGTGGCTTCACCAATTATGGCCAGCAGATCGGTGTGCTGATGCTGGACACGATTTTCCCTCGTCCTGCTGGCGATATCGGCAATGCGCTGTCCTATGATTTTCCTGTGCGTTACAAGACAGTAAAAGGTGCACATGCCACACGCATCATGGGCAAAAATCCTGATCCAAAACTGATCGAGCCGTTCATCGATGCGGCACGCGAACTCGAAGCGGAGGGCGTACGCGCCATTACCACAAGTTGTGGTTTTTTGGGGCCGTTCCAGAAAGATATTGCCGCAGCGGTCAACATTCCAGTCTTCACATCATCACTGATGCAGGCGCCGATTATTCACGCGATGCTGCCACCTGGTAAAGTCATCGGTGTCTTCACTGAGCGAGCGCATCATATGAATGATGCGCATTTCAAAGGCGTTGGCTGGTCGTCC
Organism: Brucella sp. HL-2; assembly: GCF_025846885.2. Lineage (NCBI taxonomy): Bacteria > Pseudomonadati > Pseudomonadota > Alphaproteobacteria > Hyphomicrobiales > Brucellaceae > Brucella > Brucella sp. HL-2. Next base: position 402,455 of record NZ_JAOYTK010000002.1, on the reverse strand, counting down.
GATGTAATCCCTGTGCAGGTGCAGGGCATGAAGCAGAATGCCGAGTTTCCACAGACCTATATTGAAGGTCGCGATTATCTCGATACGGAAGTGTTGAAGGAAGAAATGCTGGAAATGACGCGGGAATTTATGGTGAGCTGTGAAAATCCGGGCGCTATTCTGTTTGAATGCACCAATATGTGCCCGTTTTCATCTTATGTTGCGGCGGAATCCGGCTTGCCTGTGTTCGATATCAATACGCTGATCAATACCTTCTATCTGGCAGCAAATCCACGTCGATATCTCTAAATTCAACCCAATGATAAATCACAGCGGCAGTGCATTTTAGCCGCTGTGAGAATTTTCAATCATTTTTCATGAGGAAAGGTGGATCAGACTGTCATCAAACAGTCCGTTTCAACATATTCCACCGACACAGAATAAATTTGCCCCAAGACCGCATATTTCAGTCGCCTGATCTTTGAGATTTTGTCTCGAAGCCGAGAAACTACGCTCGGCTGATCCATGTTCGCGCGCCGCGCCTAAGGTTCTGCCCGAAATTGCGATGGTCAGCGAAAGTGGATGTGCCGATGCCCTATCAGTTAAGCCTTCTCGACAAGAGCCCGGTGGCGCAATCAGGGAGCGCGGAAATAGCGCTCGCGAATACCGTTTCTTATGCGCAGGCTGCGGAGCAGTCGGGTTACAAGCGGTTCTGGGTTGCGGAGCACCATCACGCGGATGAGCTGGCCGGGCCTTCACCTGAGGTGCTTGTTTCCTATCTTCTGGCATCGACAAAGCGGATCAGGATTGGTTCCGGCGGCGTGATGCTGCAGCATTACAGCCCTTACAAAGTTGCCGAAAACTTTAACCTTCTGGCAGCCCTTGGGCGCGGACGCGTTGATCTCGGTGTTGGCAAGGCTCCAGGCGGACTTCCATTGTCAACCAAGGCCTTGCAGCAGGAAACAGGCAGCGAAAAACGGCTCGATTTTAACAGCAAGCTTGAACAGCTCAGCGCATTTCTTGGCGGTGACAAGATCGCTTCCGGCCCGTTTGAAGGACTGGCCGCAACTCCCAAACCACAGGTGTCTGCGGAAAAATTCGTGCTGGGTGCAAGCCCTGAAAGCGCGTTGCTCGCCGCGCATTCCGGCTGGGATTTTGTTTATGCCGGTCATTTGAACGGCGATACTGCCAATCTGCAGAAGACGTTCGACGCCTATCGCAATGTGACTGGAAAAGTGCCCGTGCTGGCGCTTGGTGCGGTCGTTGCCGAGAGCCAAGACGCGGTTGATGCTGCGGTTTCGAAAATTAAAATCTTCAAGGTTCATCTCACCTCCGGACAATCAGTTTCGGTTGGCACACAGGAGGCAGCCGCCGAGTTTGCGCGGCAGGCTGGAGAGACTGATTATCGGGTTGAAGAAAAACATCCAAATGTGCTCGCAGGTTCAGCAAAACAAGTGAAGCAGAAGCTCGATGAACTGCACGAGCAATATGGGGTGGCTGAGTTTGTGCTCGAGTTTCCCGCTGTTTCTCATGAACTAAGAATAGCTGCCATCGAAAGCCTCGCAGGCGAACGTCTGGCTATTGCCGCCTGATCCAAAGCCACTGGCTATAGGGAGTACCTCAAATGAGTTCCAAGCAGATTAGATTCGGTGTGATGCTGCAGGGTGCAGGCGGACATATGAATGCCTGGAAACATCCATCCGGGCCGGCAGATGCCAGCGTGAACCTTCAGTTTTTCATTGATGCGGCACGCAAGTCCGAAGAGGCTGGCATCAGCTTCGCCTTCATCGCGGACGGGCTTTATATCAACGAGATTTCCATTCCGCATTTTCTCAATCGCTTTGAGCCTTTGACGGTCCTTTCAGCGCTCGCTGCAAACACAAAGCGCATTGGTCTCGCAGGCACGGTTTCGACGTCCTATAGCGATCCGTTTACGATCGCGCGGCAATTCGCATCGCTTGATCTCATCTCCGGCGGTCGTGCGGGCTGGAATGTGGTGACAACACCGCTCGAAGGGTCAGGCCGCAATTATGGCAAGCCGCATCCCGAGCACGCTCTGCGTTATGAAATCGCCGATGAATATCTTGAAGTGACCAAAGGTCTTTGGGATTCATGGGATGAAGACGCCTTCGTTCGCGATCGTGAAAGCGGACAGTTTTACAAGCCGGAAGGTTTTCATCGGCTCGACCACAAGGGGCGCTTCTTCTCGGTTGAAGGGCCGCTCAATATCCAGCGCTCGCCTCAGGGCCAGCCTGTTATCTTTCAGGCTGGTGCTTCCGAAGCGGGTGTAGGACTTGCGGGCAAACATGCGGACGCTGTCTTCACCAATGCGGGCACCATCAAGGACAGCCAGACATTTTATGCGCAGATCAAAGCAAGTGCGGTTGCCCATGGGCGTTCGCAGGACGATGTCGGCATTTATCCGGGCATCGGCCCCATCGTTGGACGAACCGAAGCTGAAGCCGAAGAGAAATACCAGGCGATCCGCAATCTCGTAAGCATCCACGAAGCGCTCTCCTATCTCGGACGTTTCTTCGATCACCATGATTTCACCGCCTATGATCTCGATGCGCCTTTCCCTGAGCTTGGTGATGTCGGCAAGAACAGCTTCCGTTCGACAACGGATCGCATCAAGCGCGACGCGGCTGCAAACAAGCTGAGCCTGCGTGAAGTGGCGCTGAATGTGGCCTCGCCACGCACGTCCTTCATCGGCACGGCAGAGAAGATTGCCGACGAAATCATTCTCTGGAAAGAGCAGAAGGCTGCTGACGGTTTTATCCTTGGCTTCCCGGTGATTGCCGAAGGGCTGGATGATTTCATTGCCTATGTTCTGCCAATTCTGGAAGAGCGCGGATATCATGAAGGCAGCCTGAAACACGATACGCTGCGCGAAAATCTCGGGCTTGAGCATCCGCAGAGCCGTTATGCGAAGCACGTTGAAAACAATGATGCCGGAAGTCACCGAAAGGGTGCGGCATGAATATTCAGCGGTCGCCAGACGTAAACCGGAAACTGGAAATCGAGACAGGTCTTGCCTCGTTTATCGACGAGTTTATCGCTTTGCGTCGCGACATTCATACCCATCCGGAACTGGCGTTCAAGGAAACCCGGACGTCTGCTCTGGTGGCAGATTATCTGAAGCAATGGGGCTATGACGTTACAACCGGCGTTGGCGGTTCTGGCGTGGTTGGCACATTGAAGCGTGGCAACTCCGGCAAGACCATTGGCATCAGGGCGGACATGGACGCCTTGCCGATCAACGAGGCGACTGGCCTCGATTACGCAAGCAGCAATTCTGGTGTGATGCACGCATGTGGCCATGACGGACATACGACAGTTTTGCTGGCTGCGGCTCGCTATCTTGCCCAGTCTGGTCGCTTTTCCGGTACGGTGCATCTGATTTTCCAGCCCGCTGAGGAGATCGGGGCAGGTGCCCGACGCATGATCGAAGACGGCCTCTTTGAGCGCTTTCCGTGCGATGCTGTCTATGGTTTGCATAACTGGCCGGGTGTGCCCGCAGGAAAGTTCGGCTTTGTCACCGGGCCTGCGATGGCATCGGTGGATCGCGCAAGAATTCGCGTGAACGGGCGTGGCGGTCATGGTGCAGAACCACACAAGTCGGTCGATCCGGTTGTGGTTGCCTCATCCATTGTTCTGGCCCTGCAAACGGTGGTCGCGCGCAATCTTGATCCGCTTGATATGGGTGTGGTGACGGTGGCCTCCATTCATGGCGGCGATGCGTTGAATGTCATTCCCGCGCATGTCGATCTTGGCATTACCATCCGCTCGTTCTCGCAAACTGTACGTGAAGAGTTGCGGCGGCGGATTGAAGCTGTCGCGCGCTCACAAGCCGAAAGCTTTGGTGCTGTTGCTGATGTCAATTATCAGTGGGGCTTTCCTGCCCTGATCAATGCAAAAGCCGAGACGGAATTTGCGCGACAGGTCGCGCTCAGCACTTTCCCCACTGGCACCGTTATCGAAGATTTCCGTCCGCGCACGGCAAGCGAGGACTTTGCGTTCATGCTCGAACAGAAGCCGGGGACGTACTTTTTCGTCGGCAATGGCGACAGTGCGGGCCTGCATAGCCCCAATTATAATTTCAACGATGAAATCCTGCTTCCAGCCGCGCTGTTTTGGGTTCGACTGACTGAAGCCTCGCTGATCTGAGATTGCACGATTTCTTCAATATGGATGGCACATCATGGCGGATGAATTTCTATACACTTCAACGACCGATATTCGTGCGGTGCCGCTGATCGAGGCGCTGACAATCGAGTATGACACGCGCTACGGCACCTATTTCAATGAAGAGGGTGCAGCAGCCGAAATGAACAAATATCCGCCGGAAGCCTTCGCGCCTCCGCACGGCAATTTCCTGCTGCTGCTCCGTGACGGTCAGACAATCGGTGGTGGTGCATTCATGCGCTATGACGATGTGACAGCCGAATTCAAGCGCATCTGGACGCATAGTGATCTGCGCAGGCAAGGGCTTGCCAAAAAGGTGCTTGAAGAGCTGGAAGCGCAGGCACACCGTCAGGGTTACACGCGCGTTTATCTGACCACTGGTTTCCGGCAGCCAGAAGCCAAAGAGCTTTATCTCAGAAATGGTTATACGGCGCTTTTCGATGTGTCCGCCGACCCCGAGGTTTACGGGACTTTGCCTTTCGAGAAAAATATCGAGAATATCAGACAAGTTGATTTTAATGCTTCCGATACGACTGCGAAGCACGCGGCATTTGGCTAAGTAAATGCTAGGGTACAAGAGTGGGTGTTATGGAAAAAACATCCACTGATCGATGTTTAAATAGACTTATTTGTTTTGAAACTTGACGCTTCATCTCCGAAACTCAGGTTGAGTGACTTCCATGACAGACACGTCTGCATTGGATCATAAGTTAAATGATATTTCGGAGCGGCGTTGATTATGGCAATTGCTACAGATTTTGCAGGGACAGACGGGGAAGTTAATTCCCGCGTAAGTCCGGGTGACTTCAAGCACTACAAGATCGTTCCGGCGCGCTATCCGGCGCGTGTGATTGGTACTATCTTGGCTGCTGGCCTGATTATCGCCGTACTGCAGTCGGTTCTGACCAACCCTAGATGGGGCTGGTCAGTCTTTGCAGAATGGTTCTTGTCAGAGCCCGTTCTTGTCGGTTTGATGCGGACGCTGTGGCTGACAGCGCTTGCAACGGTGCTTGGATTTGCACTGGGAACCGCACTCGCGCTTGCTCGCGTTTCACGCTCGCCGCTGCTATCCGGTCTTTCCTGGGCCTATATCTGGCTGCTGCGATCCATTCCACTGATCGTCCTGCTTCTTGTTCTGAACAATCTCGGCTATCTATATGAAACTGTTAGGCTTGGTGTTCCTTACACGGATATCACTTTTGCCGAATATCCAACCGTTCAGATACTCAGTCCGTTTGCTGCTGCCCTTCTGGGGTTGAGTCTTAATCAGGCAGCGTTCTCTTCCGAGATTATCCGTGGCGGTATTCTGTCTGTCGATCAGGGGCAGCTCGAAGCTGCCGCCGCTCTCGGCTTGCCGCGACGCAGACAGGCCTTCCGCATCGTGCTTCCGCAAGCCATGCGCACAATACTTCCGACGGGCTTTAATGAAATCATCGGTCTCGCTAAAGGCACATCGATGGTCTACGTGCTTGCGCTGCCGGAACTCTTCTACACGGTGCAGGTCATCTACCGCCGCAACCTCGAAGTCATTCCCCTGCTGATGGTCGCAACCGTCTGGTATCTGATCATCATGACGGTGCTGTCGATCGCGCAATATTACATCGAACGTCATTTCTCACGCGGTGCTTTGCGGAATCCGCCTCCAGCCATTCTGACACGCCTTTTCGCTCGTTTCATTCCTGCGCAAGCAACGACATCGACCAAAGCGCAGAACGTAGTCAGCCGCGAGCAGGACGTACAGATTACTGATGCCCTTGCCGTCAGCGGGTTCACAGGTGCGCGACGCGGTGCGGTGGATATTCACGGTGTATCCAAAAGCTTTGGCAACAATCTCGTTCTTGATAATGTCAGCTTGCATATCAAACCCGGCAGCGTGACCGCGATCCTCGGACCATCAGGTTCAGGCAAATCGACATTGCTGCGATCCATCAATCATCTGGAGCGTGTTGATGACGGCTTTATCTCGATTGACGACGAACTGCTGGGTTATCGCCAGAGCGGCAACACCCTCTACGAGCTTAAAGAAAAAGACATTCTGAAAAAACGCGTCGATGTCGGCATGGTGTTTCAGAACTTTAATCTCTTCCCGCATCTGACCGTGCTGGAAAACATCATCGAAGCACCGATGATTGTGCGTGGACTGAGCCGGGATGCCGCGACCGTGGTTGCAAAACGTCTGCTGGCGCGCGTTGGTCTCAGCGAAAAAATCGATGCCTATCCGCGTCAACTTTCCGGTGGTCAGCAACAACGTGTCGCCATCGCCCGCACACTGGCCCTCAATCCAAAAGTCATCCTGTTCGACGAACCAACCTCGGCACTTGACCCTGAACTGGTTGGTGAAGTGCTGGATGTCATCAAGGAGCTTGCACGCTCTGGCACCACGCTTGTCATCGTAACCCATGAGATCGGCTTTGCCCGTGAAGTGGCGGATACGGTGGTCTTCATGGAAGAGGGCCGTATTCTCGAAACCGGCAGGCCGGAGCAGCTTTTCAATGCGGCAACGCATCCCCGAACCCGGGAGTTTCTCGCAAAAGTCCTCTGACGCCAGAACGCCCGCTTTGTTAAGCGCATTCCGAAAATCGGTTCTCACTTTTCGGGATGCGCTCAGGATCCAAACCACAACTCCCGACACTTACGATTGCCCTGACGGGGCAGTCGACGGGGATTGTTTGTCCAATATTCAGATTATTCTCAGGAGTCATTCAATGAAATCAAGCAACTACAAGAACGCAATATTGGGCAGCTTTCTGGCAGCAGCAACGCTGTTCAGCGCGCCAGCCTTTTCCGCAGAGCTTGATTTTAGCCCGGAGCAGCCAAACCGTTTGCGCACGGAAAAGAGCGAAGCCGTCGTCAATGCCGTTCCCAAGGATTTCAAGTTCGTGCAGGACGGCAAGTTCGTCGTCGGCATCAATCCTTGGGTGCCTCCGATCAGCACTTATGCAACGGATGCAAAGACTGTCGTGGCTTTCGATCCTGATCTCATTCAGCTGGTTTCCGATACGTTGGGCCGTGAGCTTGTGCTGGTGCCAATCGCCTGGGCTGACTGGCCGCTTTCACTTGAATCCGGCAAGTTCGATGCCGTGATTTCCAATGTGACCGTGACCGAAGAACGCAAGGAAAAGTTCGACTTTTCAACGTATCGCAAGGATGAGCTTGGATTTTACGTCAAGGCGGACAGTGCGATTACATCACTGAAAGAGCCAAAGGATATTGCGGGCCTGAAGATCATTACCGATCCCGGTACCAATCAGGAAAACATTCTTCTGCAGTGGGACAAGCAGAATGTTGAAGCTGGTCTGAAGCCCGTCGAAGTGCAGTATTACGACGACGATGCGGTCAAGAGCCTTGCGCTTGAATCCGGTCGTGCGGATGCGGTCTTCAGCGTCAATGCAGTGCAGGCCTATGCCGCATCGCAGCACGGCAAAACCAAGCTTGTCGGCACGGTAAGTGGCGGCTGGCCGCAGACGGCCGAGGTGGCAATCACCACACGCAAGGGCAGCGGTCTGGCCGATGCGCTGACGCTGTCGCTTAATGAACTCATCAAGAACGGCAAATATCATCATGTGCTTGAGCGTTGGAGCCTGAGTTCAGAAGCCGTCGATGAGGCCAAAACCAACCCTGCCGGATTGCCGAAAAGCGGATCGTAAGATCCGCTCGTAACGGGGTAAAATTTAAAGAAATCAGGTCATTACACAGAGTTTTACACTCAAGGAGATGGGAATATGGCTTATATCAGAAAAGCGGGATACTTCACTGCGGGCCTGATTTCAGGGGCTTTGCTGATGACGAATGCTGCATGGAGTGAGGGCAGATTTGATCTCAGTCCAGAACAGCCAAACCGTTTGCGGGTTGAAAAACTCGATAAGCGTATCGATCAGGTCAAAGACTTCAAATTCGTCAAAGACGGTGTTCTGACTATTGGCATCAGCACCAGCGGTCATCTGCCGTTGCATGACTATGCATCAGATTCCAAGACCGTCATCGGCTACGATGTCGATCTGGCACAGATCATTGCCGATAGTCTAGGACGCGATCTGGAACTGGTTTCGGTTGCGTGGGCCGATTGGCCTCTTGGGCTTGCTTCGGGCAAATTCGATGCGGTGATTTCCAACGTCACAGTGACGGAAGAGCGGAAGGAGAAGTTCGATTTCTCCACCTATCGCAAGGATGAGCTTGGCTTTTACGTCAAAGCTGATAGCGCGATCAAGGAGCTGAAACAGCCCAAGGATATTGAGGGCCTCAAGATCATCACCGATGCAGGCACCAATCAGGAAAAGGTGCTGCTGGAGTGGGATCGTCAGAATGTTGCAGCCGGTTTGAAACCGATTGAGGTGCAATATTATGACGATGATGCGGTCAAGGATCTCGCCATTCAAAGCGGCCGTGCCGATGCGGTTTTCAGCGTGAACGCGACACAGGCCTATTCCGCTGGCATCAATGGCAAGACCAAGCTGGTTGGCACGGTCAGTGGCGGCTGGCCGATCACCGCCGAGATTGCGGTCACAACGCGCAAGGGTAGTGGGCTTGCAGCTCCACTGACCAATGTTCTCAACGATCTGATTGCAAACGGTGCCTATACCAAGGTTCTAGATACTTGGAACCTTGGACCGGAAGCCATCACCGAAGCCAAGACAAATCCACAGGGCCTGCCGAAAAGCGGTTCGTGAGGGGCTGGGCTGGCACATGAGGGGACGCATATGCCAGCCCGCTTTAATTTACTTAAATGGAGAACGGTTCATGAGAGCAGGCGCTCTGTTAGTTGCTGCATGGGCGTTGGTAGGCGCTTCATCCCTGTCGGCCTTTTCGGAGGATGGTTTTGATTTATCACCCGAGCAGGCTGGCCGCATTCACGTGCAGAAAGATGCTGCAGCAATCGCTGCCATTCCCGCAGATTTCAAATTCGTCACGCCGGGCAAGCTGACTGTGGCCGTTGCGCCGGGCGGTCCGCCGCTGGCGGCTTACGCCACAGATGCCAAGACCGTTGTGGGTGCGGATGCAGACTATGCGTCCGCAATTGCTGAAAGCCTTGGGCTTGAACTCGAAAGCGTTCCGGTCGCATGGATCGATTGGCCGCTGGGTCTCGCATCCGGCAAATATGATGCCGTGATATCCAATGTTGGTGTCACGGAAGAGCGCAAGGAAAAGTTCGACTTTTCGACCTATCGGCAGGGCTTGCATGGCTTTTTCGTAAAAGCCGACAGTGGCGTTACCTCCATCAAGGAACCCAAGGATGCTGCAGGCCTCCGCATCATCGTGGGTGCTGGGACCAATCAGGAGCGCATTCTCGTCAAGTGGAGCGAAGAGAATGAGAAGGCGGGGCTTAAGCCGCTGGAACTGCAATATTACGATGACGAAGCTGCCAGCCTTCTGGCTCTGCAATCGGGCCGGGCCGATGTGATCGTGCAGCCCCACGCGCAGCTCGTGTTCATCGCCTCCCGCGACAAGAATATCAAACGCGTCGGCACGCTGAGTGCGGGCTGGCCGGATCGCTCGGATGTGGCGATTACAACGCGCAAAGGCAGCGGACTTGCCGATGCACTGACCATTGCCACCAACAGCCTGATCGCAAGCGGAGCCTATGCCCGCATTCTCGACCGCTGGCATCTGAAGGAAGAGGCTCTCAAACAATCGGAGACCAATCCGCCCGGATTGCCGAAGTTCAAATAACGTTTCTGCGCGCATCTTATCCGAAAACAGGTTCACACTTGTCGGGATGCACTCACATACAAAAGGATAAAACGTGCCAAAATCGATCGACTATTTCTTTTCCATCGGTTCGCCCTGGTCATATCTCGGGCTTGATACGCTTGATACGCTTGAGGAGCTGGCAGAGCGGCATGTGGTCGAAATCAAGCCTTATCTTGCGACCGTCATCGAGGAAAATGGCGGCATCTTTTCGCGCAATCGTCCGGAAGCCCGTCGCGCTTATGGCACGCAGGACCTCAAGCGTTGGGCCAAGTTTCGCGGCAAACCGCTTTTCATTGATGACCGACCGGCTCTGAGTGACCCCACGCCTGCTTCATTCAGTGTGATTGCCGCCTATCTTGAAGGTCAAAACTGGCTGCAGCTGACACGTGTGCTTCAACATGCATTTTGGTCTGAGGCTAAGGATATTGGCAAGCCGGAAGTCCGCAGTGCCGTGGCCGATGAAGCTGGCTTTAACGGTCAGTATCTGTTGGGCCGTGAGAATGATCACGACGTTCAGGCCAAATGGAAATCGGATCGTGAACGTGCCGTCGATAGGGGTGTGTTTGGTTTTCCGACCTATATTTACGATACTGAGACCTATTGGGGACAAGATAATCTCGGCTTTCTGGCGAGCCATCTGCGCGGAGAAACCTATTAAATTCAACCGGCTGCATTAGAAACTTCAGATATTGCAGCCAGTTGTTATATAGGCTGTCAGCGAAGCGCGTATCCACCATCCGGATAAAGGTTCGATCCGGTCACAAACCTGTTTCCCATCAGGTAAAGTACTGTATCGGCAATCTCGGATTCAGTGCCTGGTCTGCCGACAAGCGAATTTTGACGATAGTGTTCAAAGGCCATTTCGCGTATTTTCTGCGGACGATTTTGCCAAAGATGGCCGTCGATTGTGCCAGGAGAAATCGTGTTCACCCGAATGGGTGCCAGATCAATCGCCAACCCGCGACCGAGCCCTTCGATTGCACTGTTGCAAGCTGCATAAACTGCGCCACCCTTGATTGGCCTTGCACTGGCCGCACCGGCCATCAAGGTGATCGAACCAGCCTTGTTGAGATGCGGAACAGCGTGTTTCACAGCCCAGTATTGGCCCCAGAACTTTGAACGAAACGGGCTTTCAATTGCCTCTATGTCGTCGCTGTCGAGGCCGGCTACCGTGTAAGTGGCCGCCGGGATGAACAGATGATCGAAAGCGCCGATTGCTCTGAAAAATGTCACAAGAGATCCGGTGTCGGAGGTGTCGACTTCCAATGCGGTTGATCTCTCTCCCAGAGTTTTAGCAGCCTGGCCAAGTCTTGCAGGATCGCGTGCGCCTATAACGACCTTGCCGCCTGCTTCTACTGCCTTCTTTGCAACGGCGAACCCGATCCCGGTACTTCCACCGATCACAACGATTTTCTTATCTTGCAGTGCTTCTGACATTGCTCATCCTTCACAACTCTGAAACTTTGTGAAAGGCAATTTATCATGGAGAAAATTTCGCATTTCTGGCATTATTTATATTCAATCACGACAAAAATTATCGGCTGATGATTTCAAACGAACGGTTTAACGGTATCAGAGCATTTGTTCAGGCTGAGCAATCGGGCAGCTTCGCGGCTGCATCAACCGTGTTGGGCCTGTCGCAATCTGCAGTCAGCAAGTCTGTTGCGCGGCTTGAAGATCGTCTCGGTGTGCGGTTGTTTCATCGCACGACCCGCAGTCTAAGCCTGACCGACGAGGGGCGTGTTTATCTGGAAAGCTGCCGTCGGGCGCTTGAAGAGCTTGCGAATGCAGAAATTGCACTTTCTTCCCGCATAGCTGTTCCGTCAGGACGGGTGCGGATTAATCTGCCGGATTTGTTTGGCCGGAAATGCGTTGCACCTTTGTTGATGCAACTCGCACAAGCCCATCCACAGCTGCATTTTGAAGTGTCATTTGAAAACCGCGTCGTGAACCTCATCGAAGAGGGGTACGATCTTGCGGTGCGGATCGGTGATCTGCCCGATAGTACGGATTTGATTTCTAAACGCGTGGGTCAACAGGACGTCATCATTTGTGCATCACCCTCCTACATATCGGCCTATGGTAAGCCTTCGAAACTGAGTAACGTTCAAGAGCATTTCTGCGTCACGCAGTTTCGTAGTGGGCGGAACGAACCATGGGTCGTTTTAAACGAGAATGGGGAAAAGGTTCGATGCGATATCCGCTCAAACCATAGCTTTGCTGCTTTTGATATGATCGTCGATGCGGCTATTGCTGGCTTGGGGCTTGTTCAGGTACCCCGCTGGCTGGTCGAAGAAGAGTTCTTGTCCGGCGCGTTGGTTCAGGTTTTACCGGATATCAGAACGCCTTCGTTACCGATCCATATCATATGGCCGGGCGGGCGTGTTCTTGCATCACGCGTGAGAGCAACGATTGATGCAATTGCTGAAGGCTTGCGGTAGATCGCGCCGCGCTTGATAAACGCGGCGCTGCTTAATTTTACTGGCTGGAGAGGCTGTTTCCAGCTGGGGCACCAAGCTCAAAAAGCTTGGAACCTTGCTCGCCATCGATCTCCCGATAACCAATGATCCGAAACCATTTAACGACATCAGGACGATCAAGCCAGCTTCTGGAATGTATCGGACGGTCGCCGGAAAGCGCCTGAATTTGCTTGATGTGCTTCCGACAAAACCGGACGGATCGCGCATTGAAGAAGTCCTCCTTCGCCGCAAACAGGGTATCTGTTCCATCATCCGCCTCTTGCCAGGCAATGATCGCCACGACCTTGTCGTCTTCAATCAGTGCATGTGCGCGTCCTTCGCGCAGGTTCATGGTAAGGTTATCGTAGGCCGATCTTACGTCTTTCCCGGCCGCGATATATTCCGCTGCCATTCGCTCTGAAAGGTCGTGAAAAACGCTTTCCAGATCACCAACACTTGCTGTGCGTGCTTTCATCTTTCTGACCTCCCTTGGTTATTTTCCTCCGCGCCCAAAGGGATAATCTGATTATCCCAAGGCTGATCGGATCGATATCTTCAACGTCAAAACGCTGAAGCCGGTTCCACTTTGAAAATATGCCATGTTGGGTTTGTCGAGAAAACCCAATAAAGCCAACGCAAGATATTGGGATAGAGTCTAACATTGCTCTGTGACGGGCGCTTAGCACGATGATCCATGAATCACGGAAATATGAAGCGCAAATTCCTTGAGTGAGGCAGGCAGCGCAATCATATTTCTTAGTTCAATGAGTACGTAGTCGTAAAATCACCGTTCTGACAAACGCTCATCGAGAAGCGCCCACCTCATTTCGCAATAGCCTCAGGAACGATCAATTGAACAAGTCTCTTCATCTTACGGCGTTTATGCGCCCTGTAAGCCTGCATACTGGCGCTTGGCGATATCCCGGTGCCTATGCCGACGCAAATTTCAATTTCAAGCATCTGAAGGCTTTTGCTCAGAAACTTGAAGCGGCGAAATTCGACGCATTCTTCATGGCGGATCATCTTGCTGTCCTCAACATGCCGGTCGAGGCGCTAAAGCGCAGTCATACAGTTACATCGTTTGAACCATTCACGCTGCTGTCGGCTCTGGCTGCGGTGACTGACAAGATCGGACTGGCCGCAACGGCGTCCACCACATTCGACGAGCCCTATCATATTGCCAGACGTTTTGCCTCGCTTGACCATATAAGCCAGGGGCGCGCAGCGTGGAACATCGTCACGACGTCCAATCCCGATTCAGCGCTCAACTTCGGCAAGGACGAGCATGTCGAACATGGCGAACGCTACAAGCGTGCGCGCGAGTTCTATGATGTTGTAACGGGACTTTGGGACAGCTTTGCGGATGATGCGTTCATCCGGGATCAGGAAAGCGGCATCTTCTTTGATCCATCCAAGATGCATGTTCTGGATCATCATGGCGATGATTTTAATGTGCGTGGACCACTTAATATTGCGCGTCCCGTACAGGGATGGCCGGTGATTGTTCAGGCTGGTCAATCAGAACCGGGTCGCCAGCTGGCAGCAGAAACGGCGGAAGTGGTCTTCTGCGCTCCGCGTGACATCATTGAAGCCAAGAAGCTTTATGCGGATTTGAAGTCGCGGTTGTCCGCCGCCGGTCGCGCGCAATCGTCGTTGAAGATATTGCCTGCAGCCTTCATCGTCCTTGGCGATAGCCTTGAGGAAGCCAAGCAGAAGCGTGCGAAGCTCGATAGTCTTGTTCATTATGATAGCGGTATCGCATCGTTGTCGATTGCTCTGGGCCATGATGTATCAGGCTTTGATCCAGACGACTATCTGCCTCAAATTCCCGAAACCAATGCAAGCAAGTCGGGCAGGGCGCAGGTTCTTAAATTGGCCGAAGAGGAAAAGCTGACTGTCCGTCAACTCGCCCAGCGTTACGGCGGCTATTCAGGTCTTGCTTTCGTCGGAACCGTCGAAAGCGTTGCCGATGAAATGCAGAAGTGGCTGGAAGAGGATGCCAGTGACGGCTTCACGGTTGTATTCCCCTTCCTGCCGGAAGGCCTTGATGATGTGGCGGAAAGACTGGTGCCTGAGCTACAGCACCGTGGTATCTTCCGCACTGATTACGAGGGCAGCACGCTGCGTGAACACCTAGGCCTCCCACGCCCTTCAAACCGCTTTTTTGACGGCAGCTAAGGTGTCTGAACTCTGAACCGATGCAGCTGGATGGATCGGTATTTTCAAACCGAGATTGTCCCGCAATGTCGTACCATCATAATCGCTGCGGGCAAGCCCGCGGCGACGAAGCTCCGGCAGAACCAGCTCGGCAAAGTCTTCCAGTCCCGCCGGGAAGATAGGCGGCATCACATTGAAGCCATCCGCGCCATAGGTTTCAAAACGCTCTTCGAGCGCGTCAGCCACGTCCGTCGCTGTACCGACGATTTGCAGATGACCACGCGCGCCCGCAACCCGTAGATAAAGTTCGCGAATGGTCAGATTTTCGCGCCGCGCCAATTCAAACAGAAGCTCTTGTCTGCTTTTGCTGCCTTGAGTTTCCGGCAACTCAGGCACGGGACCGTCGAGATCGAACTGCGAAAGGTCGGGACCAGACCAGCCCGAAGAAAGAATATTGAGCCCCACAGACGGGTGAATGAGGTTTTGGAGCTGATCGAACTTATCCTGAGCCTCTCGCCTTGTGCGACCAACAACCGGAAAAATGCCCGGCATGATTTTGATATCGTCGGCATCACGGCCATATTTCGCTGCACGCAGTTTGACATCTTTGTAGAAAGCGACGGCTTCCTCAACAGTCTGCTGTGCCGTGAAAACAACATCTGCACTTTTTGCTGCCAAGTCCTTTCCAGCCGCCGAAGAACCGGCCTGCACCGTCACGGGATGCCCTTGCGGCGAACGCGGTACATTCAACGGTCCCTGAACCGAGAAGTGCTTACCCTTGTGATCAAGCACATGCCGCTTGTTAGGTTCAAAGAACCGTGCCTGCTCCTTGTCATAAAGAAAGGCATCATCTTCCCAGCTGTTCCATAGCCCCCTGACGACATCGGCAAATTCTTCCGCCCGTTCATAACGGTCGGCATGTTCATAATGACGGTCGAGATTGAAATTGCGCGCCTCAAAGTCGCTGGCCGAAGTCACAAGGTTATAGCCCGCGCGACCACCGCTTAAATGGTCGAGTGAGGCAAATTTTCGCGCGATGTGAAAAGGCTCATTGAAGCTCGATGAGGCCGTCGCAACAAGACCGATGTGGCTGGTGACAGACGAGAGCGCGGACAAAAGCGTGAGCGGCTCAAACTGTGCTACATAGCTGTGCGCTGTGCGGCTCAGAATTTCGAGATTGTCGCCGCGGGTTCCCGCACCATCGGCAAGAAACAGCAGATCGAATTTGGCTGCTTCTGCCAGCGAGGCAACGTTGCGGTAATAGTCGAAGTTGATGCCAGCATTTGCAACAGCATCCGGTTGCCGCCATGCCGCAATATGGTGGCCGACCGGATAGACGAACAAGCCAAAACGCAGAAAACCCTCACGCTTTGCCATTTCAGGCGCTCCGGGCCTGAGATGGTGTTGCAACGGATAAGGCTGGCAGTTCCAGATTGGCGCGGAAGTCAGAACCGATATAATCCGTATCAATCAACGACCGGCGTCGAAGCTCCGGGATCAGACCATTTAGAAGCAAATCTTCCTGATCGGGATTACCAATGCCATGCAGCGTGAGAACATCAACAGCACCTGTGTTGAAGCGTTCTTCAATCGCATCGACGAGTTGCTCCGGCGTACCTGCAATCGACCAGTGACCGGTTTCCTGTGCCTCAATAATCAACTGACGCAAGGTCAGACCTTCGCGCGCATAGCGACGGAAAACTTCGACACGGCCCCGGCGGCGGTTAATGCTGGTGACTTCCGGCAGCAGGTTTTCCGGTAGAGACTTGTCGAGCGGCAGATCGCTCAGATCAATATGACCGCCGAGCATATCTGCAAGTTTGACACGTCCCTGATCATAATCGATTGTTTCATGCTTGTCTTTCAGACGGCGAGCAACATCGGCTTCCGATGAGCCAATCAGCGAATGAAGCGAGTTCATGATGAATGGCAGATTGTTGGCTCGGCCAAACTGTGCTGCTCTGCGGCGCAGCTCGGTGGCAAAGGCCACAGCATCTTCGAGCTTCGGCTGTGACGTATAGACGACTTCAGCATAGCGCGCGCCAACCGTGACACCGGCGTCGGATTGGCCGGCCTGAAACTGAACCGGACGACCCTGCGGCAGAGGTGGCACATTCAGTGGCCCTTCTACGCTGAAATGCTTGCCACGATAGTTGATGGGGTGAAATTTTTCCGGGTGCACAGAGATATTACCCGACGCTTTGCGCGTGATCGCATCACGTTCATTTGCATCATAGAGCGCGTTCACGATCTCTATGAATTCCGCAGCCCGTTCATAGCGCTCTTCCGGACTTGGCAGATCGCCGCCGAAATTCTCTTCGCCGACCGAAGAGGTCACAGCATTCCAGCCCGTTCTGCCACCGCTCAAATGATCCAGCGTTCCGATCTGGCGTGCGAGATTATAAGGATGCAAAAATGTTGTTGAGACCGTCGCAATAAGCCCGATATGCGATGTGGCATGTGCCAGCGCCGCAAGCGCGATAACCGGGTCTTGCGTGCCGGTGGTGCCTGCAAGACCGGCCGGATCAAGTTGTAGAAGGTCGGCTGTAAAAAGACCGGTGATTTTCTCAGCTTCAGCCTTCTTTGCCAGCTCTATTGCGCGTTTGAACCCAAAGGTCTTGTCCTGGTCATTGTCCGCGGAAACAACGTTGCTGGCACCGAACAGGGTTTTCAAGCGACGGGTACGTGTTCTTGTCATAGTGATCTCCTTAAGAAGCGCATCCCGAAAAGTGTGAAACGTTTTTCGGAAAAGATGCGCGTTAAATAGTAAGCTAAGCGGCGCTAATCGTTGGAACGGCATCCAGCAGGGCGCGTGTGTAATTGTGCTGTGGTTGGGAAAAGACGCGTTCAACGGCGCCGCTTTCAACAATGCGACCGTCCTTCATCACCAGAACGCGGTCTGTCAGATGATGAACGACGCCAAGGTCATGTGAAATGAACAGAAGCGATGTGCCAGAATCTGCTTGTAGCTCAGCCAGAAGGTCGAGTACCTGAGCCTGCACCGATACATCAAGCGCGCTTACAGGCTCATCGGCGACCAGAAGTTTCGGGCGCGGTGCAAAGGCACGCGCGATGGCGACACGCTGGCGCTGACCGCCCGACAATTCACGGGGATAGCGCTTGAGAAACTGCGAACCGAGACGCACAGCATCCAGCACTTCCACCACGCGCTTGCGCCGTTCATCACCAAAGACATGAACGGAATCGAGGCTTTCACCGACGATCTTATCAACCGTGTAACGCGGGTCGAACGAACTGAGCGCATCCTGCGCAATGAGCTGCATATGTGCACGTTGCGAACGGCGTTGCTCTTCGCGCAGATTGCTCCAGAGCTTGCCATCAATATGCACTGTACCCTGATCGGGTTCTGTAAGGCCCAGAACAATCTTTGCGACGGTGGTTTTGCCGGAACCGGATTCTCCGACAATGCCGAGCGCTTCGCCAGCTTTCAGCGAGAATGAGACATCATTGACGGCTAAAGGCGTGTTGGCCTTGCCATAATGTTTGAAAAGTCCTTTGGCTTCCAGAATATTGGTGCTCTCATCGATGCGCTTTGCTGGCAGGGCCACCCTGACTTGAGGTTGGTGCGGCTGTGCTGGCGATAGCCGGTAGCCGCGCGATCCGGCCGACGGTACGGCTTCAAGCAAATGTCGCGTATAGGCTTCCTTCGGCGCATTGAGTATCTGCCTTGTTAGGCCTTCCTCAACGATGCGGCCATTGTGCATGACCAGAACGCGATCCGCCAGCCGCGAGACGACGGCAAGATCATGGCTGATCAGAAGAAGTGTATGGCCAGCGCGGCGACGCTCCGCAAGAAGATCGAGGATCTGTTTCTGAACCGTCGCATCAAGCGCTGTGGTTGGCTCGTCCGCGATCAACAGCGACGGCGAACGCGCAACCGCTGTTGCGATCAGTGCGCGTTGCCGTAAGCCGCCCGAAAGCTGATGTGGATATTGCAACAATCTGCGATCAGGGTCGGGAATGCCGACCGAGCGTAGCAATGCCTTGCTGCGATCCGTGACATCCGGTCGCCGGAAAAAGCTTGTTGTCCCGAAGGCATCGGAAAGCTGTTGCGAGATACGACGTAGCGGATCAAGCGAGACCAGCGCGTCCTGTAAGACAAAGCCGATCTTGTTGCCGCGCAAACACCGCCATTGCTTGTCGCGATAATCAAGGACATTCAGACCATCAATCTCGAAAAGGTCAGCCTTGACGATTGCGCTTGGGCCTGAAAGTCCGATCAGTGCTCGTGCCGTCACCGACTTGCCCGAACCGGACTCTCCAACAAGCGCTACCGTCTCACCAGGATGAATGGTCAAATTGATGCCTTCGACGACTTTGACCAACTGGTCATCGCGTTGAAAGCTGATGGATAGATTACGGATTTCAACAAGGGGCGTTGTCATGACTGCCTCCGGCCTTCAAAGGCAAGCTGCCAACGGCGTCCGAGAATGCTGATGGAGATAACGGTGAGTGTGATGGCCAGACCCGGCCAGACGCCAATCCACCATGCAACACGCAAATAATTGCGCGCTTCTGAGAGCATCGCGCCCCATCCGGGAGCTGGCGGCTGCGGTCCCATGCCAAGAAAGCTCAAGCCTGCTGCACTGATGATTGCTGTGCCAAGCCCGATGGTTGCAAGGATTGGTACCTGCGCAATGGCGTGGGGCAATACGTGCCGCAATACGAGGATGTGACGCTTCAGCCCAAATGTTTTCGCCTGCTCGACATAACCGCTTTGCGCAATAACAAAGGTTTGCGCGCGCACAACGCGGGCGAAACGCGGAATGATGGCGACCCCGAGTGCAAAGATCAGATTGATGGTGCCGGGTCCGGTGAACGAGATGAAAACAAGAGCCAGCAGCAGATCGGGAAACGAAGACACCACATCAAGAAAACGGGAAATTGCTTCATCAATCAGGCCGCGCGATAGTCCAGCCAACAGCCCCAAAATCGAGCCAGCGATAGCACCGATAGCCACAGCACTAAAGCCGATCAGTACCGAATAGCGCGCACCGTGAACCACGCGTGAAAACACGTCGCGGCCCAAATGATCGGTGCCAAACCAATGTTCTGCAGAAGGCGGCAATTGTGCCTGTAGCGGATCGGCTAACAATGGATCGGCTGTTGTAAGTAAACCCGGCCAGAGCGTTGCAACGGCAATTAGCGTTAGAAAGAGCGATGGTAGTGCCAGTGCCGGGCGCGAAAGGACCAATCGGGCCAGATTACGTAAGCTTGTGCCAGCCGGATTTGCCGTCGAGTGTGTTTCAAGTGCGGGGGTGACACTCATGATCTATCTCCGGCCTTCGGTTCTCAGGCGCGGATCAATCAGCAGATAGAGCACATCAACGATGGTGCTCATCACCACATAGATGAACGCCGAGAAGATAGCGACAGCCAGCACCACCGGCAGGTCGTGATAAAGCACTGCATCAACGGTGATGCGCCCAAGACCGGGACGTCCGAAGACGGCTTCGGTAATGACAGCGCCTGAAAGAAGGCCTCCAATCAGCCAGCCTGTCAGTGTCACTGCGGGCAGCGATGCATGACGCAAACCGTGCCTTAATCGCAGCACAAGATCGCTGGTCCCCCAACTGCGCACCGTAAGCGCAAAGGGTTCTTCCAGTGCGCGTTCAAGACCTTCGCGCAAAACCTGTCCAATGACCGCGCCTAAAGACAAACCAAGCGATAGAGCTGGAAGAACGAGTGCTGCGAAATTCCTGTCCCCCGACACCGGAAATAGCTTGAGTGTGAAGGAGAAGACGAAGAGCAGAACGATGCCAAGCCAGAAGGATGGCGTTGAAATCAGTACAAGTTCTGTGCCCGCTGCGATTGAGCGTGGCAGCTTTTTACCGGCAGTCAGAACAGCGCTGCCAACAGCAAAGACGATTGCCACAAAGAGCGCGGCCCCTGCGAGCTTTAGCGTCGGCCACATCTGCGAAAACAGCAGCTGTGAAACGTCTGTCTGCAGATAATAGGAGCGGCCAAAATCGCCATGCAGAATACGTCCGAGATAGGACAGGTATTGCATGAAGATTGGATCATCCAGCCCCCATTCTGCGCGAATGGCAGCTTCAACTTCCGGCGTACGCAACTGCTCGCCAATCAGTATGCTGACGATGTCGCCCGGCGCGAGGTGGACGCTGATGAAGCTCAGCGTGATCGCGGCCCAAAGAACCAGCAGGCCTGAACTTATGCGAAGAGTGATTTGTCCCGTAAGGCTGTTACGCGGGACTCCGAAACGCCGGGGCAACCAGCTTGCGGGTGCGCGACCGATGGTCGTGGTATTTTCAACATCCATGATCTGTAGCTCCTCTGTGCCGAAGTCCCCAGGACGGCGTGTTTATTCGCTGCGCCAGATGTCGTAAGCGCTTTCAGGAAGTTGCTTGAATGGACGGAAGCTTATGCCTTTGACATAGCCTGCAGCCGCAACCTGATCTTCAGGCTCGTACAGCGGCAAGGCATAGGCCTGATCCAAAATGGCGAAGTTTTGCAGCTTGCTGTAAAGCTCAAACCGTTTGGTCTGATCGAGCGTTGAGGCGGCTTCATTCAGCCATTGCGCCAATTCGGGTGCTGAAGCGCGGCTGTAATTGATATAACCGCCCTTATCGAGTGGCAGGTAATGCAGCTCGATATCGATAGCGTCTGTTGGCGTATTGGAATTGGCAATCGAGCCAAATTCGCCGGTCTTGCGGCGATCTGTGTAGGTTCCGGCATCCACATAAACGATCTTGAGATCAATGCCCGCACTCTGGCGCGCCTGTGCCTGCAAAGCCTGCAAGAGAACGTCGCGCTGATCACGCACGGTTGCCTGTGCCTGAATAACTTCAATAGTCAGCGGCTTGCCATCCTTGGTGCGGAAGCCTTCCGCATTGCGTTCGGTCCAGCCTGCTTCATCCAGAAGTTTGTTGGCAAGCTCTGGATTGGCGCCGTATTTTCCTTCGATGCTTTTGTCGTAGAACTGCGGATCAATCGGCGACGTGATGCCCCATGCGCGAGTGCGTTCCCCGCGATAGACAGACTTGAGAACGGCATCGACATCAATGGCTGCAACCAGCGCCTTGCGAACATTAAGCTCCTGCGTCGGCCCCCATTCGACATTGAGGAAAAGCGAATAAGGCGTGCCGGTGTTCAAAGCCGTCTGATAGGTGAAATCAGGATTGTCTTTGAACAAGGCCGCATCATTGCCGGACACACCTTCAATGACATCAACCTGACCAGAGGTAAGTGCGCCGGTTCTGACTGAGGACTCGCCTAAGAAGCGATAGGTCACTTCATCAAGATAGGCTGGACCCTGATGACCGGCATTTGCCGGTGCCCAGTTGTAATCCGGGTTTTTTACGAAGTTGAGTTCCTGTCCTTTGGCATAGCGCTTCAAAATGAAAGGGCCGGTTCCTGCAACCTCAGGTCCGCCGGATTTGATTTCTTCAGATTTGAATGCAGCAGGTGAGAGAATTTCCAGGCTGGCAATATAATCGAGAAATGGCGCGTAAATGCCTTTGAGCGTGAAACTGACGGTGTTTTCATCAAGCGCTTTCGCTTCTGCAATGCGCGACACTGGCCCGGTGCTTGTGCTGCCGGAATAGGCCGGGTCTTTGAGCGCTGTAATGTTGGCTACGACAGCTTCCGCATTGAATTTTTCGCCGTCCGTAAACTTCACATCATCGCGTAGCGTGAATGTGTAGGTTTTACCGTCGTCCGAAATCTTATGATCTTTCGCAAGCCAAGATACATAACCGCCGTCAGCGGTGCGTGCGAGCAGCGATTCATAAGCATTGCGCAGCAGAAGCTTGGTTTTGTCCTGACCATTAAGCTGCGGATTGAGCGTTGCAGGCTGGGTTTCAACACCCCAGACCAGCTTGCCACCTTCAACGGGTTTGGCATCTTCCGCGAATACGATTTTTGGCAGTGCGACCGCTGCGAAAAATGCGGTTCCGAGTGTCAGGAAATATCGGCGATTAAGCATGTATCGGTCTCTCGTAAGAAGGATGAAATTAATCTTGAAGCCAGATGTCGTAGGCATTTTCCGGAAGCCGCTTGAAAGGGCGGAAACCAATGCCTTGAACGCGGGATGATGCGACGATCTGATCGGCAGGCACGTAGAGCGGCAGGCCATAGGCCTGTTCGAGCAGCGCAAAACGTTGTAACTCTCCGTAAGTCTCAAAGCGCTTTTTGGGATCGAGCGTGGAAGCGCCTTGGTCCAACCATTGGGAGACTTTGGGGTCTTCTGTCCGGCTATAGTTGATTGAGCCGCCCTTATCGCGTGGCAGATAATGGAAATAGATGGTGACGCCGTTTTCCTGCGTCGTGGTCGAATTCGGAATGATGCCGTATTCGCCGTCTTTCTGACGGCTGGAATAGGTGCCCGTATCGACATATTGCAGCGCAATATCGATGCCCGCATTCTGTCGGGCCTGTGCCTGTACCGCCTGTAAAAGAATATCCCGCTGGTCGCGCACGGTGGATTGTGACTGCACAACCTCAATTGTCAGACGTTTGCCGTCTTTCGTGCGGAAGCCGTCCGCATCGCGTTCTGTCCAACCGGCCTCATCGAGAAGCTTACTGGCAAGTTCTGGATTAAACCCGTAAGTGCCTTCAATCGACTTGTCGTAAAAGTCTGTGTCGGCGGGCGTAAGAATGCCCCAAGCACGTTCGCGTTCACCGCGATAAACTGACTGAATAATGCGTTCGACATCGACGGCAGCCAGCACTGCTTTACGCACATTGACGTCGGAAGTGGGTTCGCGGGTGATGTTGAGATAGAGCGTATAAGGCGTTCCGGTATTGATTGAAGTTTGGTAGCCAAATTCCGGGTTATCCTTGAAAAGTTGGGCATCATTGCCGGAGATGCCTTCTGCGGCATCAATCTGCCCGGAAGTGAGTGCGCCGATACGCACTGAGGATTCAGGCAGGAAACGATAGGTCACATCATCGAGATAGGCCGGGCCTTGATGAGCGGCATTTTCGGGCGCCCAATTATAATCCGGGTTTTTAACGAAGCGGATTTCCTGACCCTTGATGTACCGGTCGATAACAAATGGGCCGGTTCCTGCGACTTCTGTTCCACCAGCCTTCAGCTGTGTAGACTCGAATGCTTTGGGCGAGATCAGTTCTATGCCCGCAGCACCATCCAGAAAGGGCGCGTAAACGCGGTCAAGTTTTATGACGACAGTCAGTGGATCAACAGCCGTGACTTCGCTGACACGCGCGACATGGCCTGCACTGATGCTTCCCGAATAAGTGGGTTCTTTGAGTTTGCTAAAGTTGAGAGCAACAGCCGCCGCATCGAATTTCTCACCATCCGAAAACTTCACGCCGTCGCGGAGTTTAAACGTGTAGGTCTTGCCGTCTTCAGAAACTTCATAGCTCTTGGCGAGCCACGGCACATAACCACCCTCCGGTGTGCGGGCCAAAAGGGATTCATAGCTGTTGCGTAAGATGAGCTTGGCTTTGGCCTGACCGTTCAAATGGGGGTTAAGTGTGCTTGGCTCTGTCTCCACACCCCATGTGAGAGAACCACCGCTGACGGGTTCAGCATTCGCTTTGGCTGAAGTGATTTCAGCACCAGCGGCAATGATCAGGGTAAGGGCGCTGGCGCCAGCCAGAAAAGCTCGTCTTGTTACCACGTTGAATATCCAGTGTCGGAAAAATGGGGGAGGTTATGCTGCGATTGCCGGGCGACTATTGGCGAGCAGCTCAATGGTTTTGAGACGATGCCTGCCTTCTGAGACAGGGCAGTCGATAACGAATTCAGCGATGTCCAACTCACGATGCAGGCGTTGAAGTTCAGTGTGAACATGCAAGGCTGTGCCACGGACGACACGGGGCGTGCGTTCTTCGATGCTGTATTGTGTGGCTCCGGCCTGTCGCACATATTCAAGCGCCTGTTCGTGGCTGCCGACATTGACCGGCTGTAGGCCTTCGACCGAAACACGGAAGCGACGAATATCGCCTGCCAGTTTTTCCGCCTCAGCATCGCTCTCAGCAACAATAACGCTGACGGCTAAAATGGCAGGGCGGTTCGCAATTGCCCGATAGGCTTCAATCGCTTCTTTTATTGCTGCCGGATCGCCCTGAATGTGTCCGGCGTAGACAAAATCCCATCCGAGGCGAGCAGCAAGCTCCGCACTTTCGACGCTCGCTCCCAAGAGGAACCGTTCAGGTTTTTGCGGCGGCACTGGATATGCGGCAATGCCATTTTCATCATCTGATTTCTCTGAACCATGATCGAGAAAGCCATCAAGCTCTGCGAGTTGCTGTTTAAAGGATGGCTTTCGGTCCGGGTCATAAGCCCCTTGCAGTGCGCGGGTTGAAAGCGGCAGGCCTCCAGGTGCTTTTCCGACGCCCAAATCGACCCGTCCCGGGGCAAGTGATGCAAGCAGATTAAAGTTCTCAGCGACTTTATACGCGCTGTAATGCTGCAGCATCACGCCGCCAGAACCAATCCGGATATGATGGGTATGAGCCAACAAAAACCCGATCAGTACCTCCGGTGACGAACTGGCAAGCCCCGGTGAGTTGTGATGCTCTGCCACCCAAAAACGGTGAAAGCCTGCGGCTTCTGCTTTCTGCGCAAGCTTAATCGTGCGGGCCAACGCCTCTTTGGCTGCTTCTCCATCATGAATGGGGCTCTTATCGAGAAAACTAAGCGCGTAGGGCATTTCATCCTCACTAACAAATTCAATGAAGATGTAATCTATGTTTTTTGTAGAATATTAATCGAGCAACGATCTTCCAATATTTGCGCACTCATTAAACGTTCATGCCGTGCAAACAGCCCAACAAAGATGCACCGTTAAAGGAAGATACTGTTCGATGGTGGCTTTTTGCTTCCACTCAATACACGTCGGACAGGATTTGTTTCAGCGGAGGCATTCTATGGTTGATACTATTATCCAGTCCTCTCTTTTGGACCCGGCAGCGCAGCCTCTCATTGATGGGCTGGTGCAAGAATATGACGGTCGATACGGCAATCTTGATCGTCCTGGTGGCGCGCGAACGGAAATCCTACGCTATCCGACAGAGGCATTTTCGGCTCCGCTTGGTGGTTTTCTGCTGCTTCAGCGCAATGGCGAAACCATTGCTGGTGGCGCTTATATGAGCCACGACGACGAGACAGTGGAACTTAAACGTATCTGGACGGCATCGCATTTGCGAAGGCAGGGGTTGGCTCGACGCATTGTGTTGGCGCTTGAAGAGAGTGCTGGTGATTTAGGCTACACGCGCGCCTATCTATCCACCGGCTTTCGCCAGCCGGAAGCAACCGCGCTTTATATTTCGCTCGGTTATCGTCCACTTTTCGACACGTCGGTTGATGTGCAGCAATACCGCTCGCTGCCTTTTGAAAAGCATATAGGTGTTAAGTCGGGGCAGCCGATTTCCACCCCAATCTATCCGGCATCTGCCTCATTTGAAGAGGCAACCCAGCGGGTGCAGGAGCGCAAAGCAGTGCAAGAAGCAAAAATTCTAGCGCGGCTGCAAAGCTATCGCGAAACTGCCGCGTGAGAAGGGAAACGAACCATGCCTCTTTCACAGATTGAACATTTTGCCTTTCTCATTCCCGGCAGTCATTGGGAGAATGATCCCGTACGGGGTTTAGAGGACACGCTTCAGCTTTTCGAACATGGAGAGCGACTGGGATATGACAGCGCATGGGTGCGCCAGCGTCATCTGGAACGCGGCATTTCATCTGCCGCTACCTTCCTCGCAGCCGCTTCGCAGCGAACAAAGCGCATCGGTCTTGGCACTGCGGTCATCCAGCTTGGCTATGAAAATCCGTTCCGGCTGGCTGAAGATCTGGCGACCGTGGATTTGCTGTCCCATGGCAGGCTGAATGTCGGTGTTTCGGTCGGCGCGCCGCCCTTTGGGCATTTGATCGCTGATTTTGTGGATGCTGCTCCCATCGCTGATTACAGTCATGCGCGTGCAGAAAAACTGGCACAGGCACTGCGGTCAGAACCACTTTCGGGCGATACCGAAGCAGGCAATGCCGCTGGAGCGCAAATCCCGCGTTTAAGACCCTTTGCCAAAGGGTTGACCGACCGCCTCTGGTATGGCGGTGGATCACAGAATTCAGCACGTTGGGCGGGGCAGGCTGGGTTTAATCTTCTGACGGGAAACATTGTCAGCGGTGAGAACACGGATGATTTTCTGACAGCCCAAAAAGCACTCATAGAACGGTTCCGTCAGGAATGGGTGCATGAGCGTGCGCCGCGTGTCGCACTTGGCCGGGTGATCCTGCCCACGGACAGCGCCAGTCCGGATGCGCGCCGTCGCTATGCGGAATTCGCCGCCGAACGCGACAAGCGAACGGGTTTCGCCCATGGTCCGCGCCGCACTTTGTTTCTGCCCGATATTGTGGGCACGACAGAGCAAATTCTGGAAACACTCGCAGCCGATCCTGTTCTGCCGCTTGTCTCCGAATTTCGGTTGGAGCTGCCTTACGAATTTCATGCCGAGGATTATGCGCAAATACTCACTGACTTTGCGCGGCTTCTTCCTGCCTCGGGCAAAAGCAAGCCGGAACTCAGCGTTGCTCGTGCTGGCTAGTTATCCAATCCATTCAATTACGATCGGAATAAAATCATGACGCAGTCTAAAGCCCTGCTCTTAGGCGTGGGTATCAGCGCCGCAGCCGCACCTCGAGCCAGCCTCAAGCAATCGCGGCAGTTCTGGACGGAGCTGACAAAACCGTTCGATGGTTCATTTGCATTTCTGACACTGGAAGATGAGTTCGCACACGAGGGCGGCGATGGGCTGGATGCCATCTTGCTGGCAAACTGGCTTGCACCACGTCTCACCAATATTGGTATCATCCCCGGTGCGCCGGTGAATTTTGTGGAACCGTTTCACGTTTCGACCGCCATTGCGACGCTTGATTATGTCAGCGAGGGGCGTGCTGGACTTCTTGTGCAGCAGCTCACAAAACAGCGCGATCTGGAAGCCAGCAAAGCGCTGGGTGCATTGAATGGTTATCCATCGCTTGATCAACAGGCGCTTAAAACCGACACTCAAGACGCAATCGAAGTTATTCGCAGGCTTTGGGATAGCTGGGAAGACGACGCAGTTATTCGCGATAAGAAAACGCAGCGGTTTCTCGATGCGTCCAAACTGCATTACATCAATTTTGAGAGCGACAATTTCCGGGTTCTCGGCCCTTCGATCACGCCGCGTCCACCACAGGGACAGCCGATTGTAGCTGCAACGCTTTCAAATCTTGATGAGTTGAATGTCGCCCGCAATGCGAATGTGGTTTTTGTTCCAGCAGATGAGCCGCTTATCAGGGCTGCTGGCGCATCCGTGCATGATCGCGCAGCGCCGTTTGTCGTCGCCGACCTCGCGCTTTCTGACACGCCAAGTGTTCAGGAAACGATTGATGTGGTTACTGAGAGCCAGGCATGGGGCGCGTCGGGCATAAGGTTGCTCTTGTCTGATCCGCAATCGCAAAGCGATTTCGTTCTCAAAGAACTGCTGCCCGCATTGCAGGCTCACAAGCTTGTTCACAACGGCGAAGGCACCACGCTGCGGGCGCGGTTTGGTTTGCCGGAAGCAATCAATCGTTATTCAACAGCCGCCTGAGCGAAGGAACCGGGAAAATGACAAAGCTGAAGCAGGTTATTCTCGGAGCGCAGTTTCCGGGCGTCAACAATTTCACCGTATGGAGCGATCCGGCAGCGGGTAGCCAGATCGAGTTTTCTTCATTCCGGCATTTTGCTGAAACGGTCGAGCGCGGCAAGTTTGATTTCATATTTCTTGCGGAAGGCTTGCGCGTGCGCGAGCAAAAGGGAAAGCTTCACGAGCTTGATGTTGCCGGTCGGCCCAATACGCTGGCTATTCTCACCGCACTCTCTGCAATCACCGAAAATGTGGGCCTTATTGGTACGCTAACAACCACATTCAACGAACCCTACGCGCTTGCGCGGCAGCTTGCCACCTTTGACGCTCTTTCCGGCGGGCGCGCAGGCTGGAATGTGGTGACGTCGCCGGGTGCATTTACTGGCGCGAATTTCCGGCGAGGCGATCATCTGCCCTTCAACGAACGCTATGAGCGTGCGCGCGAGTTTATTGATGCCGCGCAAAAAATCTGGGCTGGAGGCGATTTTGCTTTCAAGGGCAAGCATTTCGACATTGCTGGTCACTCAGATTTGGCACCGCTACCGCAAGGCGCGCCAGTTATTGCGCAGGCTGGCGACTCGCAGGAAGGGCGCGAGCTTGCCGCAAGCCACGCCGACGTCATCTATTCCCGCCATGGCACACTGGAAGCGGGGCAGGAGTTTTATCGCGATGTGAAGCAGCGTTTGGCTCATTATGGGCGCAGTCCAGATTCGCTGAAAATCCTGCCGGGAGCCAATTTTGTTTTGGGCGATACGCAGGAAGATGCAGAAGAAAAGCTGCGGGAAATCCGTCTCCAGCAGGTTAGCCCGAAATCTGCCATTACGTTTCTGGAGCAGGTCTGGAACCGTGATCTTTCAAACTATGATCCGGATGGACCGCTTCCAGAATTGGAGCCGGATGTTGCACACGAGCAATTGGCTCTCGGGCGCGCCAATCGCTATGATGACCGTATTGATACGGCGCGTGCGTGGCGCGAGCTCGCTGAACGTGACAAGCTCAGCATCCGTGACCTGATTATTAAGGTTACAGCGCGTCAGCAGTTTGTCGGCACGCCGCAGACGATAGCGGACGAAATCAACACCTATGTGCAGGCTGATGCAGCCGATGGGTTCGTTTTTGCTCCGCATCTTACGCCCGGAGGATTCGACGAATTTGTTGAGAAGGTTGTACCGATCCTTCAGGAGAAAGGCGTGTTCCGCACCGATTATGCCGGAGAAACATTGAAAGACAATCTCGGCTTATCAGCTTAACCGCTAAGAACAATGAGCAGTGGTGCGTAATTGCGTCGCTGCTGGTTCTAATTTTCTACAAAATCAGTCGAATATAGAAAGCGCATTCTCGGCCAATCTGTCGAGCGCTGCTACCGTGTGGCAGATTGATAAATCTGGAGTAATAAACAGACATGGGATCAACGGTAACATATCTCCGCGAGAGTATTCCGCAGTATGTTGAAGAGCCTGTAGATATCGAGGTTTCTCCAGGCGAGCTCAAGGCAGCTATGCGACAGCTTGCGGGTGGGGTAAGCGTTGTTACAGCAGGGTTTGATGAAGGGCGCACGGGCGCAACGGTGACGTCAGCGACGGCACTGTCTGTCGATCCTCCAACAATCATCGTGAATATCAACCGTGGTTCGTCGGTCTGGCCGGTGATCAGCCGCCACAACCATTTCTGCGTAAACATTCTGTCTGCTGGTCAGCAGGCTATTGCGGACCGTTTTGCAGGGAAAGATGGCGTGAAGGGCGCTGCCCGATATGAGGGCGCTGCTTGGTACGCCCTCGAAAGCGGTGCGCTGGCGTTGCATGACGCGTTGGCTTCTGTCGATTGCGCGGTTGAGGACGTTATTGAGCGCCATACCCACGCTATCATTATCGGACGGGCACTGAAGATTGTGACCGGCGGAGGTGAGCCGCTTCTCTATCATGGCGGCGGTTACAGGCTTCTTGGTCTTTAATGATCAGCGGTGAAGATGGTTAGCAAATGACCGGGGAGTGCCATCTCCGGTTTATTTGATTTGTATTATCAGTATGAAATATTCGTTATTATTAATAAGAAATAAATTTTAATTGCATAGTATAATTTGAATAACCATTTCTATCATTGTCAAGCTTCGATAAGTAAATTCAATCATCTTTATTTATATGTAGGGGTGATTGCATGACTTCCGAAAATAATAAATCTTATCTATCTCGGCGTGCTTTTCTGGGGGCATCCGCGATTGGTCTTGGTGCTGCAGCCGTTGGTGGTTCCAATGGTTTTGTGCGCAAGGCTTTTGCGCAAGGCACTACATCGTCTCCAAGGGTGATTAAGCTGGCCTGGGGGCAGACAGCTGTGTGTCAGTCGCCAATTTCGGTGGCACTCAAAAAGGGACTGTTTGAGAAATATGGACTGACTGTTGAGCCTGTCAATTTCTCTGGCCCTACCGACCAGCTGCTACAGGCAATTGCCACCGGCAAGGCAGATGGCGGCATCGGCATGGCGCTGCGCTGGCTTAAGCCTCTGGAGCAGGGGTTTGACGTATCGCTGACGGTCGGAACGCATGGCGGCTGTATGCGCCTTCTGGCTGCACCCGATTCAGGCATCAATTCCATCGCCGATCTGAAAGGCAAGAAGGTTGCCGTCAGCGATCAGGCAAGCCCGATCCGCAATTTCTTTGCTATTCAGGCGGCCAAGCAGGGTATCAACCCAGATACCGAAATCGAGTGGCTGCAATATCCGGCCGATCTCTTTGCGGAAGCCTTGAAGAAGGGCGAAGTGCAGGCCGTGGCTGGCGATGATCCGCACGCCTTCCTCCAGCGCGAGCGTGATGGTCTCAAGGAAGTCGCGACCAATCTTGATGGGCAGTATGTCAACTCCGCCTGCTGTGTGCTGGGTCTGCGCGGAAGTCTGGTTCGTGATGAGCCGGAAGTTGCGAGTGCCCTCTCGCGTGCAATCGTAGAAGCGCAGGCTTGGACTGCAGCGCATCCTGATGAAAGCGCTGAAATCTTTGCACCTTTCGTTCCGGGCAATGTCTCTGCAACGGACGTTGCACGTATCCTGCGCAGTCACACGCATGACCATCATTCGACGGGCGATGCCTTACGCAAGGACGTCGCTCTGTTTGTGGATGAGCTCAAGATCATCAATGTCATCCGACCAAATACCAATACGGATGCATTTGCCGAAAAGATCGTCGCCAATGTCATCACCTGACACAGTCTATATCTCGTCAAAGGACGACGCGCGGGAGGCTCTGCCCTCCGCGCTTCGTCGCTCGCTATGGCCGTTTGTGGCGGTGATCGCCTGGGCTATCGTCAGTGCGATTTCCGTCTTCCTTCCCAATGTGGTGGTTGGCTTTGCCGAACCGCTTTATGTTCGTGAAACCAATGGCTTGTTCATCGGTTGGACGATCCTTCTGGCAGTCGGTGCAGCATTGGTTGCGGTCTATCCGGTATTTGGCAAAAGGCTGGTTTACTGGTCGCCATGGCTGACGGCTCTTGCGGTATTTTTTGGTGTTTGGGAATTGCTTACGGCCAAGTTTGCAGCGCTTCCTGTGCCGTTTTTCCAGCCACCTTCGTCTCTGCTCGAAGTCTATCTCGATGATTGGCCGCGCCTGCTCGACAGCCTGTATAACTCGTTCAAACTGCTGGCTTCAGGTTTTGTGCTTGGTGCGATTGCTGGTTTTCTGACCGGTATTTCCATCGGCTGGGTACAAGCAATCGGCTATTGGGTTCATCCGGTGTTGCGGTTTCTGGGGCCAATTCCATCGACTGCACTGTTGCCGATGGCGTTCTATTTCTTTCCATCGGGCTTTTCAGCCGCAGTTTTTCTGATTGCACTGGCGACATGGTTTCCGCTTACGGTTCTGACATGGTCGGGCGTGGCGAGTGTCGATAAAGCCTATTACGATGTTGCACGCACGCTGGGCGCCAGTCAGTTGTTCTTGATCCTGCGCGTCGCAATCCCCGCAGCATTGCCGCATGTTTTTGTCGGTCTTTTCATGGGGTTGGGTGCATCTTTCTCGGTGCTGGTCGCCGCCGAAATGATGGGCGTCAAGTCCGGTCTCGGCTGGTATCTGCAATGGGCGCAAGGCTGGGCGGCCTATAACAATCTTTATGGCGCGCTGATTATCATGGCGATTGTGTTTTCCGGGCTGATTACGCTGCTCTTTACGGTGCGTGATCGCGTTCTGACTTGGCAGAAGGGGGATGTGAAATGGTGAATGCGGCCCTCAAACAAACGCCTGCTGCTTCCCCTGATAAAAGCCGTGGTTTCCATATTCAGGTTGAAAATGTGAGCCACCGCTTTGGTCTTGAAGGCAAGTCATTGCCGGTTCTCAACCACATTGAGCTTAATGTGAAACCCGGTGAGTTTGTCGCCATTTTGGGTCCATCGGGTTGCGGCAAGAGTACCCTGTTGCGGCTCGCTGCCGGACTGGAACCGCCAAGCGAAGGGCGGATTCTTGCCGATGGCGAGGAAATCCTCGGACCTAATCCGTCGCGCGTGGTGGTTTTTCAAGACCCCACACTTTATCCATGGCGCACGGTGCGGGACAATGTGGCTTTGGGGCTTCAGGCGCGTGGCGTGCTGAAAACTCAGGGACACCGCATCGATGAAGCGATTGAGCTGGTGGGATTGTCGGCCTTTGCAAATGCCTATCCGCGCCAGCTTTCGGGCGGCATGGCGCAGCGTGCAGCCTTGGCGCGTGCGCTCGTCAATGATCCGAAATTGCTCATTCTGGATGAGCCATTGGGGAAACTCGATTCCCTGACGCGGCTTGCAATGCAGGCAGAGCTTCTGGATCTTTGGCAACGCAACGGTTTTACCACATTGCTCGTCACGCATGATGTCGAGGAAGCGATTTTCCTTGCGCAGCGGGTCATCATCTTTGGCAACCGTCCGGCAAGCATCGAAGCCGAACTTAAAGTGGATCTCAGCTATCCGCGCCATCGCGGCGATCCGCGACTGGCGGAACTGCGCAGGCAGGCGCTTGCGCATCTTGGGCTGGATGCCGACTGGTAAAATCAGGAAAGAAAAATGTTCAAAAAAGCAATTCTTACAGCGGCCCTTTTATTGGGGTCGATGACGCAACTTTATGCGCATGCTCATCTCGCACAATCCGAGCCCGCCGAAGACGCTGTGCTCAATAAAACGCCTGCCACTGTTTCCATCGAATATACCGAAGCGCTGGAACTCGGCCTTAGCAAACTCGTCCTCAAGGATGAGAGCGGGGCAACTATCGAGACCAGTAAGCCTGAACATATTGACGGCAACACAAAGACGCTTTCTGTCACACCGCCAGCTTTGAAGCCGGGTACTTATACGGTCGAGTGGGGCGCTGCGTCGGTCGATACGCACCGCACCGAAGGTGCGTTCAAATTCAAGATTGCTAATTAAGGTTGCCGGGCGCAATGACTGGAATTGATATTGTCATTGCGCTTGTGCGATGCCTCAATTTTGCTGGCCTCGCAATGCTCGCTGGCGCTCTTTTTTCCGCATTCTGCTTGTTCCAAGCGAAATAAGTGACGGCAAACTTGCGGCTTTTGTGAGAATCTGGCGTCAACTTTATGGCTATTCCGTGGCAGTCGGCGCTTTTGGACTGGTTCTGTGGGTACCGCTTCAGTTCTCACTGCTGTCTGGTGCGAATAGTTTTTCTGATGCATTAGCCTTTCTCCCAAGCGGACTTTTAGGCACAGCCTTCGGCATTGCATCGTGCCTGCGCGCTCTGGCAATCGTGCTTGCTGCTTTGCTTCTGCCGTATGCGATAAAGTCTCAAGCCGTCCGTATCCTGTTGTTTTTGAACGTTGTTTTAGCGCTTGGTCTCCAGATTCGTATGGGGCACGCCGCAGCAGCTGATACTATCTGGCTACCCTTGGCAGTTTCTGCGCATGTGATTGCAGGCGCGCTATGGTTTGGTTCGCTGCTTCCGCTCTATCTTCTCTTACGTGTTTCGCGGGATGACGGCTTGCAAGCCGCGCGTCGTTTTTCGCTTTATGGCATTGTTTTTGTTACAATTATTGTTGTTGGTGCCTCCATTGCAGGATGGCTTTTGACAGGTGGTTTGCCGGGGCTGGTTGGTACCACTTATGGCAGGATCATGATCGTGAAGATCGCGCTTTTGGCCGCCATGCTGACACTTGCAGCACTCAATCGTTTGTGGTTGAGCCGTGATGGCCGCAGCGGGCGGGGACTTGGTTATGCGCTCATCCTTGAGGGCACAATCGGCATCGCAGTGTTTCTCGCGGCGTCGCTTCTCGCGACACAACCACCCGGCGTGCATGAAGACATCATCTGGCCTTTCGCCTATCGTTTGCGCGACAATGTTCTGGGAGATGCGTTTCTCGTCGATGCCGTATGGCGGAGCTTCAAGCCACTTCTGCTGGCATTTCTGATCGGTACTGGGTGCCTTTTTCTGTCTAAATGGCGATGGCAAGCTATTGTTATCGTGACAGTTATCGGCTTTGCATTGTTCCAGCCACTGCGCATCGGATTGTTTGTTCAGGATGCCAATGAAGCAAGTTTTCTGCGCTCGCCCACATCCTATACGTCTATCGCAATTTCGCGGGGTGCAGCGGCTTTCGGAGGCAATTGTGCGTCCTGTCACGGCAATGAAGGGCGCGGTCGCGGTGAACAGGCAACCGGCGATCCGGTATGGCCGCCCGATCTGACAGCACCCTTGTTTGCTGATCGCAGTGACGGCGAAGTCTTCTGGGCGATCATGCATGGCAAGGAGTTGCAAGACGGTCGGCAATCCATGCCCGGTTTTGAAACGGTGTTGGATGCGAAAACCGGGTGGTCGCTGGTAGATTATATCCGAACGATTGCGTCCGCCCGTACGATCAGTCTGCCTGCGCCTGATGGTGCGGTTTATCCGGCTGCAAGCCCGCGAATTATGGTCTATTGCGGGGCTAGACGGCATGAGGTCGGTCGGCAATCCGACAATTTCTGGCTGCTTCATCTTCAGGACGAACAGCTTGAAGCCTTTGCTGTTGATAGCAATGGCATCCCGGCACAATGCGATGTTTCCGACCAGACTGCGGCTGTGGCTGTGCAGCTTCTGACGCCAACTGCCGATGGGGCAAGCTTTCTCGTAGATCAGAATGGCTGGATACGGTTTCGATGGTCAGGGTATGAAAAGCCGGAGCCTTTGATCCTTGAGGCCGCTATCGGGGAGGCTCGTGCGAATCCGGTCAGTCTATCGAATAGAGGACATCATTCATGATGATCCGAGCAGCGTTGCTACGCGAATATAAATGCAAAGAGGCCTCCTGCAGTGGATTGCAAATCTATGTGCCGGGCGAACTAAGTGAATAATTTTCTTAATAAAATTCAGTAGCTGGTGAAGATTAGACGTTGAATTTTGATGCCTGTTGGCGAGAGGGAGTGGATCATGGGTAACATACGCAATGGCTTTTCGGAGCTTGTCGGCAATACGCCTCTGGTTGCTTTCTCACGCCTTCAGAAGAGCAATGACGTTTCTGTGCGGCTTCTCGCAAAAATCGAATATCTCAATCCGGCTGGCAGCATTAAAGACCGTACTGCGTGGGGGATAATTCGGGATGCCGAGCGTGCCGGCAAGATTAAGCCGGGTGATCTTCTGGTAGACCTGACGAGCGGAAATACCGGCATTGGTATTGCGGCTGTTGCTGCCGCAAAGGGCTATCGAACGAAGTTTTATCTGCGTGATACGATCAGTGAAGACAAAATCAATATCCTGCGTCAGTTCGGGTCTGAAATCGTGCTGATTGATAATGACGAATTGCTGGAAGTGGGAGCGTTGCAAAAGGTGCTCGATCGCATTCGCAGCGAAAATCCGGGAGCTTATTACACAGGCCAGCGGTCCAATCCTGCCAATCCTGCAATCCATTTTGAAACGACTGGCCCGGAAATCTGGCACGACACGGATGGCGAAGTGGATATTCTGGTCAGCACAGTGGGCACTGGCGGGACCATTTCAGGGGCGGGAAAATATCTGAAAGAAAAGAAATCATCTCTTCGCATCATTCTGGTGGAGCCGACGGCAGATTCTGTGCCTTCTGCCGATAATCCAAAAGCCGAAACCATTGAAGGCGTTCACAAAGTCACCGATATCGATGAGACCATTCTGCCTGAAAACTACGACAAGACTATTGTCGATGAAATTGTTGCGGTGACGACGGAGCAGGCTCGACGTGCCGCATTATCGGTTGCGCGGGAAGAGGGCTTCCTGGTCGGTACGTCTTCCGGGGCTGCGATTGCTGCGGCCCTTCAAATCGCAAAGCGCCCGGAGAATGCGGGAAAGACCATCGTTGCCGTTCTGCCTGATAGCGGAGAGCGCTATTTGTCACTGTTTCAAGAACCAGTCATAGCTGACTAGGGGCTGGTTCGATTATCATTGAATTCAAAAGAAAATAACGAGAAAGTATTCAATATTATATAATTTATATTAGTTTTGTTTGTCGAAACTATAGAATATAATTTTGTTGAGTTGTGTAATTATATCAATTTTGAATATTATTATAAGAAACATTATTTGTCATATATTTTACAATAATTAGATATAATTGCCTTAATTGAATTATCCCTCTGAAATAGAACGATTTTGTTTATTGTTAGTGGGGATAATTATGATTCTGAAAAACACTGTAATCGGTTCGGCATTCGCTGTTCTTGGGGTAACACACGCAAATGCAGCCGATGCAATTGTAGCGCCGGAACCGGAGGCTGTAGAATATGTGCGTGTCTGTGATGCTTACGGAGCGGGTTATTTCTACATTCCGGGAACGGAAACTTGCCTGCGTATCCATGGTTATGTTCGTTACGACCTGAGGGGAGGCGATAACGTCTATTATCGTGGTGCAGGTATCAGCCGTGCTCCGGACGGAAGTGCTTATAATCTGAGCCTGCGTGGTAAGTCCTATGATACCTGGACGAATAATACGCGTTTCACATTACGCACATCGACGGCTTCCGAAACGGAGCTTGGTACGCTTTCGACCTTTACTGAAGCCCGGTTCAATTTCGGTAATGGTGTGGATGCCGGAACGACGCTCAACCGTGCGTTCATCCAGCTTGGCGGTCTGCGCGTTGGTCTGGATGACACGGCATTCTACACTTTCACTGGATATTTCGGTGATGTTTTGAATGACGATGTTATCAGCGCCGGTGGTTATCGCACCAATCAGATCAGCTACACATTCAAGGGCGGTAACGGCTTTTCGGCCATTATTGCTCTTGAGCAGGGCAACAATGTTGATGTCGACTGGAATGGCGTGATTGATGATTACACACCACATGTGGTCGGTGGTTTGAAATATGCTCAGAGCTGGGGCTCGATTGCCGGTGTCGTTGCCTATGATGCCGTCAACGAAGAATGGGCCAGCAAGGTTCGTCTTGATGTCAATGTAACCGAACAGTTCTCTCTCTGGCTGCTGGGCGCATACAAGTCGAATGATGATCACTATGTTCACTACGATGCAGGTGGCGCTGTCGTCCATGATGGCGGCAGCAGCACCTATCGGGGTGTGCGTGTCATCGACAGTTTCTATGGAACATGGGGCGGTGATTGGGCTGTCTGGGGTGGTGCCAAGTTTAAAGCCACCAGTAAGGCAGTCTTTAACGTTCAGCTGGCTTATGAAGATGCCAAAACATTCGCAGCGAGTGCAAACGTTGCCTATCAGCTGGTTCCGGGTTTCACCATCACCCCACAGATTTCCTACACCAAATGGGATGACAAGAACTCAATCCTGAAAGGTCAGGATGCCTGGCAGGGTGTGGTCCGTTTCCAGCGGTCATTCTGATCTCGTAGTAAGGCAGATTTTCAGCTGTGAACCATGGAATGGCGGCTTTGGCCGCCACTTCTCTCATGGGACTTTTTTCCATTAATCTCGGTCTAACAAAGGTCGATATTCCTACTTTCCGCACGTGAATAGCTTGAACTGCCTCGTTTCTGCTGCATAGCAAACGCTACAATGAACACTAGACCATTAGATCGTAAATGCCATGGATAGGAGGTGTGATTATGATGCAAGCGCAGTCAGATTATCAGCATTCTTCATCGCCGAGCTATACCGAAAGCGGAAGAGCGCGAGGGACCATTGCGTCACTATTGGCCGCTGTTGAATCTGCCAAGCAGGAGGCGAATGAGAGCCTACGTCGTGCTCAGTCTGCCCCGTTGCCGCATATCGCAGACAATACGATTTTCATCGCACTGTTTGAGCGACATTTATCTGATCGTGAAATTTTGTTTTCGAAAATACGTCAGCTTGACGATGCTAAGGCGTCTTTGCGGGCTTGAGGACGAGGGCATTTTCATTTCATAATAGCCGGGGCTTGGCACAAGGTTCGTTTAAATAGGAAGAAGTGCATTGACTGATTTTGCATCCAGAATGACGCTGACTGAGGAATTGGTTTCGCTGAGCATTCGGGCAGAAGTAGATCGGGGGCCGGAACCAAATAGGGTTCCGATGACTGATCTTGATGTGCAAAAACTTTCAGAAAAACTGTATCTCGAAAGTGGCAAAGATCCATTATGGGTGTTCGCTTATGGCTCCCTTATATGGAAACCGGATTTCAATGCCGTCGACTGGCGTTATGGCGGACTGAAGGGCTGGCATAGGTCATTCTGCCTGAGGCTGACACGCTGGCGCGGCACACAAAGCCAGCCCGGTTTAATGCTTGCTCTAAAGCGTGGCGGCAGTTGCAATGGAATTGCCTTCCGGCTCTCCGAGGAAGACAGGTTGGGCCAGATTCAACGCATGATCCGTCGAGAGATTAGCTCGATAAGTGACGCATCGAGCATTCGCTGGGTGTCACTTGAGACACCTGAAGGACCAGTGCGGGCGCTTACATTCTGGGCTGGACCACGCGGAGAGCGGGTGTTGAACGGTTTACCGCTTGAGACGGTGGCCCGAACATTGGCGCGTGCCTGTGGACATATTGGGTCCTGCGCGGAATATTTGTATCTCACAGTCAAGCATCTGGAAGAAAAAGGCATCCGCGATCGCAATCTATGGAAGCTTCAGGAGCTTGTGGCGACGGAAATCGCAGAACTTTACGAGCTGAACAAGCAGGCATCCGCTACTTCCCATTCAGGCGATCTGTGCCTTTCTCACTAAGCTGATATTAAGCAACAGACTGAATGTGACATTTGGTCTGTTGCGGTAGACTATTAATCCGCTCGATTTAGTGCAAAGCCTCCGTTTATAAAATCGGCGGAGGTTGTTCTATGCTTACGAAAAAGGGGAAATACGGCCTCAAAGCGCTGGCGCACCTCGCTTTGCTTTCCCCAGGGGAGAGCGCATTCGTTGCCGACATCGCCACTAAAAACAACATTTCGAAAAAGTTTCTTGACGCAATCCTGTTGGAGTTGCGCAACGATGGTATTTTGCGTTCGAAGAAGGGGCCGGGCGGTGGTTATAGTTTGGCAAAACCAGCCAGCGAAATCACGATGGGGCAGGCCATCCGTGTTCTGGATGGGCCTTTGGCGCCTATTCGCTGTGCCAGCCGTACCGCCTATGAACCTTGCGAAGATTGCGAGGATCATAAGGCCTGTCAAGTTCGTCGTTCGATGCTTCTTGTCCGCGAGGCAATCGTTGGCGTTTTGGATGCTATGACGCTGGATCAATTTGCGCTTAATGGCGGGCTTGAAGATGATGGCGCTGCGCCTGAGTGGGCCAAGCTTACTGCGTAGCGACCGATTACTTCCGATATGCGATCGTGTAGGTCAGGCTACCTTCCGTAACTTCTTCAATTTCAATAACGATATCGCGTATTTCGACGGTCTTCTGATCTTGCGGAAAGTGGGAGGTCTGTCCTGTCGCTGGAGAGTTCAAATCTGCGATCGAGTAGCCGCGAACCTCAAACTGCATTTCCCCATTTTCGATCCCCAGAAAAGCAATATCGTAGATCGTTCCGCTTTCATCCGGGCTGTAGTCATCGGTATCAGGAACCTCCAATCCCTTTGCATAATCGCGTGGTGGGGCGATCGGATTGCCAGACAGAATGAATTGGGAGCGTCCGAAAGTGTCCGTGCCGGGTGCCGGTTGTTCCTGCATTTCCTGCTGTGCAATCGCTGCTTCAGCCCCTGCGGCAGGTCCAGCACTTCCAATGGCAACATGAGAAATTGCAAAGACTGCATTGATGGTTGATGCCAGGACAAGTGCGCGCAGTGTTCTGTTCATTTCAGATGCTTTCTTGATCATGATCTAATACCTATACTAAGGCTGGCATCGATCACGGCTTGCAATGGAACCTTGGAACTTCCGTATCTTCTGCCAGAACGAAAGCAATCATTTTATCGCATTGCAAACATCCACAGGTGAGTCAATTGCCTGTTCTGTGGACAATACTGAATTGACCTTTCTCCGATCTTCCGTCTAGTGTTCGTTGATATAAGGCATTTTTTGCCGAGACGAGCTTGTAAGGCGCATCCCGAAAAGAATGAAACATTTTCGAACAAGATACGCGTTAAAACAAACGGTTAGACCACCGGTCTGATTTAATCAGATCGAAACGGGCTGCAAGAAAGTTGTCTGATGAACTCAGTATGGACCAAGTGGCTTATTAGTATTGTATTTGGCATTTTGTTGGCACGTTTTGGATTTGGTCTCTTGGCACCATTGGCAATGGCCTTTTTTCCAGCCCAGATGGACACCGTGACTGCTGCAACGGCCAATTCAGACAGCCTTGATAGTGCAATCATCATTACAGTGCTTGTTCAGCTACTCGTGGTAGTTGTGGGGGCTGTTTGGTTGTTCCGATTTGAAACCCGCAAACTTCAAATGGGTTGGGGCTGCTTTGTGCTGGGAGCTGTTATCCTCCTCGGTTTGCTTGCTACGCTATTTGTTTCTAGCCCAGCTATGCAGGAAGGCGCGAACCTTGGGGCGTCGGGTCGTAACGATGCAGCCACCGCGTTTTTGTTCTGGTTGTTCGTCCTAGTATTGCCAATGGCAATCGGAGGCGGGCTGTTGACCGTCATCGGTTGGGTGATGATTTCAAAAGGACGGCGCGAGTTGCAACACAAGTAGTTAGGTCCTCAAGGTTGTAGATAAAGGACCAATTTATTGGGCGGTAATCCACTATCTGCTTAGACGAATGAACAATTACCGATTGACATCAATCTGTTGAATCGTATTGCAATAAATGAATTGAATGCAGATCAGAGTTTTGGGCGGACGGATGCCTTATTATCCGGGATAAAAGCCGTGCCATATTGATGAAATTAGCGGAATGGGGACTTTCGAATGCGTCTGTTGGGTGCGGTTTTCTTCGCGAGTTTCATCGCGTCCAATCTTCCTGCCCATGCAGAATTTGAGAGGGAACTAGGCCCACTCGCCTCGGCTGCATCATCGCAGATTGTTCAGGGTTGGACCGGGGCCGCACATGATGGATGGTTTGTTCTCAATAACCAGCAGGCCAGCGCTACGGAGCAGACACTGGTTCTCAATGCCGGACCCGCGCCTGAAGCTGGTCGCGCAACAAAGGTAACAATTGCCGTCAATTCGTCGAAGCCTAGTGCTTCTCTGGGCCTGATTGCATCCAATCCCGCCAATAAGGCGATCTGTCTTATGGAGGTCGTCGCAGATAAGAGCGTCAAGCTTTTCTGCATGGAAAATGGCCAGCAGCGCAATATTGCAACGATACCAAACGTCGCCAAGCTCGACGGTACCGACGTCATCGAGATGGTCGAGGTTCCCGGTGTAACACGGTTCCTTCTGAATGGAAGAATGATTGGCGACGTTCAGGGCTCACCAGCTCTCGGTGCACAAATCGGCGTAATGGCGTACGATACTGGAATGTTCGGGATCGCCAATTTCAGTATCACGTCTGACGGCGAGAACGTCCCAACACAACCAATTGTTGGAAGCGGGCAGGGCGGTGGTGCGGCGCCACAGACAGCCGATACCGGCTCACAACCCGCGCCGCAAACGGCCGATAATGGCTCTCAACCTGTGTCGGGTTCAGGGGGAGATTCTGGCCCGTTACCGGACTTTGGTGGTGATGGAAACCGGATCGCCTCGGTGTATTTCGGACTTATGCGCAGTATCTTTGCGCATGAATTTGGTCATGCCTTGATTGGGGAGCTACAACTCCCATCGACTGGTCCCGAAGAGGATGCCGTCGACATCTATTCCGCTCTACAGATTGTCGAGCCAACCATGTATCCATCAGGCGACAAAGAAGTCGACGACATGGCAATTGGAAGCGCGAGCTATGCTGCGCTGCAATGGTATTACAGCGGCAAACTCAACGAAATGAAGGGTAGCGCGCCGTCACCATGGCAGGACGAGCATACGGCCGATCTAAAGCGTTTCCGTAACATGCTTTGCATCATGTATGGCGGAAACCCGAAAGTCTTCAGTTCGATTGCCGATGGAGTGCAGTTGGACGAACGGACACGGTTCCGTTGTTCAGATGAGTTCAACAAGCAAAACCGTGCCTGGCGCAAAATTCTTGCCCCGCATACCCGTTCGGGTGAGTGGCATCCGGAAGGCGAGCAGCCAGCAAATGCGCCGGGAGCTGCTATTAAAACTGTGTTCGAACCTTCATCGCGCAGAGTGGGTAACTTTTATGCGGCGAAGCTGTCGGGCGCTTTGACGGGCTATTTCGATAACTTGTCTCAGACCTATGTGCTGCCACGACCGATAACCGTTACGTTCCGCGACTGTGGTCAGTTGAACGCTTGGTACGATCCAAAAGAAGGATCGATCACCATGTGCTATGACTTGTTTGAACATCTGGCGGTCATGATTTCTGACGTTGAGACTGGAAATGCTCAGGGCGGTTCTGCGGGACAAACCACCAATGCCTCGGCTCCAGATTCAGGTGGAGCGGCAGGCGCTGACTTAGACGAGTTGCGCGATGATGGTGTTGCCGCGAGCATGGTACTATTTCAGTCACCATATGTTGGACCAACACCGAATAAGCACGCCAGAGCGACGGTTATAACCACCGTTGAAGTTGTGAAGATTATCACGAATGGTCGAAAAACTCTTTTCGTCGATACAAGCGGTCTGCAAGAGACTTTGCAAAACGCCTATTCTCTGCCGGATGCCGGGCGCGACGGCAGCGTTACGGATAGTCTGCAGCAACCTTTAGATGAATGGCTGACTGAAAAGGCTGGCGGCGACAAGAGCGTGGGCGTTGTTTTCTTCGGTAAGGGACTGCGTGACCGTTCATCCTATAATGCTGCATTGCGCGCGGCCACGCTTGGCTGGACGACGTTCTGGTATCGTGGCGGACTTGAAGCGTGGACTGGAAACGGCTTGCCAGTGAGCAAGTAACGGGCTGGGTTGATAGTTGATATCCGCCCGAACTGGAACTGCTCGGACATTAAACGAGAGAACGACCGGAATCCCTCAAGACCTTTTGCTCTCTTTCGCCCAAACAACAAAAGGCGGAGCCTGAAGAGGCTTCGCCTTTTTGTATCTGACCTGCTTGCGCCGGTCTTAGTTTTGATAGCTTGAAGGCGATGCATCACCAAAGCGATTAGCGGAGCCGTCCTGATAGGTAGTCGTCTGACCAATCGAAGCAGTTGCCGTGTTATCAACCTGCTGGGTTGCAACGGGTGTACGGTCATTTGCATAAAGATCGGCAGGTTCACCAACATGTGGATTTTCAGCGAAAGCAGCACCGGCGCTAAGGGCAACGGCTACGGCAGCAAGAGCAAACTTTTTCATTTTTCTATTCCTTCTATTCGCCCCTTTGGATGGCATCAGTGCTTCCGGGGACACCGGGGTGACACCAATGCCATCCACCGGGGAGATAACTGGGATGCCGTTTGGATTATTCCGTCAGGCGGGATTGTTTAATATTAAAGCTTAGTTCTGGAAGCTTGAAGGCGATGCATCACCGAAGCGATGAGCAGAGCCGTCCTGATAGGTAGTCGTCTGACCAATCGAAGCAGTTGCCGTGTTATCAACCTGCTGGGTTGCAACGGGTGTGCGGTCATTTGCATAAAGATCGGCAGGTTCGCCAACACGTGGATTTTCAGCGAAAGCAGCACCGGCGCTAAGAGCAACGGCTACGGCAGCAAGAGCAAACTTTTTCATTTTCTATCTCCTAGAATTTGGGAAGCGACGGTGTGTTCGTCGTTTCGATGATTGAGAGATAGGCCTTTCAAAGGGCTGCGCCTAGATCGCAAATGGTTCACGCATTGTATTCATATCAGTAGACAATAAGCCTTGAAATTGGCTCAATCGACCAATGAGGCGCAATTTATTCAAGTATATGTGAACAGTATGAGGTCGAAAAGTGGCTGTTAAAGCATAGGTGGAGCAACCAAGTTTTGGCTCTGCGGCTGGGAAGGTTGCCGCATATTCCTTAAGCTTTCCGAATTAAGCTCTCGTATGATCTTTATTGGACATGGGGGCACCAATATGAATGCGGGTGTGGAGCGCGGTGAGTTCGTAAGTTTGATTGCGCCGTTCCTGGAGCCGATGGCGTCAGCTCTCGAGTTTTTTGGTGTGGCCGTGATCCTAATTGGCGTCGCCGTTGCAACGCTTGGTTATCTTAAAGACGTTTTCGTACTTTCAGGCGAGAAAGCCTATACACGCTACCGCGCCAATCTTGGTCGCGGCATCCTCCTCGGTCTGGAAATTCTGATCGGTGCAGATATCATCGCCACCATTATTTCCCCGCTCACATGGGAAAGCGTTGGCCTGCTGGGGCTGATCGTTTTGATCAGGACCTTCCTCAGTTTTTCTCTGGAAGCGGAAATCGATGGTGAATGGCCATGGAGACGCCGCCGCCGCGAAAGGATTCTCACGAACGGCGAATAAGTCTCGCTCACAGGGGAGTTCTATCCGATGGATATCAATTCGCGTGAAAGCCTGTTCATGCTTTCTGCACCGCTTGTGGTTATCAGAAACTGTTCTTCGATCATCAGGGCACCAAGCCCATCGGCATAGAACGGAGTTTCCAGCGCCAGA
Organism: Brucella sp. HL-2; assembly: GCF_025846885.2. NCBI lineage: Bacteria > Pseudomonadati > Pseudomonadota > Alphaproteobacteria > Hyphomicrobiales > Brucellaceae > Brucella > Brucella sp. HL-2. Next base: position 357,487 of record NZ_JAOYTK010000002.1, on the reverse strand, counting down.
ACCATGTTTGGTTCAATCAGCATTTCGTTGCTGCTTGAGATAAACGGCCATTCTTCAATACCTACAGCAGCGCCTACCGAATGGCCAAAATGGCCACGGTAATATTCGCTGAAACCACTCTGCCGCATGATGCCAAGCATTGCTGAATGAATATCGCAGAATCGCGTACCGGGCTTTAACAGTGCTTCGCCCACCGCAAAGCTTTCCTGCAGCACCTTGTATATCTCGCTCGCAAGCGGATCGGGCTTGCCGCAGACATAAGTGCGCGCACCATCCGATGAATAGCCGTTGATCAGGGTGCCGACATCGGCTTTCACAAGATCACCTTCTTTGAGCTTGGCCTTCATGTCCTGAAGATCACGGCCGGTCGAGATATAAGCCCAATGCCCGGAAAGGACCTGACCATTCCGGCTGGCTTCCTGTGTGGCGCCATCAAACCAGGCTGCTGAAAGTGCATTCAGGCTGGAGCCGCGTCGGGCGGTGTTCAGCATATTTTCCAGCCCGCTTTCTGCATAACGGGCTGCATTTCGCAGATACTCGATTTCGCGGGCATTCTTGATAAGACGCAGGCCCTTGACGAGAATGGAAGCATCCTGCCAATCAACCGATGGAAGCGCTTTTTTGAGAGCCTCAAAATCAGCCGCTGGCATGAACTCCAGATCAACACCGATCTTTGCTTTGGAAAGCCCACGCTCTGCCAGCAGATCACCTAAAAGCCTGAAAGCTGCTTCCTGATCGAAGGTCTCAGCGCGCGGGCCGATATTGTTTGCCTGCCTGTAGGCTGCATTGATATCTTCAATTGTTTTTGCATTGTGGACCGTCACCATATCGATCCAGATACGATGCGTGCGGAAATCGATCCTGTCGCCAAGATGCGCAGCAGCTGCATAGGCATGATCGCTGATGACCACGCCGAGTTTTGCCTTTTCATCAGCTGGCACCAGTGCAATGGCAGAGCCCGCCCGACCCCACATAGTCGCGACACCGGCTGCTACACCGGTCGCATAGCGGAAGTTTTCAGGTTGAAACAACGCAAGCGCATCAAGCCCCTCCGCTTCAAGAAATATCTTGGTTCTATCGCGATTGATCTGGCTCATTATGTTCTCTCAATGCCATAAGGCCGTGATCGTGTATCACGAAGCCATTGGTTTATCGTCGTTTATATAAAACGGAGCGACTTGGTAATCCAATTTTTGAAGTTGGCGAGCTATCCGACTATCGTGAAGGATAAATCATCTACCAATTTTGATTATTATAGAATAATCTTCTAAATAATCCCCGTATAGCACAGCTGCGCCGCTTATCGTCGCTCAGATGGTCGCTGTATAACCTGTATCAACTGAGGACCCTATGGCGACCTCGAAGCAGGAGAATAAAATGAGCGGTTTGACCATTCTTAATCGCAAAATGAAGTTGAGCAACTGGGGCCTGACCACGGCGCTGACCGTTGCGCTCGCTTTCGGCTCGTTCACTCAGGCCTATGCCCAAGAAAACGACGCAGATGCGACGATCAATATCGGATCGCTCTACGAGCCGCAGAACCTCGACAACACCGCAGGTGCGGGGCAGGGCATCAACGAAGCCTTCAATGGCAATGTTTATGAAGCACTGTTCCGTCTGGATGATGATGGCAAGGTCGAGCCGGTTCTTTCGAAGGATTACACTGTCAGCGATGATGGCCTGACCTATACGTTCAAGCTTCAGCCGGGCGTCAAGTTCCACTCTGGAGCACCACTGACCTCGAAGGACGTCAAGTTCTCCATCGAGCGTGTCGCAGCGCCGGAATCCAAAAGCTCACGCAAGAGCAGTCTCAAGACTATTACGGGCATTGAAACGCCTGATGATGAAACCGTCGTCGTCAAGCTTTCGTCTCGCTCAATTTCGCTGCCTTACAATCTCAGCTATGTCTGGGTCGTGAATGATGAAGCTACCGACTTCCAGTCGAAGGAAGATGGTACTGGACCTTACGCGCTGGAAGATTGGCGTCGCGGTTCATCGCTCGCCATCAAGCGTTTTGATGGCTACTGGGGTACGAAGCCAAAAAATGAAGAAGTTGTCTTCCAGTATTTCACCGATGCGAGCGCGCTCAACAATGCGCTTCTGACCGGTTCGGTCGATATTATCACTTCTGTTCAGAGCCCGGATTCGCTGGCACAGTTCAAGGATAACCCTGACTTTACTGTTAGCGAAGGCAAGTCCACGACCAAGTTGCTTCTCGCCTATAACGACCGCGTTTCACCTTTCGACAATGTGAAAGTTCGCAAAGCACTGGCTCGTGCTATCGATGACAAGAAGCTGCTCAATGCAGTTTGGGGTGACTATGGCACTCTGATTGGTTCGTTCGTTCCACCAACAGATCCATGGTATGTCGATCTGACCGGCGTTGACGCTTATAATCCTGAAAGCGCCAAGGAGCTCTTGAAGGAAGCGGGCTATCCGGACGGCTTTACTTTCACTATCGATACGCCGAACTATGACCCGCACCCGATTGCAGCGCAGTTCATCCAGAGCGAACTGGCCAAGATCGGCGTGAAGGTGAACATCAACATCATCACGGCCAATGAATGGTACACGAAGGTCTATAAGGCGCATGATTTCCAGGCGACCTTGCAGGAGCATGTGAACCACCGTGATATCGTGTTTTATGGCAATCCGGATTTCTATTGGGGCTATAACAACCCGAAGGTTGTTGATCTTATCAAGGAAGCCGAAGCAAGCTCCACCACCGATGAACAGGCGGCCAAGCTGACAGAAGCCAACAAGATCATTGCAGAAGATGCAGCTAGCAACTGGTTCTACCTCTATCCGCAGATCGTGGTTTCAAAAAAGTCAGTCAGCGGCTATCCGGTCAATGGTCTGAACTCACAGTTCTTTGCTTATGATATTGAGAAAACAGACAACTAATCAGCTGTCCATAATTGAGAACTGATACTCGACACGAAGCGCCGCCTGAATTATTTTCCGGCGGCGTTATCGCATTTTTGAGTGGCTAAAAACTGCTCCGTCATACCCGAGAGGTATTCGCCATTCTTGCCTATATTTTGCGCCGTTCGGCCATTCTGATCCTGTCGGTATTCGTCGCAGCTATCGTTCTGTTTTTGCTGCTGCGCCTTTTGCCGGGGGATCCAGCAAATGCATTGGTTTCGGTTGGTGCTGACGCCGCGCAGATTGAAGCTGCGCGTAAACAGGTCGGCTCCGACCTCCCGCTCTATCAGCAATTCACACAGTTCGTCGGCTCACTTGTGCGCTTTGACCTCGGCAATTCCTTTGTCAGCGGCGCACCTGTTTTGACTGAAATTGGCAAACGCCTGATTGTGACGCTGCCACTGACATTGATGGCTTTCGTGCTCGCGATAATTATCGCCGTTCCGCTTGGCATCCTTTCGGTTGTGCGTCAGAAGAGCTGGTATGGCTCGATCATTTCTGTGATCTCACAGCTTGGCATCGCAGTGCCTGTTTTCTGGATTGGTATTCTGCTGGTCTGGATCTTTGCTGTTAAACTGCGCATGTTCCCATCGGGTGGTTTTCCTTCACGTGGTTGGCAGTCCGCGCCTGCTGCATTTCAGTCGCTGACATTACCGGTCATCACCATTGCCATTGTCATGTCGGCATCGCTCATCCGCTATGTTCGTTCGGCAACGCAGGATGTATTGGGCAGCGATTACCTGCGCACGGCGCGCGCGCTGGGCTCTACGTTCTCGCAAGCGCTGATCCGCCATGGAATCCGAAATGGCGCAGTTCCTGTGATTTCGATCCTTGGTATCGAACTCGCTTCAACGCTTCTTGGCGCTGTGGTGGTGGAACGCGTTTTCTCGCTCCCCGGCCTCGGCTCCATGCTGCTATTGGGTATTGAGCAGCGTGATTATCCAAATGTGCAAGGCGTCTTGTTCGTCTCGACGCTTCTGGTTCTTCTGGTGGGCTTCGCTGCCGATCTGGTGCAACGCTTGATCGATCCGCGATTGCGCAGCCGGTCTGCGGGAGGCCGCGCATGAGCAGCATCACCACATCTTCGCAAAGTTTCCGATTGCCTTGGCCTCTCGTGGTCGGCGGTATTCTTGTGGGCATTCATGTCGTTGTTGCACTGCTTACGCTGTTCTGGACACCTTATGGGGTTGGCGACATGGTTGGCGGACGGCTGGCAGCGCCATCATGGGAACACTGGGCAGGCACAGACCGGCTCGGTCGTGATCTCATGACGCAGATCATGGTCGGCTCACGCATCGCGCTTTTTGTGGGCCTCGGCGCTGTCACCATTAGTGCTGTGATTGGCGTCACCATCGGCGTTCTGGCCGCTTTTGCGACGCAGACACTCGACGATATGCTGGCTGCAACGCTCGATATTCTGATTGCTTTTCCAACATTGCTGCTTGCCATGCTGATCGTCGCTTCAAGCGATGGCGCAAGCCTTTCGACGGCCATTCTCGCAATCGGCATTGCAGCATCAGCCATCGTCGCGCGACTGACACGCATTCTCGCCAAACGCGTTCTGGCGATGGATTATGTCACAGCGTCGCGCATTTCCGGCACTTCATGGCTCGGTGTCGTTCGTATCCATGTGCTGCCGAACATCTGGCCGACGCTGATTGTCAATTTCGCGCTGCAATTCGGACTGGCCGTTATTGCCGAAGCTTCACTGTCTTATCTTGGGCTCGGTACTCCGCCACCAAACGCCTCCTGGGGACGGTTGCTGCAGGAAGCACAGGCTTCGGTTTATACGGCTCCCTTCGGTGCAATCGCACCGGGTCTGGCACTGGTTTCGCTCGTCATCGGGCTTAATCTTTTTGCAGATGGCTTGCGTGATGTGGCCGATCCAACGCGGAGAAGGCAACGATGAGCCCATTGCTGAACGTTGAAAATCTTGAGATCGAAACAGCAGGCCGCGTTCTCGTTTCCGGCGTATCTTTCTCAGTCGCACAGGGCGAACGCGTTGGCCTGATCGGTGAATCCGGCTCCGGCAAATCACTGACCGCATTGGCCGTCATGGGACTGCTTGCGGACGGAATGAAAGCAAGCGGCTCTATCACGCTCGATGGCCATCAGATTATCGGGGCGCGTGATCGTGCGCTTGTTCCGCTGCGTGGACGCAGCGTCGCCGCTGTTTTTCAGGAGCCGATGACGGCACTTGATCCTTTGATGCGGATTGGCAAACAGGTTGCCGAAGTCGTGCAGAGGCGTGCATCGCGCGATGGTCGCAAGCTTGGCAAAGCGGAACTTAAAGGCGAAGTGATGAGCCTTCTTGAGCGTGTATCCCTGCCGGAACCGGAGCGCATTGCACGCTCATGGCCGCATGAAATTTCGGGCGGTCAACGCCAGCGTGCAGCCATTGCCATGGCGCTTGCCTGTCGTCCAAAGCTGCTCATCGCCGATGAGCCGACAACAGCACTCGATGTGACGACGCAGGCGGAAATCCTTAAACTTCTTGAGCAACTCGTTCGCGATGAAGGCATGGGGCTTTTGTTCATCAGCCATGATCTGCCGGTCGTTGCAAGCATTGCCGAACGGGCGCTCGTACTCAGGCACGGCAATTTGATCGAGCAGGGTCCAGTGACTGCGCTTTTTGCCAATCCCGTTGAAGACTATACCAAGGGACTTGTTGCAGCCGCGCGAGCCTTCGACGCTGCATTGGAGGTGGCGCGATGAGCCTCATTGATCTTTCCAAAGTATCGTTTGCCTATAACGGCGGCAAAACCGTGCTGCATGGCATCGATCTCACGCTTGAAAGCGGCAGCAATCTTGGCATTGTGGGTGAATCTGGCTCCGGCAAGACAACCATTCTCAAGCTGCTTCTAGGATTGCAGGTCGCAACATCCGGCGATGTGAATTTTCGCGGCCAGAAGCTCAACATCAAAGACCGCAGCTTCATGCGTGGCTTTCGCCGTTCGGTGCAGGCGGTTTTTCAGGACCCTTATTCGTCACTCGATCCGCGCCAGCGCGTGTTCAACATCATTGCTGAACCGCTGCGCTCGCTGAAAATCGAGACAGACATTGCGCAGGCTGTCGCGCAGGCACTGGCTGCGGTCGATCTGCCAGAAGATGCAGCAACACGTTATCCGCATGAGTTTTCAGGCGGTCAGCGTCAACGTATCGCGATTGCGAGGGCGATTGTCGCCAACCCCGACCTGATTATTGCCGATGAAGTGGTGAGCGCGCTCGATCTTACCACGCGTGCGCGTATCATTGATCTCATGCGGACATTGTCCGAACGCACGACTTTCGTGGTTGTTTCGCACGATATCGCACTTGTGGCTTTGCTTTGTGAAAGACTGATCGTGCTGGAAAAAGGCAAGATTGTTGAGCAGGGCAATACGCGAGACATTCTTGCTCATCCGCAACATGCCTATACGCGAAAGCTGCTGACCAGTTTGCCTCGAATGCCGAGAGAATCGTGACTTACTGCAGGCTCAAAAGAGGGGACTTCGAGCCTGATCACGGTTTTGTGCATATACGAAAATATGAAAATAATTAGCAAGTTTTAGCGGGTTTTTGAACAAATCATCCCATTGATTTCATTATTTTATTTTAAAATTTCGGAAGATGGACAAACGCCCACAATATGGGCCTCGGTCACGCCCCTTACAAACAAACCGAATTCTCGAAATTTGAATTGTGGCAAATGTTTGTATATCGCAACACTTTGTTTCATAATGCCATAATATATATGGAATCCCCCGAAACAAATTTAACCGTCTTACCCACCTAATCGGCAGGAAACGACAAATGACCGACCTCCCCGGCTATCCGAGCCGGCGCAGCTTTTTGAAAGCATCCGCAGCAAGCGTGATGCTTTCAGGATTGGCTGTGTCAGCTCAGGCGCAACAGTCGACGCCCCCTGTTGCTCTCGAACAATACGAACGCCAATATTTTAATGATCTTGAATGGACATTTATCCTCGCTGCGACAGCAAGGCTGATCCCGTCTGACGGTGATGGCCCGGGTGCCATCGAAACCCGTGTTCCTGTATTCATCGATCTTCAACTCGCTGGCGACTATGGTCGCGCAGACGACTGGTACATGGTTGGCCCGCATGATGCCTCGGCAGATCCGACGCGCGGCTGGCAGACCCCGCTTAACCCTGCGCAGATCTATCGTCAGGCAATTCCAGCATTCAACGGCTGGTGCGAGCAGAAGTATGGTGCTGCATTTTCCGCTTTGACTGCTGAGCAGCAGGATGCAGCACTCACATCCCTTCAGAAGGGTGAAGTTGGCTTGCAGCCTGAGCTGCGCGATTTCTTTGGCATTCTCTTGCAGAATACCAAAGAAGGCTATTTTGCCGATCCGATGTATGGCGGCAATCACGGCATGCAGTCGTGGACCTATATCGGCTTCCCCGGCGCACGCGGCAGTTATAAGGAATGGGTTGAGCGCTACAATGTTCGCTACCCACTAGGCCCGGTTTCCATCAAGGGCGAGAGGGCTTAACATGGCACGTCAGGAAAAGAAAAAAGACGTGGTCATTGTTGGCCTCGGCTGGACCGGCGCGATTCTTGCAATGGAATTGGCTCAGGAAGGTCTTGAAGTCGTTGCTCTTGAGCGCGGTCACGATCAAAATACGGTTCCGGATTTCAAATATCCGAACATGATCGATGAGCTGAAATATGGTGTGCGTCTCAAGATGATGCAGCGCGCCAGCCAACAGACGGTCACTATACGCCGCACTGACAGTGAAATCGCACTGCCTTATCGCAGTTTCGGTTCGTTTCTTCCGGGCAATGGTGTCGGCGGTGCCGGTACGCACTGGAACGGCCTGAACTGGCGTCCGCAGGCAGAAGAACTGCGTCTTCGTTCGCATGTTCTTGAAAACTGGGGCGAGCAGATCATCCCGGAAGATATGCTTCTTGGCGACTATCCTGTCACTTATGACGAAATGGAACCTTTCTTCGACCGTTTCGAACGCGTTGCAGGTATCTCGGGCAAGGCGGGCAACATCAACGGCAAGATCGTTGAAGGTGGCAATCCTTTTGAAGGTTGGCGCGCCAACGAATATCCGATGCCGCCAATGCATACGACATGGGATGGCCGGAAATTTGCCGATGCGGCAAAGGCCATGGGTTATCATCCGTTCCCATCACCGGGCGGCATTGCTTCAACGTCCTATGTCAATGAATATGGCATGCAGATGGGACCGTGCAACCATTGCGGTTTCTGCGAGCGTTTCGGCTGTTATCAATATTCGAAGTCATCGCCACAGACGACCATTCTGGATGCGCTGAAGCGTATGCCGAACTTCTCCTACCGTACGGAATCTGAAGTTCTGCGCATTGAAATGGCACCGGACGGTAAGACTGCAACCGGCGTTACTTATTTTGACGACAAAACGCAGGAAGAAGTCTTTCAGCCCGCCGATATCGTCATCATGGCATCGTTCCAGCTCAACAACGTGCATCTGGCGCTGTTGTCCGGAATTGGCACACCATACGATCCGGTAACAGGCGAAGGCGTAACGGGCCGTAACTATGCCTATCAGCTCACCGGTGGTGTGACGCTCTTCTTCAAGAACGAAGAGTTCAACCCGTTCATCGGTACGGGCGCAAACGGCATGTGCATCGATGATTTCGGGGTAAACCAGATCGACTTTGGTCGCGAGGGCTTCATCGGCGGTGCTTATTGGCGTTCGGGCCAGACCAATGGTCAGCCAATCCGCAGCATGACGCTGCCATCAGGCACACCCGGTTGGGGTGCTGGCTGGAAGAACGCCATTGCTGAGTGGTACGGTCACTCCATGAATATCGGAACCCATGGTTCTGTCATGGCTTACAAGACTAACCACCTTGACCTCGACCCGACCTATAAGGATCCGCATGGTCGTCCTTTGATGCGAATGACCTTCAACTGGAATCCGAACGATATCCGGATGACCCAGTTCATGAAGGGCAAGGCTGAAGCACTGGCCAAGACCATGAACCCGGACTTGATACAGTCGTCCTTCAAGAAGGAAGGTTCGCAGTTCGACGTTCGTCCTTACCAGACGACACATACGACTGGCGGTCACACCATGTCGGCCAATCCGCGTGAGGGTGTGGTCAACCGCTTTTCGCAGGCATGGGACAAGCACAACGTGTTCATGCTTGGCGCGGGTAACTTCGTGCAGAACACACAGTATAATCCGACCGGTCTTCTCGGTGGTCTGGCTTACTGGACCGCACATGCGATCCGTACACAGTATCTTTCCAATCCACGTCCGCTGGTTTGAGGAGAATAGTCATGAAAACTTTTCTTCGTATCATCGGCGTTCTGGTCGTTCTGGGAGTTATCGCGTTTCTGGCTTTCTTGTTCGTTCCGGTGCAGCTGACCAAGCCAACGAAAGAGCTTGCTGCTGACTGGAAGCCAGCGAAGGGTCAGGGCGAGTATGTAATGTACGCTTCCGACTGTATGGCTTGCCATACAGCGGAAGGGGGTAAGTCCTTTGCTGGTGGCCGTCAGATTGCAAGCCCGATGGGCACTATCTGGACCACCAATATCACCCCGGACAAGGAAACAGGTATCGGTGACTGGACACTCGATCAGTTTCGTGCAGCGCTTTATGACGGCATTCGTGCCGATGGAGCACATCTTTATCCGGCCATGCCATACGAAAACTACCGTAAGCTAACCGAAGAAGATGTCCGTGCGCTTTACGACTACTTCATGCATGAAGTGGAACCGGTAAAGAATGAAGTGCAGCAGACCGAACTCGGCTTCCCGTTCAACATGCGCTTCGGTATCCGCGCGTGGAACTGGCTCGCTCTGAACCATAAGGCTGGTTTCACGCCTGCGGGTAAGAACGAAGTCCAGGAACGCGGCCAGTATCTTGTCGAAGGTCCGGCACACTGCGCAGCCTGCCACAGCCCACGTAACATCCTGATGGCGCAGGACGGTATTCAGGCTGGCGACAAGGCCTTCCTTACGGGTGGCGTGGTCGATGGTTGGAATGCACCTTCGTTGCGTGGCCCACAGTCGGCGCCTCAGAAATGGTCCGTCGAGGAAATGGCTTCGTATCTCGCAACCGGTCGCAATGCACATTCAACTGCAAATGGCGAAATGGGGCTTGTTGTCGAACATTCCCTTCAGCATCTGACCGATGCCGACAATCTGGCGATCGCTGCTTTCCTTAAGGGGATCGACGGTGCAGCGGTTGAAGTTCCACAGAACTTTGCCGAGAAGGTTCCGACAGCATTGCCTGCAGCTCCTGCCGATGCTGCTGGTGAAGAGACTGCAAAGATGCTGACCGAAGCCTCTCCGAATATGCCAGTCGGCGCACGCCTCTACATTGACAACTGTGCAGCTTGTCACTTTGTGACGGGCAAGGGCGCTCCTGGAATCTTCCCGGAATTGGCAAACAATGATCTGGTCACTGGTTCGGAAGTAAAGCCTCTGATCTCGATCATTCTGCATGGTGCGGAAGTGCCTTCGACCGAAAAGCGTCCAATGCGTCTGGTGATGCAGGGTTATGCCGACCGCTTGTCAAATGAGGAAGTCGCAGAGCTTGCAACTTTCGTTCGTTCTGCTTGGGGCAACAAAGCTGGTGCAGTTTCCGCAACCGATGTTTCAGCGGTGCGAGATCAGCCTTCGCATTAATAAAGAAGCGAAAAGCGGCTGCATAAAAATACAGCCGCTTTTTGAATACGAAATAAAAAAATACCCCCGCAGCCAAACGCGGGGGTATTTTTGTTTGGCTCGTTTGCAATCGATCAGAGATGATCGCGTGGGATGGTCTGGTTCCACTCGCGGGTGACAACCGCTTCGCCATTTTCCTTCGCCGTCAGAACGCCGGAAATGTAGAACTTTTCGGCATCCGAATGCATCTTGGTCGTGCTGTCGATATCGATCATCCAGCCTTCGCGACCCATCTGATAGGCCTGTGTCAGCACATAGGATGCAGACAGCGGATCATTGTCATTGATGCGCAGTTCGCGCTTGAGGCTATGGCTCAACTGTGTGCCAAGATCGTCAAAGCGCAGCACGCCTTCGCCGAAAAGACCGCCAATGCCTTCTGTCACGTAAAGCGTTTCGCCGGTGACGTGATCCTGCTCGGTCCAGCGACGCACGCTGCCCGGATCAAGCTGCGTCATCGGCGTTGCAGGGCCGTGGGCTGGCTTCTGGAATACGACCTTTGCATCAATCGCAGCGACTTCACGCACTGGCAGATCGAGAACCGACGAAGCGGTATCGAGTGTCAGTGTCACGCGTTTTGGCGATGGCCAGACCATCGGCCAGTAGCCGGTCGCAACCGAAAGACGGATGCGATGACCCTGCTTGAAGCTGTAGCCGCTGTCGTTGAGCTTGATCGCGATTTCGTAAGTCTTGCCCGGTACCAGCATTTCCGGCTTGTCATGGCCGCTGATGTGGTTGAGGTTGAAGACCTGATAGCTGACGCGGGTGATGCGGCCATCCGGCAGAATATCGCTCAAGCGCAGCGAAACCTGTGCAACCGGCTGATCGACGGTGAATGTCAGACGTGCAACCGGCGCGCCGAGAATTTCGAGATCTTGCGTCAGAACAGCGGTGTCGAAGTTGAGCGAACCGCCATCGTCAAGACGCTGATCGGTTGGGTGTTCACCCGGGCAACCTGTCGCCATCCATTCGCCGCCGGCCTTGCCGTGGCTGTTTGGCGAGGAAATCGAAAGCACGCCCTTGGCGGCCTCGGCTTTGCCCAGCGTGAAGTCTGCGCCAAGCGCGAAAGGCGTGTGTGTGATTTCGGTCGAAGGCCAGTTCTTTTCACCGACCCAGCGGCCATTGGTGAAGTCGCGCGAGCCGGTTGGCTCGATGGTATCGCAGACATAGGCGCGCAGCTTCGGCTCATCCATGATGCCGGTCTCTTTGCCCTTGAGCCACTGGTCCCACCAGCGCACTGCTTCCTGAAGGAAGCCGATTGCCGGACCCGGAACACCATCCTGCGGATAGACATGGCCCCATGGGCCGATAATGCCGCGTGCAGGAACCTGAAGGTTTTCAAGCAGGCGCGGGACCGCGTTGGTGTAGCTGTCGGCCCATGCGCCAATAGCGAGAACCGGGCATTGGATTGCAGACCAATCTTCGCAGATTGAACCATGCTTCCAATATTCATCGTAATGCTGATGTTCGAGCCAGAGGGCAGGGAAGAACGGCAGACGCTCCAGACGTTCAATCCATGCATCGCGCCAGCCTGCACCCACAATCGCCGGATCAAGCGGACGCGACTGATAGGCGAGCATGATCGTGCCCCACCACAGATTATCATTGAGCAGCAGGCCGCCCATGTAGTGAATGTCGTCGCGGAAGCGGTCGTCGGTCGAATAGGCGGTGATGATCGCCTTCAACGCAGGTGGGCGGCAGGCGGCGACCTGAAGACCGTTGAAACCGCCCCAGCTCTTGCCCATCATGCCGACATTGCCGCTGCACCATGGTTGCGCGGCAATCCAGGCGATGACTTCCAGCGCATCGTCTTGTTCCTGCTGGATATATTCATCGGCCATGTGGCCGTCGGATTCACCCGTGCCGCGCATATCAACGCGGATCGCGGCATAACCGTTTTGCGCGAAATAGCCATGCATTGGCTCATCGCGGCCACGCGTGCCGTCGCGCTTACGATATGGAATATATTCGAGCACGGCAGGAACAGGATTTTCCTCGGCGCCTTCAGGCAGCCACAGGCGCGCGCCAAGACGGGTGCCATCCTTGAGTGTGATCCACAGATGCTCGGTGATGTTGACGGTCATGATCGGTTCCAATGTCTATAAAGAGAAGCCGGTGCGGCATTAGCGCCGCATCGGTAGATTAACTGGCAGCACGTGCTTTCAGGATGTCGTCCAGCCAGTCGCGGCGCAGCTCCGGAACGGACGTGATGAGCTGCTCCGTATAGGGCTCATAAGGCGGTTCGAAGATTGCCTTTGTGGTGCCTGTTTCGACCACCTTGCCCTTCTGCATCACCATGGTGCGATCGGCGAGCCGACGTACGACGCCAAGGTCGTGGGTGATGAAGAGATATGACACTTGCAATTCATCCTGCAATTTACGCAGGAGCCTGAGAATTTCTTCAGCGACCAGAGGGTCGAGCGCCGAAGTGACTTCATCGCAGATGATAAGATCAGGCTTTGCTGCCAGCGCACGTGCGATACACACACGCTGCTTTTGTCCGCCTGAAAGCGCGCCGGGAAGGCGGTCTGCAAAGTCGGCAGGCAGGCCGATGAGTTCAAGCAGACGCTTAACCTCGATCTCGCGCTGATCTTCATTCATGCCGAAATAGAACTTCATCGGGCGACCGATGATTTCGCCAACGGTCTGGCGTGGATTTAGTGCCACGTCAGGGAGCTGATAGACAAGCTGAATGCGGCGCAGTTCTTCGCGGCTACGCTTTTTGTAGTTCGCTTCAAGCCTCTGTCCGGCAAGCGTTATGATACCGCTCGAATGCGGCGGCAGACCTGCAATCACACGCGCAAGCGTCGATTTTCCGGAGCCGGATTCGCCCACAACAGCAAGTGTTTCGCCGCGACGGATGTAACAACCCACATCGGTTAGAACGAGCTTCTTACCGTAATAAGCAGTCGCATTCTTCACTTCCAGCAGGATTTCGCCGGTCTTGTGTTCGGCCTGTTCGCCTGAAATGCTGGCTTCACGCTCAGACACCAGACGCTGGGTATATTCCTGCTTTGGCGCTTCGAGAATTTGCTCCGCAGAACCAAGCTCGACCATCTTGCCATGACGCAGAACCATGATGCGGTCGGCGATTTGCGCCACAACCGCAAGGTCATGCGTGATGTAAAGCGCTGCAGTGTTGTACCGCTGGATGAGGCTGCGAAGCAGTGCCAGCACTTCGATCTGGGTCGTCACGTCAAGCGCAGTTGTCGGCTCGTCCAGCACCAGAATATCCGGGCGGCACGACATGGCCATGGCAACCATTGCACGCTGAAGCTGGCCACCGGAAACCTGATGCGGATAGCGATCGCCAAAAGTATCGGCATCGGGGAGCTGCAATGTATGCAGCAGTTCCAGCATCCACGCTTTTGCTTCGGCCTTTGTCATGAGGCCGTGATAGAGCGGGCCTTCCATGATCTGATCGCCAATGCGATGCGCCGGATTAAACGACGCTGCCGCACTTTGCGCCACATAAGCGATACGCGCGCCGCGTGCCTTTTCTCGCGTTTCGCGGGTGCCGTCCATCAACGAAATATCGTCAACGACAATAGTGCCCTCGGCGATTTTGCAACCGCCACGGCCATAGCCCATGGCTGCAAGTCCAATGGTGGACTTGCCAGCGCCGGATTCACCAATCAGGCCAAGCACTTCACCACGCTTCAGCGTCACATTGACATGATCGACGAGTGTTGCGTCGTTTGGAGCTTTGACGACAAGGTCGGAGATTGAAAGAACGATATCCTTGCTCATCGATCAGCTCCCTGCGTGGTCGTGCGTCCGGCCAGAAGCCAGTCAACGACGAGGTTGACGCCAACAGTTAGGATGGCGATTGCAGCCGCCGGGAACAGCGGTGCGTAGAGGCCATAGAGAATAGCCTGCTGGTTGTCCTTCACCATGCCGCCCCAATCCGCAAATGGCGGTTGGATGCCAAGGCCAAGGAACGACAGGCCAGCAACGAAGAGGAAGGTGAAGCAGAAACGCAGACCGAATTCCGCAATCAGCGGCGGCAGCGTGTTCGGCAGGATTTCACGCCAGATCAGCCAGCCAAGACCTTCGCCGCGAAGCCGGGCGGTTTCGGCATATTCCAGCACATTCACGCCCTGCGCCACGATACGCGCCAAACGGAACACACGGGTGGAATCGAGCAATGCGATGGTGATGATCAGAACCGGCAGCGATGAGCCAAGCGCCTGCAGGATGACGAGTGCTGAAATGAGCACGGGAATGCACATGACGGTATCGACAATGCGGGACAGAACTGTATCGACCCAGCCGCCGAAAATGGCAGCGAGGAAGCCGAGCGGCACGCCGACGCTGAACGACAAAAGCGATGCTGCGAGCGATACGCCAATCGACATCTGCGCACCAAAAAGCAGGCGCGAAAGCATGTCGCGGCCATTCTGATCGAGGCCAAACCAGAACTGCGCCGATGGGGGATCAAACGGCGCGCCGACGATTTCTTCCTGTCCATAAGGCGCGATCAGCGGGCCAAACAAGAACATGAGAAGGCACAGGGTGACGATAGCGAGACCAACCCACGCCGTCAGGGGAATTGATTTTTTTTGTAGCTTTCATCGTGGGTGCCTCAGGCGCGGATTGAGCGCGATGGCAGCGACATCGGCAATGATATTGAGAATGACATAGGCCGCACCGAAGACGAGGGCCGCAGCCTGCACGAGTGGAAGGTCACGCTTGGAAACTGCATCAACCATGAAGCGGCCAAGGCCGTTATAGTTGAACACGGCTTCGACAAGCACCACGCCAGTGATGAGGTAAGCAATGTTGAACGCCACCACATTGACGATTGGAGCCGCCGCATTTGGGAGAGCGTGCTTGGTCACAACGCGCTTGGTGCGCAGGCCTTTGAGATATGCCGTTTCAACGTAGGCCTGGTCCATGACTGACAGCACAGCGGTACGCGTCATACGCATCATCTGCGCAACGGTGACGAGAACCAGTGTCAGTGCGGGCAGGGCAGTCGCCTGAATCCATTCGAGAAACGTCATGCCTTCATACGTGTCGGCGAGACTTGGCAGGATGTTGAAGCGGATCGACAAAAACAGGATCAGCAACAGACCGAGGAAATATTCAGGTAGAGAAACAAAAAACAGCGCTACGATATTGATAACACGATCAAAAATACCGCCACGCTTTACCGCAGTGATAAGGCCAAGGAGAATAGCGATAGGAACGCTGACGACAGCGGCAAAGGCTGCAAGGGCCATCGTGTTCCAGAAACGCGGCCACAGGAGGTCGGCCACCGGCTGCTGGTTGGCAAGCGAAGTGCCAAGGTCGCCGGTAACGAAACCAGCAAGCCAAGAGAAATAGCGTGCAAGGAGTGGTTGATTAAGACCGAGGCTTTCGCGCAGCGTGGCGAGCGCTTCCGGCGTTGCATTCTGACCGAGGATAGCAGAGGCAACGTCACCCGGTAAAATCTGCGTGCCGGCGAAAATCAACGCCGACACGAGGAGTAGCGTGAGGGCACCAAGCCCTACACGCTTGAGGATAAGAACGAACATTATGCTTCCAGCCAGACTTTTTCCGCGAGACGCGCACCCATAAGGTTGAACATCGGATGCGTAGTCACGCCCTTGAGCTTCTTGGAGGTGGCGTCGAGATAGTCACCGAACATTGGAATAAGCGCGCCGCCATCATTGCTGATCATGGCCTGCAATTCGGCGTAGATCTCTTTGCGCTTGGCCAGATCGAGCATTGCACGGGCTTCGAGCAGCTTGGCGTCAAAATCAGCGCTCTTCCAATGCGTATCGTTTTGCGAAGCGTTGGATGCATAAGCGATCGACAGGGCCTGATCAGCGGTCGGACGACCACCACGATAGGACATGCAGAATGGTGCCTTCATCCAGACATTGTCCCAATATCCGTCTGCTGGCTCACGCTTGATATCGATCTCGATGCCCGACTTGGCGGCGGCGGTGCGGAAGATAGCTGCTGCGTCGACGGCGCCAGTAAAGGCGGCATCCGAGGCGGACAGCTGAATTTTCAGCGAATCCATACCAGCCTGCTTCAAATAAAACTTGGCCTTTTCCGGATCGTAGGCACGCTGTGGCAGTGCTGCGTCGAAGAACGGGTCAGTGCTTGGAATGGGATTGTCGTTGCCCAGTCGTCCATATCCGCGCAAAGCGGTCTTGAGCAGCTGATCGCGGTCGATGGCATGCTTGACTGCAAGGCGGACATTGTTGTCGGTAAATGGTGCCTGCGTGCAATCCATCAGGAAAGAGAAATGCTGGCCACCAGAAGACTGGACGATATTGAGGTTCGGGTTGCGCTTCAACAGATCGACGGTCTTGAAGTCGAGCTGGTTGATGGCGTGGACCTGACCGGACATCATGGCGTTGGTACGGGCAGACACGTCGTTGATGACGATCACTTCAACCGCATCGACCCATGCCGAATTTGGCTTCCAGTAGCTTTCATTGCGCGTGAAACGCGAACGCACGCCTGGCTGGAAACGCTCGAAGACAAAAGGTCCGGTGCCAACCGGCTTGTTGAAATCGGTCCAGTCCTTTGGAACCACGAGGAAGTGGTAGTCTGACAGGATGTAAGGCAGATCAGCATTGCCGCTATTCAGCGCAATCTTGACTGTACCAGCGTCAACCTTGACGACATCGGTGAATTCTGACGCCAGCGAGCGCGCACCGGATGTGGTTTCGCCGCGATGCAGGTTGATCGAATAGATGACGTCGTCGGCATCGAGCGTCTTGCCGTTGTGGAAGGTTACGCCCTGACGAACCTTGAAGGTCCATTCCTTGGCGTCGGCTGATGGTTCCCAGCTTTCGAACAGCTCAGGCACGGCCTTGTTGTCGGCGTCGATTTCGACAAGGCCGTTCATCAGCATGTAAGCCTGATTGACTGGAACCCAATCTTTCAGAAGGCGCGGATCGAAATTGTCGGTGGTGGAGCCGCCGCCAATGCCGAGCTTAAGAACTCCGCCTTTCTGTGGGGTGCCCTCCGTTGCGGCGGCTGCCGGCGAGGTGATCAGGCCGCTCATGCCGGTGACGGCGATGAGGCCAAAACCTGCGGCGCCTGTCATGAAGGTGCGGCGGGAGAGGTTAAAATCGTTACGGTGCTCAGTCATGCGTTACCCCTATTGAAGTCTTAGCTTGTATTTTATGCATAGCTAATTCGATTTTGCGGGTTGGACTAGCCCACACATCCCTAAGTTTTCAAGGGTTCTAGGCGGTTTTTCTGGTATGACTTTTATGCATACCCCCATGCCAAATGTCCTCTTGGCTTTTACGCGAACAGGAATAAAGGAGCACTCCACAGTGACCTGCGGGGGCATATTCTTCTGTAAAAGAAGCGGCTTCTGCGATTGAATTCTTGCTGATCGTGGAGATCAAAATGGGTTTGCCGGATATCGTTGGCTTGTTGGGCGCAGTCTTTTATCTTTCTGCTTATGCCCTGATTCAGCTGCGGATTTACACGGTGGACGATGCCATCATCACGGTGCTTAATATCCTGGGCGGTATAGCGCTGATCTATTCACTTTCGTGGAACTTCAATCTGGGTTCCATCATCACGCAAATCGCGTGGCTTGTCTTTACAATTGTTGGCTATGTGCGTTTCCGTGTGATAGCGCGCCGCCGCGCAGCGATGGCGCCTGCGGAATAAAGCTGATCATCTTTATGTGATTACATCTGTTCCATTGCTGGCGATCAGCCAGTCGGACACTTCGCGCACAATTTTGCGCTGATGACGGTCAGCAGGCCGCATCAGGTAGAAATAGGCGTCGGATCGCATCATATGGTCGTGGACAGGTACAAGCGTACCTGCCGCAAGCTGCTCCTTGATGAGCCATGTCCAGCCAAGTGTAATGCCTATACCTTGTGTAGCCGCTGCAACGCAGAGGCCATAGTCACCTAGCCGCCATTCAAGTGCGCCGGGAGGAGGAGAGAGGCGGGCATCCTGCCACCACTCCGGCCAGCCCTGCCATTCGCGCATTGTATCTTCTATTGAAAGAAGAACAGGTGTTTCCTGCTCCATGATACTGGCTGTGCCGGGCGCTGAAACCGGAACGACTTCTTCACGTCCGAGCACTGTGAGGTTCACTCCAATGGGGCGTTCTTTGCGATAGAAAAGGGCCAGGTCAAATTCGTCCAGACGTAAATGCGCCACATCGTCGGTTACGCGTAGCCGGATTTCGATACCGGGAATTTCTGCTTTAAGCATTCCTACACGCGACAGGAACCATTGATCGGCAATCCCACGTGAGCAGGCGATGGTGATCTGTCGAGGGCCGGTCCATGCACGCAGACCGTCGGTGACTGCGGTCAAATCACCAAGCAAACGGCTGACATCGGAGGCGTAGCTTTCACCCATAGTGGTCAGCTGAACGCCGACGGGGAGGCGATTGAACAGCTTCGAGCCGATAAAGGCTTCTAGCTTGCCAATCTGACGACTGACAGCACTCTGAGTAAGGCCGAGTTCCAGACCCGCGCGCGAAAAGCTGCCAAGACGCGCAGCACTGTCGAACACGACGAGCGCGTTAAGCGGCGGCATAGATTGGCGTCCACCTGCCATGAAAATTCTCCAGAAGAATGAGGCTGTTGTTAATGCGATCTCGCCTCCACTGCAAGATGGCTCAACATGCGTGAATGCGCCCATTTTTGATTTCTTCCATTTTGGAAGAAGTTCAATTCGTAACGACTATCTAATCATTTCACAAACTTTTCGGCATGTTTGGTCTCAAACATTCATTGTTGGAAATGAGGTCTATCGTGATCGATAATCGTACCGCCCCTTATGCAATTTTCCTTCTTCGTCTCGCACTAGGCATTCTTTTCCTTGCCCATGCTGGACTGAAAATCTTTGTATTCACACCTGCGGGAACCGCAGCATTTTTCGGATCGCTCGGTCTGCCTGGCTGGTTTGCCTATGCCACCATTCTTTGGGAATTGATCGGTGCCGCAGCACTGATTATCGGCATCTATCCACGTGTTGCGGCCGTCGCTCTGATCCCGATCCTTCTTGGCGCAATCTTTACGGTTCACGGTGCTGCCGGGTTCTTCTTCACCAATGCTAATGGCGGTTGGGAGTTTCCGGCATTCTGGATCGTAGGGCTTATCGTCGTGGCATTGGGTGGCAATGGCGCCTATGCTGTGAAGCCGAGTGCATCTGCCTAAATAGCAGACATCGCCATTTGCTGGATTTGCGGGGAGGGAACTCTCCGCAATTCTAACGACAATTTTCAAGGATAAGCGCCATGCTTGTAGATGGTAAGTGGACAGAAGACTGGCAGCCGGTGCAAGCCAAGGACGAAAAAGGCGGCTTCGTGCGCCAGATTTCAGGCTTTCGAAACTGGGTAACACCTGACGGCAGCGCGGGACCGACAGGCGAGGCGGACTTTAAAGCGGAAGCTGACCGATACCATATCTATGTTGCTTATATCTGTCCGTGGGCCTCGCGCACGTTGATTGGACGTAAGCTTAAGGGGCTTGAAGATGTTATTTCTGTATCTGTGGTGGAGCCTGCTCTGACCAATCAAGGCTGGCGGTTTGGTGATTATCCCGGCGCAGATCGCGATATTGTCAATGGCGCCACCTACATGCATGAAATCTACACGAAAGCCGATCCGCATTATAATGGCCGCGCCACAGTGCCTGTGCTGTGGGACAAGCATAAGCAAACTATCGTGAATAATGAGTCTGCCGACATTCTGCGGATGCTGAACTCAGGTTTTGGTGACCTTGCCAGCGCGGGTTTCGATTTCTATCCGGAAGCCTTGCGCCCAGAAATAGATGCATTGAACGAGTACATTTATCCTCGTCTCAACAACGGTGTTTATCGCACGGGGTTTGCCACGACACAGGTTGCTTATGAGGAAGCTTTCCGCGACGTATTTAAGGCGCTTGCCGTGCTTGAGGAGAAGCTTGATGGAAAGGGTCCATTCCTGTTTGGCGAGAGCCTGACGGAAACGGACATCAGGCTGTTTGTGACGCTCATACGGTTTGATGCAGCGTATTTTGGCTTGTTTAAATGCAATCTTCGCCAACTTACGGATTATCCGGGTCTGAGCGCGTGGCTGTTGCGTGTTCTGGAAATTCCGGGTGTCCGCGAAACAGTCAATGTCGACCACATTAAGCGTGGTTATTATTCAATCAAGACATTGAACCCGACAGGTATTGTACCGCTTGGCCCTGATTTACCCGGGATAGCCAGCGTTCAAATCTAAACGGCTGCTTTGATTATTTCCATATTCTGGCTATTTTACGCAAAATATGTGTAAAAATAGTCAGAATGGAAACAGTTATGGATCGGCTTGATAGTGAGCGGATGTTTGTTGCCGTACTGGATACGGGCAGCTTTTCCGCAGCCGCTCAGCGCCTCGGCACAAGCAGCGGGCAGGCCTCCAAGCTCATATCCAAACTTGAGGCAGCTCTCGGCGTTCAACTCATAAAGAGGACCACCAGAGCGCTTTCTCCGACCGAGGTTGGGTATGCATATTATCACCGGATCAAAGGGTTATTGCATGATTTTGATGCGCTGGACGCATCTGTACGTAATGCATCCGGGGCGCCGAGTGGGCGAATAAGGCTTACTGCGCCCATGTCCTTCGGAACGCTACAGCTGACACCTGTGTTGCTTAAGTTTGCCAAGGCATTTCCCGACATTCAGATGGAAGTCAGCTTTTCCGACCGTATCGTCAATCTTGTCGACGAGGGCTTTGATATTGGCGTCAGGATAGGAAAACCGCTCGACAGCACGCTTATTGCAAGGCGATTATGCGATGCTCGCGTTGTGCTCGTAGCCGCAGCGGATTACATTCGGGAGCAGGGCGCACCGCAGCATCCACGCGATCTATCCAGACATAGTTGTATCGTCGATACGAATTTCCGCGAGCCGTTCGTCTGGCGTTTTGCGCCGTTACCGGATGGAGAAATACAATCTGTCAGCATTGCCGGACGACTTCAGTTTTCAAATGGCGAGGCCTGTCTGCAAGCTGCTTCCGCTGGGCTGGGGGTTGCGCACGTACCGACTTTTATAGCCGGTCCATCTATTCGTAATGGTGAAGTGCAACAGTTGCTGGCTGAGTTTGAAGATAGTCCACTTGGTATCTATGCGGTTTATCCACCGGCCCGACATCTGGCTCTAAAGGTCAGAGCTCTGGTCGATTATCTGGCCGATAATTTCAGTGGGGAACCGGCATGGGATCGCGGCTGGAACTCACATTTATCATAGATATTGAGGATATTCTGGAAGTCTTATTTCTCGTTCCAGATGTCTGAATAGTAGTGTCTACGACAACCGTCGTGCGCCAACACGGCATTATTTCTCGTTTCGTTTGCTTGGTATGGACGTGAGACGCGATGAACGTGAGCGGGAAAAACCGCCGCATGAACGTCTTAAGATATTGGCCAGTTTCGTCCAATCTTTTGATGGTGCTGTCATTTGATGATGAGCCTTTTTCAGTTCACCTTTACTGGCAGCGTGCTTCTCGTCGTGTTGTGGATTGATGGGCAGGGCTCGCTCTGTAGTATTGTTGATATTTTCTGCTGTCATGATGGCCTCCTGGTGATCTGTTTAACGCTTTAGTGAAGCGCAATCCGAATAATGAGAAAAAGTCTCCGGAAATACTGTTCGCTAAAACAATCTATTAGAGCACTCTGACGAGTACGCTGCCGGCATTAGTCAAAGGAATATCGAACATGCGGCGACTGCTGCGGTAGCATCGATAAAATACCAGCCAGCGGCAGGTTTTACCTGTTCAAATTTGTTCATGGGCGTATCCGATATTCCGGGATTGGATACACCTAATTGTGTATTAGAACTCCACCATACTACTTTTAGTCGCAAACCGCGCATGAATTCGTCGACGAAATGATCCTTGTATCGTTGAATAAGATGAACCGGAGAGAAAAAGCCCGTCATTACAACCGATAAGCTGTTGCGCCTGATCTCCCGATAGATCGTCGAGCGATGACGCCCATCAGTCGCGCATTATCGCCAAGAGGGACTTTGAGCTGTTCAAGCGCAAATAGCCTGCAACGTTCGGCCAAAGTGCTTTGCTAATAACAATTAGACATCCAATCGCCTCCAAGGCTAACACCATGAATTCATTGGCATGTTGCAGTTTAAAATAGAATGTATCCCTCTTACACATTCTGATCGCATAATCTATCTTATGGAACATACTCAACAATAAGAAACCAGCGCCTTATTGTGATAAAACGTCTGCGACGAGTTTAATGTGATGTCCCGATGATCGGGTAAACAACGCTTACGTTCAACGTTTTCCACAACTCGAAATCGCTGATCAAAATTTAAGCGAATCGTATGTCAAGAACTGAATAAAACTGCTGACAGCAGCAGCGCAAAAGTGCCGCAAAATAAGGATTTTTCGTGATTTTTTTACGTCTTATACTATGCATAAATCCGTGTTTGATAGCTACTGCGTACCATTTTTGTTGCCTTCTAAATTAGTGTTACCGTAGTAAATCCATCAACTAATTCAATGCGTTAAGAACTTCTCTTGCAAGAGTCAATCTTATCCATAAGATGCACGCCATTTCAAAAATTACCAAGGAGGGGTTCTTCGTGTTTCGCAAAACTTTACTGACAAGCGTGTGTCTTCTGGCGCTGATGGGAGCGGCATCGGCTGAGACTGTTCTAAATCGTGGCAACGATACCGATCCGGCAACGCTAGACCATCATCGCACGTCCACAGTTTCTGAAGGTAATGTGCTTCGTGATCTTTACGACGGCCTGACCATTCAGAATGCAGATGGCGAAGCCGTACCGGGTGTGGCAAAGTCTTGGGATATTTCGGAAGATGGCACTTCATACACTTTCCACCTACGCGATAATGCCAAGTGGTCGAACGGCGATCCGGTTACAGCCGGTGATTTCCAATTTGCGTTCCGCCGTCTGATGGACCCAAAGACCGCTGCGGGCTATGCCAGCATGCTGTTTGTGATCAAAAATGCTGAAGATGTTGCTGGTGGCAAAAAGCCAATTGATGAGCTTGGGGTTGAAGCAGTCGATGATCACACGCTGAAGGTGACGCTGAACTCCCCTGCTCCTTATTTCCTTGAACTTCTAACGCACCAGACGGGTTTCCCGCTGCACCAGAAGAGCGTTGAGGAAAATGGCGACAAGTTTACGACACCGGGCAAGATGGTGACGAATGGCGCTTATGAGCTTGTCAGCTTCACGCCAAACGACAAGATCGTCATGAAGAAAAACCCGAATTACTACGAAGCGGATCAGGTCAAGATCGATACGATCAACTGGATTCCATTCGAAGATCGCGCCAGCTGCATGCGCCGTTTCGAAGCCAAGGAAGTTCAGATCTGTTCTGACGTTCCAGCTGAGCAGATGGATTATGTGAAAAAGAACCTCTCCAAAGAGTTCCGCATGGCGCCATATCTTGGCGTCTACTATCTGCCAGTCAAAGGCAAGACTGCCGACAGCAAGCTAAAAGATCCCCGTGTTCGTCAGGCCCTTTCAATGGCGATTGATCGAGACTTCATTGCCGATCAGGTTTGGCAGGGTACCATGCTGCCGGGCTATTCTATGGTTCCTCCGGGCATCAATCATTACGTCAAGGATGCGCCAAAGCTCGACTATTCCGACGATATGCTCGATCGTGAAGACAAGGCCAAGGAACTCTTGAAGGAAGCAGGCGTTGAACCAAACACGCTTTCGATTGAGTTGCTCTACAACACATCTGAAAATAACAAGAATACAATGGCGGCAATTGCTGATCAGCTCGGTAATATCGGTGTGAAAGCAACGCTCAACGAAACCGAAGGCGCTACCTACTTCAACTTCCTGCGTGAAGATGGTCCATTTGATATCGCACGCGCCGGCTGGATCGGTGATTACAACGATCCGCAGAACTTCCTCTATATCAGCCAGAGCGATGTCAGCTTCAACTATTCCAAGGTGAAAAACCCTGAATATGATGCGAAAATGGCTGAAGCTGCCAAAATACTTGATCTCGATGCTCGTGCAAAAGTTCTCGCCGAAGCTGAGCAGCTCAAACTCGATGATATGAGCAATATTCCGATCCTTTATTATTCTTCGCGCGCTCTTGTTTCCGACAAGGTCGACGGCTGGAACGATAACATTATGGACAGCCACAAAACCCGCTGGCTTTCGTTCAAACAGTAATTTTCAATTCGGGCTGCGCCGCCAGCATCGGCCCAAAAATCGAAATCGATTTTTGAAAAGCAGGATGTGTAGATCAAATGAGTTAGAGCGTCCTTTGTGCGTCCGAAAGGGCACACGGCGCTCTAGTGGCGCAGCCCCTTTTTCTTTCGACCGCGGGAGGGTCGGAGGGCCCCTTTTCATGGGGCGTATATTTTTAAAGTTTTATGGGAGTTTTCGATGGTTCGCGAAATTTTGTTGACAGGCGTTTGTCTGGTTTCGCTTGGCAGCGCCTCTTCAGCTGCAATTGTACTTAACCGTGGAAATGACATGGATCCATCAACGCTGGATCAACAGCTCACTACAACGGTTCAGGAATACCGTGTTTTAAAAGATCTTTATGAAGGTCTGGTTGCACAGGAAGTTTGGCGCGGTACAATGCTCCCTGCCAGCTCGATGGTGCCTCCCGGCATCAATAATTACGTCAAAGACGGACCGCAGCTGAGCTACGCCAAAGAAGACATTCTTGATCGCGAGGAGAAGGCAAAAAAGCTGTTGGCAGATGCGGGCGTCACACCTGGTAGTCTGTCGATAGTGCTGAAATATAGCACGTCGGAAAATCACAAGAACACGATGGCGGCGATTGCCGACATGCTCAAAGATATTGGTATCAATGCTACGCTCGACGAAGTCGATGGCACGACTTATTTCAATTACCTTGAGCAAAAAGGCATGTTCGATATCGCACGCGATGGCTGGGTTGGGGATTACAACGATCCGAACTCGTTTCTGTCACTCTTCGCGAGCGACAGCTACTTCAACTATGCGCAATGGTCGAACAAGGATTATGACGCGCTGATGATGAAATCAGCCACTACGGCAGATTTGGGTGAACGGGCGAAAATCCTCACCAACGCAGAGGAGATTTTGCTCCAAGACGGGGCTGCTATTCCTCTGCTCTACTATTCATCTACCGCATTGGTTGCCGACAAGGTCAAAGGCTACGACGACAACCTGATGAATTCGCACGCCACGCATTGGCTGTCGATAAAAGGCTAAACAAAAACAGGAACGCCCTTAGAGCGCCGCGCGCCTAAAGGCGCACAAAAAGACGCTCTAAAACGTATAAGGCTGCATAATTTTCTTCAATCGGGTCCGATTTAAAAATTATGCGGAAATGGGATTTGCAGGATCACATTTTGAGTGTTCCGGCAAAGAAGGGAAATAAAAATGCTGGGCTACACGCTCCGACGATTGGGTAGTGCAATACCCACGATCTTTATCATAGTGACTTTGACATTCTTCCTTATAAGACTGGCACCCGGCGGGCCTTTCGATCTGGAGCGTCCGATCGACCCCCTGATTCTTGAGAACCTCAAGAAGGCCTATAATATGGATGCGCCGCTTTGGCAGCAGTATCTGATTTATCTAGGCAATCTGCTGCGTGGTGATCTTGGACCAAGCTTCACGCGTCGCGATTTTACCGTGAATGACCTGTTTGCTTCCGGTCTGCCGGTTTCGGTCATGCTTGGCGCTTTGGCGCTTAGTCTTGCTGCGATTATCGGAACATTTCTCGGTACAATTGCAGCGCTGAAACAGAATTCTTCCATTGATTATTTCGTTGTAGCACTTGCCACTTTCGGTATCACAACGCCCAACTTCGTTGTTGCTCCCCTCCTCAGCCTGCTTTTCGGTGTCATTCTTGGCTGGGTCCCAGCCGGGGGCTGGTCGTCTGCGAATATCACTTACTGGATATTGCCGGTGCTAACTCTGGCTTTGCCGCAGGTTGGCGTTATTGCGCGCCTCGTTCGCGGCGCAACCATTGAAGCCTTGCGCGCCAATCATGTTCGCACCGCCCGCGCCTATGGCCTGCCATCGCGCGTCGTGGTCGGCGTACATGCCTTGCGTGCTGCGATGCTGCCCGCTGTTTCCTATCTCGGCCCGACAGCTGCAGCACTTCTTACTGGCTCTGTTGTCGTTGAAACCATCTTCGGTATTCCCGGCATTGGTCGCTACTTCGTGCAGGGCGCGTTGAGCCGCGATTACACGATGGTCATGGGCACCGTGGTTGTTATTTCCGTTTTCGTCGTGGTGTTTAATCTCATCGTCGACCTCCTTTATGCATGGCTTGATCCGAGGGTTCGCTATGACTGATTTTACTGCAGCCGTGGAAACAGAAAAATTGGGTTCAGTCCAAAGCCGCTCGCTCTGGCAGGATGCTTGGTTGCGTCTGCGCAAGAACAAGGCGGCTGTTACAAGTGCCATCGTCCTCATCGTGCTGGCACTTGTCGGCATTTTTGGACCCATGATCAGCCCGCATCCTTATGACAAAATCTATCCGCAGTTCGTGCGCGTGGCTCCAAGTCTGGAAGCATATCCGCGTGCCGATACGATTATGCCCGGACTGGAACGTGAACTTGCCCGCGCCCGCCTTGACGCGTCAGCGGAGCCGGAATTGACCGGCAACAGTGTGTTGGTTAACTTCACCGCCCAGCGCCCGACCGATGAGCGCGTGTTGCGTTATTTCCAGCGCTCTGACCTGTTTAGCAATCCGAAAATCGAACTTGCTGCAGATGGATTATCGGGCAAGCTTACACTCAACGTCTCGCGCAACTATTTTGTACTCGGTACAGATAATCTTGGCCGCGATTTGATGACACGCATTTTCATTGGCGTTCGTATGTCACTCGCTATCGGCCTGTTGGCTTCGGCAATGGCTTTGGTGCTCGGCGTTGGATATGGCGCGATATCGGGCTACCTCGGTGGCCGTGCCGACAACATCATGATGCGGCTTGTCGATATTCTCTATTCCCTGCCCTTCATCTTTTTCGTCATATTGATGCTCGTCTTCTTTGGGAGGTCGATTTTCATCATCTTCATTGCCATTGGTGCAACCGAATGGCTGGATATGGCGCGCATCGTGCGTGGGCAGACATTGAGCCTTAAACGACAGGAATTCGTGCAGGCAGCGGAAGCGCTAGGCGCAACACGACGTGGCGTCATTACACGACACATCATTCCGAACGCGCTCGGACCGGTCATCGTCTTCGTGACACTGTTGGTGCCCAAGGCAATTCTTCTTGAAAGCCTTCTGTCATTCCTCGGTCTCGGTGTGCAGGACCCACTCACCTCGCTCGGTCTTCTCATCTCGGAAGGTGCACAGAACATGCGCGGCGCAAGCTGGCAATTGATCTGGCCTGCCGCAACTCTCACCATCATTCTGTTTGCGCTGAACTTCCTGGGCGATGGCCTGCGTGACAGCCTTGACCCGAAGGATCGCTGAGATGACGAACGAAAACATTCTGAGCGTGCGCGACCTGCGCGTTACCTTCGATACAAATGACGGTCCAGTTGAAGCCGTGCGCGGCATCAATCTGGACGTCAAAGCTGGTGAGACGGTAGCCATTGTTGGTGAATCTGGCTCCGGTAAAAGCCAAACAACCATGGCAATGATGGGCCTGCTGGCCCAGAACGGCAGGGCTACAGGGCAAGCGCTTTATCGCGGGCAGGACCTGATCGGCATGACCGATAAGGCACTCAACAATATACGCGGCGCAAAGATCACAATGATCTTTCAAGAGCCGATGACCTCACTCGATCCGCTTTATCGCATCGGCGATCAGTTGGCAGAACCGTTGCGTTATCACCGGGGTATGAGCAAAAAGGAAGCGCGTCCGCGTATTCTTGAACTGCTAAAACTGGTTGGTATTCCAGAACCCGAACGCCGCATCGACAGTTATCCTTACGAGCTTTCGGGTGGACAGCGCCAGCGTGTGATGATTGCCATGGCGCTCGCCAACGAGCCGGATGTTCTGATCGCTGACGAGCCGACGACTGCGCTCGACGTCACCATTCAGGCACAGATACTCGACCTGCTGGCAGATCTGCAAAAGCGGCTCGGCATGGCCGTGGTCTTCATCACGCATGATCTCGGGATTGTCCGCCGGTTTGCGGATCGGGTTTATGTCATGCGTTATGGTGAGGTCGTTGAGACCAACGAAACTGACAAGCTCTTCACTGCGCCTAAGCATCCTTATACGAAAATGCTTCTTGATGCCGAACCGGAAGGCGAAAAGCTCTCACCGCCTGATGAGGCACCTGTGCTCATCCGCGCTGATAATGTGAAGGTCAACTTCCTTATCAACAAACCATGGCTGGGTGCTGCAACCTATCTCACTGCCGTCAACGATGTTTCACTGACGCTTAAACAGGGCCAAACCATCGGTATTGTTGGGGAATCCGGTTCGGGCAAATCGACGCTTGGTCGTGCTATCCTGCGATTGCTGCCGTCCGAAGGACGTGTGGCTTATCTTGGCAAGGAGTTGCCTGTTGAATCGCAGGCCATGCGGCCAAAGCGCCGCGAATTGCAGCTTGTGTTTCAGGATCCGTTCGGTTCCCTAAGCCCACGCATGACCGTGGGCCGCATCATTACCGAAGGGCTTTTGATCCATGAGCCGAACCTGTCGGCCAAGGAACGCGACCGCCGTGCCTGTGAAGCGCTTAAGGAAGTCGACATGGACCCGGCGATGCGTAATCGCTATCCGCACGAGTTTTCGGGTGGTCAGCGTCAGCGCATCGCCATTGCACGCACCATGATCCTGAAACCAAAGGTGATCGTACTTGACGAGCCGACAAGTGCGCTTGATCGCTCGGTCCAAAAGCAGATCGTCACGCTCTTGCGCGATTTGCAAAAGGATTATGGACTTTCCTACATCTTCATCAGCCATGACATGGCAGTGGTCCGGGCGGTATCAGACTACGTGATCGTGATGAAGAACGGTAAGATCGTGGAGCAAGGTGATACAGAGCAGGTCTTCGATAATCCGCATGAGGAATACACCAAAGCGCTAATGGCGGCAGCACTGAGCGAAGAACGTTTCGGAACTGATGCATAGTTATAAATTAGCAATAAAAACGGGGCATTGGCCCCGTTTTTTTATAATGAAATACAACTCTAAAAAACAAGCGAACGGTGAGCCGAGACGCCTGCGGTAACTCCATCCGAAACAGACCAGGCAACGCTATGCGCGCCGCGTGTAACATCGCCTGCCGCATAAATTCCCGCAACACTTGTCGCTTTCATCTCGTCTGTCTTGATAGTTTTACCAAGCGGCATTTCTTCGAGTGTGCAGCCGAATTGTTCGGCAAGAGAACTGTTGAGCCGGTTGCGGGGAGCAATATATAGCGCCTCTGTGGAAGTCATCCGGCCATCAGCCAATTCGACCTCCGACAGAGAAGTCCCCTCGCCTCGTAAGCCCACAACTTTGGCAGGTTCTATAGTTATGCCGCGATTTTCCAGTTCCAGGAGTGTCGCTTCGTCTGATTCATTGCCACCATTCAAATAGAATGTTGTCGGCCCCCATTCTGCGATTAGCATGGCCTGATGGGCTGACATTGGTGAAAGGTTCAGTACACCAAGTTTTCTGCCGCTGAACTCATAGCCATGGCAATATGGACAATGGATAACCGAATTGCCCCATCGTTCCGGGAGTCCCGGCACATCTGGTAATTCGTCCGAGATACCAAAGGCAAAAATGAGCCTGCGTCCGTGCACTGTCTCGCCTGTATCGAGTTCGATTGAAAACTCATCAATCCCCCCGGTTCCACCAATGGCCTGTCCTTTGGTTATTTCGACACTGGGATAGGCCAGCACCTGAGTTCTTGCCGTTTCAAGCATGGCTGCCGGATTGCTGCCATCCTGCGCAAAGAAGCCATGCGAGTGCTCAGCAAAGCGATTGCGGGGCTTGCCTGTGTCGATCACGCGGACAGATCGTCTGCCACGAGCGATGTAGGTTGCAGCGGTGAGCCCGGCAAAACTTCCGCCGATAATGATTGCATCATGATGCGTCATGAGCTGTCTCCAAATCGAATGTCGCGCCGCGTTCGAGGGCGCGTTTATGGAAATCCTCGCTCAACATGGCGAGTGACACTTCTCCAAAGCGTTTCAACAGGAGTTCCTCTGCGTCATGAAACGCTTTGTTCAGAGAGGCATTCACTGCCTGCTCAACGATGCATCCCGGCATTTCGGTGCGATTGCTCATGGCAAGCAGCGACGGTTTGCCGATAGCATCATAGATGTGTCGCAACGTGACCTTTGATAGATCACAGGCGATCTCCCAACCACCACCATGTCCTTTTTCGGAGCGAACATAGCCCTGCTCGCGCAGGCCGCCCATAATGCGACGGATCACAACAGGATTGGTGCCCATTGCTTTCGCCAGCACCTCGGAAGTCACCGGCCTCTGATATTCAGCCATATGAAGGAGGACGTGCAGAACGCCCGATAATTTGCTGTCTCTTTTCATGTAACTTTATATGTTACGAGTCTTGTGCATTGTCAAGAGGACAAAATTTGGAAGCAATTTTCGGGAAGCGGTGGCAGGACTTTATGCTAAGATCGCTCAATGAACGATCTCTTTTCCAATCTCGAAACGCGTGAAAATCTGACAGACGGAGCGATGCTTTTGCGCGGCTTTGCTCTTGCGAACGCTAAAGACGTTATCAGTGCATTACGAAGTGTCGCTGAAGAAGCACCCTTTCGCCACATGACCACCCCGGGCGGTTTTCGCATGTCTGTGGCGATGACCAATTGTGGTTCATTCGGTTGGGTCACAGATCGCCGCGGCTATCGTTACAGTCCAGCCGATCCAGAAACTGACAGGCCATGGCCCGAGATGCCGGATGCTTTGCTTAATCTGGCTGAAACTGCTGCGCAGGAAGCGGGTTATGCTGCATTTTCACCCGATGCCTGCCTCATCAATCGCTATGAACCGGGTGCAAAGATGTCGCTTCATCAGGATAAGGACGAGAAGGATTTCACCAATCCGATTGTGTCCGTATCGCTTGGCCTTCCCGCGACATTTCAGTTTGGTGGTTCGCAGCGCAATGACCCCGTGCGCAAATTTGTGCTGCATCATGGTGACGTGGTTGTCTGGGGTGGCCCCTCAAGGCTGTTCTATCATGGCATTCTGGCGCTTAAAGACGGCGAACACCCTCAGCTGGGGCGCTATCGTTACAATCTGACATTCAGAAAAGCGCAATAGAGCGCCGTGCGCTATCACAGTGTAATTATGCAATAGTCGAAACCAATCGGGGATCGTTCTTACAAGGACGATCCCCGATTGAATTGCTTTAATTGAATGCGCCGCCGTCACTTTTGCTTTCAGGACGCTCTTTGGCAACTTTTTCGCGATAGCCGCTGGCGCGATAGGCCGAAATTGGTTCAATCGCCCCACCAGTTCGGCGACGTGCTTCGGCCAATATAGGCTCAACATCTGTGCGATACGCACGTTTCAGCGTGTCTGATGCCATCAGAGCATCGTTTTCCTGCTGATAGGTTTCGAGAGCCTCGCGATCCACCAACAGTGCTTGCGCATAAGCACGGCGTATTTCGTTTGCTGAAGAGATGAGGCTTTCCAGCGGATCAGTCACATTATGCGACTGATCAATCATGTGAGCTGGATGAAAGTCCTTCACACCGGGATAATCCGCATCCACCAATTCGTTGAAAACAAGGAACAGGCGATAAGGATCAATAGACCCCGCATCAAGATCATCATCGCCATATTTGCTGTCGTTGAAGTGGAAGCCGCCAAGCTTTCCAAACTGCATCAGCCGGGCAACGATCATTTCGATATTGGTATTTGGGGCGTGATGGCCAAGATCAACCAGACATTGCGCTTTTGGACCAAGCGTTGAGGCGATGAGGTAATTGGTGCCCCAATCCTGAACCACGGTCGAATAGAAGGCTGGCTCGTACATCTTATGCTCAGAGAACAACCGCCAATCATCCGGCAACGCCTTATAAATCTCGCTCATCGAATGCAGATAACGCTCGAAAGCGCGGGTGAAATTCTGCTGGCCCGGGAAGTTTGAGCCGTCAGCAAGCCAAACCGTCAGTGCCTTGGAGCCAATAGCATTTCCGATTTCAATACACTCAATATTGTGCTCAACGGCCTGCGCGCGGACTGCCGCATCCACATGCGTAAGTGAGCCATACTTATAAGAATGTTGCTGATCGGCTGAATCCGCAAACGTGTTGGAGTTCATCGCATCAAAGCCAAGCCCCAAGGCAGCGGCATGTGCCATCAGCTCTTTCGGATCGGCTTTATCCCATGGAATATGCAACGAGACATTTGGCGTTGCACGCGATAGCTCGTTGATAACGGCGCAATCATTGAGCTTGTCAAAAATACCCCGTGGTTCACCGTGCCCCGGAAAGCGACCGAAGCGGGTGCCGCCCGTTCCCGTACCCCAAGACGGTACGGCAACATAATACTTCGCGACCTTTTCGGTGATTTTTTCGATTTCAATGCCGCGGCGTGCAAGGTGGTCGCCAAGCGCCTGATAATCGCTCTTCAATGGGCTTTCGTAACCGAAATTATGCTCAGCGATGAAATCAGCTGCAATACGTTGTTCGGACATGGTTCCTCCCAGAATGCCCTCAATTTCTTGGATAAAAGGCAGGAAGGCAAGATCGCCTCGCCCGCCTTTTCAATGATCAGCGCGGGAAGCTTTGCTGGTTTCCGGCATCCACATTAATGATATTGCCGGTAGATTTGGCCGAGGCATCACTCGCGAGGAAGTAGATGGCTTCCGCAATATCTTCGGGCAGCACATTGAGCTTCAAAAGGGAGCGCTTGCGGTAATGTTCCTCGAGCTCCGTGACGTCGATTTTGGAAGAAGCTGCGCGCTGCTCCCGCCACTCACCATCCCAGATTTTCGAGCCACGCAAAACAGCATCAGGATTGACGACATTCACCCGAATGCCGATCTCTGCGCCTTCGAGTGCCAGACAACGTGCCAGATGAATTTCGGCCGCCTTTGCAGTGCAATAAGCGGATGCGCCGGGTGACGCGGCCAGACCATTCTTGGATGCCACGAAAACAACATTTCCGCCAAGTTTTTGACGCCGGAATAACCGGAATGCCTCACGAGAGACAAGAAAATACCCTGTAGCAAGAATGTCGATATTGCGATTCCACATCGAAAGCTCGGTAGTTTCGATGGGTGCCGATGATGCAATACCTGCATTGGAAACCAGAATATCAATGCCACCAAGTTCAACACTTGCCTCGATGAAGGCGCTTATCACGGCCTTCTCATCGGTCACATTCAGCTCGACGCTACGCACCTGATCCGCGCCGAAGCGTTTCGACAAATTATCATGAGCTGATTTGAGCGACCCTGCGTCAATATCAGCCAGAACCACGCAAGCACCCTCGCCTGCAAGATGTTCTGCGGTCGCGTAACCGATACCACCTGCTCCACCGGTAATGAGTGCGATACGCCCTGCTAGGCTTTTCGGCTTTGGCATCCGCTGGAGTTTTGCTTCTTCGAGCAACCAATATTCGATGTCGAAGGCTTCCTGCTCCGGCAAGCCTTGATATTCGGACACGGCAGATGCGCCGCGCATGACGTTGATCGCGTTGACGTAGAACTCACCGGCAATGCGCGCGGTAGCCTTGTCGCGTGCAAATGACAGCATACCAACGCCCGGGATCAGGAAAATCACCGGGTTTGGATCGCGCATTTTTGGCGAATTATCGCGCTTGCAGCTCTCATAATAGCGGGCGTAGTCAGCGCGGTAGGCTTCCAACGCGGCGTCCAGTCCGTCAACTATACGATCCACATCGGGCTTGGCTGGGTCAAAATCGATTACAAGCGGGCGGATTTTCGTACGCAGGAAGTGATCCGGGCAGGATGTGCCCAGGCGAGCCAACGGCTGAAGATGTTTCGCGTTTACGAATTCAAGCACAGCCTCCTGATCATCAAAATGACCAAGCTTGCGTTCGCTGTTTCCAATAAGACCGCGAATCTCCGGCATAAGACGCGCGGCAATGGCGCGACGTTCCGGTGCTTCGAGGCTTTGTGCGACAGCTCCACCGAAAGCAGCTTTACCGTCGGTCTTCTGATCAAGCCATTCGATAGCTTTGTTGATGATTGCCAGGGTCGTTTCATAACAGGTCTTTGCATCATTGGCCCAAGTGAAAAGACCATGACTTTCAAGGACTACACCCTTTGCCTTCGGATTTGACTTCACAAAGGCTTCGAGGTCGAGGCCAAGCTGGAAGCCCGGTCGGCGCCAAGGCAGCCAGCCAATATCACCGCCAAAAATCTCGGCGGTCAGTTCGCGGGAGTTCTTAGATGCGGCGATCGCGATGATCGCGTCAGGATGCATGTGATCGACATGGATGAATGGTACAAAACCATGTAGCGGCGTATCAATGGAAGCGGCGCGCGGATTGAGGTTGAAGGTACAATGCGGAAGAAAGCCGACCATGCGGTCTTCATCGTCACCCCCCTTGTAAATACCCTTCAGTGCATCAAGCTTATCCTGATAAAGCGTGGCAAAGCCATCCAGCTTAATCGTGCCAACATCGCCGCCTGAACCTTTGACCCAGAGAACCTGAACTTTCTGGCCTGTCAGCGGATCAATTTCCTCCACCTTTGCAGACGTATTGCCGCCGCCATAATTGGTGATGCGCTTGTCAGAGCCAAGGAGATTGGAGCGATAAAGCAATTTACCCGGTTCATCCAGCGTCGCTGCCTTGGCATCATCCCAGCGGTTATCCAAAAACCTGCTTTCGGCCACCATGTCATCCTCCCGTTTTATGGTGAAGACCTGATTGCGCACTTTCTTTTTCGCGCACAAACGATCATGTTGGCGACAGATATGGCGTAATGTGCAAATTAATGTCAATCACAAACGATCAAAAATAAGCAATACTATTCTTATTTTGCATAAATATGATTGTTTATGATTGACACCGCCCGCATTTGTGTTTGATACAAGAAAAAGGAGGAGCCATGCACGAAAGAGAGCGCCACCGTATTATCCTGAGCGCAGTTCAGGAGAAGCCGGTGATCACCATTCAGGATCTGGTGGAATTGACGGAGGCGTCCGAAGCGACTCTTCGGCGCGACATTGCATCGCTTCATATGCAGGGCCGTATCAAGCGAGTACGTGGTGGCGCAGAGGCCATTCATCCACCACAGCTTGGCAGTCTTGCTGGCCGACCTTTTAAAGTATCGGAAACGGAAAATACTGACCGCAAGCGTGCAATCGCTCGCGAAGCTGTGTCGCTTTGCGAGGAAGGCGACAGCATCATTATCAATGGTGGTTCAACCACTTTTCAGATGGTGCACTACCTCGCAGCGCGTCGATTGCAGGTTCTGACCAATTCCTTTGCCATTGCCGAACACCTTCTGCGTCAGTCCAAAAGCACAGTTATCGTGCCTGGCGGAGCTGTTTATCGCGATCAGAGCCTTATTCTTTCGCCCTTTGATAACGATGTGATCCGCAATTTTTACGGTCGACGCATGTTCATGGGCTGTCAGGGCGTCAGCCCTCTCGGCGTGATGGAATCGGACGCACTGATCATTCAGAGTGAACAAAAACTGATGGGCCAGGCAGACGATATTGTTCTGATGGTCGATTCATCGAAATTCACCCGTCGCTCCAGCCTTATTCTCTGTCCTCTCGACCGTATCAGCACGCTGATTACCGATGACGGCATCTCGGATGAGGCGCGGCGGATGGTGGAAAATGCAGGCATCAAGCTCATCGTGGCTCAGGTTTCTGCCAATGCCGGTAAAGGCAGCGAACGGGGGGAAGCCACAGAAGTCGCCTGAACCGGACTTATCAATCTTAATGTTCTTAATCGGGAGGAATAGGACATGAAACTTTTCAAGAAACTGGCAATGGGCACGGCGTTGGCCGTTGCCTTCATGGCGACTGCCGCTCAGTCTGCCGACATGAAGATCGCACTTGTCGCGAAATCGCTTGGTAACGGCTTCTTTGAAGCGGCCAATAAAGGCGCACAGGAAGCCGCCAAAGAATTGGGTGGCGTTGAGGTCATTTATACTGGCCCGACAACGACCACTGCTGAAGGCCAGATCGAAGTCATTAACTCGTTGATCGCTCAGGGTGTCGACGCAATCGCTATCTCGGCCAACGATCCGGATGCTGTTGTTCCCGCGCTCAAGAAGGCCGCACAGCGCGGCATCAAGGTTATCTCTTGGGATTCCGGTGTTGCCGCCGAAGGTCGCATTGTCCATCTTAATCCCTCGTCAAATGATCTGATCGGCAAAATGTGCCTGACGCTTGCAGCTCACCATTTGCCGGACGGCAAGGGTGATTTCGCAATCCTGTCGGCAACGACCACTTCGACCAACCAGAACATCTGGATTGACGAGATGAAGAAGCAGCTCAAGGATTTTCCGGGCCTCAATCTCGTGACCACCGTTTACGGTGACGACCTTGCCGACAAGAGCTATCGCGAAGCGCAAGGCCTCCTCACCTCCAATCCAGATGTGAAGGTGATTGTGGCGCCGACCACCGTTGGTGTACTCGCGGCCTCGCAGGCAGTTAAAGATGCAGGCAAGATCGGCGATGTTTATGTGACCGGCCTTGGCCTTCCATCTGAAATGGCTGGTGCCATCAAGTCGGGTGCGACCAAGGAATTTGCGATCTGGAACCCGATTGATCTCGGCTATTCCGCAACGCAGATTGCCTATCACCTCGTAAAGGGTGATGCAGACGGCAAGCCGGGCTCGGAAATCGAAGCTGGCCGCATGGGCAAGATCAAGATTGGCGAAAACGGCGAAGCGGCAATGAGCGATCCGTTCGTTTATGATGCCTCGAACATCGACGAATTCTCCAAGGTCTTCTGATTTCAGATTGAGACTTGATTGAGGTTGGCGGTGTAAGGCAGCACCTGACACCGCCATCATCTTCCGAATTTATTTCAGGTATTTCTGATGAATGCAGCTTTGCAAAAAAGCGGGCAATCGACTTTGTCTGCGGGGCCTGTTGATGGAACGGTTCAACCGTTGCTGGAGATGCGCGGCATTACCAAGACATTTCCCGGCGTCCGCGCGCTCGACAATGTCAATATTGCGCTTTACCCCGGCAAGGTAACAGCACTCATTGGTGAAAACGGTGCAGGCAAATCGACCCTCGTTAAGATCCTGACCGGGATCTACCAACCCGATGACGGCGAAATCGTTATCGACGGCAAAGCATTGCGTTTTGCGACAGCGCAGGATGCGACCAATGCGGGCGTAACAGCAATTCATCAGGAAACCGTACTTTTTGACGAATTATCCGTCGGTGAAAATATCTATCTTGGTCATGCGCCACGCACGAAGCTTGGTTTTGTGAACTGGAATGCCGTTTATGCACGGGCACAGGCCCTCCTCTCCTCACTTGAAATTACTGTCGATGCCCGCATCAAGCTCAAGGAGCTTTCGATTGCGCAACGACATCTTGTGGCAATCGCACGTGCGCTGTCGGTTGATGCGCAGATCGTCATCATGGACGAACCAACGGCAGCACTTTCACGCAAAGAGGTCGACGATCTTTTTCGGATCGTCGAGCGCCTGAAGGTGCAAGGCAAAGCGATCCTGTTTATCAGCCACAAGTTCGATGAAGTTTATGAAGTCGCCGATCATTATGCGGTTTTCCGCGATGGTTGTGCGGTGGGACACGGACTTCTCTCCGAAATGAACGAAAAAGAAATCGTCCGGCTGATGGTTGGACGTTCTGTGGCGAAAGCTTTTCCCAAGCAGGATTTTGCGCTTGGCGACACGGTTCTCAGTGTTGAAAATTATTCGCATCCAACAGAGTTTCGCGACATTTCATTTCATCTCAGGCGCGGCGAAATTCTCGGCATTTATGGGCTTGTTGGTGCAGGTCGTTCAGAGTTTGCGCAATCATT
Source organism: Brucella sp. HL-2 (assembly GCF_025846885.2). Lineage (NCBI taxonomy): Bacteria > Pseudomonadati > Pseudomonadota > Alphaproteobacteria > Hyphomicrobiales > Brucellaceae > Brucella > Brucella sp. HL-2. Next base: position 319,067 of record NZ_JAOYTK010000002.1, on the reverse strand, counting down.
GTTTGGCATGACAACACCTTCTGAGGGGCGTGTAACCTTGGAGGGCAAGGAAATCAGAATACGCCGCTCTGGCGAAGCCATCGCGCATGGCATTGTCTATGTTCCCGAAGAGCGCGGTCGGCACGGCGCAGTTTTGCAAATGCCGATTTTCCAGAATGTTTCCCTGCCCTCGCTTGGACGCACATCGCGTAACGGGTTTTTGCGCATGGCGGAAGAATTCAAGCTCGCGCGTAAATATGCCGAGCGGTTTGATCTTCGCGCCGCAGCACTTTCTGTACCTGTCGGAACGCTTTCTGGTGGCAATCAACAGAAGGTTGTTATTGGCAAGTGGCTTGCAACCAATCCAAAGGTCATCATTCTCGATGAGCCGACCAAGGGCATCGATATAGGTTCCAAAGCCGCCGTTCATGAATTCATCAGTGAGCTTGCTGCCGAAGGTCTCAGCATTATTATGATTTCGTCGGAACTGCCTGAAATCATTGGTATGTCGGATCGTGTCATGGTCATGCGGGAAGGTTTGATGGAAGGTATTTTTGATCGAGCAGGGCTTGATGCAGAAGTGTTGGTGCGTGCTGCAACGGGGAATGCGGGATGAATATGAAACAGCTTCTCAAACAGCGCGAAGTTCTGCTGCTTGTTATCATTGCGATTATGATCGGGCTGTTCTCATTGCGCGCACCTGGCTTTGCCTCACCACGTAATCTGGCAAATATCTTCAATGACACGTCGATCCTGATCATACTGGCACTGGGCCAGATGTCGGTCATTCTCACTAAATCCATTGATCTTTCCGTTGCGGCCAACCTGGCTTTTACCGGTATGGCTGTGGCGATGCTCAATGCAACCTTCCCAGAGCTACCGCTGATCCTCCTGATCATAACGGCCATTGGCATCGGCGCGATCCTCGGCGCAATCAACGGTATACTTGTCTGGAAGCTTGATATCCCGGCGATTGTGGTCACGCTTGGCACACTCACCATCTATCGCGGCATGGCCTTTGTGCTTTCTGGCGGTGCGTGGGTGAATGCGCACCAGATGACAGCGCCGTTTCTGAATACGCCACGCACCGTCTTCCTTGGCCTGCCTTTGCTTGGCTGGACAGCCATCGTAATTGTTGCGCTGGTCTTTGTGCTGCTGACACGCAGTTTCTTTGGACGCGCGCTTTATGCATCCGGCGGCAATCCAACAGCAGCGGTCTATGCAGGCATCGATGTCGGGCGCACACGCTTTCTGGCCTTCGTACTCTCAGGTTCTCTGGCTGGGCTTTGTGGATACCTCTGGGTATCGCGCTATGCAGTTGCCTATGTCGATATCGCCAACGGGTTCGAGCTCGATAGTGTTGCAGCATGTGTGATTGGCGGCATTTCAATTGTGGGCGGCATCGGCACAGCAGTTGGTGCGGTGCTTGGCGCTTTGTTTCTCGGCGTGATCAAGAACGCCCTGCCCGTCATCAATATTTCTCCCTTCTGGCAAATGGCGATTTCCGGCGCTGTCATCATCGCCGCTGTGATCTTCAATGCACGACAGGAAAAGCGCGGTGGACGCATCATTTTGCGTGAGAAAGCCGCAAAGACTTATGAGGAGCCAGCCGCGTGAGCGAAATAACCGAACGCCGTCAAATCCCTGATCGGCTTGGAACCTCCTATACACGCCTGTTCGCCAGCTGGGAAATGTTGCTGCTTGGCGTTGCCATTGCGATCTTCATTGCGAATGCCTTTGCCTCGCCATTTTTCCTCAATGCTTGGAACTTGTCGGATGCGACCTTCAATTTTACGGAAAAAGCACTCATCGCTTTTGCCATGACGCTATTGATCATATCCGGCGAAATTGATCTGTCGGTCGCAGCAATTATCGCACTGGCCTCCACAGCGATGGGAGCTGCGGCACAAGCAGGCGTCGGCACGCCCGGATTGGTCCTGATAGGTATTGGCACCGGTCTTGTCTGCGGAGCAATTAATGGGGGTCTTGTTGCAGGGTTGAAACTCCCCTCCATTGTGGTCACCATTGGCACTATGAGCCTCTTTCGCGGTGTTTCCTATATCGTGCTTGGCGATAAAGCTTATGGTGGCTACCCGGCAAGCTTTGCATATTTCGGGCAGGGCTATCTTTTCTGGGTTTTCTCATTTGAATTTGTGCTGTTCATTGTGGCTGCCATCATTTTCGGCACGCTCCTTCACTGCACTAGTTTCGGCCGGCGGATCTATGCCATCGGTAACAATGAATTCGCAGCGCGCTTTTCAGGTATTCCGGTAGCGCGGGTGAAGTTTACCCTGTTTTTGCTAACCGGTGTCATGAGCGGCATTGCTGCCGTCTGTCTTACGTCTCGCCTTGGCTCCACCCGGCCTTCCATCGCACAGGGATGGGAACTTGAGGTGGTCACAATGGTCGTGCTTGGCGGTGTGTCTATCCTGGGCGGCGCAGGCAGCATCATCGGCGTAGTGATTGCCGCCTTCGTTATGGGACTTGTGACCTTCGGGCTTGGGCTTCTCAATGTGCCAGGTATTGTAATGTCTATCTTCATTGGCCTTTTGTTGATCATCACAATTTCGCTTCCGATCCTTGGCCGAAAATTCAAGGCGAGGCACAGGACATGACAACTGAGCGCTATGCTTTCCGGATGCGGCTACATCCCGGCATGGAGGCTGAATATCGCCGCCGCCATGACGAAATCTGGCCTGAACTCGTTGATCTTCTGCATGAGGCGGGCGTTTCTGATTATTCAATATGGCTGGATGAGGATACGCATATTCTGTTTGGTGTGCTGACACGCACCAAGCCGCATGACATGGCAGTCTTGCCCGATCATCCGGTGATGAAAAAGTGGTGGGCGCATATGGCGGACATCATGGAAACCAACCCCGATAACGCGCCGATCTCCTCCAACCTCAACCTCGTATTTCATATGCCATGAAGCGAATTGCCATTCTCGATATCGGCAAGACCAATGCCAAGACCGTTCTTTTGAACTCAGAAACGGGTGAAGAGATTGCGGTTCATCGCACACCGAACACGGTCCTGCGCAATGGCCCATATCCGCATTATGACATTGAGGCTTTGTGGCGCTTCTTCATCGAGAGCCTGAAAGCCTTTGCCAGAGAGCCGGGTTTTGATGCCATATCAATAACGACCCACGGTGCATGCGCTGCCCTGCTTGATAAAAATGGCGAGCTTGCCATGCCTTTACTCGACTATGAGCACGATTACGGTTCTGAAATTCGTGCAGCTTATGCTCGCATCAAACCTCCTTTTGAAGAAACCTTCTCGCCGACACTATCGCTGGGGCTTAATGTCGGTGCGCAACTTCATTATCTGAAAAAGGAATTTCCCGATGATTTTGCGAATGTGCACCGCATTCTGACCTACCCGCAATATTGGGCATATCGGCTTACCGGAATTGCTTCTGTGGAAGTTACATCGCTCGGTTGCCACACAGACCTGTGGTGTCCAAAGAGGGGTACCTTTTCGTCGCTGATCGAAAGTCTAGGCCTTGAAGGCAAGTTTCCGCCCTTGCGGTCCGCTTTTGATGCGCTTGGAACACTGCGCCCGGAAATAGCCGATGAAATCGGATTATCGCCCCCCGTACCGGTTCACTGCGGGCTTCACGATTCAAATGCATCGCTGCTATCACATCTCATGGATCGTAAGCCGCCGTTCTCAGTTGTCTCTACTGGTACTTGGGTGGTGAGCTTTGCGGTGGGCGGCAATCTTGAGGGCCTCGATCCGAAGCGCGATACGCTGGCAAATGTCGATGCCTATGGTCGTGCTGTCCCCTCCGCCCGCTATATGGGTGGGCGGGAATTCGACCTTATGACCGAAGGCATCGATGCACCTTCATTAAAGGAGAGTGCCAGAGTGGTTGAGGAGGTTCTGAAGCGTGGCATCATGGCGCTGCCATCTGCTGTTCCGGGCTGCGGTCCTTACCCGGACACAAGTCTGCGCTGGATCAATACAGAAAGTGCCAGCTCGGAAGCGCTTTATATTGCTGCCTGCCTTTATGCGGCGCTGATGACGGAAGCATGTCTTGATCTGTTGGGTGCGGGTGGGCCGATTATTGTCGAGGGGCCATTTGCGGCAAACAGTTTCTATCTCTCAGCATTGGCCGGATTTTCAGAGCGCGAAGTGATTGCTGTTTCGGGCTCGACTGGAACGGCATTAGGTGCAGGTTTATTAGCTGGGGCCACAATTCCGGTGATGCAAAATCAAAGATATCTAGCCAATATTGACCAGTATAAAATTTATAAAAAACAATGGGTAAATCTATCTAATTGACAGTTTAATTTATCAGGAAAAGCCCGGATTCCACATCTGAAATCCGGGCTATCACTTATTAGTTCAGTGCCTTGTCCCGCGTTTCCACATTGATGAAAAATGCAATGATCCCGGCCAATGCCAGCAATCCAGCAAACATTGCCACTGCCATGTTGAAGCTTTGGCTGATGACCAAAGCGAGGGCAGACGGTGCGAGCAATCCACCAAGACGAGCCATAGCGCCTGCCGCACCCATTCCACTTGCGCGCAAGGCTGTTGGGTAAAGCTCAGGCGTGAAGGCATAGAGAGCGCCCCATGTTCCGAGCAGAGCAAAGCTCATAATCAGGATTGAAGCACCAACCAAGGTCGAGCTAACCGCAACTGTGAAGAGCGCGCAGGCAGCCGCACTGATGAAGAGAAAGCCGATCAGCGTTTTCTTGCGACCCCATGCTTCGACGCCATAGGCTGCAAGCGCATAACCTGGCAACTGCGCCAGAGCAACGATAACCAGAAAGCCATATCCCCGCACAAAGCCAAAACCGTCACCGGCAAGCTTTGCCGGGATCCATGTGAAGATTCCGTAATAGGAGACCGATACAAGGAACCAGATCGCTAAGGTGGTCAGCGTTCGCTGACGTAAGTTCGGCGATAACAGCTTTTCGTTGGTCACCATAAGCGGCGCCACAAGAATCGTCTTGGGTGGCAGTTCGGCCTTACCGTTCTTACGCAGAACGCGATTCATAACGGCTTTGGCTTCTTTAGTCCGGCCTATTTTGAGCAGGTGCATTGGCGATTCCGGCACCCAGAAACGCAACCAGATGCCGATCAACGCAGGAGCAGCAGTCACGACAAAGATATAGCGCCACGCGTCTGCAACGCCTGCAAGGCTTGCAGCCCATGCGGCCAACGCAATGATGACGGTGCCGACGGCCCAGAAACCTTCAAGCATCACCAGCCAGCGCCCGCGGTTCTTTGAGGGGAGGAACTCCGCCATCATCGCATAATCGACAGGCAAGGTGCCACCAACAGCGATCCCCGTCAGAAAGCGCAGCCCAAGCAGAATGGCAAAATTGGGTGAGAAAGCTGATAGCAGGCCAAACACGGCATCGCAGGCAACTGTAATAAGAAGGACGCGACGACGACCATATTTATCAGCGAGCCTGCCGAAGAGCGCAGCACCTATAAGCATCCCGAGAAAGAATAATGTGCCGGTCTGCAGAGCTTGCGGGACGGTTAAGCCGAAAGTCATTGCAATTGAAGCGGCAGTAAAGCCTACGGCCAGCACTTGCATGGCATCTGCAGCCCAGACCAATCCAAATACGCCGAGAAGGTTACGCTGGAAGGGGCCGGCTCCGGCCTGATCGAGCGTTTGTTCGATAGTAACTTTCATGCCGCGCTGATCCCCTCTTTCCGGCCGAAATTCTACGGTGCTTTTGCTGCGCCTCTCAATGACATCTGTCAATGATAGTCCGGCGAAAAAGCCCGGCTTTTGCTTAAAGTGAGCATAAGTAATGTATCGGTGCGACTTTCATGACACTCTCAAAGGGCTGCTATACTCCGACTCGGCATTCGTGTCCCAAATGGATGCTGCGCACTGGCGGGCGAGTCGAGCAAGTCGTGTCACACTGAGTCTTACGGTGGGTGCGCATACAGTCGCAATCGCAACTGTAAACCTTGCCGTGAGGTGGCTTGATCGTCATATTTTAAATTAATAATCTTTTGTATCTATCCGGCATTTATATGCAATTACCGTTACTCTATCATTTTCGAGACTACTTTATGACTGACCCCATCTGAGAAATTTGTCGGTTTTGAGTGAATTATGAAGGGGGTTGTTAACCTTCATTTTTTATTACTAAGGCTCATTCGGGCGACATATCTATGGTTCAGGTATCATGCGTAATTTGAGAGAAAACTTTCCCCATACTAATGGTAATCGTGCAGAAGCTGCTTCCGAGCAGAAGCCGCAACGCGACCCGTTGGGAGCGCATTCACCGGATTCGGATGGAGCGTGGAAGGCGCATTTTTCGCTTGGAGCAAATGTACGCTTTACCCGTACGCCGGAGGTTGAACTCGTTCGACGTCGCGGCGAAGATCTGCCGGATATCAACGGTCGTACGAAGGGTGTCGTTTCAGAAGCCTCTCCTGCTGAAGTTGAGAAGGCTGCAGAAGCCCAGCCGATGGCTGTCGCTGCTCTTCAGCAGTCGGTATCACAAAATATGGTTCGCACGCCCGTCGCACCTGTTCCACCTGTTGTGACGGCCGCCCCTGTCGCTCCGCTCGCACAGCCGGTTGAAGCTGCACCTGCGCAGGTCGCTGTGACGGCGGAGGTTGAGCCGATTAGCTCAAGCAACCCAATCAGTAATGCAACTGTTTCTGCATTCGCTCATCTGTCAGATTTCGCGTTCTGGGAAAGCTTCGATTTTGATTCAGCTCCGGCACATCCTATTGCCGTTGTCGTCGCAGAAACACCAAAGCGCCCTGCTCCAACAGTTGAATCCATCATTGCGCAGTTCCGCACTGTCGAGTGGAACAAGCAGAAAGTTGAAGAAGTACCAGTTGCTGAGGTCGCGCAGCCAGCCGTCACCGAGCCTGCACCGCAGCCTGCTGTAGCAGCTGTCGCAGAAGTGAGAATTGAAGCGCCCGTCATGCCTGAGCCTGTTGCTGTTCAGGTTGAAGCACCTGCGGCACCAACTGCGGAAGCGCCGAAGGTCGAGGAAGTCGTCGCAGCATCTCAGGAACCTATCGAAACCGATGTGGTCCTGAATGTTGTCGACGAGCAGTTTGTTGAAGAGGCAGAACAGCCCGCGCCGGTTGCTGCACCTGCAAAAACTGCACCTTCTATTGCGCTTTATCAGCCTCAGCCCCTCCCCCGTACGGAAGCTGTCGTCATGCATGGCGACTACGAGTTTCCGCCGCGCGATCTGCTTCAGGAGCCTCCTTCGCTGGATGGCAATGTCATCACGCAGGAAATGCTTGAGCGTAGCGCTGGCCTGCTCGAAAGTGTGCTGGAAGATTTTGGCGTGCGTGGCGAGATCATTCATGTTCGCCCCGGCCCTGTCGTTACGCTCTATGAATTTGAACCTGCACCGGGTGTAAAGTCTTCCCGCGTCATCGGTCTGGCGGATGATATTGCGCGCTCAATGTCGGCATTGTCGGCCCGCGTTGCTGTTGTTCCAGGCCGTAATGTCATTGGTATCGAGTTGCCGAATGCCAATCGCGAAACGGTTTATCTGCGTGAGATGATCGACTCCCGGACGTTCGAATCTTCGAACTATCGTCTGCCGCTTTGCCTTGGCAAAGGCATTGGTGGCGAGCCAATTATCGCGGAACTGGCCAAGATGCCTCACCTGCTCGTAGCTGGCACCACAGGCTCGGGTAAGTCGGTTGCCATCAACACGATGATCCTATCGCTGCTCTACCGATTCAAGCCGGAAGAATGCCGTCTGATCATGGTCGATCCAAAGATGCTGGAACTCTCCATCTATGATGGCATTCCGCATCTGCTGACGCCTGTTGTTACCGATCCGAAGAAGGCCGTTGTGGCTCTCAAATGGGCCGTGCGCGAGATGGAAGACCGCTATCGTAAGATGGCACGTCTTGGCGTGCGCAACATCGAGGGCTTCAATCAGCGTGCAGCTTCCGCCAAGGGCAAAGGCGAAACCGTGATGTGCACGGTGCAGTCGGGCTTTGACAAGGAAACAGGTGAACCCACCTACGTTCAGGAAGAACTCGATCTGACGCCAATGCCATATATCGTCGTTATCATCGACGAAATGGCCGACCTGATGATGGTTGCTGGCAAGGATATTGAAGGTGCCGTGCAGCGTTTGGCGCAGATGGCGCGTGCTGCAGGTATCCACCTTATCATGGCAACGCAGCGTCCTTCGGTTGACGTTATCACTGGCACGATCAAGGCAAACTTCCCGACCCGTATTTCGTTCCAGGTCACGTCCAAGATCGATAGCCGCACGATCCTCGGCGAAATGGGCGCAGAACAGCTTCTCGGCCAAGGAGACATGCTGCATATGGCCGGTGGTGGCCGTATCGTCCGTGTCCATGGACCATTCGTTTCTGATGAAGAAGTCGAAAAGGTCGTCAATCATCTGAAGGAACAGGGCCGCCCAGACTATTTGGCGACTGTAACCGAAGATGAAGAGGATGATGACACAGCGCAGGACGCGGCGGTGTTTGACAGCTCTGCAATGGGTTCGGAAGATGGCGACGATGTCTACGAGCAGGCCGTCAAGGTCGTGATGCGCGACAAGAAATGCTCGACTTCCTACATCCAGCGCCGTCTAGGCATCGGTTATAATCGCGCTGCCTCGCTCGTTGAACGCATGGAACAGGAGGGCCTGGTTGGCGCTGCCAACCATGTCGGCAAGCGCGAAATTCTGACTGGTAGTCGCGACTGATTGGTCAAAATAAGAGTGTCAAAAAGCCGGATCGCGTGAGCGTTCCGGCTTTTTTATACGCACGGACAAGGGCTTACGCAGGGTTGCAAAACGCCGCTTGTCAACTTATCCATTTAGGTTAATAATTGGTTCATTCGTACATTCTTGACTACCGGACGGCGTAGCTTTCGAAGTTATCGCCGCGCCCAAAAACAGGGAGAATGATCGATGAAAAGCATAATCGTTGGACCTAGCGACAGAGATCGAGTGGTCACACAGCAGGTATTGCAAAACATAAAATCCCAGATGGAAAAGCCGTCCGAAGATCGGACACAGGTTTGCAATGTTTTGCGCCTTTCTAAAGGTGGTTATTCGCATCGCAGACGCAGAGTTCATAAAAGCGCATAACCTAATTTATATATGCCAGCGCCATGTCCGCTCAGAGGACATCAGGCGCTGTTTTTTTGGCTAAAGCATGTCGCATCAAATCGTAACCACTGCACGCGCTCTATCTCTTCGTTTGTCCGCGACATGCTCTAATATGCTCTTTCAGTAACATTCTTTTGCCGTGCGCTGCACTTTCTAAAGTATGCCTTCTGGGGTATCTGAGGGCAGTTTGCCCCTCCCCCAAAGTTCAGGAAACTGCCATGTCCGCCCCGGCCCAAACAAATGAAGCCCCTCAAAAGAAGAAGTCGCGGTTCTTCCTCGGTTTTTTGTCAATTCTGGCTTTTGGTTTGTTTGCCTTGTTTCTTGGTCTGGGGATTTGGCAGGTAGAGCGCTTACAATGGAAGCTCGATCTCATAGCGCGCGTTGATGCACGCGTGCATGCCGAACCAATTGCAGCTCCGGGGCGTGATGACTGGGCCAATGTCAATCAGGCTGAAGATGAATACAGGCATGTCGCACTGACCGGAACCTATCTTAACGACAAGGAAATACTTGTTCGTGCTTTGACCGAGCGTGGTTCAGGTTTTTGGGTTCTTACCCCTTTACGCTCTAACGATGGTGCTCTGACATTCATAAATCGCGGTTTTATACCAGACACCAAGCGTGATCCTGCATTGCTGGCCGAGACGCAGATTGCCGGGGAAACGACTGTAACTGGCCTTTTGCGTATGCCTGAGCCGGATGGCTTTTTCCTTCGCCCCAACGATCCCGACCGCAATGAATGGAACTCGCGCGACGTGGTGGCTTTTGCCGCCAAAGAAGGCCTTGGCACCGTAGCGCCTTATTTCATCGATGCTGACGCACAGTCAAACCCGGGCAACGTGCCAATTGGCGGTCTTACTGTCGTCACTTTCCGCAACAACCATCTTTCTTATGCGATTACATGGTTCGCACTCGCGGCGATGGTTGCCGGTGCCGCCATTTTTGTCTGGCGGCACGAGCGGAAGGCAAATAGCTAGACATGCAGCGCGTGGCCGAGCGCCTTCATGCTGGCCTCGGCAAAGCCTTCACTCAGCGTCGGATGGGCATGGATCGTACCGGCAATATCTTCCAGACGTGCACCCATTTCGACGGCTTGAGCAAAGGCTGCTGATAGTTCCGAAATGCCAGCCCCAACTGCTTGAATACCAAGGATGGCATGATTGTCAGCTCGCGCGACCACGCGGATCATGCCGTCCTCTCTCTCGATGGTCATCGCACGACCATTGGCTTGAAACGGAAAAATTCCGGTCTGAATGTTGTGGCCAGCCTTGCGGGCATCGTCAGGCGATAAGCCCACAGTCACGATTTCAGGATCTGTAAAGCAGACGGCAGGAATGCAGCGTTTATCCCACACCTGCTTGCCGCCTGCAATAATTTCAGCCACCATTTCGCCTTGCACCATAGCTCGATGCGCAAGCATCGGTTCGCCGGTCACATCTCCAATCGCATAGACACCGCGCATGGATGTGCGACATTTGTCGTCAATGCGGATAAAACGCCCTTCCATATCAAGCCGGATTTCACTCAAACCCCAGCCATCCGTCTGCGGCTTGCGGCCGACCGTGACAAGAACCTTGTCCGCATCGATAGAACGGGTCGCGCCATCAGATGTGGTGACCTCCAATGCTGTGCTGTCCGACTTCATGCCTTTGGCGGAGGTATTGGTGAGTACCTCAACACCAAGCTGTTTCAGCCGCGCCATGACTGGTCGCGTCAGTTCCACATCATATTGCGGCAGAATGCGGTCAGTTGCTTCAGCGATCGTGACTTTCGAGCCGAGTTTGGCAAATGCCGTGCCTATTTCAAGCCCTATATAACCGCCGCCAACGATTGCCAGTTTTTCTGGTATTTTTTCGAGAGCGAGTGCTTCGGTCGATGAAATAATATTGCCGCCAAACGGCAACGAGGTAATTTCTACCGGCACAGAGCCCGTCGCAATGACGACGTTTTCAGCATGGATTGTCTGGCGTCCGGTATCGGTATCGACCAGCACGGTCTTGCCATCGATGAACCGGGCCTGTCCCTGAAACATGCGCACATGGGAGCGTTTTAGAAGACCCGCCACGCCGCTGTTAAGCCGGTTGACGATACCGTCTTTCCACTCAAGCGTTTTGACAAAGTCAATTGCGGGGTTTTGTGTCGTAATGCCAAGAGAACTCTTGTTTGCGAATGTTGTGAGGCGATGAAACTCGTCTGCTGCATGGATCAGCGCCTTCGACGGAATGCAGCCGACGTTCAGACATGTGCCGCCGAGACGCTTTTTTTCGACGAGTACCGTATCAATGCCAAGCTGTCCTGCACGTATGCCGCAGACATATCCGCCGGGACCACCACCAATGACCAGAAGTTTGCAGGAAATTTCACTCATAGTGTCAGCCTTCCACAAAGATCATCGCAGGTGTTTCGAGCAGGCTTTTTAGTTTCTGCACAAAGACGGCAGCGTCCCAGCCATCAATCACGCGATGGTCGAAGCTGCACGAAAGGTTCATCATCTTGCGCGGCACAAATTGTGTGCCGTCCCACATCGGGCGGACGGCCATCTTGTTAATACCGACAATCGCAACTTCCGGTCGATTGATGATTGGTGTCGTGGCGATTGCACCGAGCGGTCCGAGCGATGTGATTGTGATTGTGGAGCCGGACAGTTCTTCGCGCTTTGCAGTGCCATTGCGTGCAGCTTCTGTAACGCGCGTGAGCTCGGTTGCAGCCGCAAACACACTCATGCTTTCAGCATGACGCACGACCGGAACGATCAGCCCGTTCGGCGTTTGCGTAGCAATCCCCATATGCACGCCACCGAACTGACGGATAATGTCGGCTTCGTCGTCAAAATGTGCATTCAGTCCCGGCTGCTCTTTTACAGCCTTAACGATTGTGCGGATGACAAAAGGCAGCAGCGTTAATCTCGGGCGCCCTTCCTTCTTTTCATTATTGAGACCCGCGCGCAGTTCTTCGAGCTGCGTAACGTCGACCTCTTCGACGATGGTGATATGCGGGATATGACGTTTGGCTTCCGCCATGCGTTCGGCAATTTTGCGTCGAAGCCCGATTACTTTGATTTCATTAATCGAGGTATCGGCAACATATCCAGCTGTTTGCGGCGAACCACCTGCTTCCAGCTTGAAGTATGCATCCATGTCTTCATGTGTAATACGCCCTGCAGGGCCTGTGCCACGAACACGTCTGAGGTCTATGCCTGCATCCCGTGCTCGCAGCCTGACCGAAGGTGTCGCGAGCGGCTTTTCGCCCTCTGCGCGCAAGGGCCCTGCTCCGGTGAAGGTACGATTTATGGCTTCGCGTTTGGGCGCGGCGGGCTTTTCTGGAACCGGTGTTTGTAAAAGAACCGGTGCCGCTTCTTCAGCCTTTGCCTTGGGAGGCTCGACTGAAGCCGATGGCTCAGTCTTTACCGATTCTGGCTTTACAGATTCTTGTTTGCTATCCGCAGCGCCTTCGATTTCAAGTCTTACGAGTTCGGAGCCTACCGCAATTTTTTCACCGATTTCACCATTGGTCAGTACGACCTTACCGGCACGTGACGATGGAATCTCTACCGTCGCCTTATCGGTCATAACGGCGGCAAGCAGGTCATCTTCGCGCACAATGTCGCCAACCTTCACATGCCATTCGACAAGCTCGGCCTCAGCAACGCCTTCTCCAACATCGGGGAGCTTGATTGTAAAATGAGCCATGTTTCTCTCCCCTCAAGCTTCCATGATCGATGTGAGCGCGCGCCCAACCCGGTCAGGGCCAGGGAAATAAGCCCATTCCTGCGCATGTGGGTATGGCGTGTCCCAGCCGGTCACACGAACGATTGGCGCTTCGAGATGATAGAAGCAGTCGCGTTGCACGAGGGCTGCAAGTTCCGCACCATAGCCACAGGTAAGTGTTGCTTCATGCACGATCACACAGCGCCCAGTCTTCCTGACGGAAGCCATAATGGTTTCCGTATCAAGTGGTAACAGCGTACGCAGATCGATGATTTCAGCATCGACGCCTGTCTCTTCTGCCGCTGCAAGAGCCACATGAACCATGGTGCCATATGCCAGCACGGTCACATCATTACCTTCGCGACGGATCGCAGCCTTGCCAAGCGGCACGGTATAATAGCCTTCAGGCACATCGCCGAGATCATGCTTTTTCCACGAGGTAACCGGCTTATCGTGGTGACCATCGAACGGGCCGTTATAAAGCCGTTTTGGTTCAAACATGATGACTGGATCAGGATCTTCGATGGCTGCCAAGAGCAGACCTTTCGCGTCGGCTGGCGTTGAAGGCATTATCGTTTTCAAACCCGAAACGTGGGTGAAAAGTGCTTCCGGGCTCTGGCTGTGGGTCTGTCCGCCATAGATGCCGCCACCCGAAGGCATACGGATCACCAGAGGGCAGGTAAATTCACCCGCCGAGCGATAGCGCAAGCGTGCCGCTTCAGAGACAATCTGATCATAAGCCGGATAGACATAATCCGCGAATTGCACTTCGATACAGGGCCGCAGGCCATAAGTCGCCATACCGATGGCTGTTCCGACAATACCAAGTTCGCTGATAGGCGCGTCGAAACAGCGTTCTTTACCATATTTTTTCTGCAAACCGGCAGTGCACCGAAACACGCCGCCAAAATAGCCGACATCCTCACCGAACACGACGACCTTCTGATCGCGCTCCATGGCAATGTCATGGGCGCTCTGAATGGCCTCGATCATGGTCATTTTCGTCGTCTTGGTCATGTCTTAGAACCCCGCTTCGTGGCGCTGGCGGATCAGATGCGGCGGCGTTTCGGCATAGACATCCTCAAACATGTCGCGCATGGAAGGCTTGCGTCCGTCATGCAATGTGCCGATGGCCTCCGCCTCGCGCTGCGCTGCCACAACCATGTCCATCACTTCCGCTTCGGCCTGCTTGTGGCGTTCATCACTCCAAACGCCGCGCAAAATGAGATGGTTTTTCAATCGCAGGACTGGATCGCCCAAAGGCCAAGCATCGCTTTCAGCTTTCGGACGATACGCGGACGGATCGTCGGATGTTGAGTGCCCACCGGCCCGATAGGTCACATATTCAATGATTGTCGGGCCTAGATTACGCCTTGCGCGCTCGACAGCCCATTTGGCCACGGCATGGACAGCCAGATAATCGTTACCATCTACACGCAATGACGGAATGCCGAAACCGTGGCCGCGTGCTGCAAACGTACCCGAGCCGCCGCGCGCAATGCCCTGAAATGTCGAGATCGCCCATTGATTGTTGACGATATTCATCACCACAGGCGCTTTGTAGGTGGATGCAAAAACAAGTGCCGCGTGAAAATCACTTTCTGCGGTCGAGCCATCGCCAATCCAGGCAGCGGCAATCTTGGTATCGTGGCTGATGGCCGATGCCATGGCCCAGCCAACAGCCTGCGTATATTGCGTGGCAAGATTACCGGAAATGGTGAAGAAGCCATGCTCCTGTGACGAATACATCACCGGCAGCTGACGGCCTTTCAGCGGGTCCTGTTCGTTGGAGAAAATCTGGTTCATCATCGTGACGAGCGGATAATCATCAGCGATGAGAAGTCCCGCCTGTCGATAGGTCGGGAAATTCATATCGCCCTTACGCAGCGCCTTACGGAAAGCACAACTGACCGCTTCTTCCCCCAGATGCTGCATATAAAACGAGGTCTTGCCCTGCCGCTGTGCCATCATCATGCGCGCATCATAAGCGCGCAGTATCATCATATGACGCAGACCCTCTTTCAGCTCATCATCTGTAAGGGTTCCAGCCCATGGACCAACCGCCTCGCCATCCCGATTGAGCACCCGGATGATGCTGAATGCCAAATCGCGCATGGCTTCCGGCTTTTCATCTATTTCGGGGCGGCGCACGCTGCCTGCACGCGGGATCTTAACATGGGAGAAATCCGGCGCATCGCCGGGCCGCCATTCCGGTTCAGGAACATGCAGGGATAGGACGACATCGTCGCTCATGCGGGCATACCTCGCAAAACTGGCACAAAATGTCGAACGGGTGGATTGTGATTTTGTTCCGGCAAAGCATCTACGCTCTTCCGATAGCCAACCCTAAACAGATTGGCTTCATTCCTCCCATGCGACGTGAAGCCGGTTTTCCTCCTCCGATTTCACTTCATTCAGGGTGGAACGGCTTTCAGAATAAAGCAAGATTATTCTTGACTGGCCTTGCTCAATAGAAATCCGGTTAGTTCCCACGAGAAATATGGACTGTTGAAACCCGCTGTCGAAACAAGCTTATACAACTGATTTCATATATGTTTTTTATGAGAAGATTGATTGCGTATTGCGCAACATTATTTCCTTTCGTTGACGAAAAGGTCAGTACCAGCTGGTACTGACTGGATGTAAACGCGGAGAAAATTATGCGCTTTGCTGCCATGTGAGGCATTTTGTCCACAGCTCCAATGGCTGTGTTTGTTGCCGGATTGTAGGAATCGATTTGGTTTTGACACCAAATAAAGAAATGGCCCGTTTCCGGGCCATTTCTGTTGCTAGTCTAATGATGCTTGGTGCCTTCGCGCGCCAGTTCAGCGGTTGGGTCTCCAGCAAGGCGCTTACGCGCCCTGTCGTCCATCAACTCATACCACATGGCGTTCAATACGGCGAAAGCTACAGCAAGCGGCAGACCAAGAAGCCAGGAGAAATACCACATCTTGCTCTTCCTTTCTTAGTTTGAGGTAAAATTATGCTCTCATTTTAAAGTGTTAGAGCTACCTTTGTGCGCCCAGGTGGGCGCACGGTGCTCTAATAAGCGTGGTTGCTTTCGTCTTCGATCATTTCCTTATCAACCTTGCCCCACAGAACCTTATAAACCCACGAGGTATAGGCGACGATGAGTGGAAGGAAGATCAAGGTTACAACCAGCATGATGAACAAGGTCATGTGGCTCGACGATGCATCCCAGACTGTCAGGCTCGAACGGGGATCGATCGAAGATGGCAGAATGAACGGGAACATCGAGACACCGACTGAAGCGATAATGCCGAAGACGGATAGCTGTCCGGTGAGTATCGGTGCGATGTCTCGTTTGCTGCGAAACATGATGAAAAGAAGCAGCGGACCGAGAATGCCAAGGGCCGGTGCGATCAGGAGGATCGGATAGTTCATATAATTGACGAACCAGGCACCATGATCGAGTTCAACGGCCTTGCGCAGGGGGTTCGATGGTCCCCCTGTCACCACAGCACTGGTGATTGTGTAGCCCGATACCCAGAGCCAGCTGATGATGCCTGCCACCACGTAAAGTACGGTCGTCAGCAACGCTGCAATGCTGCCATATGAACGCGCCCTTGCGTGCACCTCGCCAGTGGTTTTCAACACCAGCCATCCCGCGCCGAGCATCGTCAGCATCGTGACGGAAAGCACACCGCAGAGAAGTGCAAACGGATTGAGCAACCCGAAGAATGTTCCGTCATAGAAGATCTGAAGATCGTCGTTGAAACGGAATGGCACGCCTTGCAAAACGTTTCCGACAGCAACGCCGAAGATCAACGAAGGCACGAAGCCACCGATGAACAACGCCCAGTCCCAGCCCGTACGCCACGCCACGCTGTCGCGTTTCGAGCGAAACTTAAAGCCAACCGGACGCAGGATCAGGGCAAACAATATAAGAAACATTGCCAGATAGAATCCTGAGAAGGATACGGCGTAAAGCGGTGGCCAAGCGGCGAAGATAGCGCCGCCGCCAAGGATCAACCACACCTGATTGCCTTCCCAAATGGGACCGATGGTATTGATGACAATACGCCGCTCGACATCCGTTCTACCGGCAAACGGCAACAAAATCCCGACGCCAAGATCGAAACCATCCATCGCAGCAAAGGCGATCAGCAATACACCGAGCAGCACCCACCAGATGATGCGGAGTGTTTCATAGTCCAACAAGTCGCTGAGTATCATGATCTTTACTCCGCTGGCGCAATGCTTACAGGTGCAAGCTTTGCTTCTGGTTTGCTGTCGGGTTCAGGCCCGGCTTTGATCGCGCGCAACATCAGGCCCATTTCGATGATGAACAGGACTGTGTAGATCGCTACAAATCCGACGATCGTCAAAAGAACCGTCGAGGCACCAAGATTGGAGACGGCAACCGCTGTTGGCAGAATACCTTCAATAATCCAAGGCTGTCGTCCGAACTCAGCGACAATCCAGCCCATTTCCGCAGCGATCCATGGCAGTGGAATGGCGAAGACTGCAACTTTGAGCAGGAATGGATGGCGATCCAGCTTGCGCCGCGCAGACAGCACGAAGAATGTGCCGGTCAACAGGATCAAGAAGAAGCCGATGCCGACCATGATGCGGAACGCCCAGAACAAGGGCAATACGCCCGGAACGGTGTCATTGGCCGCCTGCGCGATTTGCGCATCAGTTGCTTGACGCGGATCATCGACATAGCGCTTCAGAAGCAGCGCATAACCCATCCACTGGCTATTATCGGCGAATACATCCTTGACGTCCTGCGGCACAACGCTTGTATCGCCTGCAGCACGGATTTTCTGAAGCGCATCATAAGCGATGATGCCCTTACGGATATGGCCCTGCGCATTTTCGACGAGCTGCTCAATGCCTTCGATTGGCGTTGTCAGCGAGCGTGTACCAATCAGACCCATGACCCAAGGAATATGCACGGCATAATGGGTTTCACGTGCTTCCTGATTTGGAAAGCCGAAGACAGTGAATGAAGCCGGAGCCGGCTCTGTTTCCCACATGGCTTCGATGGCCGCGATTTTCATCTTCTGATGTTCATTGGCGAGATAACCGCTTTCGTCGCCGAGAACGACCACTGAAAGAGAAGCCGCGAGACCAAACGACGCCGCAACAGTCATCGACCGCTTGGCGAGCTCGGTGGAGCGACCCTTCAACAGATACCAGGCAGAAACGCCGAGTACAAAAATCGAAGCCGTTACATAGCCAGCCGAAACGGTGTGCACGAATTTCGCCTGCGCCACTGGGTTCATCAGAACCGCAAAGAAGTCGGTGATCTCCATACGCATCGTTTCGGGATTGAATGCTGAACCAACCGGGTTTTGCATCCAACCGTTGGCGATCAGAATCCATAGCGCGGAGAAGTTTGACCCGGCTGCGACCGCATAGGTCGCCATGAGGTGACCGACCTTGGACAGACGATCCCAGCCAAAGAAGAACAGGCCAACGAAGGTTGCTTCAAGGAAGAAGGCCATCATGCCTTCAATAGCAAGCGGCGCTCCGAATATGTCGCCGACATAATGGCTGTAATAGCTCCAGTTCATGCCGAACTGAAACTCCATCACAACGCCGGTAGCGACGCCCATAACGAAGTTGATACCAAACAGCGTACCCCAGAATTTTGTCATCTGCCGCCAGATGAGCCTTCCGGTCATGACATAAACGGTTTCCATGATGGCAAGCAGCACGGACAGACCCAATGTCAGAGGTACGAAGAGGAAGTGATAAAGTGCCGTAATTGCAAACTGCAATCTCGACAGGGAGACAATATCGAATTCCATCTCTTTAAGCCGGCAAATCCGGCCCTCCTGATGTTACGAGCTGCTACCGATGCTGAACCGGCTCACAGCCCCCCTACTTAAAATTCACCTCAAAGATTTGAGGGCTTTGTCGAAAGAGGGTTCTCCTTTGGTCATCGAATGAACGAGCGCGCCTTGATCCAAAACAATTGCACGATCACAAATGCGTGCTTCGCGTTGAATATGCGTCGCAATCAATAAGGTACGGCCCTTGGCCTGTTCACTGAGGCGGCAAAGCACATCCTCGGCAGTTGCCTGATCGAGTCCTTCAGTGGGCTCATCAAGGAGCCATAAAGGAGCATCGGTCAGGAACAGTCGGGCCAAAGCAAGGCGTCTGGCCTGACCACCAGAGAGCCCAAGTCCCCCCTCGCCCAAAACCGTATCCATTCCCTCGGTCTGGGCGTCCATGAAGTCGCCTAAACCGGCGGCTTCTAATGCGGCGTTTAACTCCGCATCGCTTGCATCTGACTTCGCGAGCTTGAGATTGTTACGAAGACTGTCTTTGAACAGCTCAGTTCGCTGCGTCAGAAGTCGTGCTGGCAAAACCCGGACATTGCCGTCCTCGGCAGTGATCTCGCCAGCCAGCACATTGAAAAGAGTAGACTTACCAGCACCACTGGTGCCGATGATCGCCAAGCGTTCGCCTGTAAAGATGTTCAGATCAACCGTATCAAGAGCTTTCGCTACAACACCTTCATGGCGAACGGTGACATGTTCCAGGTTCACGGCATAGCCTCTTGCAGGCGCTGCCAGCGATTGGATGTTGTCCGGTGCTTCAAGTGCAGGAGCGACGCGGCGCGCAGCGAGTATTGTGCGGCCGAGTTCCATTGCACCACGGCGCAGTGCTGCAAATGGCTCCATCGCGCCAAGGATAATAAGCAATCCAAGCGCCGCTACCGGGGCATTGATCAATCCAGCTTGCATGAGTAATCCGACACCGATCAGTCCGCCCGCCAGTAGGCCAGCATGAAGAATGCCAAGACCGGCACCGGTCGAAATTTCAATGCGGTTGAGAACGCGGTCGCTTGATGCGATGTAGCTATCGGCCCGCATGATGCTTGCATTCTGACTGTTCATGCGCCCAGCCATTAAGAGTTCAGTCTGACCTGCGACCAGATCGACCGTCCGCGCACGCAATGCTTCAGTGCCTTTGGCGCGCTGGCGCATTGGCTTTTCAGCCCGTTTAGCCGCAATAAGTGGCAGTCCCAGTCCGATAAAAAGCAACGTCAACGCAATGATCAAACCAAAAAGCGGATACATCAGACCAAGCGCCACACCAGTGGTGATCGCTGTTGCGAGTGCTGCCCCTGCTGGCACAAGGACGCGCAGATAAAGTGAATCAAGTGCATCGATATCAGCAGTCAGCCTGAACAGAAGCCGTGCCGGTCGTTTGAGCAATGCACTGGCCGCTGCCGGGCGGGCCCAGCTGCGGAACAGCTTTTCGCGTAGCGCTGCGAGAATGGCGAGCGTCGCATCATGCGTTACAAGACGCTCCAGATAGCGCGCGCCTGTACGTAAAATTGCCAGAAGTCGAATACCGGCAGCTGGCGCAAAAACATCGAAAACTACGGCAGTTGCAACACTTAAACCGGCAATAGCAGTGGCTGTAATAAACCAACCGGAAAGCCCGAGCAGCGCGATGCCCGCGAGAACCGTTGCTGTTGCGGCTGCAATGCCCGCATAAAGCATCAACCCTTTTGTGCGGAAGAAAAGCTGCAGGATCGGGCCGAGCGATTGAAGTCCCTTCATTCTGCTGCCCTTTTCTGCCAGATTTGCCCATTGCCACTCAAATCATTGAGCCGAACCACGCGATCCATACGGCTTGCGAGCGTCTCATCATGTGTTGAAATGATGAGCGTCTTGCCCTTGGCAAGACTGATCAGAGTATCAGCGATGCGATCCGCTGTTTCATGATCAAGATGTGCCGTTGGCTCGTCAGCGAGAATGATATCGGCATCTTGATCCACAGCAATCCGCGCTAAGGCCAATCGAAGTGCTTCACCACCGGAAAGCCCGGCACCATTTTCGCCGATTACTCCGGCTCCGGTAATGCCTGCGACATGGCTCAAGGCCATCTGGTCGATGATAGAAGCAGTCTTCTCGACACAGGCATCGCGACCAAGAGTTATATTGTGTCGGGCGCTGCCTGCAAAAATATGCGGCTTCTGGCCGACCCATCGCATTCTTGTACGCAGGGTTGCAGCCGTTTCATTTTGAAGCGGAACACCACCAATCCGGATTTCACCTTCCTGTGGTGCCGCCAATCCAGCAATCAAAGCAAGCAATGTCGACTTGCCATAACCGCTCGGCGCGAGAAGTGCCACGTGCTCTCCCGATTCAATATCGAGATTAAAACCGCTGAAGACATCCTCACCAGTGGAATACCGAAAGCGGACATTCCGAAGCATCAGCGACGGCGCGTTCTCGACTTTCTCCACAGCAGTAATGCCACCAACCACAGGCATTTCGTGCATTGAAAGTTCCTCGAGTGCATCAATGGCGGCTTCGCCAGATGCCCTGTCATGCCAAACGGCGGAGAGATCGCGCAGAGGTTCAAAGAATGCGGGAGCAAGCAGGAGAATAAATAAGCCTTCAGCGAGGCTTAGCTTATTTCCCCAAGCACCAAAGCCTAAAGGTCCGAGCAGATGAAAGCCGATGTAAACCGCCACCATGGCAACGCCAAGGGCTGCGAAGAGCTCCAGAACGGCAGATGACAGGAAAGCGATACGTAAAACAATCATTGTCTTGCTGCGTAGTGTCTCGGCATTATCGCGGAGACGTGTCGCGGTCATATCGACAGCACTAAAGCTGCGAATTGTTGCAAGCCCACGCAGACGATCAAGCAGAAAACCGTTCATGTCGCCCAAAGCAATGAGTTGCTTTTCACTGGCAGCTTTTGCACGCCAGCCAATAAGCGCCATGAAAATCGGGATCAAAGGTGCTGCTATCAGCAGGATCGCTGCTGCTATCCAGGAAAACCAAAACACGACGGCAAGGATTGCCAGTGGCACGAGCATAACCCGAATGCGAACTGGTACAAAACGAGAGAGATAGGGAACAATCATCTCAGCCTGTTCAGCGAGTATGCTTGCAGCTTCACCGGAAGACGGACGGGACGTATCAAGGGGAGAGTGTTGCGATAACGCCGTTACAGCTTTTTCTCGTAGCTTGGCCAACTCACTTCTGGCTGCATCGAACGCCTTTTTCGCGCCATGTGCGTCCAGAAGGTTACGCACACAGCCTATAAGAAATAGTCCCGCAGCAAGATAATAGATTGTTGCATCAAAGCCTGTATTAGCGAGATAGCCCACGCCATAGGCGAGAAGTGCAGCCTGTGGCAGCCATAAAAGTGCTGCCACAGCTTGAAACCTTGCCCCCGTTTTTAGCAGAGACGGAACTGGACGCCGACGCGGACGACGTTTGTCGCCAGAGGTTTCGCCGTCTTGTCGTGCCGCTTCTTCCGTTCGGGGGGCAACGGGTTTCACTCTCGCTTAGGCTCCTTTTTGGCCGATGTTCTACCCCTTCCCAGAGCCACGATCCTGTCGGTCGTCTCCAGAAAGCGGGTCACCTTGGCGCCAAGCGCCAGCAGGCTGGTCAATCTGTCGGTATCGAGTTTCTTGACGTCGTCGTACCAGTTGGTTAGCCGCTCGATGAGCGCGTACATGTCCTTCATGCGGTCTTGCGCATATTGGTCGCCGGCGTCCTGCGGCTGTTCCATCAGGACTTCGCGCAGAACTGTAAGGGTCGGATCGATCTCGCGCTTCTTGCGTTCTTCGGCAAGCGTTCGCAAAATCACCCATACATCGCCCGGCGTCGTGAAAAAGTCGCGACGATCACCGGGTATGTGCTTTAACAGCACAAGATTCCAGCCCTGCAACTCGCGGATGCCCATCGAAACGTTGGAGCGCGAAACACCAAGCGCATCAACGATATCATCCGCACACAAGGGTTCAGACGATAGATAGAGCAGCGCATAAATCTGTCCAACCGTACGATTGATACCCCAGCGGCTACCCATCTCTCCGAAGTGGAGTACAAACGACTGAACAATTGGCGATAATTCCAAGTTCTCTCTCCCGTAAATTCTGAACTTTCAGAAATTACTGAAATTCAGATAATTCAAATGGCCTCAACCTTCAATCCGCATGTCTGGATGCAAGGTGCATATGGACAATTGGCCGCAGCCTTCAGCACTCCTCCAAATGCCTCAAGCCGATGCTTCCAACCATCATTTCTGGTCGGAAGATGAAGGAAGCTCTTTGCTGTCCTGCGTTTGATCACGATGAATCACCGCGCGGCTTAGCAACATGAGCGTTACCGGCGTTGTGATGACCACAAAGACGGTAATCAACACTTCATGCAGAATCGGCTTGGATTGCAAGATGGAGAAAAACATGATGGAAGCGATCAAGATTCCACCGGCACCGAACGAAGAACCAATAGTCGGCGCATGAATGCGTTCATAAAAACTCTTAAAACGAACAAGTCCAATGCAACCGACGAGCGTCAGGAAGGCGCCGGAAACAAGAAAAAACGAAATGACGATTGCGGCCCAGACGGGCAGATCAGCAGCTCCGATCATTCGATGACCTCCCCGCGCATCAGGAATTTGGCAAGTGCAACAGTGGCTACAAAACCGAGCAATGAAATGATAAGTGCGGCTTCAAAATAGATGACGCTGCCTGTGCGCATGCCAAAAGTAAGCAGCAATAAAAGCGCGTTGAGGTAAAGGGCGTCAGTTGCCAGTACGCGATCTTGCGCACGTGGTCCGATGAGCAAGCGATAAACCACACAGCCCATGGCGGCGATGAGCATGATCTGTGCGGCGAGTAGTGACCAGAAAAGAATAACTGCGCTCATGCCGATTGCTCCTCTTTCACTATGTCTCGCGCCCCGAAGATGCGAATGAGTGGCTGTTCATAACGTTGCTTGATCGTTGTTCGCCAAGTTTTGGCATCTTCCAGATCAAGAACGTGGATCGTCAGCGCTTTACGGGCAACGTTGTAATCAACCCATGCAGTTCCCGGCGTCGTTGTGATGATACAAGCAAGGATTGCCAGCCCTGTCCGGTTTTCAAGATCAAGCGGAATGACCACGAATCCCGGATGGCGCTCCTTACGCCGAGACAGGATCAGTTTCACGACTGCAATGTTCGATGTGAGGATGTCGATGCTGACGGCCCAAAACAGCCACAACATGGTCGGAATCGAGCGCAAATGATTTTTCTGTGGCTGAAGCGCTGTCATCGCATGACAGGCAAAGAGCGCAATAATGATGCCCAGGATCAGCTGAGCGCGTGTAAACCCGTTCAGCAGAAGCCAAAACACGATCAAAGATACGAAGAGCAGCGGGAAAGGTAGAATTTTTCTCATTTTACCTCCACCGTTGCTCCGCCCACACGCGGGGCGTCCAGGACACTGTTGATGTAGTCTTTCGGATTGTGCAGCGAACGAGCTGTTGCATCCATATAACGCATGGCCGGACCTGCTGCGATGGTGAGTGCCAGGCAGACGGCCAGTAGACCGGCTATAGGCACCACTTCGCGGACCAGAACGCGCGGGACATTGCCCTCAAGCGACGCCCAGAATGTGCGAATGCCTGTGCGCGTCATCGCAATCAGCGCCGAAAGTCCAGAAAGCAGGATAAGCGCGATCAGTGCCCAACTTGCCGGGCTGACTGGCATAGCCAATGTCGGTGCGGCTCCATCGCCGTTGAAAACGGCTGCAAGGATCAGGAACTTCGCGATAAAGCCAGAGAATGGTGGCAAGCCGATCAGAAGTATAGCCACTACGGCAAAGCAGGTGCCGAGAATGGCCAGGGTTGCAGGCAGTACTACGCCAACTTCCTCTTCCTCTTCTTCTTCCTCGTCGTCGCCATAGGCTTCCATCGTGACCGCAAGAACGTTTGCCGCAGCATCCTGACCACGCTCGACAAGTTCGATCAGCAGGAAGAAAGCAGCAATCGTCAGTGTGGAGCTGACCATGTAGAAGAGTGCTGCACCTGTCATCGCGGTGTTGCCGCTGCCGATGGCGGCAAGCAATGTGCCGGAGGATACCAGAATGCTGTAGCTCGCAAGACGACCCATAGCCTGCGATGCGACCACGCCGATTAAGCCAAATGCCAGCGTGACCATCCCGCCGTAATAGAGCCAGTCGTTACCAAACCCGTAGGATTCGCCAGCTCCAATACCGAACATGAGCGGTGAAAGACGCAAAAGAACGTAAATGCCGACCTTACTCATGATCGCGAAAATAGCCGCAATCGGAGCAGCAGCTGCCGTATAAGCAGGTACGAGCCAGAAATTGAGTGGCCACATACCGGCTTTCACGAGGAACGCAACGGCGAGAATGGCAGCGCCTGCTTCAAGGAGCATACGATCTTCTGGCGCAACCTGCGAAATCTTCTGCGCCAGATCCGCCATGTTAAGCGTACCCGTCACACCGTAAATCAGACTGACCCCGATCAGGAATAGCGACGAAGCAACCAGATTGACCGCGATATAGTGCATGCCAGCTTTAACGCGTGCCGGACCTGAACCATGGAGCGCCAGGCCGTAAGATGCTGCAAGCATAACCTCAAAGAAAACAAAGAGATTGAACAGATCGCCTGTCAGAAACGCGCCATTAAGGCCCATGAGCAGAAGCTGGAAAATCGTATGGAAATTCGGGCTTGCCTTGTGCCAATGGGCAAGCGCAAAGCTGAGTGCTGCCAGTGCAAGCACACTGGTTAGCATCAGCATCAACGCAGCAAGCCTGTCGAGAACCAACACAATGCCGAATGGTGCGGGCCAGTTGCCGATCAGATAAACTGATGCTTCCGGTGCTTTTTCGCTCGCAACGCCGAGTAGCGTGTACGCAATGTAGATCAAGCCGATGATAGAGATCGTATTGATCGTCATTTTGAGCTTGCGCTTGCGTTCGTCGAACATCAGCAACAATGCAGCTGTTACAAGCGGCAAGAGAATGGGCGCGACGATGAGGTGTGACTTCCAATCCATCATCAATTCTCCTTGCCGTCGACATGGTCGGTGCGTGTCATTCCGCGCGATGCGAGCAACACGACAAGGAAAAGCGCAGTCATTGCAAAGCCGATAACGATCGCTGTCAGAACCAGTGCCTGAGGCACAGGATCGGTATATTGCGCGGCCTGAACATTAATGCCGGAATCAAGAACAGGAGGTGCATTGGTGCGCAAACGGCCCATCGAGAAGATGAACAGATTAACCGCATAAGAGACAAGCGCCAGACCGATGGCGACCTGAAACGTGCGTGGGCGCAGGATCAGCCAGACACCAGACGACATCAACACGCCGATTGCTATAGCGAGAACCAGTTCCATCAGTTCTCCTCCTTCGCAGCGGCAAGTTTTTCAACACGATGTTTACGGATCGACTGGTGAGCAAGCGCAATCAACATCAGAACCGTGGCGCCCACGACGAGAGCGAAGACGCCGATATCGAAGATCAATGCGCTCGCAACGGGCATTTTTCCTACATATGGAATATCTGCATACTGGAAGAACGTGGTCATGAACGGGTAACCGAATATCCATGCACCTGCACCAGTTGCCGCCGCTATCAACAAGCCAAAACCGATCCAGCGCACAGGAAGAATACGCAGGTGGTCTTCAACCCAGCGCGTACCAGCCGCAAGATACTGCAGAATGAATGCAACGGCCAAAGTGATACCGGCTGCAAAGCCGCCGCCCGGCAGATCGTGACCGCGCAGGATTAGATGAACTGCAAGCACGATGATGACCGGGAACAGCCACTGCATGATCACAGAAGGTACAGCCAGATAATCGGTGAGGGTTTCGCCCTTCTCGCGATCTTCCATAGCCTCATCATACGCATCCTGAATCTTCTGCTGTGCAGTTGAGCCAGTGCTGTCTGGTGCCGGACGGAAACGGCGCAACAATGCGAACACAGTTAGGCCAACGATGCCTAGAACCGCGATTTCACCGAAAGTATCGAAGGCGCGGAAATCAACCAGAGTGACGTTTACGACATTTTTGCCCCCGCCGCCCGAATAGGCGTTTTGCAGGAAGTAGTCGCCAATGCTGACAGGCGATGGGCGGGTCATCATCGCATAGGAGATGATAAACACACCGACACCACTGCCAATAGCCAGCGCGAAATCGCGATAACGGCGAATTCTTGGCCCGAATTTCACCGGAATTGGATCTGGATCTTCCCAGCGCTTGGGCAGCCAGCGAAGACCAAGCAGGAGCAGTACGGTCGTCACGATTTCCACCAGTAACTGCGTTACGGCAAGATCAGGCGCTGAGAGCCATACAAACGTTATACAGGTGATAAGCCCTGCCCCGCCGAGCAGGATCAAAGCTGCAAGACGGTGATATTTTGCCTGATAAGCAGCGCCAATTGCACATGCTCCGCCCAAAATCCAAAGCCCGGCAAAAATTGGATCGACAGGCTGCACGCCAAGCATACCCGCATGGATGCCATCTTCGAAAATTGGCCATGCGGCGGCAACGAGAGCAACGGCCACGACAATACGCAGCTGTGGCTGGAGACGACGCGTGCTGAAGAAGTTTTCGGCCTTACGCGCCCAGTTCCATGAGACTGTGACGAGCACACGCTCGAAAATACGCTGACCCTGTAAATGACGGAAGAAGGGGGGGCCATCTTCACTGGTCGCCAGATAATTTTTCAGCGCCCAATGCAGAATAATACCGCCAATCATGGCAACGATACTCATCATCAGCGGAAGGTTAAATCCGTGCCAGACTGAAAGGCTATATTGCGGTGCTGCATCTCCAAGCACTGAAACCACAGCCGAGTGCAGGAAAGGTCCGATTGCGATATTCGGAATGATGCCGATCAACAGGCAGAGCAAGACCAGAAGCTCGATCGGGCGACGCATCCAGTGTGGCGGCTCGTGCGGTGCTTTCGGCAGGTCATGCGGTGCAGGGCCGAAGAAGGTCGAGTAGATGAAACGTACCGAATAAGCGACCGTAAATATACCTGCTAATGTGGCAATATAAGGCGTGATTGTATCCAACGACGATGCCATGTGCGTTTCGACGGCTTCGGCAAAGAACATTTCTTTGGATAGGAAGCCGTTGAGCAGCGGAACACCGGCCATGGAAGCGCTCGCAACCATTGCAAGCGTCGCGGTATAAGGCATGGCGCGAGCAAGACCACTCAGCTTGCGCATGTCACGCGTGCCAGTTTCATGGTCGATGATGCCCGCTGCCATGAACAAAGACGCCTTGAAGATGGCGTGGTTGACCATGTGGAAGATCGCTGCAACAGCAGCAAGCGGACTGCCAAGGCTCAACAGGGCGGTAATAAGCCCAAGATTGCTGATGGTTGAATAAGCCAGCAAACCTTTGAGGTCCTGCTGGAATACCGCAAAAAAGCTGCCGATCAACAAGGTTGTCAGGCCGGCAAGGCCCAAAATCCAGAACCATTCTTCGGTGCCCGCAAACACTGGCCACAAGCGCGCGAGCAGGAAGACACCCGCTTTCACCATCGTTGCCGAATGAAGATAGGCGGACACAGGCGTCGGCGCTGCCATTGCATTGGGTAGCCAGAAATGGAACGGGAACTGCGCCGACTTGGTGAAAGCGGCCATAAGAATAAGAACCAGCGCGACCGTGTAGAGTGGATGCGCGCGAACGACATTTCCTGCTTCAAGAACTTTGTCGAGATCGTAGCTGCCAACAATGTGACCGAGCAAAAGCACGCCTGCAAGCAAGCAGAAGCCGCCAATACCGGTTACTGTCAAAGCCATACGCGCGCCATCGCGGGCGCTGGCATTGTGATACCAGTAGCCGATGAGCAGGAACGAGAAGATGCTGGTCAGCTCCCAGAACACGGCGAGCAGAACAATGTTGCCCGACAGGACGACGCCGAGCATCGAACCCATGAAGGACAACAGGAACGAGAAAAAACGCGGGACCGGATCTTCCGGTGACATGTAATAGCGTGCGTAAATGACAACCAACAGACCGATGCCGGTAATCAGCATGGCGAATAGCCACGCAAAACCATCCATCCGGAACGTTACATTCAAGCCGTAGTTCGGAAGCCAGTCAATTGATCCGCGAACAACACCTCCGTCCGCGACGATGGGGTAAAGGCTTGCTGTAATGATAAAGGCTACAAGCGCAATCGCTGCTGTAAACCATGCTGAACCTGTGCGATCAACACCCCTGAATAGACCTGTTATAGCGCTGCCAAGAAAGGGTAAAAGGACAAGCAAGAAAAGCATTCTGCCGTCCATCGTCATGCGCCACAGGCCTCCATTCCGTAATCAATGTTGATCCGAAGCAGGCACCGCTCATGAAAACAGCAACAGGAACGCTCCGGTAAGTTGTCGAGAGGAATCATATATTCCGATGTCTTTATTATGACCGGCTAGGGGCTATTATGGCAATAGCTTTCAATGGCTTATCGCGATATTTTGAATCATTTTAGTCTGCAAACACGCCAGAAAACAGCTTCCTTAGTGCCAGATTTCCACACAACCGCATTTTATCGGGCATATTGACGCGCAATTTTTGCAACCGAATGACAGCCTGCACCGTGTGCGTTGGCGGATTAATTAGTGATTCCTAACCTTCCAGAAGCGTCTTAGCGAGTTTCTCTGCTTGAACGCGAATATCCGGCACGGCCGTCACTTCCCAGAAGACACCTTTTGTTACCGGTCCAATCGCGAAGATTGGCCCTGACGGTTCGCCACGCGCATTCAAGACCTGCAGATCTGCTGTAACATCAAGGCCTAGATCGACAGCGTCAGGCTTTGCAAGTCCATGCTCCATCAGACTAGTCAGCGCGAGATTGCGCGTCGTTGAAAATCGCGAACTTCCGCCACGACAATCAATGATCGTTTGAACGTCAAGCTCCTCAAGTCCAACGCCCCATCGTTTGCGATAGCTAATTATGACGCGATCAGCTTTGTTCTTAACAGAAGTGAGATGTGCAGCGGTGATTGTGAGCTGCCCCGATTGCTGTGCAATTTGAATGCGATCAGCGACCTCCGGGGCCATCCGGTGACGATGTACGTCCCACCATGGCCGTAGGTGCCGCAGAAAGCTCTGGCGTTGCCTCGCAGGCAGTCTGTTCCAGATGTTCTTCGTGTGAGGTCGCAATCCATCAATTACGCTGCGCCAGCTTTTACCCTCCGCCTCACATTGAACAATCATCTTACGAACAATATGCAAAAGCCTAGGCAATCCATCGGCAACCAGTAGCGCATCCGCGTCGATTGGGAATGGTTCAGCCGGTGCATGGCGTGCCGGCAGCAAACCTCGCCGGGAAATCGCATGAATCTTGCCCTTGTGCCCCCTGTCTAGCAGTGAAATCACACTGTCGACCATGGACAATCCTGTGCCAAAAATCGCTACCGGATGATCGGAAGGAATGTCGAAATAGCCGTCGCTGGACCAGTATTCGGTCACATGAACGCCAGATGTCGCAATTGCGGCTTCATTGCCTGTGGCGACAATAATAGTATCTGCGTGGAAGCTTTCACCTGTAGAGTTTGTTACCTGCGGACGCAGGCCTTCAAAAGAGACGTCGGAAACATCTGAAGTTTCAATAAAAATTCGCGGCGCATCACTCTCGATATATGGTTTGAGCAAATCATTGAGGTATAGCCGATAAAGAGCGCGTGGCGCGAAGGATTGCGGCTGCCACGCAGCTTCCGTCATAGAGTGAGAATTGTTTTGAAGCCAGTTGAGAAAATGTTCTGGCTGATCTGGAAACGCGCTCATATTGCTGGCGCGGACATTCAACAGATGATTGGGATTTTGCGTTGAATAGGCGATCCCTGCCCCTAAATCACCTGAACGCTCGAAAACACGAACCGTCGTTTCTGGGGAACGGCCAAGCAATTGTGCGGCCATGAGAACACCACTCGCACCGCCTCCGATAATAATAAATGACTTCAAACGATCGTAACCTCGTAGCGCTTAGTCGGTTATGAACTGGCGGTTCACACCGACTTTTTCTTTGGCGTTCCCATATTCCGATAAATTTTGTCAGATTTCGAATAAAAACGAAAGGCAAAAGCTAAATTATCCCAAAAATCCGCATCGTTCAGTTCACAGAACTGAAACAATTAAGCGAAGAAACGCGTCATCTGTTGACAGTGTGTTTCAGAAACATGGGCTGGCTTCTTGTTCAAAAATCACAATATTTTGCATGAGATTTTCCCAAGCGCTGCAATAAGTTTGCAGCACAGAATCGCCGTAAAAACAGGACACTGATGATGAGCAATAGTTATATCGCCGCCCTTAAGAAGCGTCGTACACAATACGCACTCGGCAAAAACCTTCCCCTCTCCCAGGATGCGACTGCCGAGCTGATCCGCGAAGCAATTAAGCATTCGCCATCCTCCTTCAATTCGCAAAGCTCGCGCGCTATTGTTCTTTTTGGTGCTGAGAGCGACAAACTCTGGAACATCGCCAAGGAAGAGCTCCGCAAGATCGTTCCTGCTGATGCTTTTGAGCAGACCGAAGCCAAAATCAACAGCTTTGCTGCTGGCGCAGGCACTGTGTTGTTCTTTGAAGACCAGAATGTCGTTAAGAGCCTTCAGGAGAACTTTGCACTTTATGCAGACAATTTCCCGGTTTGGTCGGAACAGGCTGGCGGCATGGCACAGCTTTCGGTTTGGTCGGCACTTGCCAATGCAGACATCGGTGCAAGCCTCCAGCATTACAATCCGCTGATCGACGCCGAAGTTGCCAAGACCTGGGATATTCCATCGTCATGGAAGCTGCGTGCGCAGATGCCATTTGGCTCGAATGAGCAGGCTTTTGGCGACAAAGCTTTTATGGATGATGGCGAACGCTTCAAGATCTTCGCATAATACATTGCCATTGATTTATGAAACGGCTGGAATTTTCCAGCCGTTTTTATTTTACGGCTAAATATCTCCCGCCATTGTGCCCCCTTTAAAAACGGAATCTAATACTTCCACGTTCAGGAGAGTCGTCACCGGAACGAGTTGGGAATTGATGAGCATGTCCGGGCAACGGACGTGATCTCCAGGGGAAAACACATGAAATTCGGAACTACATTACCTGTTATTGCTCGGCAGAATGGGACACTCACCACCAGACTGATGCGTACGTCCATTCCTGCGGCGCTGGCATTCGCTCTTTGCCTGTCAGCCTCACCAAAGGCCGTGGAAGCCGCTACGCCAGCCGACACGCTCGTCATTGCGATGAGTATCGACGATATTATTTCGCTCGATCCAGCAGAAATCTTTGAAATCACTACGTCTGAAATGCTGACCAGCACTTATGAACGACTGGTGACGACAGACACGAAAGATCCAACCAAGATCATACCACAGATCGCCGAGAGCTGGACTTTCTCCGACGATGGCAAATCGATCACGTTCAAAATTCGCGATGGCCTAAAATTTGCCTCCGGCAACCCCATTACGGCGCATGATGCCGCCTATTCGCTCCAACGCGCAATCAAACTCGACAAGAGCCCTGCATTTATTCTGAGCCAGTTTGGCATCACTGCTGAAAACGTCGACCAAAACGTCGTTGCAACCGATGACAAGACATTCGTTTTCACGACCGGCAAGGCCTTTGCGCCAAGTTTCGTCATGAACTGTTTGACCTCCAGCGTCGCATCGATTGTCGATAGCAAACTGGTCAAGGAACATGAACAGAAGACCG
Source organism: Brucella sp. HL-2 (assembly GCF_025846885.2). Taxonomy (NCBI): domain Bacteria; kingdom Pseudomonadati; phylum Pseudomonadota; class Alphaproteobacteria; order Hyphomicrobiales; family Brucellaceae; genus Brucella; species Brucella sp. HL-2. Next base: position 286,829 of record NZ_JAOYTK010000002.1, on the reverse strand, counting down.
AGAAGACGGACACGTATGCTTATGATACGGACTTCGGTTATGACTGGCTGAAGAATAATTACGCTGGGTCTGGGCCGTTCGCTTTGAAGCAATGGCGCGCCAATGAAGTTATGCTTCTGGAGCGAAACGAGAATTATTCTGACACCAAGCCGGCCATGAAGCGCGTTATCTATCGTCACGTGAAGGAAGGCGTGTCGCAGCGTCTTCTGCTACAGGCTGGAGATATCGACATTGCGCGCAATCTCGAACCGGGTGACATTGAAGAACTTGGCAAGGATGCCAAGTTCAGCGTTATCAACGCTCCAAAGGGCCGCATTTATTACCTTAGCGCGAACCAGAATGTGCCGGAACTAGCCAAGCCGGAAGTGCGTCAAGCACTGAAGTATCTGATTGATTACGATACGATTGAAGCAACCCTGATCAGAGGAATTGGCCGCAAGCATCAATCCTTCTTGCCGGTCGGCATGTTTGGTGCAGTCGATGACAAACCTTTCAAGTATGATGTTGAGAAAGCAAAGGAATTGCTTGAAAAAGCAGGGCTAAAAGATGGCTTGAGCATCACGCTTGATGTTCGTAACAACCAGCCATACGTTGGCATTGCTGAAAGCATCCAGCAAACCATGGCCAAGGCCGGGGTCAGTGTTGAAATCCTACAAGGCGATGGCAAGCTTACGACCACCAAGGTTCGTGCCCGCAAGCATCAGCTTGCATTGGGTATTTGGGGGCCAGATTATTGGGACCCACACACCAACGCCGTCACATTCACTAACAATCCGAATAACGGTGATGAGGTAAATTTGCGGACAACCGCCTGGCAGGCTTCATGGGATATTCCAGAACTGACAGCCGAAACCATGGCAGCGGCAGAGGAACGTGATACGACCAAGCGTGAAGCCATGTATCATGATCTTCAAAAGAAATTTCAGGAAGATAGCCCGATAACGGTCATTTATCAGCAGATCGAAACGGCTGTGACGGCTTCAAACGTTCACAACTTCGATATGGTCGCCGATGCGAACTATGTTGCGACCGTAACAAAAGACTAAAAAGTAAAAGCCGAGTGGATTAGAGTACCGATCAGATTCAATAGATCGGTACTCTAACACTTTTCGGGATGCGCTCTGACCCCGTCTTTTCTCTACTGATCAAAACTGAAAGACGGCAACTGCTCGAGCGCCGACTTCAGCGCTTCAGACCAACTTTCCGAAACCGTCTGATAATAAGGGTCGCTTGCTTCAAAGCGCCTGTGTTCGCCGAGCTCGAGGCTGTCGGTCTCATAAATCTGCATATCAAGCGGCAGCCCTACCGAGAGATTTGCCTTCAATGTCGAGTCAAAAGAAACGAGCAGCAGCTTGACCGCTTCCTCGAAACTCATTGTCTCCTGATAAGCGCGCACCAAAATTGGCTTGCCGTACTTGTTCTCACCAATCTGAAAAAATGGCGTATCGACCGAGCTTTCGATGAAGTTGCCTTCAGGATAAATATAGAAGAGCCGAGGCTGTCCGCCTTTGATCTGCCCGCCCAGAATGAACGATGCGCCAAATGCGTCCGCACTCTGCCCGCCTGTTGCCGAGTTCGTAATGACTTCCTTGACCGTATCGCCAATGAGACGTGCCACCTGAAACATGGAGGGTGCGTCGAATACTGACGGGTGCCTGTCCTCTGGCGCCTTCATGCGCTCTTCAAGCAGGCTCGCAACAGCTTGTGTGGTAGCGAGATTACCCGCCGATAAAAGCACAATCACACGTTCACCAGCTTTGTTCCAGCTACGCATCTTCGAGAATGTCGAGATATTATCGAGACCTGCATTCGTCCTTGTATCGGACATAAACACAAGGCCGCGATCAATTTTCATTCCAACGCAATAAGTCATCAGCAGTTTCCGGCATGCAATTTATAATCATAGAGCATTTCCAGCAAAAGTGCGCAGCGGTTTTGCGTAGGACAATGCGACAAAACAAACACTTAGAGCATTACTTCTCATTCAGTCATCAAGCACAATGCTCTAAACAATCACTGCCCTACATTGATGTGGACCGCAAGGCTTTCAACCGCGCCTCCAAGCCTTACCCCGGAAATTGGCGCTGCATCGCGATAATCAAGCCCCGTTGCCAGACGAACATACCGATCATTTGGGCAGACATTATTGGCAGCATCAAACCCTACCCAGCCAAGTCCATCGATATGCGCCTCTGTCCATGCATGGCTCGCGGTTTGCTCATCGATGCCTTCCATTAACAGATAGCCGGACACATAGCGGGCCGGAATTTTAAGCAATCGCGCTGCAGAGAGAAAGATATGACTGTGGTCCTGACAAACGCCCCTACCCGCCTCGAGTGCACTTTCTGCGTTGGTCGCGACGCTAGTCGTGCCAGGCATATAGGCAACTGCAGTATGAACTGAATTCATCAGTTCATGTAACAATGCAAGACGTTCCTTATCTTTCGGCAGATCACCAGAAAGTGCGCGGATGTGATCGCCGGGCATCGTCAGGTGGGTTTCGCGTTCAAACAGCCACAGAGGCGCATAGCCATACACTGGACCCAGAACGCCAACACGATCTTCCACTTCAACATTGCCGCTCGCGGTAATGATGATCTCGTTCACATTGCGGGCATGCTGGACAAGATCGGTCTTGTTGCCGAAGCCATCGATATAGGAAACTTCAGACTCGCCGCCTTCAATCTTAAGTTCCCAGTGTTTGACCACTTGGCCGGGTAAAGTCGGCGGGCGCAGCCGCAACCGCTGAACCGCATAGGGAACCGGGTTTTCATATCGATAATGCGAAACATGCCGGATATTGAGCAACAAGCAATCACCTCAATAAAAATTATAGGTTTCAGCGATCTCGTTGCCGAGCCGGTTGTTGCGGGAAATGAAATCTGTCAGGAACTCATGTAAACCGACATCGAAAATTGCACCAATCTCCTGATTTTGCAGGGTTGCATAGATTATCTCGCCCGTCTGGTGACAAACAGCGCTATCGCCATAATCCTTGGCTAGATAGTTCAAATGTCCGTTAATGCTCTGATAGCAATAATTGAGCGATCGCGGCATACGCCCATTGAGGATCAGATAGTCCGCCACATGCGCAGGACGATAGTCACCATCATAAACCCAGCGATACGACCGATGTGCTGAGACTGATCGGAGAATCGACTCCCACTGATAATTGTCCAGCGTGGTTCCGACATAAGAAACAGCCGGCAGGAGCACATAATATTTCACATCGAGAATACGTGCCGTATTGTCTGCGCGTTCGATAAAAGTGCCGAGCCCCGCAAAATCGAAGATCTCGTTACGCAGCATCGTCCCGTGAAACGCACCGCGGATCAGTGCTGTCTCGCGTTTGATCTGATCGAGCAGCGGCGGTAAATCGGCTTCTTTCAATGGCTTACAGAGCGACTTTTTAAGGACCATCCACGCTTCATTGACGCTTTCCCATGCTTCGCGAGTTAGTGCAGTTCGCACCATACGTCCATTGGAACGTGCGTTTTCTATGCAGGACATGACGCTTGACGGATTATCCATATCCCGAAGCAGAAAGTCAGCGACGTTTGCAGCATTATAAGCGTGATATTTCGCCGAGAACGTCTGGCTTGCGCCTGCCGATACCACCACAGAAGACCACTCTTCCGGTGCATCCGATGTTTTTGTAAGTGCCATACGCAATCCCGCATCAACCAGACGCGCCATGTTTTCAGCGCGCTCGATATAGCGGAACATCCAGTAAAGCCCGTTTGCCGTACGGCCAAGAAGCATAAATTCATTCCCCTTCAACACGCACCGGTCTTATCGCCGGTTTTGATGCGCAATTCCAAAAACTATTATCTTATACCAAAGTTCATTGAGTAAGACTCATCGGACTTTGGTTAAGCCTGTGTGGCGATTGAACATTTTCAAGGCTTAATGCGTCAGCATCTTAGCGCCTTGGTATTAGAGCGGGTCGAGTTAAGACTGAATCATTAGAACCGCTCTTAACTATTTGTTTTTGCGCCTTTCCCCACGCAAAACCGCTTCGCACTTTTGCTGGAAATGCTTTAGTCGTCGAGTACCCAAGTGTCCTTTGTGCCGCCGCCCTGACTGGAGTTCACAACGAGCGAGCCTTCCTTCAGCGCCACACGCGTCAATCCGCCGGGTGTGATGCGAATGCGGTCTGACACCAGTACGAACGGCCTAAGATCGACGTGGCGTGGAGCAAGGCCGCTTTCAGTGAAGATCGGTGTCGTTGAAAGTGCTAATGTCGGCTGCGCAATATAGTTCCGAGGACGGGCTTTCAGTTTCTCCGCAAAAGTGTCGCGTTCAGCCTTGGTCGCGGCCGGGCCGACCAGCATGCCGTAGCCCCCTGAGCCATGCACTTCCTTGACGACGAGATCGGCAAGATTATCGAGCACATAGGCCAGACTGTCAGGCTCTGAACAGCGCCAAGTCGGAACGTTTTCCAAAATAGCCTTGCGACCGGTATAAAACTCAATGATCTCGGGCATATAAGAGTAGATCGCTTTATCGTCGGCAATTCCTGTGCCCGGCGCATTGGCAATTGTGATGTTTCCAGCGCGATAGACATCCATGATGCCTGCGACGCCAAGCGTGGAATCTGGTCTGAATGTTAGTGGATCAAGATAATCATCGTCGACACGACGATAAAGCACATCGATGGCGCGATAGCCTTTCGTAGTGCGCATGGCGACACGCCCATCCACAACGCGCAGGTCACTCCCCTCTACAAGTTCCACGCCCATTTGATCCGCCAGAAAGGCGTGCTCGAAATAGGCCGAGTTGTAGATGCCAGGTGTCAACACTGCCACCGTTGGCACACCTTGCGTTCCGGGTGGTGCCACACTTGCGAGTGATTGGCGCAGCAATTGCGGATAGTTCTCGACTGGGCGAACCTTCACATTCTGAAACAACTCTGGGAACAGTTGCATCATAGTTTCGCGGTTTTCCAGCATATAGGAAACACCGGAAGGTGTTCGCGCATTGTCTTCAAGCACATAGAATTGGTTTTCAGCCGTGCGCACGATATCGACGCCGATAATGTGCGTATAGACATTCCCGGGTGGGCGAAACCCGATCATTTCCGGAAGAAATGCTTCATTATTGGTAATGAGTTCTTTTGGGATACGCCCTGCCCGGACGATTTCCTGTCGATGATAGATATCGTCCAGAAAAGCATTGAGCGCCATCACACGCTGCTCGATGCCTTGTGAAAGTCGTCGCCATTCCTGACCTGAAATAATACGCGGAATGATATCGAATGGGATCAAACGTTCCGCTGCGTCTTCATCGCCATAAACCGCAAATGTGATGCCTGTCTTGCGAAATACGCTTTCAGCATCCTGCGTTTTCTGCAGAAGTTTGTGTTGATCCTGCTGGTCGAGCCACTGCTTGAGAAATTCGTAAGGTTGGCGGACACTCCCGCCATGATTGAGCATCTCATCGAATGGCTTCACTGAATTCCCCTTCTTTTCGCTAATATTCAGCTTCAAATCAGGGAAATGCAAGTGTGCATATCATGCAAAAGCGCAAGGCTGGGTTGCGCAATTTCGTCGCGACAGCGGTTTAACGATAGTTTCTAATCCCGCGCAACTGATATTCAGCGCTGGATTTCAGCTGGGACGATGGGCTTTGACAACTGTGGGATCGGTCTCGATGCGGCCTGCTCCGATTAAATCAAGGCAATAAGGCACAGCCGGGAAAATGGCCTGCAAGGTCATCGCGATGGATACGGGTTTGCCCGGCAGGTTGATTATAAAACTCTTTCCGCGACTGCCTGCAGTCTGACGCGAGAGTATCGCGGTTGGTGTTTGTTCAAGGCTCGCGCGGCGCATCTGCTCGCCAAAACCCCGCAACTCTTTATGTAAAACGGCAATCATTGCTTCCGGTGTTTCGTCACGTGAACTAGGACCTGTGCCACCTGTGGTCAGGATCAAATCGCATCCGATATTGTCTGAGAGATCGATCAGCGTATCACGCACAGAATCCATGCCGTCCGGAATGACGCGTTTGATGATTTCATAGGGCGTTACAATCGCGCTTTTTAGCCAGGATTCGATTGCCGGACCGCTCAAATCTTCGTATTCGCCGCGGCTTGCACGGTCAGATACTGTAACGACGCCGATTTTCACTATCGCATCCTTTTCTTTTGGCTTTTGTCTTGGCTTATAGCGTTGTATCTCAGGCTTGTGAAGGTTTGCCTTCCAGGCGGAGACATCACGAAAACAGTTTAACAAACCCAGTTTAAAATGCTGTTGCTTTCCTTTGAAATTCGAGCTTCAATCAAATAATTCAGGGGGAGAACACCATGCCATTCAAAGGCAGCCAATATCACGGAACGTTCACGCCCGAGGACTTGCAGTTGATGCAAGCCGCCTATAATCGAAGCTGTGCTTTGTTGGAGCGTTGTCCAACGACGCATGAGGCCAAAAACGATCTAGCACGCGCCATTATCAGGACATTTCAATCAGGCGAGTGCGACCCAGAGAAAATTGCTGCAATCGCAGCGCGAGTAGAGCTTATGCGCAGTTGAAACCAGTTACTGAATGTAAACTATCCATATGTATGGTAGTAATGCGTTCAGATTTACTAAGGACATGCTTTTAGAACGCATCCCGAAAAGTGTGAAACGGTTTTCGGTAAGATGGGTGTTAAGACAAGTGAGTGGAGCGCCGGTCTGGTGTAATCAGATCGATAAGCGCTCTAAACTATCGTCCAGGTTATGAAATTCGGTCAATCACGACCAAACTGCGAATGAAATGATATGCCGTTTTCGAGAGATTATTATTTTAAGCGTTTCAAGCCCGCTGAACTGGAACAGTTGCAGGCGGCCTTTATAGAGACGTGTCAACGTTTAGGGCGTTGCCCGATAACCTCTCCTCAGAAAGATGAAATGGCGCGAGAAATCATTCAGATTTATGAATGTGGTATTTCAAATCCTGAGAAAATTGCCGATCTCATGATGCAAATTGAAAGCGTGAAGCCAAAGCCCTTTGCAGAACAGGTCTTTGAGCAGGATTTTGATCGCACCGCGAAAACCGCCTGACATTTCTGCTAAAAATCTGGAAATTTATCTGACATTCAACAGGTGGAAACCTCCCTATCTTAAGTAATATATTATATTAATAACATAACATATTGTTTTAGTTTAATAATAGTTGATCCCATCACAGTCACTCGCTCATGCGCCCTTAAGTCTTTCGTAAACTTTGGATTCAGCTTTGTGCGGTAATCTTTGGTTAGCAATTTGCTCGGGAGGAGCGTTGCGAGTTTTGGTGGATGGCATTTCTGCAACCTTTTTTGGTCTGGCTGTAGAGCGCCTGAGTTTTGTGTACGGGTATCATGCGTTTTTCAGTTGTGTCAGCAATTGCCCTTGCCTGCACCGCTCTGGCGGGTTGCACGTCAAGTTCCGGCATCGACAGTCTCATGCCGCAGCCATCTGCTGAGCTGACCAGCTCCGTGGTCCGGCCATCTGCACCTGTGATAGAAACAGCGAGGGCGTCGCAATCGATGCCCGCCGCCCCGCAGGAAGAAGTTCTTGCTTGGGCCGGTCCCGTTCCCGATGCAGGCCCGTTTAAAACCGAGCCTCCCGCTCCCTTGACGCAGCGCCCTGAACAAAGGGTGGCGGCGCCTATTTCAGTTCCCAAGCCGGAAGTTGCCGCCTATCCGCCTGTGCGTCTTGCGCCTCAGCAACGTTCGCGCGTCTATAGCCAGCGCTTCCGGGATGCAAAGCCAATCAACTTCGGGAGCGTATCGCCGCGTAGGCACGCAGTGCATGGCGTCGACGTCTCACGCTGGCAAGGTAATATTGACTGGGCTACGTTGCGCCAGAATGGCGCTAACTTCGCATATATTAAAGCAACGGACGGTGGCGATCATCTCGATCCGATGTTCCGCAAGAATTGGCGCGATGCAAAGGCAGCAGGCCTGAAGCGCGGCGCTTATCACTTCTTCTATTGGTGCCGCGTCGCAAGCCAGCAGGCCGATTGGTTTATCCGCAACGTGCCGGTCGATCCTGACGCATTGCCACCTGTTATCGACGTGGAATGGAATGGTGATTCATCCTGCAAGCGCCGCCCATCTCCGGCACAGGTACGCGAAAAGATGCAGGTCTTTATGGATGCGCTTGAGCGCCATTACGGTAAGCGACCGGTTATCTACACGGCACCAGATTTCTATGATGATAATCTCAAAGGTGCATTCACGGATTATCCGTTCTGGCTGCGTGCGGTGGCTCAGCATCCATCAAAAGTCTACCCGGGCCGTCGCTGGGTCTTCTGGCAGTATTCTGGCTCAGGCTTGTCTCAGGGCGTTAATGGTAAGATCGATTTGAACGTCTTCCATGGCAGCGAAGAGCAATGGCACAAATGGGTTGACCGCTTCGCCAGTCAATCTTGATATTTAGAAAGCTAATCCCCTCGAGGGGATTAGCTTTTTTTGTTCAAGACTTGCCGATATTTTCGAGGTCATAAGGCGTTGACTGGTACATCTCATTGATCCAGTTGCCAAAAAGCAGATGCGCGTGGCCACGCCAGCAGTTCTGTGGCTTACGGCTGACATCATCATTTGGAAAATAATTGGCAGGCGGCGGTGTTTCCGGTTGAAGCTGGATATCCCGGAAATACTCATCTGCAAGCGATGTCGTATCATATTCAACATGGTTGAACATGTGTAGCGCGCGATGCTGCGGATCTTCCAGCAAGCACAGGCCGCTTTCTGGACTGTCAACCAGAACCCTCAGGCTGCTTTCTGACGGGATGTCGTCTTTGCGTACTTCAGTCCAGCGAGAGACTGGGATTGCGAAGTCATCTGAGAAACCGCGCAAATAAGGCGAAGACGGTGCCAAATTCTGCTGGCTGTAAACACCGGAGGCTTTACCGGGCAGATCATATTTACTCATGCCGTGAAAATGATGCACAGCAGCTTGCGCAGCCCAGCAGATATTCAGCGTGCGATGAACATGCGTCTGCGTCCAGTCGAAAACGCGCTGCATCTCATCCCAATAAGTGACTTCCTCAAATGGCATGCGTTCAACTGGCGCGCCCGTAATGACAAAGCCATCAAAGCGCTCATCACGCACCTCTTCCCATGGACGGTAGAAGGAAAGCATGTGGTCGGCTGACGTGTGACGTGCAACATGATTGGTTATACGCACGAGCGTTAGTTCGAGTTGTAGCGGGGTAGCCCCCAGCAGCCGCGCAATCTGCGTTTCCGTCGTCGCTTTATTCGGCATCAGATTAAGAAGGCCAATTTTCAACGGCCTGATATCCTGACGGATAGCATCCGCCTCACGCATGACCATAACGCCCTCGGCTTCGAGAACACTGGTTGCGGGCAGATCGTCAGGAATTTTAATAGGCATGTCGCGTCGGTCCTTCTTTATATCAGAGCAGACGCGCGTGGCTTTATCCGTATACTTGCCGGTTGGCCACATCCTTCCTTTTTTAAGGAAGTACCACCTTGCCCGGAAAGGCAGGTTGGCGTTGGGCGTCGCCCCAACTCTTGATGTGACGCTACTTCTACTCAAACTGATGCGCGCTGACAAGAGTGTTTAAACACTCGCCACTCCAACACTGCGGAATTTTATTCTGTTCACTCACGTAATGAAGGCGATCAGATCGCCCTTAAAGAGCCAAAGACGAAAAGAACTGTCTTTTCAATGCAAATGATGAGCTTCGAGTGGAAAGCATCACAATCGATACGTTCTGGGAACCAGCCGTCATTTCGCGCGTTTTTCCTTTATCCGGCGGATATGTTAAACTGGCGGAAAAGGGAGGGAAAAATGAGCAATATTATTTTCTGGATGGCGCTTGTCATTCTGCCGATTCTGGCAGGAACAGCTTTCGCCTATCTTCGTCATATGCATCACGGCGATGATTTTTAAGACGGTCCTTTAATGATGAGGCTAACTAACTGGCTTGACGAAATAGATTGATATCAACATTACTAGGCAATGCCAGAAGTTCGCGACGTCCCGTTTGAAACCACGCTTCTTGTGCGTGACACTTGTTTATGTCTGCATGTTCAGCGTGCAGCACGCGCACTTGCGCGCTTTTTTGATGAGGAGCTGCGCCCATCGGGCTTGAATAACGGGCAATTCTCGCTGCTCATGTCACTCAATCGCCCTAGCCCACCTCCTATGAAACCAGTGGCTGAGCTTCTCGCCATGGATCAGACCACCCTCACCGCAGCACTAAAACCCTTGCAGCGAAATGGCTGGGTCGAAGTTGTCGTTAATCCGAAAGATCGTCGCGAGCGGCTTCTTGTTCTAACATCTGAAGGACAATCAGTGCTTGCCTCTGCCGTTCCTATCTGGATGGCAGCGCATGCGAAACTTGAAAGCACTTTTCCCGGCAATAACCTTGAATTATTTCGTCAAGAATTAGTTTCACTTTGCCGTTAGGCTCTTTACCATCCACCTGATAGCGTTAGTTTGCAAAGCGCGACTATCTTTTGACAAGCGTGAACAGGCTTCACGCCAAAATGCAGGTGTAAAATCTCAATGAGCGGACCGGATACCCCCCATATCCTCGTCGTTGGTGCAGGCTTTGGTGGCCTGCAATTTATCCATGATCTGAAAGGCGCGAATGTTCGCATTACGCTTGTCGATCAACGCAATCATCATCTTTTCCAGCCGCTGCTTTATCAGGTTGCGACAACAATCCTCGCCACGTCTGAAATTGCCTGGCCAATCCGCCACCTTTTTCGGGATCGCAAAGATGTCACAACCTTGCTCGGCGCAGTTGTCGGCGTGGATACTGCGGCACAAAAAGTGCAACTCGAAAACGGCGAGCAAATTGCTTACGACACACTCGTGCTCGCAACGGGCGCGCGCCACGCTTATTTTGGCAATGATCGTTGGGAAAAGGTTGCTCCGGGTCTGAAAGCGCTGGAGGACGCCACGACCATTCGCCGCCGTTTGCTTCTCGCATTTGAGCGTGCGGAGCGCGAGACCGATCCTGCAAAGCAAAAGGCATTGCTAACATTCTCGGTGGTTGGTGGGGGACCGACCGGCGTTGAATTGGCGGGCATTATTGCAGAACTCGCCAAGCAGACCATGTGGCCGGAATTTCGCAATATCGATACGCGGCAAGCACGCATTCTGCTTGTTGAGGCGGGACCACGTATTCTGGCGGCGTTCCCCGAATATCTTTCGACTTACGCACAAAACGCCTTGCAGAAGATTGGTGTTGAAGTCCGTCTCGGCGTGCCCGTCAAGGAAATCACCGAAGACGGAGTGACCGTTGGTGAAGAGTTCATCCCTTGCAAAACAGCCATTTGGGCTGCTGGTGTTGCTGCATCACCTGCAGCAGCATGGTTGGGCGCTGAAAGCGACCGCGCTGGCCGCGTTCGCGTTCTACCCGACCTGACCGTAGCTGGTCATGAAAACATCTTCGTGATTGGCGATACGGCGTGGGTTGAAGGCCCGGACGGAAAACCTGTCCCGGGTATTGCTCCGGCGGCCAAGCAGCAGGGAGCCTATGTTGCGAAGGTCATTCGCAGCCGCACGTCGGGAAAGGCAATTCCAGCGCCATTTCGCTATCACCACCAAGGAAATCTTGCGACCATCGGTCGTGGTGCGGCTGTGGTCGATATGGGACGCATCAAACTAACCGGTGCAATTGCTTGGTGGGTATGGGGTATTGCCCATATCTTCTTCCTGATTGGTACGCGAAGCCGAGCCGCAGTTGCATGGAGTTGGCTCTGGACCTTCATATCTGGCCAGCACAGTGCACGCCTGATTACGCAAGGCAAAGCCGCAGAAGACAATAAATGAAACAAAACGGCCCGCCAAAAGCGGGCCGTTTCTGTTGCCTGAGATATTACTCTGCAGGTTGCAAAACCAGTTCGCCCACTGGCTCCGGTTCCATGACTATCGGTTTGCCATTCATCGCGGCATTAAGACGCTCGACATCCAGTTCGTTTTCCCAACGCGCAACCACGATGGTTGCAACTGCATTGCCGACAAGATTGGTCAGTGCACGGCATTCCGACATAAAGCGGTCGATGCCCAGGATCAGCGCCATACCGGCAACCGGAACTGCTGGAACAACCGACAGTGTTGCAGCAAGGGTGATGAAGCCAGCACCGGTGATGCCCGCTGCACCCTTAGAACTCAACATAGCCACAAGAAGCAGCAGAATCTGGTCGGTTAACGAGAGTGGAATATCTGTCGCCTGCGCGATGAACAGTGCTGCAAGCGTCATGTAGATATTCGTGCCATCAAGGTTGAACGAGTAGCCAGTTGGAATAACAAGGCCAACGACGGAGCGCTTGCAACCTGCCTTTTCCATTTTGTCCATGAGGCTCGGCAACGCGGCTTCCGAAGAAGATGTACCAAGAACCAGCAGGAGCTCTTCCTTGATGTAGCGAATGAGCGCAATGATCGAGAACCCGTTATAGCGAGCAACAGCACCCAGCACCACGAGTACGAACAACAATGCCGTGATGTAGAATGTAGCGATGAGCATTGCCAGATTGGCAATAGACCCGATGCCATATTTGCCGATTGTGAATGCCATTGCGCCGAAGGCACCAATTGGCGCAGCTTTCATCAGGATCGAAACCAACTTGAAAACAGGCGCAGTCAGCATCTGCAGGAAGTCTGTAACTGGCTTGCCTTTATCGCCAACCATGGCAAGAGAGACACCGAACAGGACCGAGAAAAACAGAACCTGAAGAATGTCTCCAGAAGCGAATGCGCCAACGATTGTGGTTGGTATGATGTTGGACAGGAAGCCGCTGATCGTCTGTTCATGCGCTTTTTCGGCATAGTTTGCGACAGCGCTTGGATCAAGCGAGGCCGGATCAATATGCATACCTGCGCCCGGCTGCACAACATTGGCAACGATGAGACCAATGATCAGTGCCAGTGTGGAAAACGTCAGGAAGTAGATCATGGCCTTACCGGCCACGCGCCCGACTTTCTTCATGTCGGTCATACCGGCAATGCCGGTTGCTACCGTCAGGAAGATCACCGGAGCGATGATCATCTTCACGAGCTTGATAAAGGCATCGCCCAAAGGCTTCAAAGAGGTGCCAAGCTCAGGATAGAAATGTCCAAGCAAAATACCTGCAGCAATCGCGAACAGAACCTGCACATAAAGTTGCTTATAAAATGGGATTGGGCGGCGTGGTTCAGCCACAGCGCCATTCGGTACGGCAATCATGATGTCCTCCGTTTGGCTCTATCTGGATCCCGTCCAGCCTCCCGAGCCTTTCGTCCTCTTGTTCAGCGGCCCTTGCCGCCGCTCACATCATGATTTGCAAGGACTATGCCAGTTTTCATTAGGTGATTAATATATTGAAATATAATGGTAATTTCTTTGTTCGCCGAATATTTCGTTTCATTTGTGCGATTTATCGCACATATATCTTTTCATAAAGTGCGGAATAATGCACAATAAGCTTTATGAAAGAAGCGCCTGTCTCAACGATCGAAACAAGCCCGTCACCCGCCAGCAATCGCCGGACATGGTGGATATTTGGTGTGATTTGCGCTGCCATTTTCGCAATGGCTTTCTGGTTTGTTGGCAATGCGGCGCGCGATCGTGCTTTGCTCTCATTGGGCGAACAGACGCGAATAGATGCTAATCTAAACACAGCCCTCCTCCGCACTGTTCTGGAGAAACAGCGTGCACTTCCATTGGTTCTATCCAAAGACAAAGAACTGGCGGATGCGCTTGCAATGCCAAGTGCGGTGGTTGTGGACCAGTTAAACCGTAAACTGGAGGCGCTCGCTGAAGGCACGCAAGCTGCTGTGATCTATCTTGTCGGCCTACACGGCTATGCGATATCGGCCAGCAACTGGCGCGAGCCTGACAGCTTTGTCGGCAACGACTATAAGTTTCGTCCCTATTTCAATGATGCTCTGAAAAATACCAATGCCGAATATTTTGCGCTCGGTAACGTTAGCCTTCGTCCAGGACTTTACATTTCGCGTCGGGTAGACGGGCCAAACGGACCGCTTGGCGTCGTTGTGGTGAAACTATCGTTCGATCAGCTGGAAAGCGATTGGAACGAAACCGGTCGCCCGACTTTTGTGACAGACAATAGAAATATCGTGCTGATCACGACCATGCCGTCTTGGCGGTTCATGACCATTGGTGAATTACAGCCTCAGAATGTCGAAACCATCCGTAATAGCCTCCAGTTTGGCAATGCGCCTTTGAAGCCATTACCACTATCGCTAAAGCCTGTGGCTGGCGATGATATGGTGCTGGTCGATGCCATTCTGCCCGGCTCGGCACGCAGCACGGACTTTCTGGCCATTCGCTCCCATGTGCCGAGCACACCATGGTTGATGTATAGCCTTGCTCCCATCAGGCAGCCGGTTGAAGCGGCTATGCGTGAAGCGCGCCTGATTGCCTTCATTCTACTTGCGAGCATCGCCACTGTTGCAGGTATCCTGTTGCGTCGTCGCCAACGTGTTGTTGCACGAATTGCCGATGCGCAACGCAGACAGATTGAGCTGGAGCAGCGAGTAGCGGAGCGGACTCGTGATCTCATCACAGCGCGTGACCGTCTCGAAGCGGAAATCGGCGACCACCATAAAACGGAGACCATGCTGCAAGGTGTTCAACAAGACCTCGTTCATGCAAACCGACTGGCTATTATGGGGCAAGTAGCAGCGGGTGTCGCACATGAAATTAATCAGCCCGTCGCGACAATCCGCGCTTATGCAGATAATGCCCGCACCTTCCTTGATCGAAAGCGCCTGGATGAAGCGGCTGATAATCTAACTGAGATTGCATCGCTTACGGAACGCATCGGAACCATTACGGGCGATTTGCGCGCGTTCGCTCGTAAAGGTCATCGTGCCTCCGAGCCTGTGCCGCTTGCACAAGTAGTTTCCGGCGCATTGGTGCTGCTTCGCAGCCGGTTTGCGGGAAGCATGGATCAGCTCAATATCGAACTGCCTGCGCCTGACCTCTGCGTAGCCGGACATTCAATTCGGCTTGAACAAGTGCTTATAAACTTGTTTCAAAACGCTCTGGAAGCTGTTGAAAATAAAGGCAATGAAGGTCACATAGAGGTTAGAACAAAAGCTCTGTCAAAAAGCGTTGTGCTCACAGTTTCTGATAATGGCCCCGGTATTCCGCAGCAAATTCTGGATAACCTTTTTACGCCGTTCAACACCTCTAAGGAACGGGGCCTTGGGCTTGGTCTGGTGATCGTCAAGGAAATTCTGACCGATTACGGCGGCAAGATTTCAGTGAAAAGCAGCGCGTATGGCACTCTATTCCGCGTGGAATTTAAGAAAGCATGATGAACATTCCAGTCATACTCGTCGATGACGACAAATCACTACGCCGTGCAACCAGACAGACATTGGAACTCGCGGGTTATGAAGTGTTGGATTTTGCTAGTGCCAGCGAAGCATTGGCCGCTATCAGCGGTTCATTCGAAGGGGTGATCGTTACAGATGTGCGAATGCCACAGATAGACGGGCTTGAGCTATTTGCCCGCATTCGTGAAATTGATCCCGATTTACCAGTTATTCTGATCACAGGTCACGGTGATATTCCTATGGCAGTTCAGGCCATTCAGGATGGCGCTTATGACTTTATTGCCAAGCCTTTCGCGACGGATAGGTTGGTTCACAGCGTTCTGAGAGCCGGAGAGCGGCGCAAGCTTGTTCTGGAAAACCGCAGTCTGCGTCAGATGGCCGATGAAGCGCAGAATGATATGCCGCTCATAGGCCAAACGCCTGCGATTGAAAATCTTCGCCGCACGATACGCGACATTGCCGACACGGATGTCGATGTGCTGATTGCAGGCGAAACCGGCAGCGGCAAGGAAGTTGTGGCTCAATTACTTCACGATTGGGGCCGAAGACGAAAAGGCAATTTCGTTGCACTCAACTGCGGAGCATTGCCTGAAACTGTGATCGAAAGCGAATTGTTCGGCCATGAGGCGGGAGCTTTCACCGGTGCTCAGAAAAAACGTGTTGGTCGTATTGAGCACGCGAGCGGCGGTACTCTGTTTCTTGATGAGATCGAAAGTATGCCAGCCGCAACACAGGTAAAGCTGTTGCGCGTGCTGGAAATGCGCGAGATTACCCCACTTGGAACCAATGAAATCCGGCCAGTTGATCTTCGCGTTGTCGCAGCGGCCAAG
This sequence comes from Brucella sp. HL-2, assembly GCF_025846885.2. Taxonomy (NCBI): domain Bacteria; kingdom Pseudomonadati; phylum Pseudomonadota; class Alphaproteobacteria; order Hyphomicrobiales; family Brucellaceae; genus Brucella; species Brucella sp. HL-2. The sequence goes on along the minus strand of NZ_JAOYTK010000002.1, from coordinate 270,713 downwards.
ATTGATCTCGGCAGCCCCGACCAACGGGGTGATTTTCGCGAAGACCTCTATTATCGGTTGAATGTCGTCACACTGACCATTCCGCCCTTGCGCGAACGCCGCGAGGATATTCCCCTTCTTTTCTCGCATTTTCTTGCACGTGCTGCGCGGCGCTTTAATCGAGATATTCCCGTACTGGATGCCTCCACGCACCGACATCTCATGGAGCATAACTGGCCTGGCAATGTCCGTGAACTTGTGCATTTCGCGGAGAGATTTTCGTTGGGCGTGTCCGCTCCTGCCAAGTCTGCGCTGGTTCTGGATGAACAAGCAACGCTACCAAAGCGGCTTGAATTTTATGAAGCGACACTCATCCGCGAGACGCTTGCAATAAACAATGGCGATGTGCAGCAAACGCTCGAAGCCCTCGGCATCCCGCGTAAGACCTTTTACGACAAGATGCAGCGCCACGGCATAAATCGAGCGGATTACAAATCCAACGGCTAACACTTCCATTTATCGAGGTGCCGCGATCAGGTGGCCTGTTGATGCATGTTGCATAACGTCCATTTGAATGCCGTAAATTTCTTTAAGCTGTTCCGGAACCATAATGCCGGTCGGTGTCGATTGCGCGATGAGACGACCGCTGTGTAGTGCGAATACAGCATCGCAGAAACGCGAAGCCATATTCACATCGTGAAGTACGACGAATACACTCAGGTTCTTTTCATGCGAGAGTTTCTGCACAAGCGAGAGAACTTCAATCTGGTGAGCAATATCGAGCGCCGATGTCGGTTCGTCCAGCAGCAGGCATTCTGCATCCTGTGCGACCAACATTGCCAGCCAAACCCGCTGACGTTCGCCACCCGACAGCGTATCGACCATGCGATCCACGAAACGCGAAATACCCGTCAATTCGATGGCTTCATCGACCTTTTGACGGTCAATAGCGCTAAAGCGACCAAGAGCGCCGTGCCATGGATAACGGCCAAGTGCCACCAGCTCTTTAACCAACATGCCCGATGCTGCTGCTGTTTGTTGCGGTAGATAAGCGAGTTTGCGCGCAAACTCGCGATCACCCCAATCGTTCAAAGGCTTGCCGGCAAAACGCACTGTTCCTCCCGACGCGGGATGCTGACGGGCCAGAATTTTCAGAAGCGTCGACTTTCCCGATCCATTATGTCCGATGAGTGCCGTCAGGCTTGCCGCTGGGATCGACATGGTCAACGGCTGCAACAAGGTGCGCCCGGGAACTGCGAAGCTGACATTCTCAAGTTCGAACAATGCGGAAGTCATTAATTTATCCCGTTTTCGGATAGCAGCTGTGCGTTAAAACTATGTTTGGCCGGTTGATAGCAAAACATGACGAATATATACATGTTAAAATTGTTTCATCGGGAAAAATCCTATTGGGCTTCCATCCGCATATGAAAAGCCGCATCGAAGACGTCTGTTTGCTGGATGATCTTCATTATCGCGTCTGGAACGGCGCCATCGCGGATGTGTGGTCAGTCGAATGCGGTCCGGATGCGCGTGGAGAATATGTTTCGCAAGCCCCACGACTTTTTCTGGTGCTTGAAAGCCGTGGTGAACTGGCTATCAGGCCTGAGCAAAGCTCCCGTGCCATTGCACAAACCGCAGAGCAACCAAAACTTTGTTATATACCCGCTGGTATGACGATCTGGAGTCGCGTCACCAGACCGGGAAAGCTGAAACATCTTGATCTGCATCTCGACACCTGCGTGCTCCAACAGCGCTTTGGCAATGCGCTTGACGTTAATGCCATGGAGCGCCCGCGCCTGCTCTTCTCCAACACAAAGATAGAACAGATCGGCACTCTGCTTGCTGAAGAATGCCTGTCTGACGCGCCATTGCATGGGCTATATGGCGAAGGACTGATCAATGCGCTTGTCAGCGAGCTGTTTGAAGCGCGCCCCGAACAGGCAGCACGCACGAGCAAGCTTTCTCCGTGGCAGCTGCGCCGTGTCACTGATTTCATCGAGGATAATTATTATCGCATTATCCGCCTTCAGGAGCTGGCTTCACTGGCAGAGTTGTCAGAATCCTATTTCTGCAGCGCATTCAAAGCATCAACCGGCGTTTCACCTCATGCATGGCAGATGAAGCGGCGCATTGAACATGCGCAGTTATTTCTCCTGCAGCCTCGTGCTTCTCTGCCTCATATAGCGGCTGTCACCGGCTTTTCTGATCAGGCCCATTTTACACGCGTATTCAAGAAGTTGACCGGTATCACGCCAGCCGCATGGTTACGTTTGCAATCATAAAACGATCCTGTGGCTGTTTCGTCATATTAGCGAAATATCGTTCAATCTAGCAGAATATCGATCAATCTTCGCGATATATCCTGATGTAAATACTCATATTAACTTGCAACTTGATCAAAGTTCGCAATGATTGTGCCTGAGAATATACCCGGAGAGGAAACTCTCGCGTTACGCAGGCACTTATCAATTTACATGAGGGGCCATAGCCGTATGACAATATCGATGAAGCAAAAAATGATGATGCTGTTGGCAAGCGGAACGGCTCTCGCCCTGCTTCCACTCACAGGCGCGTCGACTTACGCACAGGATGCTGACACATCGATCCGTCTTGATACAGTTGTCGTACAAACTGGCAGTGGCAAACCATCGGATGGCACTGCACCGGTAGAAGGCTTTGTTCCGGCTGCAACGACCACAGGCTCGAAAAGCAGTGTGGCGATCGAAAAAATCCCACAGTCTGTTTCTGTCGTTGGGCGCGATCAAATGGACGCTATTGGCGCACAGAAGCTTGATGAAGCTTTGCGTTACACGCCGGGCGTACTTAGCCAGCCTTTCGGCGTCGATAACGATACGAACTGGATTTACATTCGCGGTTTTGAAGCGACGCAGTACGGCACCTACCTGAATGGCCTTCAAAACTTCAGCTATGGTTTCGGTGGCTTCCTTATTGATAGCTTCGATATAGAGCGCATCGATGTTCTGCGAGGTGCTTCTTCAGCACTTTATGGCGGCACCAATCCAGGTGGTATCGTCAACTATATCAGTAGACGTCCGACCGGTGAGCGCATCCGCTATCTGGAAGCTGGCATTAACAGCTATGGTAACGGTTATCTCGGCTTCGATATCGGCGACAAAGCTACCGAAACCGTCAATTACCGCATCAACGGTAAGATTCAGGGTGGCGACAACTACACTGACTATTCCAAGGAATTCCGCGGCGTCATTTCACCGAGCATTGAATATAAGCCGGATGAAACAACGCGTCTGACCATTCTGGCCAATTATACGCATCTCGACCTGACACATGATGGCGGCGGTTTCCTCCCATATTATGGTACAGTCGTTCCTACCGAGTTCGGCAAGATCTCGCGTAAGACAAATCTGACTGAACCAGATCTGGACGATTATAAGCGAGAGCAAGGCCAGATCGGTTATGAATTCGAACACCAATTCGACAATGACTGGACCATTCGCCAGAATGTTCGCTACGGCTTTGCGCATGTCAAAGAGCATAGCCTTTATGCATATGGCTATAATTATCTCCCACAGCCTGCTCCCGGCGATCCGAATGTCTCGCGCATCAACTTCAAACACGACACGACTGTGCATACGTTTCAGGCCGATAATCAGCTTGAAGGTGCTGTGACTACTGGCGCTCTGACTCATAATTTGCTGTTCGGCGCTGAGTACCGTTACTTCCGCATCAATCAGATGCAGCAAACAGGCGGTGCGACGCCGATCAATCCGTATGATCCTGTTTATGGTGAGCCACAGGGGCCGATGTGGGACCCTTACATCGATCAGGATTTGCGACGTCATCAGCTCGGCGTCTATGCGCAAGATCGTATCGAATTTGGTGATGGCTGGATTGTGACGGCGAATGGTCGCTACGATTATGTCTGGACCGATGCGACCGGTCTGCCCGCCTATGAGTATAATACAGGTCGCCTTTCTGGCCGTGCCGGTGTGGGGTATCAGTTTGACAACGGTCTCACGCCTTATCTGAGCGTTGCAACTTTCTTCAATCCGATCATCGAAACGCTTTATGACGGCAGCTATGCCCAGCCAGAAACAGGCACGCAGTATGAAGTCGGCGTGAAATATCGCCCCGAACTCTTCGATGGTCTTATTACGGCATCGCTGTTTGATCTGACCAAAGAAAACGCACTGACCGGCAGCAGCTTCGCTCGCGAACAGCTTGGCAAGGTCAATTCGCGCGGTTTCGAGCTGGAAGTTCAGGCAAACATCACCGATGCATGGAAACTGACAGCTTCAGTGACCGCTTATGATTTGAAGATCAAAGAGAACCAGAGCAATGAAGCACTCGTTGGCAAGAGACCATATCTTTTGCCTGAACAACAGGCTTCGGTCTTTGTTGAATACAAGGTGCCGGAAGGCAAGCTGGAAGGTGTAACTCTGGGTGGCGGTGTCCGCTATGTCGGTTCCTCTTATGCAGACGAAGAGAACACGCTAAAAGTGCCAGCTGTTGCCCTCGCCGATTTGAAAGTCGGCTATGAAAAGGACAATTGGGGCATTGATCTCAACGTCACGAACCTGTTCGACAAGAATTATGTTGCCGGATGTCAGGGTGTCTTCGTCTGCGGATATGGCGAAGGCCGTAAGGCGCTTCTGAAGGTTCATACCAAGTGGTAAAATAGAAATCGGATTAAAACTAGATAAGCAAAACGCCCTAAATTGCCATATTCAGGGCGTTTCTTTTATTTCATATATTACAAATAGATAATAAGTTTTCCTAAAAGATCAATTCAGGACAAACTCAGCAATCATCCGGCGGCGGAAAACATCCCGTCACCTGATGAACCTGCCTGTACCGCATGAAGGCGTTTGTAGCGTCCATTCTTTACAGACAGAAGTTCAGCATGACTGCCCTGCTCGACAATCTGACCACCCTCGACAACCATTATTCGATCTGCGTTGACGATGGTGGCAAGCCGGTGCGCGATTACCAGCGTCGTGCGACCTACGGAAAGCTCCGACAAAGATTGCTGGATCGCGCGTTCAGTTTCCGTATCAAGTGCAGAAGTTGCTTCATCGAGGATCAGGATCGGTGGGTTGCGCAGGAAAATGCGCGCGATCGCGAGACGTTGCTTCTGTCCACCAGATAGCTTGACGCCACGTTCGCCGATAACCGTGTCATAGCCTTCTGGCATTGCAGCAATGACCGCATCAAGACGCGCACGACGAGCGGCATCGGCAATGTCCTGATCGCTTGCGTCCAGGCGACCATAGGCAATGTTTTCGCGTATTGTTCCTGCGAACAGAAAGACATCCTGACTAACAATTCCGATATTGGAACGCAGCGATTTCAAGGTCATATCGCGAATGTCGATGCCGTCGACCAGAACGGCCCCACCGCTGACTTCGTAAAACCGCGGTAACAACGAGCAAATCGTCGTCTTGCCTGCCCCGGACGAACCAACAAAAGCGATTGTTTCGCCCGCACTGATAGCCATGTTCAGGCCATCGAAAATCGGTCGCTCTGAATTATAACCGAAGCCTACATCGCGGTATTCGATATCACCTTTGAGGCGTGCAACCGATTTCGCATTCGGACGATCGGCGATATCAGGACGTGTATCCAGAAACTGGATATAGCGTTGAAAACCGGCAATACCCTTCGGATAAGTCTCGATAACCGAATTGATCTTATCGATAGGGCGGAAAAAGACATTGACGAGCAACAGGAAGCCGACAAATCCGCCAGCAGTCAGCTCGCCGCGCAAGACAAACCAGGCACCGGCAAGCATAACAACGACCTGCACAAAGCGCATGGAGAGATAAGATAGCGACATAGAGGCTGCCATGATCTTGTAGGCGGCGAGCTTTGTTTTCTGATAGTTCTCGTTGCTTTCCGCAAAGAGTTTGCGTTCATGGTCTTCATTGGTGAAGGCTTGCACGACGCGGATGCCACCGACATTTTCTTCGATACGGGCGTTAAAATCGCCGACACGACGATAGAGCGCATGCCATGTGGTGGTCATGCGGCCACCGTAGCGCAGCGTGACATAAGCACAAAGAGGCACGATAACCGCTGTGATTAACGCCAATGGAACGTGAACCCACATCATCAGGCAGAACGCACCAATCAGCGTCATGATAGCGATGAACAGATCTTCCGGTCCGTGGTGGGCGACTTCGCCGATCTCCTCGAGATCCTTGGTCAATCTGGCAACCAAATGGCCGGTTTTCTGATTATCGAAGAAGCCGAAGGACAGCTTTTGCAAATGGTCGAAAGCCTTACGGCGCATCTCGGTCTCGATATTGATGCCGAGCATGTGTCCCCAATAGGTCACGATAACCTGAAGAAACGCATTGAGCACGTAAATCCCCAGCAAACCTATGGCTGCCAGTGAAATAAGGCCGAGCTGGCCAGTTGGCAGCAGCCTGTCGATGAAGAGCGTTACTGCAATCGGAAAGGCAAGTTCCAGAAGACCCGCGGCCACAGCACTTGAAAAGTCCAGTACAAACAAACCGCGATGCGGTCGGTAATAGCTGGCAAAGCGTTTCAACAAATCGGCCATGGCATGGCTCCTTCTATTCACAATTAGTAGGGTGCCTAGCGCATTCCGTTTGCGAGTGAAAGGTTATTATGACCTCCGGGATCGGCATTCTTTTGGTAAGGACATTTTTCGATAGAGTGGGCGGCGTTTGATTGTATTTCTACCGCTCACTCTAGATTCCGCTTACTTTAGCCAGCCATGAAACCAACGGCATCCTTGTGCCAATAACCGGCAACAAGTGTACTTTCCCTACTCTTACCGAGTGTTTGTCGCCAATACTGTCGAACAATCTTGGCCTGATCCGCCTCGCCCGCAAACCAGCCGAAACTATCCGGGCCTTCTGGCCATTCTGCTTCGCAGAGAACTTGCGTCAATTTTTCTGCAGCACGTTTCTGATCTGAATCCACAATCCAGTCGACGGAAACACCTTGTGGATGCTGCAAAGTTTGTATGTCTTTTTCACTATCGACTGCGATGATAACGCGACCCGTCACGTCTGCGGAAAACTCCTCAAGCATACGTCCAATAGCTGGCAATCCGGTCGCGTCGGCACCAATGAGATAACGGGCTGCCTGGCGCAGCGGACGGCCCACAGGTCCCATCAGGCCGATAGTGTCGCCAATCTGCGCGCCTTTAGCCCACTTGCAGGCCAAGCCTTCCACTTCATGCAGATAGAAGTCGATTTCGATCCAGCCCGCATGAATATCCAAATCACGGATCGTATAGGCACGTGATGCCGGTTTGCGCGCTTCATCGGGCCAGAACGGCAGGCCGTTTGGTCCCATGATAGGCCATACAGGCTGAGATACCTCTTCTGTTGGAAGCAGCAAGCGAACATGCATTGCGCCAAAAAGTGAAAACCGCTTCAAATCTTCACCGGCCAGCCGCACGCGCAACATATGCGGTGTGAACAGGCTCGTCGACAGTACACGCATCAACCGAAACTGTGGCAAAACCTGTTCGCCTGCATGATCGCCTTGCCACACAATCTCCGGCGCTTCTTCTTTGGTGTAGAGCTTGATCGCCACCGCCGCGAGGTCTTTCAGACGATGCAGGCCGATATCCTCATCAGCGAAAAGCGAAACGCGATAACCGCTATCAGCGGCATCGATTTCGATTCGGCCGAAATCGTAACCGAATGAATGGCGACCTTCATGACTACCATATTGCGCCTGATAGGAATGCAGCCGATCAATAATGTTCGGCAGATAGGCTTCACCGTTTTGAAGGCTAATATGGGAATGGCTTGTCAGCTTGGAGGTCGGTACTGATGACATCTTAGACACGGCTTTTCTCAATCTTTTCTTTCCACAATCTCATAGCATAAACATGAGTATTCTGGAAAAGTTTATCATTTTGATTAAGGCTTGTTAGGGAATGGCAGGCGAGGCAAATCGCCTCGCCTGCTGCAAAGTTACCCGCCGATGCGACCGGTGATGGCGACCTTAAAAGTACGCCCCTTTGCCTGTTCGATATCCGTGCTGGTAGCCCAGCCAGTCTGTGCATCCGTATAGGCTTTGTTGAAGAGGTTATCGACGCCGAAGTCGAGCTTCACATTGTCCGTAACCTGCCAGTTGGCAAAGACATTTACGAGATCCACGCGCGGATAGACTTTGACGCCGCCTGTTGTAAGCGCGCGATTGACCTTGCCCACACTTTCATATTCGACACCGTAGACGAGCTTTTCCTCAAACGCCTTCAGGCCGAGCGTTGCACTAAGGTTGTTGAGCGGTGTGTTGCTTAGGCTTTCGCCTTTGTAGACGCCATCCTTCATTTCCGCGTCGGTGTAAGAAGCTGCGAGGTTCACGTAGCCCCACCAGTTGTCATAGGTGCCTTCAAGCTCAACCCCGCGCAGACGTGCATCGCCGACATTCTCAGATGTCGTCACGCTGCCGGTCTTGACGGTGTTGATGTAATTCTTGACGTCTGTATGGAAGAAGTTGAGCTTGGCGCGGACCTGATCGCCTGCATCCAGAATGCCGTCCTGGCGAAGATTGACACCGAATTCATAAGAGGTTGCGACTTCAGGCTTCAAGAGAAGGTTCGGTTCATATCCCGAACCGTGCGCTCCGTTCTGCCTGAACATATCTTGCATGTGGGGAACTCGATAACCCTGCGAATAAAGGCCGTAGAACTGAACGCCATCCCACGGTGTTACACCGACACTGAAACGCGGAGAAACACGATTGCCATCAACGCTGACGTCTTCCGAAGGCAGAACATTGGTGGCCTTGGTCGTGCCGTCGAGACGATAGCCATCGTAACGGAGGGCACCGATCAGCTCGAGCCACTTCTGATAATCGCCCTGCCACTGAATAACACCGCCATAAGCCTGTTGTTCACCGTTGCCGAAGTTGTCGGTGTCGGATTTACCGCGCATCTTATAATAATCAACGCCATAGGTAAGCGTATGGCTCATGGTCGTCGTTTCAAAGCGCGAGCTGTTATAGGCGCGGAAACCGGCTGTCGAAACGTCGTAATAACGCGTCTTGCCGATACTGGCCTTTGGCCAAACCTGATACTGATCATTGTCGGTGTCGCTGTAATAGGCATTAACCGACAGGTCCCAAAACGGATTATCGTCAGGCTTATAGGTGTAGTTGCCGGTATAGGTGCTGACGATCGTTTCGGCATTATAACGCGACAATGTGCTGGATGTTGATCCGCTGCTGCCTGTCATGATGTCGTTATATTTCTGACGCTGGAAACCGAGTTTTACTTCGTGACCATCGGCCGGGCGGATCGTGACTTTGCCCAGACCGCTGACGACGCGTTCTCCTGTCCAGCGGACAACATCGCCATCGCCATTCTTATAGGCATCACTATCACGATAGTTGATATTGCCAATGACATCGAAATTTGGGTTTAAGCGATAGGCGCCAACTGTGCTGGTCATCCAACCGTTTCCGTTACTTTCGTAACGCAGCTTTTCACTCAACGCCCAGGTTTCGTCGTCGCGCAGGAAATCGCCGGCATCTTTGGTTTCAAAGGCGACAAGACCGCCGATACCCCCAGAACCATAGGCATTGGAAACAGGCCCGCGAATAACCGTTACCTGTTTGAGCATTTCCGGGTCAATATAGAATGAACCTGAGCCGTGACCGACGCGCCAATAGTCCTGACGTGCGCCGTCAATCGTTACTGCGACACGGCCATATTCCTGAAGGCCGCGAATATTGATGGATGTCGCCGGATCATCACCATTCAAAGAGGCATGGACACCTGGTGTCGAACGGAAAATATCAGCGGCAGTAGTTGCCTGAATGCGATCCAGCTGCTGCTGCGTGATGACACTCGTTGATGCCTTCGCATCAATAGCGGCCTGGTTCTGAATATTGGGTGAAATGGTGATTGTATCGAGCTGAAGTGCCTGCTCTTTCTTTTGAGCTTGCTGTCTTTCCTCAGCTGTCTTCTGATTCTGAGCAGTCTGCCCAAAAGCGGGCATCGCAATCAGGAGACTTAAACCAATTGCTCCACTCAAAACTGTTGTTTCCAACAGATAGCTGCCAAGTCTCGACTTCATTTTCATTGCAACCCCCGAATTGGCCATCACCGCCATGTCACTAAGATGATAAAAAGACTCATATTAATTGGAGGCTATATTAATCCTGATATTATGAGTCAACTTTAATTATATGAATGGGGATAAGGGGTGCGCGCAGGTTGTGAAATGTGAGGCATTGCGTGGCTTTAATCGATTAAAGAATACAGCGTTAAGTTTGCCGGGTTAAGTCATACCTGATGCCAAATAGTGTAATTTTTTGCAGAATGGTGAAATAATTACACTATGTAAGTTGGGTAATGAAGACGTTGCAATTAAAGCTTGGTAGCTATTTTGCATCAACACTTAAATGTACATTAATTTCAGTAATTTCTGAAAATTAGAGCTGAATATTAAGGGGTTGCTTTTTGATCGCTTGCGGTTATTGTCGGCTCCACTTGGAGGAGGATCGAGCCGCCCCAGCGCGTTTATCGCTGCGGGGCGGTCTCTTTTTTTGAGCTATTCATAAATGCATAACTGCCTTGCAGCATCGCCTCTTGTAAGTGGCGGGCCTCGCTCCTATTTTGGGCTTGTTCAGTTTCACTCCTCCTCCCAGAAATTGAACGCGAAGCGCGGCACTCCTCCTCCCAGTCGCGCTTTACAGATCAGCCCGTTGCACACTCCTCCTCCCAGTGCAGCGGGCTTTCTTGTTTTTAAAGCACGTCCGAAGATCTGTGAAATGCCTACGCGCTGCGTAGATTCAATAGTTTGGAGCGTGCTTATGTAGCGCCCAAGTGAACACACGGCGCTTTATCCCTCTGCACTTCCCGAGTCTTTTCAATCAGTTTTCTTTTGCGGAGCGATATCTGTCTTCTGTTCTTGTGCGAGAAGAGACCAGGCAGCGATAAACATGGCAGCGATCATCGGACCAACGACAAAGCCATTAATTCCCACCAGCGAAATACCGCCGATTGTCGAGATAAGCACGACAAAGTCGGGCATGCGCGTACCTTTACCAACCAGCGGGGGGCGCAAGAAGTTGTCGATCAGGCCAATCACGAAAACGCCTACGAATATCAGAACTGCTGCCTTTATCCAGATGCCGTTGACCATGAACCAGATGGCGGCCGGTCCCCATACGAGAGAAGCGCCGACAACCGGAAGCAGTGAGAAAATCGTCATCATCACGCCCCAAAGCAATGCCGCCTCGATGCCCAGAAACCAGAAGGTCAAGCCGCCAAGTGTTCCTTGAATAAGCGCAATGATGATGTTGCCTTTAACCGTGGCGCGAATAACCGCAGTGAACTTTTCCAGAATTTGGCCGGTATATTCTTCGCTAAGAGGAATTGTTTGGCGAATTTTGGCACCCAGCTCAGCGCCATCGCGGAACAGGAAAAACAGCAGATAAATCATGATGCCGAAGCTTATGAAGAACTGGAGCGTGTTTTGGCCCAGACTCACCAACCGGCCAGCAAAGATCTGACTGCCCTGCAAAATGGCGGATGAAATGCGCGAACGCCATTCAGCAAAACTGCCGAGTTCAAAACGAACCATCCATTCTTCAAGTGAGTCAGGCAACGCTCCTAATATGCTGGTGATGTAGCTATTGAGATCAAACTCACGCGTACTGAGCCGCTGATAGAGCGAGTTGCCTTCCTGAACCAGCGATCCAAAGATCAAAAGCGTTGGAATGATCACCAGACAAATACACATCAACACCGACAACAGCGCGGCAACATTGCGTCGGCCATTCAGAACTCTCAGCAACCATTGTTGAACAGGGTAGAAAATGACCGCGAGGATGACGCCCCAAAGCACTGCGGAATAATACGGAATAAGCAGCCATGCGAAGGCTATAGTGACCAGAGCCAGAAGAATGTAGAAGCTTACGCGCTGGACGGACATGAGATCTCTTCAGTCTGGAGTTGGCATCAAACGTGAGTGCAATTCAATTTGCATCCAACAAACCCTAAATCATTTGAGCCAAAAGTGCGAAGCGGTTTCGTGGAAGACGAATACGTTAAAACAAATAGATAGCGTGGTTTCAACGATTCAATATTGAATGAGATCATTCCCCTGATTGGGCATGTGACGTTTGCAGGAAATGATCAGGGGCAAGCCGTTATAATGAAGTATTTTATCCCTTTCTAATAAGCATTGTGACCACGCTACTTCCATATTGTTTATGATGATAATTAATATTGTTGACAATTTTTAAGATGTGGCGTTCAATCCATCATGCTCTTCTCCATCAAACGAGAGAGGGGTGATTTAAACAAGGGGAATAAAAATGTTTAACAGACGCGCAGTTATTAAAACTGCGGCGCTGGGCGCCGTGTCACTTTTTGCGCTCATGTCCGCCAATGCCTCCCAAGCAGCAGACAAAGAACTCAAAATCGGCTTTGTCGGTGTAACGAGTGGACCGGCTGCATCATGGGGTACTTCCAACGTTCGTTCGATGCAGGTACGTGCCGATTGGCTCAATGAGTCCGGTGGTGTGAAAATCGGTGACGATACTTACAAAATTAATATCGTCACATTCGATGATCAGAAAGATCCAAAACGCGCCATCGCTGGCATGGAAAAAATGGCTCAGGAAGGCGTACATTACGTTGTCGGGCCTAATGTCGATGACGGCGCAGCCGCTGTTCGTCCAGTCGCCGAGTCCAAAGGGATTATTTACTTCCCTTATTCATTCCCGAAAGAACTTTACACGCCGCCAGCATCCAATGCCGTTCTTGGTATGATCGCTAACTATCAGTCAGGTCCGGCGATCTATAAATATCTCAAGGACAATAAGGGCATTAAGAGCGTTGCGTTCGTCGCCGCCAATGAATCTGATCCACTGAGCCAGCGCGATAGCGGTATTGAGGCTGCCAAAGCTCTTGGCCTTGAAGTGGTCTCTACCAGCGACGCTTATCAGAACGACACACGTGACTTCACGCCGGTTCTGACGCCAATTATCATGCAGAAGCCTGATCTTCTCGTTCTTTCTGGCGTTGCGCCCGGGAATGCGCCTCTTTTGATCCGTGCTGCACGTGAACTCGGTTACGAAGGCTTCATTTCAACCGAAACCGCACAGGATGCCAAGGTTCTTGAAGAAGGCGCGGGCGAGCTCGCGAATGGCTTCATTTCCGTAGGCGGTGCTTCTACGCCAGAAATCGCGTCTGACACCATGAAGGAATTCGTTGATCGCTACACCAAAGCCTATGGCGAGTATAATGACGAGTCCAACACCAAGGTTTATGCGCTCGATTACATTATCGAAACGATCAAAGCCAATCCGGCAGCAATCGATGATGTCAAAGAATTCATGAAGACCATGGATACCTTCTCGGCAAAGAACCCTTTCGTGAAGGGTGATGACGCGAAGCTGACTTATGTTGGCACAACGTCATTTGGTCAGAAGCGCCAGATCGGCATTCCTATGGTTGTGACAGAATACAAGGACGGCAAGTTCGAAACGCTGTTTGTGGCGCAGGTCGACTAAACGACAGCGCTTAAAACAATTGCCTGATGCGGTGTCGATATATTCCGCATCAGGCCTCCCAACCATAAAGAACTGTCACGGAGGCTTTGGCGTAGCCCTGTCTCCGCAGGGGGAGTCTGCCTTCATGGAACAAATTATAGCCAATGGGCTGTATCTTGGTGCGCAATATGCACTGATCGCGTTAGGTTTGACGCTGATCTTCGCTCTGATGAACGTCCTCAATTTCGCGCACGGCCAGATGTATGTGCTCGGCGGATTCGTCACTTACACGATCTATGGCCAGCTTGGATTACCATTTGTCGTGGCATTGCTCGCTTCAGCAGTCACATTGATGATTGTGGGCGCGTTGATTGAGAAGCTGTTGTTCAGACCCGTTATTAAACGAAGTCTGCGAGATGAAAGTACGATGCTGCTTGCAGCGGCGGTCGCGTTCTTTCTTGATGCAATTATCCTTCTACTCTTTGGCGAAAAGCAGCGTGGCGTACCGAAAATCATAAACGGTGTCTTCGTTTCTGATTGGCTGATAATGCCTTATGACCGCATGTTGATCGGCGCGCTCGCCGTCATCTTCATCGCAGCTTTCGTTCTCTTTATGCAATTCACGAAACCCGGTCGCGCCATGCGCGCGCTCGCTCAAGACCGCGTAGCTGCGCAGTTGATGGGTGTGAATGTTGACCGTTACTCCATGATCGGCTTCGCAATGGGGGCTATGCTGGCAGGCCTGGTCGGTGGTCTGTTGGTCGCCATTACCGGTGTTAATTCAGGCATTGGTGGAGCAATTTCCATCAAGGCTTTCATGATGGTGATGATTGGTGGCGCAGGTGTCGTCAGCGGTGCAATTGCCGGTGGCTTCATCCTTGGCATGTTGGAGTCGGTCGGCCTCACCGTGCTGCGCCCTTACGGTGATATCACCTATCTCGTCATCTTTGCCGGACTGATGGTCTTCCTCAGTCTTCGCCCGAATGGGCTTATGGGCAAACCTTGGGGTTGATGGGGGCAATCATGACAAAGACAACAAAAATTCTCGGTGTCGTTGCCTTTCTCGCACTCGTGCTAATTGGCATTCCGCTGCTCATCGAAGTGACCGGACGTAGCGACCTCTATTATACCCTGACCTCGGTAGCTCTGTTATCTATCGTCAGCGGTGGTGTGTGGCTTACCTTCTACATTGGCCGCATCAATATCGGTCAGGGTGCCTATGCACTGATGGGGGGCTATGTCTCGGCCATTCTTATGGTCAAATACGGCGTTTCTTTCTGGCTGACACTACCGTTGGCCGGTCTGTTCTGCGCCTTCGCCAGCATCCTTATCGGCATTCCGATCCTGCGACTGCGCGGCGTTTACTTCGCCATGGTCACTCTGGTGCTCACAGAAGTTGCGCGTCTGCTGGCAATGGCCCTGCCAATCACCAATGGTGCGAAAGGCATGGTAAGCATTCCGATGCCCGGTGGCATATCAATATTCGGTCTGACCATTTTGCCCGATTTCGCAACGCTACAGAACCCGCGTGCAGCTTTCTATTATGTGTCGGTTGTATTGATGGTGCTGTGCTTTGCCGGACTTTATCGGCTTATTCATTCGCGTATTGGCGGGCTTTGCCAGTCGCTGCAACAGAATGAAGAACTCGCCTCCTCCATTGGCGTCAACATCACCTATCTGCGCGTACTGGCCTACGCCATTTCCTCTTTCCTTGGCGGTCTTGGGGGCGCGATGTTTGTGGCAATCTCGCAGTCAATCTATCCGTCAAGCTTCACCGTCACGGACTCCGTTAACTTCATGCTCAACTGCTTCCTTGGCGGCCTTGGCTATGTTTTCGGTCCCATCATCGGCACATTTGTTCTCTATTTCGGTTGGGATTTCCTGTTCCAGACCGGAAAGTTCCAGCTCCTTATCTTCTCAAGCCTGTTGATCATTCTGATGCTGTTCCTGCCTAACGGCCTGCTCAGCCTTCGGCTGACTGGCAAGAAAGGATCGAGATCATGAGTGCACTTCTAGAAATTAAAGGGCTGACTAAGCGTTTTGGTGGACTTGTGGCGGTCAACGACGTTTCCTTCTCGGTCAAGGAAAAGGAAATTCTATCGGTGATCGGACCGAACGGTGCGGGAAAGTCGACCCTTTTCAAGCTGATCGCGTCCTTTATCACACCGACTACTGGCGAAGTTCGCTTTAAAGGTGAACGTATATCGGGGCTTGCTCCGCATATTGTTGCCCGTAAAGGCGTGGTTCGCACATTTCAGGAAACAACTATCTTCAAAGGCATGACGGTGCGTGACAATGTGATTGTCGCTCATCATTTGCGCGCCAAAGCAAGTTTCCTCGGATGTTATGTCGGCACGGGGCTGGCTCGACAAGATCAGGAGGAGTTTGGCCGCTCTGCGGACGAAATTCTGGATTTTCTTGGACTTGGCAGTCAGCGCAATGAAGTTGCGCAGAACCTCCCACATGGCCATCTTCGCGCACTTGGCATTGCGATCGGACTGGCAACGGAGCCTAAAATCCTGCTGCTTGATGAACCTTTTGCGGGCATGAACCACGACGAAACCGTCAAGGCGGTGGAAATGGTGCGCGCGGTGCGAGACCGTGGCGTTACCGTTCTTCTCGTTGAGCACGATATGCCAGCCGTCATGAATATCTCCGACCGGATCGTTGTCATCAATTTCGGTCAGAAGATTGCGGAAGGCACGCCCAAGGAGATTCAGGAGAACGAGAAAGTCATCGAGGCCTATCTTGGCGCAGAAGATGAAACGATTGGATACTGATCATGACAGAGCTTCTGAAAGTTACTGATGCTGAACTCTATTATGATCACGTCTATGCCCTCAAAGGCGTTTCGCTAACGGTCAACCAAGGCGAAACAGTCGCCCTAATTGGTGCGAACGGTGCTGGAAAATCCTCAATTCTGCGAGCGATTACAGGGCTGAACAAACTGCGCAAAGGCGAGATTTATTTCGAAGGACGTCGTCTTGATGGCACCCGTTCGGATACGATTGTTGAAATGGGTATCGCTATGGTTCCGGAGGGACGCCGTGTCTTTCCTTATATGAGCGTACGCGACAATCTCTTGATGGGGGCTTTTACGCGATCCGGTAAGGCGGAAATTGCCAACACGCTGGAAATGGTGATGGGCCGCTTCCCTCGTCTTAAAGAACGCTACTCGCAAGCAGCTGGCACTATGAGTGGCGGTGAACAGCAGATGCTCGTCATCGGGCGCGCGCTGATGGCAAAACCTAAGTTGTTGCTTCTTGATGAACCATCACTGGGCGTCGCACCTAAGCTGGTGCAGGACATCGCTCGTTCAATCGTGGCCATCAATCGTGATGAAAAAGTGAGTGTTCTGCTCGTAGAGCAAAACTCGCGCATGGCGCTTCGTATCTCACAGCGGGCTTATGCGCTCACCACCGGCAAGATTGTGCTCTCGGGTAATTCAGAAGAGCTTATCTCAGACGAGCGCGTGAAGAAACTCTATCTGGGGGGCGAAATCTAATTCGCGACACCAGATCAGCAGCCGTGTCTTGGGGGTATGCACGGCTGCTCGAATTCGGCTTAGAGGCAATGCTGTGCCTATAGAGGCAATGCTGTGCCTAAAGCATTTTCGGAAATCAAGATCAAGATTTCCTTTTAAAATAACAACTTGAAGCGTGGAGCGGAATTTATAATCGCTGTGCGCTTCAAGCCATCAACAACGATAAAAAAAGATGGTTTGAGGAAATGGACATACTTGTCGTCAACCCGAATACGACCGCTTCCATGACGCGGAAGATCGGCGAAGCTGCGCGCAGCGTAGCAATGGCCGATACCAATATCATAGCCGTCAATCCCAAGGACGGCCCACCCAGCATAGAAGGTTATTTCGACGAGGTATTTGCAATTCCTGGCTTGATCGGAGAAATGCGGAAGCATTCGTCGGCTGATGCTTGCATCATAGCTTGTTTCGACGATACGGGATTAGATGCTGCACGTTGTGCCAGCACAATGCCTGTGATTGGCATTGGTGAGGCTGCGTTCCACACGGCGAGCCTGATTTCAGGCAAGTTCAGTGTAGTGACCACCCTCTCCCGCTCGGTGCCTGCAATCGAGCATAATCTGGTTCGTTATGGCTTGGCGACGCGTTGCACTCGTGTAAGAGCCAGCGATGTTGCCGTTCTGGAATTGGAAGTTCCCGGCTCAGATGCGAGAAAGCGAATTTCTGAAGAGATAGCGCGTGCAATTCGGGATGATCATGCTGAAGCAATTGTGTTGGGCTGTGCGGGCATGGCCGATCTCGCTGCGTCCTTATCGCAAGAACATGGTTTGCCGGTGATTGATGGCGTGACGGCTGCAGTCAAACTCTGTGAAGGGCTGGTAAGCTTAGGTTTGAAGACATCCAAACGAGGCGGATACCTTCCGCCACGGACGAAGGCCTTTGAAGGAATATTTGAACCATATTCACCAGGCCGGTGAATTGCGCATAAAGACGGAGCGGTTCCAGTGACTGAGGGTTGGCGGGAGCCGCTTTGTCTAACCTATCGATCCCATGTTGTAGATCAAATTGCCGAATTTGTTGACAATTATTGAGGTGAGTTCGATATGTACGTGAGAAGCTCTGCGTGTTCGTAGAGTTTCCAGCGAACTGAATAACCTGGCAACCGGACACAAATGAATTTTTTTGGCTCTAACGCACCAGACACAACTGATAACGGCAATAGCAATGGGGGCGCGCGCTGGCACTCCGTTTATCAAGGCCTGCGTGACGCAATAGTTGGCCATCAGTTGCTGCCCGGCACCAAACTGCCGGAAGATGAGCTGGCAACGATATATTCTGTCAGCCGTGCAGTCGTGCGATCAGCCCTACAGGCGCTCTCGCATGATCGACTTGCGCGCCTTGAACCCAATCGCGGCGCATTTGTTGCAGAACCCTCGCGGGAAGAAGCGCGAGAAGTGTTTGAGGCTCGGACACTGATTGAGCCCGAAGTCGCAGCACTTGCAGCCAAGGTGGCAACGGCAGAGGATATTGCCAAGCTTCGCAAACATCTGGATGATGAACACGCGGCGCTTCATGCTGGCCGCGACAGCGATGCAATCAGGCTTTCGGCACGCTTTCACCTTGATCTTGCAGAGATTGCGGGACATTCCATTCTGGCGGGTTTCGTTGCAGAGCTGTTGCCGCGCTCATCGCTTATCATTGCGCTTTATTGGCAGCGCCGGGAAACGACCTGTGAAAGCCATGCGCATAATGCGCTTGTTGACGCTATTGAGCAGCATAAAGTTGAAGAAGCTGAATCCCTGATGAAGACGCATATTCTGGACCTACTTGCCGGCCTCAATCTTGATCGCATGGAAAAAGAGCAGAAGCGCCTCTCCGATATTCTCCGTTAAATAAAAAGGCTGATCTTTGATCAGCTTTTTTATCAGACTTAAAGCATTTGCCGCAAAATCGCGAAGCAGTTTTGCATAAGGATAATGCGTAAAAACAAATAGTTAGAGCAGATTCAACGAACAAGCTTTGCTCTAACGCGGAAAACGTTGATTTTCCTCCAGAACATTCAGATCCATATGATTGCGCATATAGCGTTCTGATGCCTTCTGTAATGGTTGATAATCCCATGGATAGTAAGCACCGTTGCGGAGTGCTGGATAAACCACATGGCGGCGCGCCTGGCTTGCCCGTACCTGGCTATCATAAAGTTCAAGGTCCCAGCGTTGCGCGGCTTGGCCCGAAAGTCGCTCTAGTGTTTCTTTATGTTCAGGCGAAGCAGCCAGATTTTTTAGTTCATCCGGATCATTGACAAGGTTGAACAATTGCGGCGGGTCAAATCGGCAAAGATTCAACTTCCACTCGCCTTCCCGCAAAGAAACCATCGGCGCGATGGTGCCCTCAGCGGCATATTCCATAGGCACTGCGCCACGCGGCTGCACACCTGAAGCAACATCGATAAGCGATACACCGTCCGTCCACGGCATGATGCCTTTAAGGTCTATACCCGCGAGATCAGAAAGCGTTGGCAGCACATCAAGCGTGGAGACGGCTTCTCCTACCAATCCCGGCGTTAACTGGGGTGCGGCAATCATCAGCGGTACGCGTGCAGAGCCTTCAAAGAAGTTCATCTTGAACCACAGACCACGTTCCCCTAGCATATCGCCATGATCGGAAGTGAATACGATCAGTGTGTTCTGGCTCATACCGCACCGCTCAAGCACATCAAGCAGATTGCCAATCTTGTCATCGACATAGGAGATATTGGCAAAATATGCCTGCCGAGCGGCTCTTATCTGCTCGCTAGTAATATCATAGTCTTCGGCCTTACAGGCGCGCAGCAGACGCTCGCTGTGTGGGTCGATTTCGCATTCCGGCAAAGGCCCAATTTTCGGATCAAGCTCTGGAATATTTGCATAAAGATCATGGAAACGTTTGCGGGCGACATAGGGGTCGTGCGGATGTGTGAAGCTCACGGTCAAACACCAGGGGCGTTCATCATGACCACGCGCAAGATCGTAGAGCTTGGCTTCTGCCTGATAGGCGACTTCATCGTCATATTCGAGCTGATTGGTGATTTCTGCCGTTCCAGCACCGGTGATCGAGCCAAGATTATGATACCACCAGTCAATACGTTCGCCCGGCTTGCGATAATCAGGTGTCCAGCCAAAATCAGCAGGATAAATGTCTGTCGTCAGGCGCTGTTCAAAGCCGTGCAACTGATCCGGGCCGACAAAATGCATTTTTCCTGATAGGGCCGTCTGATAACCCGCATTGCGCAAATGGTGCGCATAGGTCGGAATTTCGGACGAAAACTCCGCTGCATTGTCATAGACGCCGGTTCGGGAAGGCAGTTGTCCCGACATGAACGATGCGCGTGCCGGAGCGCATAACGGGCTTGCTGTGTAGCAATTTGCAAAACGCACCGAGCGCTCGGCTAGTTTGCGTAAGTTCGGCGTGTGCAGAAATTCCGCGGGGCCATCAGGAAAGAAAGTTCCGTTCAGCTGATCAACCATCAGAACGAGGATATTCGGCTTTTTCATTTGGCTGTGACCATAAATTAAAAGAAATCAACGCAGAGCGGCGGACGCTGAAAACGCCCGCCGAAAAAGAATGCTTAGAGCATTTCCAACAAAAGTGCGTGAGCCTTCTGCGTTGGATAATGCGTAAAAGCAAACCGATAGAGCGGCTCCAACAATTCAGTCTTAACTGGAACTGCTCTAGCGGATTTTACAGGCCAAGTTTTGCCTTTACCGCTGCCGCTCCTGGTTCGCCTTTGAAGGTGGTGACACCCTCGAGCCACTTATCGATATGCTCCGGATTAGCCTTCAGCCATGCGGTAGCCGCCGCTGGACCTTCGGTCCCTTCATTCAGGATCTTGTCCATCACCTCATTTTCAATATCGACAGTGAAAACGAGCTTCTTGAAAAAGTTCGCTGCATTCGGGCATTCGCCCGCCCAGCCAGTGCGCGACAGCGTATAAACTTCCGCGCCACCATAGTTCGGGCCGAAATAATCATCACCACCAGACAGATATTCAATATTGAGCTTGGTGTTCATCGGATGCGGCGCCCAAGCCAGGAAGACCACCCATTGCTTGTCCCGGTTTCTACGATCAACCTGCGCAAGCATAGCCTGTTCGCTCGATTCTACGATCTTCCAGCCATCGAGCTTGAACTTCTTGTCTTCGATGATTTTCTGAATGTTCTGATTGGCCGGGGCGCCCGGCTCAATGCCATAAATTTCTTTACCAAATTTGTCGGCGTGAGCCGCGAGATCTGCAAAGTCCTTCACGCCGTCTTTGGCGACATAATCTGGTACAGCCAGAGTAAATTTTGCGCCTTCAAGGTTCTTGACCAGTACTTCAGCAGCCTTGGCGCTATCGAGGTCATCGCGGAACTTCTGTTGCGCTGGCATCCAGTTGCCAAGGAACACATCGGTGTTGCCAGTTTTAAGGGCCTCATAACCAATGGGCACCGACATCGTTTTCACGTCGGCCTTATAGCCCAGACCGTCGAGCAGTACGCTGGCGATGGAATTTGTTGAGGTAATATCTGTCCAACCCGGATCAGAAAGACGTATAGTTTCGCACTTTGCAGAATCTGCTGCAGAAGCCACGCCCGTAAGCCCCGTGAACGCTGCCAGTGCAAGTGTCGTCAGTTTGAGATAGCGCATTCATTTTCCCCTGTTTGGCTCTGACGAAATCCGATCCATAAAATCAAATTTCGTTATGTCTTGCATTCTGCCTTTAAGGAAAACATCTTTAAGGATAAGGGAAAAGACATTCATTTTTTATTGAAGACATAAAGGATATTTATGGTTTCTTCATCTTGGGATCTTGGCAGTCTTGGCGTTTTTGAAGCGGTCGGGCGTTTGGAAAATCTGACCCTTGCGGCGCGCGAACTGGGCATGACTCAACCAGCGGTCAGCTATCAAATAAAACGAATGGAAGACCGGCTGGGCGTTTCACTATTCGCAAGACGCGCACGAGGCGTAGAAATATTGCCCGAGGGACGCATACTTTATGAGGCAGTGCGTCTTGGCCTTGATGGAATCGAAGAGGCCATTCAGCAAATCAGACGCAGACAACGGACACCGGGGCTTCGGATAGCCACGGATTATGGCTTTGCTGCCTTCTGGTTGATGCCGCGTGTCGCAAAATTCCGTCCGAAATATCCAGAGGTGGATGTTCGCATCACAGCATCATCCATGTTGCAGCCGCTTGATCACAGAGAGGCAGATATCGCCATTCTGTTTGGTTCACGGGAGGACTTTCCAAAAGACGCGATTGCTTTTGTGGGAGAGTCCGTTGTGCCGGTCTGTTCCCCCGGCTTTCTCGATCAGCACGGGCCGTTTCCGAATGGAAAGGGGTTAAGATCAACAGCACTTTTGCATCTCGATACCTTGCAGGGTGATCGTTGGTTTACGTGGCAGACCTGGCTTGATGCGATTGACGAGGAAATTGACGACGGTAATTATGGGCTGGTGTTCAACACCTATAATCTGGTGCTAGAGGCGGCAATTGCCGAACAAGGGGTAGCCCCCTTGGGTGGGCCGGACTGATCGACGGAGCGATTAAACGGGGGCAGCTTGTTCCTGCTTGTGATGTGACCCTCAAGAGTAAGAAAGGCTATTGGCTGGTATTCAATCCCGATATTTCGGACGCCAGCAAGGCATTGTGCATGGAACTGCTTGAATCTGAGCCAAATCTATAAAAACTTGAATGCAAGGCCTGAGATCAACGCTTTGACATAGCGTTGCTTCTGAAAGTTACCATTGAGCGATATGCGCTTTATAGCCGTTGGCTTTAAAGCGTCTGATCGCTGCAAAACTGCTGGCTGAGTCGTAACGGCTGCCACAAAGCCAGCCTTGGCTGTCATTTCTATTTCTCGTTGGCCGACCGCCGAGCACCAACCGTAAGGGTATGAGAATGATTTGGGTCGATAGCCGACACAGTCCTCAATTGCAGCGGTTGATCCATCTATTTCGTGGGCAAGGCGTTCTTCATTCACACGTCGAAGGTTAACATGCGCGATCGTGTGTCCGCCAATGTGAACGAGCGGATCGTTCGCCAACGATTTTAGCTGTGCACGGTCCATAACCAGGTTTTCGACAATTACATGCGGATCAATGTTGCATTGCGTGGTTGCAAGTTCGTCAACACGCCGAACAGCCTCATCTTCATCAAAAAAACGAACAAATGCAGCTAATCTGTCAAACGCTGCATATTTTTGCGCTACCGTTTCGGTGCGTATTGTCTCCAGCCCTTTACCAAAATCGAACCTGATCTGCGGATTATTTCTCAATAGCACTTCTGTCGTTTCCCACCAGATTGTATGGGTACGATCGACAAAGCCCATTGTCGGAAAAACTGTATAGGGAATACCAAACTTAAGGAAAATCGGGGCTGCAATCTCTGCATTGTTTCGATAACCATCGTCGAATGTGAAGGCCACAAATTTTCGATCATCGAAGCGGTCTGTGAGGAGTCCAGGCAAATCATGCAGATGAACGGGCGTTAGGCCAGCTTCAAGCACAGTTTGAATTGTCTCTGTAAGAAACTCAGGTGTAACCGTCAGAATGGAATTGGGCTGAAATCCATCAGTCTGGTTTGGGCCAACATGATGCAATGTGAAGACCACGCCGCGTCCGCCAGCAGCCGGAAAAATTTTACCCAGACCCGAAAAGGCAATTGCGTTCAAGCCGGCCCGGATAGCTCCATATCGCATGTTTAGCCTGAAAGATTGCAAACACACCATGTTCGAAAACGCTCCCCCGCGCACTGACATACGTCAAGACTACAAGAATGCAAGATCAGTGTTGGATGCTTGTGCATCTTTGAACTCTCGTTGCAGCCATTCCATAAACACGCGCACGCGTGGCGAAAGCTGACGCTCTCGTCTGTAAAGCAGCGAAACAGGCGTCGGCTTTGGAGGGAAATCCGCAAGCACTTCAATGAGTTCTCCGGATTCCATCAGCTTTGTAACATGATAGATCGGAACTTGGATCAGGCCTAACCCTAGGCGCGCAGCCGAAACATAACTTTCGGCCGCATTGACTGATATCGGCGCAGGCAAACTGATCTCGACGACCCTACCCGCGACTGCAAACTCTAAAGGTAGCAAACCACCGGTCGATGTTGAGTGAAATCCAACCATCTGATGACCGTGTATCAAACTGTCAGGATGCCTGGGCATCCCATGGCGTTCCAGATAGGCTGGAGAAGCCAGCGTGATCTCTTTTAGCAAGGCAACGCGGCGAACAATCATGTCGCTATCCTGCAGTATGCCGGCTCTCAACACACAATCCATGCCTTCACGGACGAGATCGACGAAACGGTCGCCTTCACTCATGTAGATTTCAATTTCGGGGTAGGTTTCGAAGAAGCGCGGCAAGGCCGGTAGAAGAAAATGGCGGGCAAGCGTGCCATGCACATCAATGCGCAATATTCCTTTCGGCTTGGTTCCTGCAAAGGCGCCTTCCGCGTCTTCCAATTCTTCGATAATAGAAATGCAGCGCCGATAATAAGCTTCACCGTCAAGTGTTGGGCTTACATGACGGGTCGTGCGCTGAAGCAGACAGACACCAAGACGCTTTTCCAGCTGCTTGATCGCATCCGTTACAGTCGATCTTGGCAGCCCCAAATCTTCCGCAGCAAGTGTAAAACTGCGTCGTTCTGTAACCCGGGTAAAAACCCGCATGGCATCAAATCGGTCCATAATATTATTCGCCATATTCGGATAGTGATGCCGAACTATGCATGATTATCCGGCATTATAGAAGCGCTATGTTTTGTCTCGAACGTGGAGCGTTCATTTCTGCCAATCGACGCTCAAACATTTATTTTCAACGCGCATCTCTCTTTGAGATGCGTTCCAAAAGGAAGTTAAGCTAATGCCTGCAAACAATGACAAGGTTGCAATCGTTACGGGTGCATCACGTGGCATAGGTGCTGCTATCGCACGCCGAATGGCAAAAGATGATTTCACTATTATCGTCAATTATGCAGGTAGCAAGAAAGCAGCCGAAGAATTGGTGGCTGAGATTATCCACTCCGGGGGCCACGCGGTTGCGCATCAGGCAGATGTCAGCGATCCGGCATCCGTTAAGCACATGTTTGAAAGCGCTGAATCCACCTTTGGTGGCGTTGATGTGCTGGTCAACAATGCTGGAATTATGAAGCTTGCTTCTGTGAAGGATGGTGACGATTCAGTTATCGAAAGCCAGATTGCGATCAATCTCAAAGGCAGCATCTATACAATGCGGGAAGCGGCCCAGCGCCTGCGTGATGGTGGACGTATTGTCAATTTCTCGACAAGCGTGGTGGGTCTGAAGCTTGAAAATTATGGTGTCTATGCTGCAACGAAAGCTGCCGTTGAAACGCTGACAGCAATTCTCGCAAAAGAACTGCGCGGTCGCGGCATCACTGTCAATGCGGTCGCGCCCGGGCCAACAGCAACAGATTTGTTCTTGAACGGCAAATCCGACGACCTTATCGAGCGGTTGGCAAAAATGAACCCGTTGGAAAGGCTCGGAACTCCTGAAGATATCGCTGCAGCAGTCGCGTTTCTGGTGGGGGAAGACGGACGTTGGATTAACGGTCAGGTTCTACGTGCAAATGGCGGAATGATCTGACTTCCATTAGGTAAAGAGCGAGGATTTCCCTTGCTCTTTACTCTGGTTCAAGCTTTGCCCGTCGTGGCATTCCAAAGCGGCTCTGCAATTTTGGCCATGAAAATCACAATCAGCGAACCAAGCACAAAACCGAACACACCATCTGCAAAGGCTGTTGCAAACCAGTTTACGGTGCTGGCGAGGCCTGTTGAAACATAGGCTGCCAGGTCGGCGGCAGTTTCCGTAATCCACGCAAAAGGCTGATGAACGCCCAATCCGTGCAACCCATGGATAAATATATTGCCCCCAACCCAGAGCATTGCAGCTGTGCCAATGATTGTAAGCACTAACAGCAGCTTGGGAACCGCGCGAACTGTAAAACGTCCTAATGCCCGTGTAGCCGAAAGACGACCCTTTCGCGCCATTAACACGCCGAAATCATCAAGCTTTACGATAACTGCTACAACGCCATAGACCAGAACGGTAATCATGATGCCAACGACTATAAGTGTGGCAAGCTCGATCCAGATTGAGTTGGTTTCAATCATCGAAAGAGCCAGCGTCATGATTTCAGCGGAAAGAATGAGATCGGTTTTAATGGCGCCAGCGACGCGCTTTTCTTCAAGCGCAGTTGGGTCTTTATCCTCTTGAGAGCCATCTTCATGTTGGTCTTCACCAGGAAACAATTTATGCCAGACCTTTTCGGCACCTTCGAAACACAAATAGGCACCGCCAATCATCAAAAGCGCGGTAATTGCTATTGGTAGAAAATAATCGAGTGCCAGAAGAACAGGAATAAGCAGAGCTTTATTTCTAAGGCTGCCCATTGCAATTTTGCCGATCATTGGCAATTCACGTGCAGCCGTTATGCCAACCACATAATTGGGTGTGACTGCAGCGTCATCAATCAATACACCGATGGTTTTGCTGCCCGCTTTTGCGGCGTTGGCGGATATATCGTCCACTGATGCCGCAGCAATTTTTGCTATCGCTGCAACATCATCCAGAAGGGCAAGAAAGCCGCTCATATAGTCTCTCCGCTTCAAGCATTTCCAGCAAAAGTGGGAAGCGGTCCCAACGATCCAGTCCTAACTTGAATCGCGGTAACGCGCCATCATCTGAGCGCAGAACCTGTCATCATGTGACAGGGATAACGCTTCCAATAAATCTACATTGCAGACTTGCATATAATTCGGCAAGTCATACACAGCGCTCGTCTCAGGGTTTTCCAGTGGCTTAGCGTGTTTTAGTTTACGTACTCAAACGAAAAAAGGCGGCTAATGCCGCCTTTCATGCTTAGAAACTCTGATTGCTGTCGGCTTTACCGTGCAGCAAGGATACCCGCGATAAGACCGGTTGCAGCAGTGACCAGCAAATACTGGTTATCTACCTTTACCCAATGCTGGCCGCGGCCTGGCTTGCGAAGACCATATCGCTTGTAATCGCGAATTTCCTGATGACGACGCCAGTCACTGTAGCGTTCACCACGCGACCAACGCTTGTGCCCCTGATCCCGGCGATCATAGCGCTGGAACTCCTTACCATGTGATGGACGAGCAGGCTCTACACGATTGTAACCGGGCTTACGTGGTTGATGGTAATCCTGAGCCTGTGCAAGAGGCGCACCAACAAACGAAAGAGCAATGGCGGCGAGAACGGCTTTCTTAATCATGGAACACTCCTTTTGTGTTGATACGAATGTATCGTCGCTGGAGTGAACGCGAGATGAATAAATTAGGATCCAAACATTAAATAAAATCAATGTGATTAGAATAGAATTGGGCGACATTTAAAGCGCGTGGCTTTCAATGTCGCCCTTGGAATGCGTGGCCCATACTACTCATACCAGAAACAGAGCGAGCGGTACGAGTATAAGAAATGCAGCTGCAACGCCTGTTTCAATCTTCGAATATAGCAACATGCTAGCCTCCATCATGGTTAATGACAGATGAACAACGCAACTGTAGCGATTTGGTTCAATCAGGCTTCGAGATAAGCGATAACTTTTATGAGATGCCCCGACGGGTTGGGCTTCAGAAACACCATCGGCAAAACCCGAACGATATTCCGCCCAAAAAAGGGTTATTGTTTAATGATCATAATCATTTACGGCCTAAATATTTGATAATAATGTTCAGAGGCTCGATGTTGAGCGGGTGGGTAATAATCATGAAAAGAATAAAAATTGCGGGCGCCGCATCGGCTGCCCTGTTTATGCTTGTCGGTGTAGCGAAAGCAGATGATCTGGTCTTTGACCTAAAGAATGGTACGAATTCTGTTCTGACGCATTTTTATACTTCTCCAGTTGGCGTCAACAACTGGGAAGGCGACGTTTTTGGACAACAGGTGCTCAATCCAGGCGAAACAATCGAAATTACAATCGCCGACGGTCGTCGCGTGTGCAAATACGACATGCGTTTTGAATTTCAGGAAAGTGACGATCTGGACACGACGACAGACACGCAGAACCTTTGCGAGCTCAGCACCTATACCATCGAGGAATAGAGCATGTCGCGCTCAAATGGATTCATCTGGCGTTCGCGAACATGCCGATAATTAAAGGAAACTAGAGCGAGCGCCATTGGTGCGATTGAGCGCGACACGCTCTAGGTTTAGTTTTGGGCGGGGAATAGCGGCTGGACCTGAAAGTCCAGCCGCTTTTTTTGATCTGTTTCAGATCCCTCTCCCCAGAGCTACCACGGCGCTGCGCATGGCTTTGGAAATAGCTGCGAATTTGAGCGCCTGCCAATAGCGATAATCATTGACCAAAGTGGCAGACAGCCAGCAATCGCCACGATTGCCGGCGCGTTCCCAGCCCATAAGGCCGGCGTCGCGTGCGCGAGCGAGAATCCGTGCCGTGTTGCTTTGTGACATTCGATATCGGTTGGATATGCCGTTTGATGTCACCTGCCCTATCCATATACGGTCGCCGGAAAACTCCCAGGGTGCACGCGAAGCGACATCGTGCAGGATATTGTTTCCAGATTCCGCGCGCGTAAAATTTGCGATGCTCGCCACAGGCCTGCACCAGTCGCTGTTGTGCAAAACTTCGCGGGTCATAAGCGGCTGAGCATATCGTAACAATTCAGGCTTCGTCTGCATAAGTAGAGCGCGATTGCCGCCGTCCATCAAGTCCAATGCAGCAAGATGTGTCGTCAGCCACAAATGGATCAGCGCTTCCGTTTCCGGCTTCGCACGGAACAATTGCTGTCGGCGATCAGAGGTCGGAATTGCCTCGAGCAACTTATAGTGGCGAGTTTCCTGCAGAAATGCCAACGTCGTGTTTTTGCTGGCAATAGGTGTGCCTTTAAGAAAGTTAAGCAGGTTCGTCGGCGAGATAGGTGGATTATCCGGATTGGTTACATGTTCGAAATGGACGGCAAACGTCGCTTGACTGAGCAACCATTTCTGCATGTCGGAAAGATAACGTACTTCGCGCGGCAATCGAGCTGTGATTGCGAGAAGTTCTTTTGCGGCAGATGTAAGACAATCACCGAAGCGCGGGGAATAGCGCAACTCGGATGCTTCGAAAGCCTGAGGCAGAACGCTCAATTCTTGAATGGACAACGCGGCTTCCATGATTGTAACTGCATCCGAAATTTGCAGGTGGCTAAGTGCCTGATATTTTAGCTCAATCGTATACAGCTTTTGGAACCAGATTTAAGCAGGTCTTTTCGTCGCTTTGACAACTCTGCAAACCTTCAACTTGTCCAGAAAATATGCTTGCTTTGGTTCAGCATCACAAGGTACCGCATGACAGATATTCCAACCCCTGCAATTCATACCCGCAAGAAAAAAATCATTGTATTTGACACCGAGACGACGGGGTTATTGCCCTATGATCGAATTATCACGCTTGGCGCAGTGAAGATTGAAGGTGATGAGCTACTAAGCCAGTCGCTCTATTTGATTTTCGATCCCAGAAAAGACAGCTCATCGCAAGCCGAAGCGGTTCATGGCTTCGATAACTGGATGACACGCTATCAGGATCTGTTTGCTGATCGCGCAAGCTCATTACACCAATGGTTCAGCTGGGCAGACGAACTGGTCGCCCACAACGCTGAATTCGATATGCGTTACATTCAAAGAGAATTTCGCAAAGCGGATGTTGAGATGCTTACTCAGCCGGTTCGTTGCACAATGATGCGCGCCAGGCTCCTCTGGGGAGGCGAATCCGCCAAGCTGGACCATTGTCTTTCCAGAATTGGTTTGTCGCGCGTAGGAGCCCGCCACGGCGCTCTGGAGGATGCTTATTTGACGGCGGGGCTTTACTTGCATCAACAAGGATCAAGAACGCCGTTGCCGCCAATAAATGCTTGGCAGGAACCAGAGAATATAAAGCCCTACCCAAGTCGTCCTTCGGGTCAGCTTCCTCGTCGAGCACCAAAGCGCAGGCAGGGAGGTGTGGACCTCTCCGAATGATCACGTTCCGACACCTGCATTTAATTCGACAAGGTATGGCCGCTTAGGCTCTATGGCCCGGGGGAGAACGAGTCGTATTCCTGTAGTTGTTTTGTGCGAGCTTCGATCACGCTCGCTCTACAGCCGGGATAATGAAGCACTTGACCTTCCCTGCCCCAATCGCCATTTGCGTAGAAATTGCAGGACGATTCCTTATAGCTATTCCACAGCCGCTGCTCAGCCAGCAGGTCAGTTTTGGTTTGCCCGTCGGCCTGCCCATAAACTTTCTTCCACGCAGCATTCAGCTTATTATCAGCGCGCTTTAACCAGTCACCACCACACTGCCCCCAAGCAGTATTGGTTCCATCGGACTGCTTAATGCACTTGTCATAGACACTATCCGCAGCAACCGGCGAAACGGAAAAGGCGATAACAGCAGCAAGAATAGATCTTTTCATAGTGCCCACCCAGTTAATCTTAGTATTAATAATGTAGTTATGCATCCCCAAGTCAAGAGATAATAAAATCCCTGCCAGCTACTGAGCTGACAGGGCAATATTATAGATTGATTATTTTAAATATCTCTAATTGTGAGACTCCCGTTTTTTGGGAATGAAGTAGCGATTACCGCGGTCGCGATAGTGCCTCTCAGACCTATGATGACGCTCGCCTCTCCAGTCGCGGGACGGTCGATCGCGATGCCAGCGAGGCGGTGGCGGTGGTGCATTGCGACGCACACGTACACAGCGTCCACGACGGTCCGTTACACGGCCTGGTCCACAGCGATAATCGACTTTATGCGTCAACCCGGTCTGATTGGTCGGCTCTGGCATGGAAACAGGCGCTGCATTCGCGCCAAATGAAAACATAGCCATGGCAGCGGCCAGCGAAATCACAGAAAGCTTCATATCTTTCTCCATTCATGAGACTTGGCGATGTTGGATAGGATAGTCGAACAACAGGATACGATGTCATCACTTTGTATTTTCAACATGCCGATATCGTTGATGTTTTCGAAATTGGAACCTCATCAGCGCTTACGAAGAATAAGAAAATAAATCAGAATCACGGCGACCAATGGAACGCCAAACAGCCACATCACACCTGCGGTCAGCATATTTCTCTCCTGCTTACGTAGAGATATAACTGCGAGGATAGCAATCCGGTTCCACGCTTGATGAAACAAGCTGCGATTCTATAAAGTAAAATCTGTTTGAGATTGTTTTGTAGGCAAAGAAGCGAATCATTAGTTCGATCCATAACCATCGATCAATGATCGCGAGCGTGTCTAATGCCACTTATATATTTGAAAACGGAACTGATATGATTTTGAGCCTTACAGATAAACTTAGTCTCTCCAAATACTTACAAGAAGTAAGTGGCTCCCCGGGCCGGATTCGAACCAGCGACCAACCGGTTAACAGCCGGTTGCTCTACCACTGAGCTACCGGGGAAGAGGTGCTCGTTGCGTCAGCGAGGTGGCGTATAGCAGGAGGATTTCTGATTTGCAAAGCCCTAATTTCGATTTTTTCCAACTTTTTGCATTCTGATCGTGAAACCCTATATTCTCTGGTACGTTTCTAGATACGAAGCGCCCCATTTTAACCTGTGAGAAATGTCGAGTGACCGAAGAATACGAACCCAAACCACGAAAACGCGCAATTGTGATTCTTGGAAAGCGAATCCCGATGCCGCAATCGGTCATGATGCGACGAACACTTGGCGGTTCACTCGTCGTCGGTGGAGCATTGGGATTCTTACCGGTCCTCGGCTTTTGGATGTTGCCGCTCGGTTTAATCGTCTTATCTCACGACTCTCATCGCGTACGTCGCTTGCGACGCAGAAGCGAAGTTCACATCTGGCGCAAATGGCTAAAGCGCGGTTCGACGACGACGGCAGGTTAAGAGCGTCATTGCCAACGGTTAAATAACAGACGCTCTCCGTTTGTCCCTGTTCAGGGCGTGCGGTATCTTAGGTGTGAGCTCCGGCGCCTAATCTCACCAGGTGTAAGGCGTCTGTATTTCCGCAATGCTGTTGTGAGGTGGCTCTGGCTTGAGAAACTTAATCGTGCCGCGATGGTGCTGATTGGCATATCTGTTTCTCTCAGCCATCGCTCGGCCTCATCCAGCCGCAAGCTCATGAGATACTGATGTGGGGTTTGTCCGAAGCTTTCCCGGAAACGCGTTGCAAAGTGCCCCGCTGATATACCCAGTGCCGAAGCCATATCAGGTACTGACACTGGTTCACGGAACTTATCTTTCAAATAAGCTTCTATTTGACGAGCTGCATAGCTGCTGAGGCCGGCTGGCGTCACCATTGAAGATTGAACGATCATCGCATTTCGCTGCAAAAGATGGACAAGAACAGAATAAAGGGAGGCAAGATAGTTTTGCTCTCCACCTGCGGGTTCCATCAACTGCTCTATTACAAGCTGGCATACCTGCAGACACTGCTTACTAGAGAAATTAACAATCTCGGCCACCGTAGACACAGCATCTGTCCCGCTCTCTTTATCAATCTCGACCAAATTGCCAGCTATTGGGATAGTTAGCTGCAAATACTCCGCAGCTTCTGTCCACCAGATTTCCAAGGTTTGGTTGGCGGGAATAACGAAAGCGGTTCCAGCGGTAAAACTAGACACTAGTTCTTCACCACATCCAGGTTTCCACTTTAGATTGCGCACAGGCTCCAGCAAAATCACTGCGCAATTTTGATCCGAGGAATAAGTATGCTGGCCGAATTCAGTCATGCCATAGGTGAAGCGACTTAGTACACAATCCACCATTCCGGGGTGCAGATTTGATCCCACTCGCCCTTGTGTACCAGACACAAGTTCATGTAAATTATTAATATTATCAGTATTTGAACGCATCCCTGTCCCCGTCTCAAAAAATCAATATGAGAATGAATTCGAGTGTATGCTCGTCGTTGATCACGGAATTTACTTGTACAGTTGATATAAAAATCGTCCGAAACGTCCTTAAGTCCTACGTACCCGCCATGCGCGAAGTTACACAATATTAATTTGAAATACAATTTATAGGTGCATTTCCTAGCAAATATTTGTGACCAAATAAATTCGGTTCTTTTGCAAATGATTTGCAAAAGCGCTTGTGAGTCGCCATTATCTAATTTATGCAATTGCAAATTATTAGCATTAAGGAGATGGGAATGATTCGACCTTTCATGCGGGCTTTCACCGCTGGCCTTGCCGGGAGTGTGTTGTTTTGTGCAGTATCTGGAGCTGCCTTGGCAGCTGAAAAATTCAAAGCTGTAACCACATTTACAGTGATTGCGGACATTGCACGCAATGTTGCAGGTGACGCGGCAACGGTTGAATCAATTACCAAGCCAGGCGCTGAAATTCATGAATACCAGCCAACGCCCGGCGATCTTATAAAAGCGCAAGATGCCAAGCTTATCCTGTGGAATGGTCTTGGGCTGGAGCTATGGTTCGAAAAATTCTTCTCACGCCTGAAAGACGTGCCGAGTGCCGTTGCGTCCGACGGAGTTGTGCCGATGGATATCAATGAAGGCCCATATAGTGGCAAACCCAATCCCCATGCGTGGATGTCCCCAACCTCGGCTCTCATCTATGTCGACAATATTCGTGATGCCTTTGTAAAATATGATCCGGAGAATGCGGAAACCTACAAGGCGAATGCTGAAAATTACAAAGCCCAGATTAAAGCTGCAATTGATCCGATCCATACCGAGCTTGATTCAATTCCGGCAGACAAGCGCTGGCTGGTGACGAGTGAAGGCGCGTTCTCTTATCTCGCACGAGATTTCAACCTGAAGGAGCTGTACCTCTGGCCGATCAATGCTGATCAGCAAGGCACGCCACAGCAGGTTCGCAAGGTGATTGATGCCGTGCGCGAGAACAACATTACCGCTGTGTTCTCTGAAAGCACGGTTTCCGCCGCTCCAGCAGAGCAAGTTGCGCGTGAAACTGGGGCGAAATACGGCGGTGTCCTCTATGTTGATTCTCTTTCAGAAGCCGATGGCCCCGTGCCAACATACCTTGACCTGCTGAAAGTCACCTCGAGCACAATCGCAAAAGGCCTCAAACAATGAATGTTCCGATCAGTCATCACGCTGAAAATCTCGCCGCGCTTGAACAAAGCGCGGCTAAAGGTTTGAACGTGAAAGATGCGACTGTAACCTATCGCAACGGTCACACTGCCTTGCGCAATGCGACGTTCAATATCCCGACCGGAACGATTACAGCACTTGTGGGTGTGAACGGTTCGGGCAAGTCGACTTTGTTCAAAGCTATTATGGGCTTTGTGCGCCTCGCCAAAGGTGAAATCACAATCCTTGGCGTGCCGGTTAAAGAAGCGCTCAAGAAAAACCTTGTCGCTTATGTGCCACAAAGTGAAGAAGTTGACTGGAACTTCCCTGTTCTGGTCGAAGACGTCGTCATGATGGGGCGTTATGGCCATATGGGCATGATGCGAAATCCCCGTCGCGCTGATCACGAGGCGGTCGAGACCGCCTTGCGCCGTGTGAACATGCTCGAATATCGCAAGCGTCAGATCGGTGAACTCTCGGGCGGCCAAAAGAAGCGTGTGTTCCTTGCCCGCGCCCTTGCTCAGGATGGCCGCGTAATCCTACTCGATGAGCCATTCACTGGTGTGGACGTGAAGACGGAAGAAGCAATTGTCACACTTCTACGCGGACTCCGTGACGAAGGTCGCGTGATGTTGGTTTCAACACATAATCTAGGCAGTGTACCGGAATTCTGTGATCGAACGGTTCTGGTTAAAAATACCGTGCTCGCCTATGGCCCAACGGAAGAGATTTTCACGCAAGCCAATCTAGAAAAGACGTTTGGTGGCGTTCTGCGCCATCTGGTTTTAGACGAAGCAACCAAACAAAATCGCTCAGCTGTCGGCGTAATTACCGATGATGAGCGCCCTTTCGTTCTCTACGAGCAAAATGCAAAGGGACACGATTGATGGCTCTTCTGCTCGAACCGTTTCACTACGGCTACATGATAAATGCGATGTGGGTTTCTGCCCTTGTTGGTGGTGTTTGCGCGTTTCTTTCGGCCTATTTGATGCTTAAAGGCTGGTCACTCATCGGTGACGCCCTCTCCCACTCCATCGTTCCGGGCGTTGCGGGTGCCTATATGCTGGGCCTGCCCTTTTCCATCGGTGCATTCTTCTCCGGTGGGCTTGCGGCGGCGGCGATGCTGTTTCTCAATCAGCGCACCAAGCTCAAAGAAGATGCAATCATTGGGCTTATTTTCACAGCGTTTTTCGGCCTTGGTCTTTTCATGATTTCGCTCAGGCCAACCTCGATCAGCATCCAGACAATTGTGCTTGGCAATATTCTCGCCATCACCCCCGGCGACATCGTTCAATTAGCGATCATCGGCTTCGTGTCGCTCGCATTGCTTCTGTTGAAATGGAAAGACCTCATGGTGGTCTTTTTTGATGAAAGCCATGCGCGATCGATCGGCTTGAAGCCAACCGCACTCAAAATCATGTTCTTCACGCTGCTTTCGGCCTCAACGGTTGCAGCAATGCAGACGGTGGGCGCATTTCTTGTCATCTGCATGGTCGTGACACCAGGTGCGACGGCTTATCTTTTGACAGACCGTTTCTCACGGCTTTTATGGATTGCAGTCATTATCGGTGCGCTGACGAGCTTTATCGGTGCTTATGTCAGCTATTTCATGGACGGGGCCACTGGTGGGATTATCGTCGTGTTGCAGACACTCGTTTTCCTCACTGTGTTCTTTCTCGCACCAAAACATGGAATGCTGGCGGCCAGAAGACGCGCCGCAAGCGCATTGCGGGAGGCGCAGTCATGAACTGGTTTGACATGCTTTTAATGCCATTTCAGTTCGATTTTATGGTCTATGCGCTGATCGCTTCGGTGCTGATTGCAATACCAACCGCCCTGCTCTCATGCTTTCTGGTGCTTAAAGGCTGGTCACTGATGGGCGATGCTATCAGTCATGCTGTTCTGCCGGGCGTCGTTATTGCCTATATGGTGGGACTGC
Source organism: Brucella sp. HL-2 (assembly GCF_025846885.2). NCBI lineage: Bacteria > Pseudomonadati > Pseudomonadota > Alphaproteobacteria > Hyphomicrobiales > Brucellaceae > Brucella > Brucella sp. HL-2. Next base: position 234,756 of record NZ_JAOYTK010000002.1, on the reverse strand, counting down.
CCTTTGGCATCGGTGCTTTCGTCGCAGGCATGATTTGCGCTCTGGCAACCGGATTTCTCAAAGAAAACAGCCGGATCAAGCAAGACACAGTGATGGGCATTGTTTTCTCCGGTATGTTCGGGCTGGGTCTCGTGCTTTACGTATCGGTACGTGCAAATGTGCACCTAGATCACATTCTGTTCGGTGATATTCTGGGCATCAACACGGGCGATCTTATCGAGACAGCTATCATCGCTGCGGTGACAGCCGGCGTTCTCATCGTCAAATGGCGCGATTTTCTGCTTCATGCATTCGATCCGGCGCAAGCGCGTGCGGTCGGATTGCCGGTAAGGCTTCTGCATTATGGGCTTCTGTGTCTCATTTCGCTGACGATTGTCGGTGTTCTAAAAGCAGTCGGCATCATTCTTGCCATCTCTTTGCTCATCGCGCCCGGCGCAATCGCTTTTCTGCTCACCCGCAGGTTCAGCAGTATGATGATTGTCGCAGTCGTTGTTGCAGTCTTTTCATCATTCATGGGTGTCTATCTGTCTTTCTTTATCGACAGCGCCCCTGCTCCTACAATCGTTCTGCTGATGACCCTAATTTTCATTGTAGCGTTTCTGTTCTCGTCTTGGCGCACCGCCCGAACAGAAGCACGACATGATGCTGAAACGGCCTGAATGAATTACCTGTAGGCTGTCTTAAAGCGCGACGCATGTCTTTATCCCAAAACTGGTATCTGCTTTTGGGACACATGCCTAACGTATCGGAACAGCTTGCGTGCAGCGTGGACAGCTTTACAAAGCTGTCCACGTTTTGCGCACCTGCGCAGCGCCAGTCATACGACTGTTATAAAACCTCGTTAGATAGCCATATCAACGGGCAGCAAATATATGCTGCTCACGATTTTCCGCTGCAATTCAATTTGTCGCTTGTCGAGGTAAATTAAAAATGCTTCAATCCGGATTGCACGGCTGTGCAGAAATAATAATACCGGCCGTCGATCCTGGGGAGGATACGCAAATGCCTGCGTTTTTGGAGGTAGCGGATGCACGCGTCCGTTATGGCAATAATGAGATTCTTAAAGGTGTAGACCTTTCGGTCAAGAAAGGTGAATTCGTAGCGCTGCTTGGCTCGTCGGGATGTGGAAAGACAACCTTGCTGCGTGCGATTGCGGGCTTCAACACGCCGAGCAATGGAGCGATCCGCGTCGGTGGTAAGGATGTCACTCGCCTTCCGCCAGACAAGCGCGGCATGGCTTTGGTTTTTCAATCCTATGCGCTCTGGCCACATATGACGGTGGCGCAGAATATCGGATACGGTCTGCGAATTCGTGGAACGTCAAAGGACAAAATTCGTCAAAAAGTTCAGGAAGTAGCGCGCCTTTTGGGGCTTGATGCTCTTCTCGATCGCAAGCCTGCCGCACTTTCAGGCGGTCAGCGCCAACGTGTTGCACTGGGCCGGGCACTGGCTATTGAACCTGATATTCTGCTGCTCGATGAACCGCTCTCTAATTTGGATGCGCGCATCCGCCTGTCGGTTCGTCATGAAATCAGCGCCTTGCAGCGTCGTCTGGGTATTACGGCGGTTCACGTGACCCATGACCGCGAAGAAGCAATGGTTATGGCAGATCGCATCGTGATCCTGAACAATGGTGAAGTGGCACAAGCCGGGGCACCGGAAGAAGTCTATAATCATCCGGCTTCCGATTTTGTTGCCGCTTTCATGGGAGCTGAAAACCTCATTGAGCTGCCTGTTACAGTCAAAGCTGACCGTATCGAGATTGCTGCCGGACCACATAACAAGGCGAGTACAATTCCGGCAGGCCGCCGTAATTTGTCGGATGGAATAGCAACAGCACGTTTTCGCAGTGAAGCAGCAAAGCTCGCAGTGCCGGGATCGCCCAACTTCGCCACAACGCCTGAACTCATCCTGTCCGGAACGGTCGACCAAACCAGCTATCCTGGCGGTCTTTGGCGGCACATGGTGAGCGTAGGCGGCAGACACTTGCTGGTCGATTCAGCGGAAAGTCACCAGCCCGGTTCACAGGTAGAAATTCGCATTCCCGAACAGGCTTTATTTTTGTTCGACAAGTGATTTGATCGACCAAACTGTAGGCTCCGGAGAATTGCACAGGTGTGCACCACTCCAGGGGCTGACTCGAAAGGCGATCTTAGCAGTGTCAACTGCTCACCACAGGATTGCGGGCCGTCAACCGTCCGCAGCCGCACAAAATTCCCGATCACACCTCACCGGATATCCAATATCCAACCGTCGAAGTCTTCCGCTATGCGGATCAAAAAAGCAGGAATTATTCGATGAAGACGATTCTGAAAACAGCTCTCGTCCTTGGTCTGACGGCATCACCCGCCGCAGCCGATGAACTGACCGTGCTAACCGCAGGCGACCAGAATATGGTCGACTATGTGAACGAGTATCTCGGCCCATTGTTCGAGAAGGAAAATCCCGGCACGACGGTTCGCGTTGTTGGCACCGGCCCCGGCGATGCAGGTTCACAGAAGATTCTCGAGCGCTTTGAAGCACAGTCCAAGGCTGGGGTTGAAAAGTGGGACGCGGATGTCGCCGTCGTCCATGAGAAGTTTGCTGGCCCGATGGTCGAAAAGAAGTTTCTAGAAAACTACCGCACCAAGATCGACAGCGGCAAGCTCGTAACGCGTGGCAACGCCAAAATGGCGCTTGGTACCGATGTTGATGGCTATGTCATGCCAATGTTCAACAGCCAGACTGCCCTTGCGTATAATCCTGCGCTCGTTGCCAATCCACCAAAGAGCTATGACGAGCTGGTTACATGGGCCAAGGAAAACCCGAAGCAATTCGGCTATAATGGCATCAAGGGCGGCGCTTCCGGTGTAAGCTTTGTGATGGGCTGGATTTATGCCTATGGCGGCGATGCCGACAAACTCTTGAAAGGCCCGTTTGAAGAAGGCGAAGCCAAAAACTGGGACAAGGCTTTTGCCTCACTCAAGGATTTCACCACCAATGCAACGCTGACGCCCGGCAATGCAGGCACGCTCGACATGCTGAGCCGTGGGGAAATCGCTATGGGTCCAGTCTGGGTGGACATGTTCTATTCTTGGAAAGCCAATGGTCAGCTTCCACCAGAAATGAAGCTCGTTCTGCCTTCGCCTGGCATGCCTGGCCAGCCGATGCATTACGTGATCCCTGAAAAGAGCGCCAACAAGGAACTTGCTGAGAAGTTCGTGGCACTGGCAACTAGCCCGAAAGTTCAGGCTGAAGGCATTGTAAAACGTTTCAACTGGTATCCGGGCATTGATGCAGATCACGTCAAGGCGGAGCTTGATGCCGATACGTGGAACAAGCTTTTCACCGACATTTCGCCTGAAGATCTGGCCAATTACGGCAAGCCTTTCCCGATCGCCCCATACAACACTGCGATACTGGAAGCTTACGAACGCCAGGTTGGCAACTGATGAAGGCCTAGACCGGGTGCGTTAAACACGCATCCGGTCGATAATTCAAAAATTCGGGGAATACTCATGTCGCAGAGAATGACGGGTTTTCTGCTGGTCGCTCCAGCGCTGGCCATCGTGCTGATTCTGTTCATCGTGCCGCTATTTGGTTCGATAACCGGCGCATTTCATGTTGGTGAAGATTGGGGCTTCGGCAACTTCACAAAGGCATTTGAGCTTTATTCAAGCGATATGCTGTTTACCGTTGTGATTGTCACCCTCTCCTCAGCGCTGATCGCGCTTTTTGCGATTGCTATTGGCGGATATTTAACCCTTGGATCCAATCAGCGCGCCGTAACTGTTCTGCGCTGGCTTTATCGTTGGCCACTGTTCATTCCCTTCATCGTCGTCGGCCAGATATTGCGCACATTTCTCGCCAAAAATGGTCTGATGAATAGCCTGCTGATCGAAAGCGGTGTTCTGACACCACTCCAAGCCATGAGCTTTCTCGACTGGCGCGGCATCGTGATCGCATTTGTCTGGAAGCAGACGCCATTTGTCACTTTGCTACTGGCTGGCGCAATGGCATCGATTGATCGCAGCACCATTGAATCGGCACGTAATCTTGGCGCAGGACGCCTACGCATTCTGATCGAAATCGTGCTGCCCCAAGTGCGCCCGACACTGCTGGTGGGCTTGATCCTCAGTTTCGTCACCATGATGTCGGTGCTTTCCGTTCCGCTTATGATCAATGCCCAATCTCCAACGATGATCACCGCCAATATGGCCTTCCGCATCAATGCCTATGGCGATTATGGCGTTGCCAATGCGCTAGGCACCATCTCGCTCCTGATGACCAGTCTGGTCGCGTGGATTTATCTTAGACAAACCATGAAGGAGCACGGCTGATGAGCACTGCATTTGACTGGCGTTGGATACCACGCGGCATCGTGCTTGGCCTACTGGCCTTCGCTATCTTCGGACCGTTGGCCAATCTGCTTCTTTGGGCTGTCGCTGAACGCTGGTATTTCCCGCATACGCTGCCTATTCAGTACGGCTTTTCCTTCTGGGCGAATGTGTTTTCGGCGCGGGGCAATGCGCTTTCATCGCTCGGGACCAGCGTGGTTATTGCAAGCCTGACAGTCGTCGTCTCGCTCGGCCTTGCTATTCCGGCTGGCTATGCGCTGGCACGATTGAAACTACCGTTTCGCGGGCTAGTGTTGCTGATCCTCTTGATCCCGCAAGCCTTTCCAAACTTGCCGATTTACGTCAACATCGCGCAGATGTTCTATTCGCTGCGTCTGAATGGAACGATTACCGGCGTTGTGCTGGTGCATGTGACGCATGGTCTGGTTTATGCCGTGTGGATCGCGACCGCTGCGTTCTCAGCGATTGATCGAGAGCTGGAAGAGGCAGCGCGCTCCATGGGGGCATCAGCCATGAAGACTTTCTTCCACATCACATTACCGATTGCAGCGCCTGGCCTGCTCGCCAGCGCAATCTTTGTGTTCCTTGAATCACTCGATGAATTCACCGGGACATATTTTGTGGGCGCACCCGACATTACAACATTACCGCTCATGCTCTATACAGCAAGCTCGGGTGGCAATTATCAGATCGCATCGATCAGCGCATTGATCCTGCTGGTGCCTTCAATTGCCTTCATGTTTGTGGTTGAGCGTTTCCTGAGAGCCGATGTGCTTTCCAAAGTGGGTCGATAGCAATGGCAGATAGTGATCGCGGTCATGATGAGCTTTCAGAAAATCTGCCCCGTTTTATCAGCGCGCATGAGGTCGCGGTAGAAGCCGGTGTATCTCGCTCTGCCGTGTCTCGAACGTTTACGCCGGGTGCCAGTGTGTCGCCTTCCACGCGAGAAAAGGTGCTGAAAGCAGCCGAAAAGCTCGGCTATCAGGTCAATGATCTTGCACGTGGCCTGTTGGCCAAGCGTAGCCGAATTGTTGGCATGATCGCTGCTGATCCAGCCAGTCCTTTCCGCTCGCGCCAGATTGCAGCGCTTTCACGCAGGTTGACCGCGCGTGGCAGCGTTCCCGTACTGATTCCAACCGGACAACATGGTGAAAATCTGTCCGCGGCACACCAGACGCTTCTCCGCTATCGAGCTGAAGCAACTGTCGTTCTGTCCGGCATGCCGTCGTCATCGTTTGTCGAACTCGCGCAACGCAATGGACATACATTAATTGTCGTTGGTCGCAACGAGGATGGCCCCGATCATATCCGTATCAATAACCGACAGGCTGCAGAAACAGCGGTTGACGTATTCGCAGCACGTGGCATGAAACGATTGGGGCTGGTCACGTCCAATGTCCGTAGTCCCAATTTGTTGGAACGCGAAGAAGCTTACATCACACGTGCCGAAAGCATTGGTCTCAAGGTCAGTGTTCAGCGTGGCGAACTGACAGACTACGATGGTGGCTTTGCCGCAGCATCCTTGCTTTTGAGCGAGCGTGACCGGGTTGAAGCTGTGTTCTGTGTGAACGACTTGATGGCTTTCGGTCTGATTGATTGCGCCCGTGATGTCTTCAATCTCTCGATACCAGATGATCTTTCGGTGATTGGCTTCGACAATGTCACTGAAGCGCGCTGGGGTGCCTACAGGCTCACAACTTTCGACCAGAATGCCGAGCGTTTGTCAGCCGAGATTATTCGCCTGCTCGACGAACGGCAGAGTGCACCCAACGCACTGCCTCAAATGGTGATGATTGATACGCCGTTGATCCTGCGTGGAAGCGTGCGGCCACTCAAAGCTGATAATGCTGCTAACGGAAGCAAATCCTGAATGTCTGACTATTCCATATGGCTCCGCCCCGCACAGGACGATCTTAAGTTTCTTGAAGAAATTGTCCGGGATTTAAGCCAGCGTTTCAATTCAACCGTATTCGAACCACATGCAACGCTTGTCCCTGACATGAGCTATTCAGCAGAAGAGCTTCTGCCAAAAGTGATCAGCCTTGCGATCGGACGCAGGCCGCTTGAGCTGTTGATTGAAGATGTGACCGGAAGCGAAGCCTATTTTCGCTCATTCTATGCGAGGCTTGAGAAAGCACCGCCCCTGATGCGGCTTAAACAAGACTCTCTTGAGATATCCAGTGAAGCCAGCTTGCAAAGCTTCATGCCGCATGTCTCGCTGGCCTATGGTGTTGACGATTCAACGCTCAAACAGACCGAAATGCAACGCCTCGCCACTAAGCTTTCAGGGCGAAAGCTGCGATTTGACCGTCTTGTTATTGTGAGCTCATCAAGCGACACGCCAATTGATGACTGGCATGTAAAACACGAGATTTATCTTAAAGGTTAGGCCAGCCACCATATATGTGGCTGGCCTTCTATAATTAAAGTGGACGTGGATAGGTACGATAGACTTTTTCAATATCTACCAGAACATCGTCTGAAATATTTACTTCGCTTGCAGCGATATCGGTCTTGAGCTGCTCCACTGATGTCGCACCAATAATGACCGAGGTCATGAAGGGGCGTGTCAGCGAAAAGGCGATTGCCATCTGCGCGATATCGAGATCGTGCTTCTTCGCAACATCAATGTAAGCGCGAATGGCAGGTTCTGAATAGGAGTTATCGCGCCAAAGGCCGCCGTCAGTAACAGAGGCACGTGAGCCTTCCGGGATCTTTCCGCCAAGATACTTTCCAGTCAGAACCCCGGCAGCGAGTGTGGAATAAGCGAGCAAACCAACGTCTTCGAATATGGAAACTTCCGCCAGGTCGAAATCAAACTGGCGCTGCAGCAAGCCATATTCATTCTGGATTGACGCCATACGCGGCAGCCCGTGTTCTTCGGCAATTTTCAGCCATTGCATCGTGCCCCAGGCTGTTTCATTGGAAAGACCGACATGTCGGATTTTGCCTGCGCGAACTGCATCTTCGAGACCGAGAAGAACATCGTGAATCTGCGCGGTTTCGGCCTTCGGGTCAACTTTGGATGGATCAAAATTCCAACCTTGACCGAAATGGTAGTGCGGGCGGGATGGCCAGTGGATCTGGTAAAGATCGATGTAGTCCGTCTTAAGACGGGTCAGGCTGTCGTTAACCGCCTCGGCAACACTTGCGCGACTTGGCTTTGCACCACCGCGAATCCATTCCTGACGTCCACCGCCTGCAATTTTGCTGGCGAGGATGACGCGGTCGCGTTTTCCTGACTTTTTGAACCAGTTGCCAATATAGGATTCAGTCTTGCCATAGCTTTCCGAGCTCATCGGAATGGCATAACCTTCGGCCGTGTCGATGAAGTTAACACCGGCATCAATGGCATAATCAAGCTGTTCGTGGGCGTCGTTTTCAGTATTCTGCACGCCCCATGTCATGGTTCCAAGGCAGATTTCAGTTACATTGAGGCCCGTGCGGCCCAAAGTTTTCATTTTCACGAGATTTTTCCGGATCGGTTTGGCCGCAGAACGCGGATTGGACGGAGGTCGAATTGATAACCCCGGGACACCGCAGCTGACAAGACCGCTCTCTAAGATTTGAAACCGCTTATAGGAAACGTTTTGCCGAATATGGCGTCGGATCTGTAAATGTCTTCTCGCCCGTCATCATTTCGGCCAACAAGCGGCCGCTGGCTGGTCCAAGCGTCAGACCATGATGGGCATGGCCGAAATCAAACCACAGCCCTTTATGGCGTGGTGCTGGCCCGATCACTGGGCGCATGTCTGGCAAACAAGGCCGCAAACCAAGCCATGGTTGCGCTTCGACAGCCTCTCCCAGTTGTGGCAGAAGTCGGCGCGCCACCTTTTCGGCTCGCTTAAGCTGGATAAAGTTGGCAGGCGTGTCGGGCGAAGCAAACTCGATACCTGTCGAAAGGCGTACGCCCTGCACCATCGGCGCAAGTACATAACCCGCTTCCTCATCGACCAAGGTGTGACCGAGCCGCGCACCATCCTGCATTTCAAAATGCATATGATGACCACGCTTGATACCTAGCGGGATTGCATAACCGAACTTCTGGAAAATCAACCCCGATTGCGGGCCAAGCGCCACCACAGCATCGCGTGCAGAGATTGGACCTTGCTCGGTTGTCACCTGCCAGCCATTTTCGGTTTCAACAAGCGAGGCTGCGTCCCCATGCAAAAGAGTTCCGCCGTTCTGACGGAAAAGATCGGCGTAGGCTTGCACAAGGCCGCCCGGGTTTACGATTGTCTTCGGATCAAGCCAATGAATGCCGCCAGCAACCGCGCCAAGTGTTGTTTCCCTCTGCCTCAGAGCATCAGAATCAAGGACATCATAGGCAAGATTGTATGGCTGCAATTGCGGAAGGCGCTGAACAGCTGTATTAAATGCGTGTTCATTGCGAAACACTTCGATCCAGCCCTGCGAACGAACAAGCCTTTCACAGCCAGCTTGAGCTATCAGCGTGTCATGTTCTCTAACGCTCGCTTCAATAAGCGGCAGCATCGCGTTTGTTGCAATCTTCAACCGTTCAGGTGAGGATTCACGCCAATATTGAAACAACCAACGCGCAATGCGCGGTACATAAAACGGATCATAACGCACGTCTGAACGGCGATTAAGGCCATAGCGCAAAAGCGCGCCAAAGCCCTGCGGGAATGAATAAGGAATAACGCTTGAGCGTTCGATGAGGCCGGCATTACCAAAGCTCGTGCCCTGCCCCGGTTCACCTCGATCAACCAGAACAACAGAACGGCCCCGCGCTTGTAAATGCAAAGCTGCGGAAACGCCCACAATACCCGCGCCCAGAACGATGACATCTTGTTGCTGCATGGTATTCCCGCCAATCCCATAAAACGAAAGAGCGCGCTGACGATTTGCCAGCGCGCCCTTGCATACATCAAAGAGTGAAACTTTTTACAAGTAACTTATCTTGGATTGCTGCATAATTCCCTAAACATGAAGCAGGTTAAGGTAAAATTATGCAGCAAGTCTAAACTGTAAGAGCGATCTTTGCGCGCCCTATGGCCGCACGGCGCTCTAGTAAATATCGAAGTCGAAATATTTCTTCACCACAGTTGCGTAGGTGCCGTCCTCACGGATTTTCTTGATTGCTGCGTTGAACTGCTCACGCAGATCGTTGTCGTCCTTACGCACCGCTATAGCGGTGTCAGTCTGCGTACCCGGCACATCGCCAATCAATTTGCAGCACTCACCACCATCGCCCTTGATCCAATCGGAAATCGGGAACTTGTCCGAAATGACTGCATCAAGACGGCCGCTTTTAAGATCGGCATTGGCTTCATCTGCAGTCGGGTAAAGCTTCACATCAGCACCGGCCTTGCCGTATACGTCTTCGGCATAGGTCGCCTGCGTAGTCGATCCTTGTGCGCCGATTGATTTACCCTTGAATGCTTCTGCATCAAGCGCTGTGATCGGGCTGTCTTTTGGAACTGCAACCGAAAGCGGTGTCGAATAATATTTGTCGGTGAAAGACACCTGCTTCTGGCGCTCTTCGGTTACGCTCATCGAAGCGATGACTGCATCGAACTTGTTTGCCTGCAGTCCTGGAATCATGCCGTCCCAATCATTGGCAACGATTTCACATTTTGCTTCCATTGCCGCGCAGAGCGCCTTGGCGATTTCAACATCAAGCCCTTGCAACGAGCCATCAGCCGCGACGAAATTGAACGGAGGATATGCACCTTCCGTAGCAATCTTGATTTCTTTCCACTCCTTGGCCTGCGCTGGAAACGCAACAAGAATGGAGGCAACGCCTGCGAACAGGATGGATTTCAACATGATATTCCCCTTGACCGTTGTTATGGTTCTGTTTTGCAGGTTTCCCGCCCGCATATTTATTCGTTGAATGAAGCACCGGACGCCTCATGTTTCAAGTGAGACATTTGGAGGCGTCCGGTTATTTTGTATCAATAGATGTCGAAGTCGAAATACTTCTTGCGGATCGTTTCATAAGTGCCGTCATCACGGATTTTTTTAATTGCCGCATTGAACTGTTCACGCAGATCATCGTCACCCTTGCGCAAAGCTACCGCAATCTTGGTTTCTGAACCTGGAATATCGCCTAGGAACTTGCAGCAATCAGCGCCTTGTTTCTTCAACCAATCAGCTGCAAGGAACTTGTCAGCTGCAATCGCATCAAGGCGACCGCTTTCAAGGTCGGCATTGGCTTCGTCCGCCGTCGGGTAAAGCTTCACATCTGCACCAGCTTTACCGTAAACGTCATCGGCATAATTGCCCTGCGTGGTGCCAGCCTGCGCACCGACTGTCTTGCCGTCCAATGCTGACGGCTCAAGCGATGTGATGTCGGTATCCTTGGGAACAACAACGGCCAGCGGTGTGGTGTAATAGCGCTCAGAGAATGCGACTTGCTGTTCGCGCTCTGGCGTAATTGCCATGGATGCGATCACGGCATCAAACTTGTTTGCCTGCAGGCCGGGGATCATGCCGTCCCAATCATTGGCAATGATTTCGCATTTGGCTTCCATGGCTTCGCAAACAGCGTTGGCAATGTCGATATCGAAGCCAGCCAGCTTGCCGTCTGGAGACATGTAGTTGAAGGGCGGATATGCGCCTTCGCTGGCGATACGGATTTCTTTCCATTCCTTTGCCTGAACAGGCATGGCAAAAACGACAGTGGCCAGACCGGCCAGCAAAACTGATTTAAACATCGCTTCCCTATTCCAGTTATTAGTCGCGGGCTTTGTTAAGTTCTCAGTCCGGCTTGCCCGCAAAGCCGAACGAATTCAATCGCAACTTTAGGCATACTTAAACGCAAAATGACCCGCTGCGCGTTTAGCGCAACGGGTCAGGTATGGCCTCAACGGTGCTTTCAGGCAACAAGACGTGTCGAATGATCGTCTTGCGCATAAGCTTTGCCGAAGCGGTTTGCGAGGAATGCATCGAGCGTGATGTCTTCCTGACGAACAAAACCCTTCTGTGCGATTTCGCCCTTTGCCAGCATATCGAGCACAGCGCAGATGGCAGAAGCAGTCGTGATCTGGATGCCCGAACGGACGATCTTGCCAACCTGATTGGCATAAACTTTGTTCGCGTAGGTTTCCTGAACCAGACGACCGTTCTTGGTGCCGGAAACGGTCACGAAGATTACGATAACGTCCTGCAATGTGCTTGGCAGAGCGTTTTCGAAAATGTCCTTGAGCACTTCACGGCGATGACGAAGACCGAGATCGTTGAGCAACGCCTTCATGAGAGCAACGTGGCCCGGATAACGGATCGTGCGGTAGTTGAGCGTGCGTACCTTGCCTTCAAGCGTGTCGCAAAGCGTGCCAAGGCCGCCCGACGTGTTGAAAGCTTCATAGGTCACACCGTCAAGCGAGAATTCTTCGCGTTCTTCGAGCGCTGGAACCTTTGTCAGCTTGCCATTTACGATGGCTTCGCATGGCTCGATATATTCGTTGATGAGACCGTCGGTGCTCCAGGTCAGGTTGTAGTTGAGAGCATTCGATGGAAATTCTGGCAGAGCACCAACGCGCATACGCACGTTTTCAAGCGTGTCGAAGCGCTTTGCGAGGTCATAAGCAACGATCGAGATAAAGCCCGGAGCCAAACCGCACTGTGGAATGAAAGCAGTCTTGGCATCCTGTGCCAGTTCCATGACGCGCTTGGTGCTGGCAACGTCTTCGGTGAGGTCGAGGTAATGAACGCCAGTCTTGGCTGCAGCTTCAGCGATCAGCGTGGTCAGCTGGAATGGAGCGGCACTTAATACCGCGAATTTGCCCGCCAGAACTGTTTCAAGTGCCTTGGCATCTGCGATGTCCAGAGCCTGCGTCTTAACTTCCGCACCAGTGTCCAGCGCATCGAGCTGTGCCTGCGAGCGGTCAACAACCGTTACAGCATAATCACCAGTCGAAGCCAGAAGATCGGCAATGGTCGCGCCAATTTTGCCCGCGCCTACAACAACGATCTCTTTCATGTATTTTCCCCTTCAACAAATAAGTTGGGTAATGCAATTACGATGGATACAGAATCTCACAAATTTCGGCGAAAAGAAGCATTTAAACCGACGATTTCACGTTGTTTGTTTGTGCAAAATGACGTATCTAATATGCATTATGACGACAAATGCAGACCTTACCCTTATCGCCCTATTGCGTGAAAACGCCCGCGCCTCCACTGCAGACCTCGCAAGGCGGCTCGGTGTGTCACGTACGACCGTGCAAAGCAGGCTGGAAAAGCTGGAAAAACGGGGTGTGATCGAGGGCTATACCGTTCGAATCGCGCCGGAATTCGAACGTGATCTGGTTCGTGCCCATGTGCTGGTAACGGCGTTGCCCAAGTTTGCACCAAAGGTTGAAACTGCGTTGCGCAGCATCATGGCAGTGCGCACGCTGCATTCTGTCAGTGGCCATTTCGATATGATTGTTGTGGTGGAAGCGCCGTCAATTCAGGAACTCGACATTGTACTCGATAAAATCGGGGCGCTCGAAGGTGTTGAGCGCACCATGTCTTCAATCATTCTCTCGACGCGGATTGATCGGTAATCAATCCTTAGAACTGCCTTCCCAGCCAGCATAAAAGACACCGTTCTGTGTCTCCATAAAATGCGCGACGGTGTCGATTTCATCTGGATCGATTGAGGTACTGACAAGCGTTGCGAGTATCTCAACAGTCTCTGCATTACGATCTGTAAGCTCTATATCGCTAACGGGATATTTCGCCTCTTCGAGTTTTTCAACCAGCAATTCACGCATTTCTTCCATAACTGAATGCGAGACTATTACGCGAACCTCATAGGTCTGTTCGAGCGCCTGCTCGCTGATGGGAATGCGGTTGATGAGATTAACAAGCGGCCGCAGCAACGTATTGCCGAGCAAAACGTAGATTGTCAGCAAAGCTGCTTCTGCCAGCATATCTGTGCCAGCACACGCTCCAACGGCCGCCGAGCACCAGAGGGTGGCCGCCGTATTGAGGCCACGAACATTCATGCCCTCCTTCATAATGACGCCAGCACCAAGAAAACCAACACCGGAAACCACGTAGGCGATCACACGTAGCGATTCCGCGCTGCCTGCGAGACGCGCAGCCAAATCAACAAAGGCCGCAGCACCCAATGCTACGAGCGCATTGGTTCGCAGCCCTGCTGTTCGCTGACGATACTGTCGTTCAGCGCCGATCATTGTTCCAAAGATAAAGGCGGCGGTGAAACTCACCGCCGTATCAAGGAATGGGTAAAGGTCAAAGGTATTCAAAAATTGCATGGTCAAAAATCCGATTTTTGCCAGTGCGTTAGCAGGTTAATTTAAACCCTTTATGACAATTTTATTAGTCCGACTAATTGCCGACGAATTCAAACTTATCGACATCGACAAGCCCGCGATCCGTGATCTTCAGATGCGGGATGACCGGCAGAGCAACAAACGCTAGCTGCAAAAATGGTTCTTCTAAAACCGAACCGAGCTCTTCAGCCGCATGTCGCAGTTCGCGAAGCTGTTCACGCACGGTTTCATAAGGCTCTATGCTCATCAGCCCAGCGATTGGTAGCGGCATTTCAGCCAATACTTTACCATCACGAACCACTACAAAACCGCCTTCAATTTCACCAAGTCGGTTAGCGGCAGCGGCGATATCTTCGTCCGACACGCCGACCACACAGATATTATGGCTGTCATGGCTGACAGTTGACGCAATGGCTCCGGCCTTCAGGCCAAAACCATGCACGAATCCGGTGGCGATATTGCCATTCTTTCCATGCCGTTCAACCACTGCGATTTTGACAACGTCGCGGTCAAGATCGGGTTCAACGCCATGCGGTCCGACTTTCAAATCAAACTCGAGGCTTTCGGTGATGATCTTTCCCGGAATAATGCCGATTGCACGCGTCTTTCCGCTGTTGGATTGTGATCTGAAGCTTGATGCACTAACAGTTGGCGCTTTCACGCTGTTGCGACCGACTTCCGTAACTGATCCCCGCGTTGAGAACAGTTCTTCCGAAACCACCCTGCCCGCAGACAGAACGATTTCAGCATTGCAGCCTTCAAGACTGTCGACGATCACGAGATCGGCGCGCTGCCCCGGCGCAACAAGTCCGCGATCAAACAGCCCGAAAGCGCGCGCTGCCGAAACACTTGCCGCGCGATAAATTGCAAGCGGTTCAACACCACCAGCGATTGCCGTGCGGATGAGATAATCAAGATGGCCCTGATCTGCGATATCGAGTGGATTGCGGTCATCCGTGCAAAGCGCCAGAAACTGCGAGTGCCTCTCTGTGATAATCGGCATCAAAGCATGCAGGTCTTTGGAAACCGAACCTTCACGCACAAGCACATGCATACCCTTGCGCATCTTTTCGAGCGCTTCCTCAGCACTTGTCGCCTCGTGTTCAGTACGGATACCGGCTGCGATATAGCCATTCAGATCTAGCCCTCGCAGCAGTGGCGCGTGACCATCTATGTGGCGTCCCTGAAAGGCTTTGAGCTTCGCCATACATTCAGGGTCTTTCGACAAGACGCCCGGAAAATTCATGAACTCAGCGAGCCCAATAACCTTGGGGTGGTCGGCAAAAGGCAGCAGATCGTCGATCAGAAGTTCGGCACCAGAGGTTTCCATATGGGTTGCAGGCACACAGCTTGAAAGCTGCACCCGAATATCCATGATCGTTTCCAGCGAGCTATCGAGGAAGTATTGTAGGCCTTCGACGCCCAGAACGTTGGCGATTTCGTGCGGATCGCAAATAACTGTGGTGACACCTTGTGGCAGTACGCAGCGATCAAATTCATGCGGGGTCACATTGGATGATTCAATATGCAGGTGCGTGTCGATGAAACCCGGCACGACGATGCGGCCCGAAATATCGATTTCCTGCTTGCCCCGATAGGTGCCAAAGGTGCCCACGATGCGATCACCGCTAATCGCAATATCGCTTTCAACGAGTTCGCCCGTCACGAGATCGAAGAAGCGGCCGCCTTTCAATACGATATCGGCGGGTTCGCGACCGGCACCTTGATCGATCATCTGCTCAAGCATTGGCTCACTCCATTCAAATCATTTTCGGAATCAATTTTCCGAAAATAACACAATGAAGCTTGTTCAACGCTGATATTCAATCATGCGGCTGCGGTTAAGAACCAGTTCAAGACGATCTTTGTCGAGCATATGGATACAGATGCGCTTGTTCCAAGGCCCATCGCGCAATGTGAACAACGCCCGGCCATTTCCGAGGTCTTCCAATGGCATGACCTGTCGCGTTGGGCCAATTCCCATAATAATATGGCCGTTATCGATGGTGAAGGAGGCACTATAAAGTCGTGCGGCCCACTGGCCATCAAACTCTTTGCCTGCGGGGCGAGCGATTACAGACTTCAATTCGCGCGCTACATGGCCGATTTCGCCTTGCAGCGCATCACCAGTCCAACGCAGCTTCATTGGCGATGACGGGGACAACGACGAGAACCAATCATCGCCGATATTGTAGAGACGATCTTCAGCACCAAGGTAATTGGCGACGCCTTCACGCATCTCGATCCAGAATGGCCCGGCGTCCGTTACGTATAATCCGTCTGGAATAGTGCAGCTGGTATCAGGCAGATCCAACCCGTTGAGCGCTGCCATGCAGTCTCGCGCGATTTTATAAGTGTCAGCGTCTTCGCGGTTACTAACAACTATCATGCCGGTTTTCTCAGCCGGATCGAGCATAAAATAGCTTTTGTAACCCGGATGCGATCCGCCATGACCAATGAAGCGCTTTCCGTCAATTTCATTCCAGCGCAAACCGAGACCATAGCCGGTCGGTCGACCATCGTTGAGAAACCGCTCGGTCGAAAGTCTCGAAAGCATTTCGTTTAACGACCCTTGGTCTTCCAGGAGAGTCTGCGCCCATTTAGTCAGCGCCATACCACTACCTGCAAGACTGCCTGACGCGGAAAGCTGAAGGCCAGCCGCACTTTCCTGCCATTTGTCTCCAGACTTCCAATAACCCGGCGCAAGTCCTTTGACAGGATCGGCCCAAACATTGGGGACATCAATGGAATCGCTGATATCGGATTTCACAAAATCCTTGAAAAACAGTCCTTTACGCTCAAAGGCTGCTTCAACAAGCCTATAACCGGTATTTGAATAGGAAATTTCGCTACCGGCGTTAAAGTTCAGCCGGTTGATTGTTGAAAGAAATTCTAGAAGGCTTTCCGCATTGGTATGCGTGTAAACAGACAGCCCCAAAAGCGTCAGGCACTCGCGCACATCCGGCAAACCCGCCGTCATATCAAGCGCCCGTCCGACAGAAACGTCAGCTAATGGGCTTTGCAGCTCCGGCAGATGATCTCCAAGCCGATCATTGAGGCTAATCACATCAGCGTGGTGCAGTACCATGGCACAGAAAATATGCTTGGTTATGGATGCGTAACGAACAACCGTGTTGGCTGTAAAAGGAACGCCTGTCGCGAGACTTTCCAAGCCACCGGCATATGCAAACTTCACGCCCTGCGGATCAAACCCGATAATAACGCCGCCAGGTTCGTTCTTGCCCCATGTTCTGGAATAAAGCTTTGCAGACAATGAAGCTGCATTCCAGTCGGCGCGAATGGGCATAAAAACTCCGTCATGCGGTTTCCGGAACAGAAAACTGCTCCATATATGCGAATACTCTAATTCTTGGTTGTAAGGGTTGACTATATATTGAGCGCAACCAACGGCAATCCTCACAGGTTGAGAGCCACATAATTGAGATTCTTGCACTCACGCAAGCCCCTGAGTTTACTGAATTTTATATAGCGCTCTTGATGGGAGCAGGAAGGTCGTTTCAATTCTGCAGAGTGAAGAATGGACGAGGGCACAGTTTGTGAGTTGGCTAAAGGGCCAGGAGCTGTGGTTGTTATGCTAAAGCGATAGCTTGAAAAGCTATCCACATCTTCTCCCCAATATTATCGATTCTTTTTCGTTTTTTTTCCTTTTAACCATTAACATTTTCGGTTTTATTCTATTAAAGCGATCTAGAAGTTGATCCAGTGAAATTGCAGTCATATAAGTGTAATAACAATAATGCAGGTTCCGGCACCCTGAGCGGTGGATTCCACTCTCGATGTTCACGCAACCTCATTTCCGAGGAGGAAATATGCTTACCCGTCTGATCACGACTTCGGCGCTGACTGGCGCCCTTGCCCTCACCATTGGTTCGCAGGCTTTCGCACAGACGGAGCTTAGCTGGTGGCACGGCATGACCGGTGCCAACAACGAAATGGTCAATGAACTTTCCAAAGAGTTCAATGAAAGCCAGAGCGAATACAAAATCGTTCCGGTCTATAAGGGCAGCTATCCTGAAACGTTGAATGCAGGCATCGCCGCATTCCGTTCAAAGCAGCCACCAGCAATCATTCAAGTTTTCGATGCCGGTAGCGGCGTCATGATGGCCGCCGAAGGCGCGATGGTTCCAGCAGCTGAAGTGCTCGAAAAGGGCGGCTTCAAGTTCGACAAGTCGCAGTACCTGCCGGGTATCGTTGCCTATTATTCGAAGCCAGACGGCACAATGCTGTCCTTCCCATACAATTCGTCTTCGCCGATCCTTTATTACAACAAGGACGCTTTCAAAAAAGCTGGCCTTGACGAAAACAACCCACCAAAGACCTGGCCGGAAGTTTTTGAAGCAGCCAAGAAGATCAAGTCGAGCGGTGCATCTGCCTGCGGCTTCACTTCGACCTGGCTCACCTGGATTCAGACTGAAAACTTTGCTGCCTGGAACAATGTTTCCTACGGCACCAATGAAAACGGCCTCGGCGGCACCAACGTCGAACTCAAGATCAACGAACCGCTTTTCGTTGAGCATTTCCAAGCCATCGCTGATCTGGCCAAAGACGGCACTTTCCGTTACGGCGGGCGCGTTTCTGAAGCCAAACAGCTCTTCACCTCGGGTGAATGCGCAATGCTGACGGAATCGTCGGGGGGCCTCGGCGATGTCATCAAGTCAGGCATGAACTACGGCATTGGCCAGCTTCCTTACTATGAAGGTCATGGCCCGCAGAACACTATCCCGGGTGGTGCCAGCCTCTGGGTCTTTGCTGGCCTCAGCGATGAGCAGTACAAGGGCATTGCTCAGTTCTTCAACTTCCTTTCGCAGACCAAAATTCAGCAGAAGCTGCATGAAAAGTCGGGCTACTTGCCAGTGACGATGGCTGCTTATGAAGCAACGAAGAACTCGGATTTCTATGAAAAGAATCCGGGCCGTGAAACACCCATCCTCCAGATGATGGGCAAAGCACCAACGGAAAACTCCAAGGGTGTGCGTCTCATCAACCTGCCGCAGGTTCGCGATATCCTCAATGAGGAATTCGAAGCCATGCTAGGCGGCAAGCAGGATGCAAAGACTGCGCTTGATAACGCCGTAAAACGCGCAAACGAAGCGATTGCAGCAGCACAATAATCTGATGAACTAGAGCGTGCCGCCTGCCCTTAAAAGGGTTTGGCGGCATTGCTATCCGCAAGGAAACTTCCCGTGCAGAAAGTCACGTTTCCAAACAAGATCTTACCCTACTTCCTGCTGGCTCCGCAGATCATATTGACTGTGATCTTCTTTTTCTGGCCAGCAAGTCAGGCGATTTATCAGTCATTCATGCGCGAAGACGCATTTGGACTGAAATCTACATTCGTTGGGCTCGCCAACTTCACCACCGTTCTGGCTGATCCCAATTATCTGCATTCCTTCAAGGTAACGATTGTCTTTAATCTTTTGACCGCATTTGTAGCCATGGGCGCAGCATTGTTGCTTGCAACGGCCGCTGACCGTGTCATTCGCGGCAAGACATTTTATCGTACATTGTTGATCTGGCCTTACGCTGTGGCACCCGCTGTTGCTGGTATGCTTTGGCTTTTCATGTTCAATCCTGCAATGGGTACGCTTGCGTATCTGCTGCGCAGCTACGGAGTTGCATGGGACCCACTGCTTAATGGTAATCAGGCGATGGCCATGATTGTGGGTGCTGCGGCATGGAAACAGATTTCCTACAACTTCCTGTTTTTTGTTGCAGGCCTTCAGGCAATTCCGAAATCACTCATTGAAGCGGCGGCTATTGACGGCGCGCGCGGTGCACGACGGTTCTGGTCAATTGTGTTCCCGCTTCTGGCACCAACCACATTCTTTCTGTTGGTGGTCAACACGGTTTATGCCTTCTTCGACACATTCGGCATTATTCATGCCGTCACCGGCGGCGGCCCTGCCAAAGCTACTGAAACCCTGGTCTACAAGGTTTATAACGACGGCTTCGTCAATCTTAACCTCGGCTCCTCATCGGCGCAGTCGGTTATTCTGATGATTATCGTGATCGCCCTGACCGCATTCCAGTTCCGCTTCATCGAGAAGCGCGTGCATTATTCGTGAGTGAGGCGACCATGATTGAAAAACGCCCAGTCTCCAATCTGTTAGGCCATCTGATCCTGATCATTGGGATCATCGTTGTAGCCTTTCCGATCTATTACACCTTTGTCGCTTCGACGCTGACCTCTGGCGATATCATTCGCCCGCCAATCCAGCTTGTGCCCGGTGGACACATGATGGAGAACTATGGCGATGCCATTTTCGGTGGCGTTGAGCGGGTCGTTGGTGTCAGTCTCGAGCGACTTCTGTGGAATTCGTTCGTGGTGGCAATGCTGATCGCAGTCGGTAAGATCATCATCTCTTTCATGTCGGCATTTGCGATCGTGTTCTTTCGCTTTCCGTTCCGCATGTTCTTCTTCTGGATGATTTTTGTCACGCTGATGCTGCCTGTCGAAGTGCGTATCCTGCCGACCTATAAGGTCATCGTTGACCTCGGCATGATCGACACCTATGCGGGCCTCACGCTACCGCTTATGGCATCGGCGACGGCGACGTTCCTGTTCCGACAGTTCTTTCTCACCATTCCAGGTGAGCTGGTTGAAGCTGCACGCATTGACAATGCAGGTCCGTTTCGCTTCATGCGTGACATTCTGCTGCCGCTGTCGAAGACGAATATCGCTGCTCTCTTCGTCATTCTCTTCATTTATGGCTGGACCCAGTATCTGTGGCCGCTGCTCGTCACCAATGATGCAAAAATGAACACCATTATTATCGGTCTGCGCCGTATGGTGGATTTCGCTGATGCTTCCACGCCGTGGAACTACGTCATGGTAACGGCCATTCTGGCTATCATACCACCGATCCTTGTGGTGGTATTGATGCAGCGCTGGTTCGTCAAAGGTCTCGTTGAAACGGAAAAATAATGAGCAAGATCATTCTTGATAATGTCCGCAAGAGCTATGGCGGCAACATTGAAGTCATCAAAGGCGTTTCGCTGGAGATCCAGGACGGTGAATTCGTTGTCCTCGTCGGCCCGTCGGGCTGCGGTAAGTCGACACTTCTGCGCATGATTGCAGGGCTTGAAGGCATCAGCTCTGGCACGATTGCTATTGGCGACCGCGTTGTAAACGATGTGGAGCCCGCTGAACGCGACATCGCAATGGTGTTTCAGAACTATGCGCTCTACCCGCATATGTCCGTGCGCGACAACCTCGCCTATGGCCTGAAAAACCGTAAAACACCGAAGGACGAAATCGAACGCCGTATCGCCAAAGCGGCAAAGGCGCTCGAAATTGAGCCGTTCCTTGATCGGAAGCCACGCCAGCTTTCGGGTGGTCAGCGCCAGCGTGTCGCTATGGGTCGCGCTATCGTGCGCGAACCGGCTGCATTCCTTTTTGATGAACCACTGTCGAACCTTGATGCGAAGCTTCGCGTGCAGATGCGCGTTGAAATCAAGCGGCTGCAGCGCGCGCTTGGAACGACAAGCGTTTACGTGACCCATGATCAGATGGAAGCCATGACCATGGCAGACCGTCTTGTCGTTCTCAATGCGGGTAATATCGAACAGGTTGGCACCCCAATCGAACTCTACGAAAAGCCTGCTTCTACCTTCGTTGCGACTTTCATCGGTTCGCCTTCCATGAACCTGCTTGAAAGCGGTGACAACAATGTCTGGCAGCCAGGCAATGCTGTGCCCCTTCCTTCGACCAAGTACACCTTTGGCGTACGCCCTGAAGACATCCGCATCATCGAAAACGGTGAAGCTGACGCAAATGGGTTCAACACCGAAGTGCGCATTGATGCCATTGAGCTGGTTGGTGCGGAAAGCTATATTCATAGCTCTCTCGCCGATGGAAAATCGCTGATTTTCCGCGTCGCAGGCCGTTCAGAGCACGCGATTGATGAAAAGATCAAGATTGGTGCGCTTGCCAAAGACATCCATATTTTTGATGCCGATGGACGCCGCACAGGCAACTAATGTCAATATCGGGCGTTCTGGATTTTGAGCGCCCGATAGATACGAATGCGAATTAATTAGCCGTTTTCGTTTTCTTTTTTATGCGCTACACAACGGTAGAATATTTTTCTCTTCCTGAGGAATGCGCGTAGAATGACCCATCCGCAGATACTGTCCTTTGCCGTGATTATTCTCATGATGGGGGCATTTATCTGGGGTAAGTTTCGCTACGATATTGTGGCTCTTTGCTCACTACTGCTGGCTGTTGCGGTTGGCGTCGTTCCCTTCGATCAGGCCTTTACAGGTTTCAGCGACGATATCGTTATCATCGTTGGTAGCGCACTCATCGTTAGTGCAGGCGTTGCTCGATCCGGCCTCATGCAAGAAGCCGTCCAGCGTTTTCTTCCAGAAATGAACAGCGTGCGTTTGCAACTTGCTGTCCTTGTGGCAATCGTCACAGTTCTATCCGCATTCTTAAAAAATGTGGGCGCACTGGCAATCATGATTCCGGTCGCATTTCAGTTTGCGCGCCGTTCCAACGTTTCGCCATCCACATTTCTAATGCCGATGGCATTTGGTGCGCTTCTTGGCGGCTTGATGACACAGGTCGGCACTTCGCCCAACATCGTGGTTTCGCGTATTCGCGGCGAGATGGTGGGCGAGCCTTTCACCATGTTTGACTTCACGCCGGTTGGCGCTGTGTTGGCAGCGGTTGGGTTGATTTATCTCGTTACTTTTTATTGGCTGGTACCCCAGCGCACACGCGAAAGCGTCTCGCTGGACGAAGCTATCAAGATCAAGAATTATGCGTCAGAAGCAAGTGTAGCCGCCAATTCCTCCGTCATTGGAAAACGGATCAGCGACCTCATCAAGCCCGCGGAAGGCGAGGCCATGGTGACGTCAATCATTCGGAAGACGAGCCGCATTACGCCGCTGCCCGACACCGTTCTTCTCCAAAACGACGTTGTATTGCTGGAAGGAGATCCCAAGGCGCTCGATCTCGTGGTTAGCTCAGGAAAGCTCAGCCTGTCTAAGAACCGCAATCCATCCGATACGAGTGGGTCGACCGAGATCGAGGCTGTTGAAGCCGTTATTGGAACCAATTCCCGGCTCGTCGGCCTAAATGCTCAACAGCTCGATCTATATGCCCGCCATGAGGTCAATCTGCTCGCTGTCAGCAGACCAGGAGTGCGTATATCGGAGCGTCTGAGTGAAGTACGCCTTAACTTTGGTGATGTGGTCGTCTTGCAGGGCAGACAGGCGAGCCTGTCCACCTTTCTTACAGAGTTTGAACTGTTGCCGCTCGCAAGACGAAAACTCATGCTGGGGAGCGTGAGGCGCGGTCTGATCCCGTTGGCAATACTGATTGCGGCAATCGGTGCGACTGCACTCAGCTTAGTTCCGGTAGCAGTTGCGTTCTTCGCAGCAGCAGTCGCCATGCTGCTCTTTAAAGTTATCCCGGTCAATGAAGTCTACGATGAAATTGACGGACCCATCCTTGTGATGCTTGCCGCTCTCATTCCCGTTTCCGATGCGTTACGCACAACGGGCGGCACGGAGCTTATTGCTCAATGGCTTTCCAGCATCGGCCACCAGTTGCCGCCTGCTGGCGCTCTCGCGCTCATTCTTGTCACTGCAATGATGGTGACGCCGTTCCTCAACAATGCAGCAACCGTGCTGGTTATGGCACCGATTGCGACGAGCTTCGCATCGGGGCTTGGCTTCAGACCGGAAGCATTTTTGATGGCTGTGGCGATCGGCGCAGGTTGTGACTTCCTCACGCCAATCGGTCATCAATGTAATACATTGGTGATGGGGCCGGGCGGCTATCGTTTTAGCGATTATCCGCGGCTCGGTCTGCCGCTTTCAATCATCATCGCGCTTGTAACGATACCGACGCTGATGTTCTTCTGGCCGTTAAAGTAGATTGTCTGCACGCGCAGTCGACTGGACCCAGCTGAGACTTTCGGCAACTATTTTCTCAATCGGGTCAGCCACATCAGCTCGAAATACAAACGGCTCGCCGACAGGGCTTTCCAAGGTCGCAAGCTGACTTTCAAGCATTGTCACCGGCATAAAATGGCCGGTACGGTGGCCCATATGCTCGTACAGAACATCAAAGCTTCCATCGAGGAACACGAACAACAGCGGGCCATCTGATGCGTTGCGCAAGCGATCACGATAACTTTTTTTCAGCGATGAGCAGGACACAATGATACCGTTTTCTGCTGTCGCCAGTCTTTCGCCAATTGTATCGAGCCACGGCCAGCGATCTTCATCCTGCAAAGGAATGCCGGAGGCCATCTTGTCTACATTGGTTTTAGGATGGAGGCTGTCGCCCTCTAGAAAAGGCAGAACAAGCCCTGCGGCCAACTTCTCTCCAACAGTCGACTTTCCAGAGCCGGAAACTCCCATTACGATGATGTGCAACTTCATTTTCCTTAAAATGTTTCGAGCTGAAGATTAACGCGACTTGCCGCACCAACGACGTGGTTCCGCATGACTTCGCGCGCCTTCAGGGGATCACGCAGCGCAATCGCGTCTCGAATAGCAGTATGCTCTGCAATGGTGATTTCGACGATCTCTTCAAGCACAGCGCGGGCGCGGGCCGCCCGAATTGCCTGACTTATCCGCTCTGCAATGAAGCCTAAAACGAGCGGGAAATATTCATTGTGCGTTGCAGCTGCAAGCGCGCGATGAAATGTCAGATCGGCAGAAATCCCCTCATCCGTCCATTTTTCTCTTCCGTTCATCGCTGACAGCGCTTCATCGAGTTTGCACATATCCTCAGCCGTGTGATGCACAGCAGCAAGGCCAGCCGCTTCAATCTCAAGAGCCATACGCAATTGAAATAGGCTTTGGAAATGATCTCGATCAGCAAGTGTTTCTGGTTCGATGCGGATTGCATGACGACGATCTGGCTCGGTGACAAAAGCTCCAACGCCCTGCCGAGTTTCGATCAGCCCCTCATTGCGCAGCTGAGCAATTGCTTCGCGGATAACGGAACGGCTGACGCCAAAGCTTTGTGCGAGATTGTGCTCGGTGGGCAATTTATGCCCAGGCAGAAAACTACCTTCTGTAATCTGGCGCACAATTTCAGAAGCAATGCGGGCGGGTAGCTGCTCGTTGCGTCTAATTTCACCGAACACGTCCTGCTCCTCCCTGTATATCCTCTGCCACTGATTTGTCGTCAGTTTTTGCCCAAGTCAAGCGAAAGCTGGCACCCAGGGTTCATGATCGCATCGGGATCAAGAACGTGTTTCAGGCGGGTTAGAAGCGCTTTGCGTACAGGATCAAGACGGTTCTCGAAATCCTCCCGCTTTAGACGACCAATGCCATGTTCCGCGCTAATGCTACCGGCATAGCGATCAAGCACCCCATTGATGGTTTGCTTGGCACGTTTGATCTTCTTGTCCTTGCTCGCATTATCCAAATCGCTACGTGGAATGACGTTGAGGTGCACATTCCCGTCCCCAACATGACCATAAGAAATAGCCAAACAATCCGGCAGAGCTCCCGCCAGTTCAGCCTCAGCCTCGGCCACAAATGCGGCCAACTTTGAGAGCGGTACAGATACATCTGTGCGCAAATGCTTGCCGCGGAGCGCCTGCCCCTCATTCATCCCTTCGCGAAACTGCCAGAGATTTTGTGCTTGCATGCGTGAAGAAGCTATCGTGCCATCGAGCACAAGACCGCTTTCCAAAGCTTCGCCCAAAAAGGCTTCCATGAGTGCCGCAGTATCGACCAGACCAGAGCCTGATATTTCCATCAATACATAGGCCGGATATTGCCCTAAAGGCGCCACGAGGTCAGGTATTGCCTCTTGTGCGAGGGTAAATGCCATTGGTGGCATAAACTCGAACGCTGACATCAGATCACAACACTGAATGCGCGCACGACGATAAAGCGCGATTGCATCTTCCAGCGAATTGAGCCCAAGCATTGCAGTTTCAATCTTGTCGGGCAAAGGCATCAGCTTTATTGCAACAGCGGTGACAATCCCGAAAATGCCTTCAGCACCGATAAACAGTTGCTTAAGATCAATTCCGCGATTGTCTTTCCGCAAAGTTGAAAGCCCATTAAAGATGGCTCCATCAGGCATTACCACTTCAAGACCCAGCACCAGTTCTCTGGTCATTCCGTAGCGGAGAACGTTGACACCGCCGGCATTGGTACTAACGTTACCGCCAATCCGGCAACTTCCCTGTGCGCCTAATGAAAGCGGAAAGAACATCCCCTGTGCGGCGAGTTGCGTTTTCATTTCAAGGAGAATGCACCCAGCGTCGACAATCGCCGAAAAATCGTCGGGATCGACTTGCCGGATGCGGTTCATCCGTTCAAGGCTCAGTATAACAACATCGCTTTGACCATCGGGAACCCCGCCCTGCACCAAACCTGTGTTGCCGCCTTGCGGAATAATGCCAAGACCAAGCAAGCGGCACGTCTTGACAGCTTGCGAGACCTCTTCTGTGTTACGCGGCCGCAAAATGGCTACGGCAGCATTCTCCACATCGCCAGGAAAGTCGCGGCAATAACGCGGCATCGCCTCTGGATCGGTCAGCACCATATCCAATCCAAGCGCCTGTTTCAGTGCTACTTGCCGGTCAGTATTCATATTGAACGATTCTCGCATTTTAAACCTCAAGCCATATGATCATGACCTGTGTCATCATAAATCTCTGATCTACGCGAACATCAGCTGCACGGCATGCTATTTCATTCCAATTCTGGCGCCCGACGCATAAAAGAGTTTTCAACCATTGAATATATAGTTATCAGACAACCCAACAATATAATCTTGGAGGAATTGGATTGTGATGTTTTCAGCGTGACCAAAAGCGGCCAGCATTTGATTTGAACATCACGCCTTCATTCAGCAAATCCAATCATTCACATCTTGAACTGAACGAACCGGGAGGAATATCCGTGCAAGACAAGCATACTCTGAACTCGCCCGTCATCCTGCCAGAAGACAGCGCTTCGGCAGTGCTCATCGGACGTGTATGGTCGAAGGAAGAAAATGGTCCCTGCCCCGTATTGATCGCAAACGGCCGTGTGCATAATCTTTCAAACATTTCTGCAACCGTCTCAGGTTTGCTGGAGCGTAAGGAGTTGGTTGGCGAGTTGAAAGAAGTAAGCCGATTTGCTGATCTCGGCGCGCTTGACGACTATCTTTCCGGCGAAAAGGGTGAATTGCTTGCGCCAATTGATCTGCAGTCGATCAAGGCCGCAGGCGTGACCTTCGCTGACAGCATGCTTGAGCGGGTAATCGAAGAACAGGCCAAGGGCGATCCAAGCCGTGCTCGCGAAGTGCGCGATCGTCTGGCACCGGTGATCGGGGACAGCTTGCGCGGTGTTGCTGCAGGCTCCGAAAAAGCGGCACAAGTCAAAGCATTGCTTCAGGAAATGGGCCTGTGGTCGCAGTATCTGGAAGTCGGCATTGGCCCGGACGCTGAAATTTTCACAAAGTCACAGCCAATGTCTGCAGTCGGCTGTGGCGCGACCGTTGGCATTCTGCCAATTTCTCAGTGGAATAATCCAGAACCGGAAGTTGTTCTGGCTGTCGCTTCTGACGGCCGTATCGTTGGTGCAACGCTCGGAAATGACGTCAATCTGCGCGACGTCGAAGGACGTTCTGCATTGCTGCTTGGCAAAGCCAAGGATAACAACGCATCTTGCGCAATTGGTCCGTTCATCCGACTGTTTGACGGCGACTTCACCATGGACGTCCTGCGCAAGCTCAAGCTTTCGCTGAATGTAAACGGCACCGATGGTTTTGAGATGACCGGCGAAAGCCCGATGGAAGCAATCAGCCGCGACCCCGAAAATCTTGCCGGACAGATGATGAACCGTAATCATCAATATCCAGACGGCGCTGTTCTTTTCCTCGGCACCATGTTTGCGCCGGTCAAAGACCGTCGTGGCGCGGGTCAGGGCTTTACCCATGAAATTGGTGACAAGGTAGAAATTTCGACACCAAAGCTTGGGCGTCTGGTCAATTGGGTGGATCGCACCGATAATTGCGCAGAATGGACGTTTGGCATTCGTGCGCTGATCCAGAACCTGCAGAAGCGCAACCTACTCGACAAGATCTAAAATCAAAGGCCGCATATCATTTTTGATATGCGGCCTTTGATTTAGAGTGCATCCCGAAAAGTGTGAAACGGTTTTCGGACAAATATGCGCGTTAAAACAGATAATTAGAGCGCCGATCTGATCCAATCAGATCGAAATGCGCTCTAATTCAATGGAATGGCATTTCCGACTTTTGAAGACTGGTAGGCACCAGACATCGCGTCATATTTGGCACGAATGGCATCAAGTCGCTTTTTAAAGCGGGAACGATCCGGCTCGGGCAGCGAAGCCACCATTTTGGGGATCGAATGGCTGTGCCAGAAGCTATTGTCGCGGTTATAGCCGCCTGGTTCTAGAGTGAAGACTTCTTTGAGTATTTTCAGATCGTGTGGGATCGAAAACGCGTCGCGGGAATCCTCATGACTGAACAGATAATAGAAATTATCAAAGCCGCTCCAGGTAATTGCCGAAAGGCACATGGAGCAAGGCTCGTGCGTTGACAGAAAAACCATACTCTTCGTATCCGGGCGCCCCTGCTCCGGCATTTCATAGAAGCGCTTCAACGTATGCACTTCACCGTGCCAGAGCGGATTCTCGGTCTCGTTGTTGGTTTCAGCAAGTACTAGAGACAAATCAGACTTGCGCAATAATGCTGCCCCGAAAACCTTGTTGCCATCTGCAACGCCCTGCTCCGTCAGGGGAATAATGTCTTGCTCGATGACATCAAAAAGCTTCTCGAGCAATTTCAATTCTTCCGGTGTCATGCCCTTAACTCCCAAATAAGGTAGACTGGAGCATTTCCTGTTTACGATGAATCGTTGGAAATGCTGTATATCTTTGTTTTTGTGCACATCTCATTTCGAAAACCGGTTCCCACTTTTTGGGGATGTGTTCCAGATAATGCACCAAGAAAAACGCCGGGGTGTTGCCCCGGCGTTTGTTGTTATTCTGGGAAGAATGCGAAGCGGATCACGAACAATGCCGCCACGATCCAAGTCGCCAAGTGCACCTCACGCGCTTTGCCGGTTACAGCCTTCAGGACAACATAGCTGATGAAGCCAAAAGCAAGACCGTTTGCGATCGAGTAGGTGAAAGGAATTGAAAGCGCGGTAAGAGCTGCTGGTGCTGCTTCCGTGATTTCATCCCACTTGATTTCCGACAATTCACGCATCATCAGGCAAGCGACATAAACGAGCGCCGGCGCTGTTGCATAGGCAGGTACGGAACCAGCCAGTGGCGAAATGAAGAGCGCCGCGAGGAACAGCAGAGCAACAACAAGCGCCGTCAGACCTGTACGACCACCGGCCTGAACGCCCGAAGCGCTTTCGACGTAAGCTGTCGTTGAAGACGTGCCCAGCAGCGAGCCACCAAGAATTGCCGTGCTGTCTGCGAACAAAGCCTTACCAAGACGGTTTGGCTTGCCTGGTTCGATCAGGCCGCCACGTTTGGCAACGCCAATCAGCGTGCCCGTCGCATCAAACACTTCAACCAGGACGAAAACCAGAATGACGTGCAGGATACCGGTGTGCAGCGCTCCCATGATATCGAGCTGCAGGAAGGTTGGCGCAAGACTTGGAGGGGCGGAGAACACGCCGCCAAACTGGGTGATGCCCAGCGATATCGATGCGATGGTGACGACAAGGATACCGATCAGGATCGCACCGCGAACCTTGAGCGCGTCAAGAGCTGCGATGATAAAGAAGCCACCGATAGCGAGAAGAGGACCAGATTCACGCAAGTCACCAAGACCTACGAGCGTTGCTGGATTGTCAACGACGACGCCTGCGCTCTTCAACCCAATCAGGGCTAGGAACATGCCGATACCAGCAGCAATCGCGCTACGCAACGAATGCGGAATGCCCTCGACCAGCCAACGCCGGATACCCGTTACCGTCAGGAACAGGAAGATAATGCCGGAAATGAAGACCGCACCGAGCGCTTGTTGCCATGAGAAGCCCATAGCACCGACAACGGTAAAGGCGAAGAAAGCATTGAGGCCCATGCCTGGTGCCATGCCAATTGGCCAGTTGGCCACGAGCGCCATGACAATCGAGCCCAATGCTGCCGCAAGACATGTAGCAACGAAGACTGCGTTGCGATCCATGCCTGTTGTAGACAGAATATCAGGGTTGACGAAGATAATGTAAGACATCGTCAGGAAGGTCGTCACACCAGCGATGACTTCCGTTCTCACCGACGTGCCATGTTCCTGCAATTTGAACAGCTTTTCCAGCATGATCCCTCCAGGGCAAAAGCTCGCTTTCAAAGGCACCAATGATCAGCCGAGGGCAATTGCTTGCGATCAGCTGGATAAAATCGGTGCAATCTATTGCGATTGCCGTATTTGTTAGCCGCAGCCGCATTTTGCGCGAGCGGATTTGTTCCCCATACACCCAACGCGATCAAAAACACAGTTCTGCCGCAAGAATGCCTGTTTATTAACGTGATTTAGTTTGGACTGACTTTCGAAAGCGCGCCAGTCACCTATTCGGGCTTTATTTTTTGAAAGTGCTTCAAAAATGGTAGCTGTCTAAGTTACAGATACCAAACCTATCTATATGATTAAGCTAATGTTTTCAGAATAATACCTGTGCCATACATGCCAAGGGCAAAAAATGTATGGGCGACGAGATTGAGAATACGGACATTTCCGGCATTTGGCAAACGCGATGCTGCCCAGCCGATTCCCAAGCCTGGTTGCAAAAGAAACCAGCCTGCTGCCACGGTCAGGATACCGAATATCCAGACGGGAAGGAAAATTGGATTCGCAAACCATGCCGCGCCGCCATAAAGCGCAAATATAATGCCGTAGAGAATGCCAACAGCATAGTGACCGATCCAACCCAAGGCAACTTCATGCGCATAGGGTTTTGAAGCCGCAATATCATCATGAAATATCTGGCCTTTTCGTAAATGCCAGAACCAGCGACCCACAAGGCCCCAATTTGGGCGAGACTGCCCCGGAAATTGCGCAAGAACCAATGCCCAGATGTCCATAATGATCGTCGCGCCTAAGCCGATCAAAGTTCCATTTATGATGAGATTGAGCATGGTGAGGTCCTTGTGCCGTCGGGCAGCCACATAACCGTGTGACCGCCCGACACGCAAGGCATATAATCAGTCAGAGTGAATGCTCGGCAATAAAACAAAATGCAATTATGCTTCACATTAACAGTTAA
Source organism: Brucella sp. HL-2 (assembly GCF_025846885.2). NCBI lineage: Bacteria > Pseudomonadati > Pseudomonadota > Alphaproteobacteria > Hyphomicrobiales > Brucellaceae > Brucella > Brucella sp. HL-2. The sequence goes on along the minus strand of NZ_JAOYTK010000002.1, from coordinate 203,937 downwards.
AATAACTTTCGGTCATGAAAGACTCAATAAATTGGCGGCAATGAAGACAGGTGAGTTAGCAGTAATAACTATTCACAGACCCATCTTCATCGCCAGCCCCCGCATCACATCAATACTCCTTCAGCCACCTTCCACTCAAGTGGCAGATGTCCCAAATAGAATATCGTTTTGTCTCATTGGATGGAATCGCTGTCGGGCGCGAATAAATATGACGCCACTTGCAGATAGCAGATTTCTTATGAAATTTCCTAGGCGTTCAAAATGAGCGACCGATAGAATAAATTTGCAATATACATATAAAAAACAAAAGCGCCGGGACTGGAGTACCGACGCTTTGTTATTTTATTTCAGTTTCACTTTCGGGGCGATTAATTATCAGCCGCGCCATCAGTGATTACTTACCGAAAACTGCGCTCTGGATCTGAGAACGCGAAACTCCGATATCGGCAAGAAGATGGTCGTCCATTGCACCCAGTTCACGCATTGCGCGACGGCGGGAAACGTACTGCTGGAATTTCTGACGAATGTTCATTTCTTTTCTCCTCGTTGGATGCCTGTTAAATAGTCTTTTGCACAAAATTCCACCACGGATATGATTGCAAATGAGGCATGCGTTTTCGATGGAGCTCGCCTTCTTGAAAACGCCGCAATCGCCTACGTCGTAGGGGATTGCGGCCGGTCATTATTTTGAATTTTATAAAATTGCCTTTTGCAAAACCGGCTTTAATCGATTAATCCGGTCAGCGGAGGAGATTATCTCTAGCCCATTGCGGACACCACCATGCTTTACGGTATTTTCCTCGCGTTTGCGTCCTATGCTGCATTCGCTGTAAGCGACGCCTGCGTCAAGTTTCTCGACGGCACGCTATCGCCCTATGAAATAGCCTTTTATGGTGCTGTTCTGGGCTCTCTCGCCATACCCTTTGTCAAGAAACCCGAAGATCAGTGGCTCGATATGTTTCGAACCACAAATATAAAGCTCTGGTTACTTCGTACACTCACCGCTGCAATGGGTGTCATTGGCAGTGTCGTAGCCTTCACGCATCTTTCTATGGCCGAAGCTTTTGCGCTTATCTTCCTGCTCCCAGCATTTGTGACGATACTCTCGGTGATTTTCCTCAAAGAGCAGGTTGGCTGGCGTCGATGGTCAGCGGTCGTGATCGGCTTTATCGGCGTTATGGTTGTTTTGCGTCCGGGCTTTCGTGAATTGTCTATTGGTCATCTGGGTGCACTGGGCGCAGGCTTGGGCGGCGCATTCAGCATCATCATTTTCCGCGCCATGGGCAAAAAGGAAAAGCGCATCTCGCTTTATACGGCCGGGCTTGTCGGACCGATCCTGATCTGTGGCGTGCTTATGATCCCAAGTTATCAGACCCCGTCTGCCGTTCAGTGGGGCTATCTCGCTGGTTATGGCCTGCTTGCGGCGCTTGCCAACATTCTGCTGATGCTTGCAGCGCATCGTGCACCTGCAAGCGCGATTGCCTCACCACAATATAGCCAGATGCTCTGGGCGATCCTGTTTGGCTATTTCATCTTCCACGACCATATCGACCTTCCGATGCTTATTGGCATCATATTGATCACGATTTCAGGCCTGTTCACGTTTGTACGCGAACGCCAGCGCGGCGTGGAAGGTCCAGCAGCCGTTGCCACTTCCGATCCATCGCCTGCCTTGGCTGAAGAAAAATAAGGCAGCACATATCGCACACTCGTGATCTTTCCGATTATTTGAAAGGCCTGAAACGGGTTCCCAGTTTCAGGCGACGTGCTATAACATGCTCGGAATTCCCACCAGCACTCGCGCGTCTTCCAGAAAATTAGTCTGATGTCGAAAGCGTCGAACGCGGGTCTGCGCGGAAGAACGAGATTTAAAAGGACGAATAGAATGACCGAGACGCGAGCAATGTGGACCTATTACAAGGGTGAATGGCGTGAAGGCGATGTGCGCATACTTGGTGCAGCATCGCATGCAACCTGGCTCGGGTCGCTCGTTTTCGATGGTGCGCGTCTATTTGAAGGCGTCACACCGGATCTTGATCTTCATGCCGCCCGCGCAAATGATTCAGCACGGGCGCTTGGACTCGCCCCCACTCTGAGCGGCAATGACATTGAAGCGCTGGCCCGCGAAGGCCTGAAGAAGTTTGCTCCCGACACAGACGTCTATATCCGCCCCATGTATTGGGCAGAGGACGGAGACACCAGCACGGTTGCTGCTGCTCCTGAATCGACCGATTTTGCCCTTTGTCTCGAAGCCATTCCCATGGTCGAGCCAAAGGGCTTTACCGTTACGACAACATCGTTCCGTCGTCCTTATCTCGAAGTGATGCCGGTCAATGCCAAGGCTGCATGCCTTTATCCGAATAACGCCCGTATGCTGCGAGAAGCCAAGGCCAAGGGCTTCCACAATGCGCTTGTGACCGACGTGCTCGGTAATGTTGCAGAAACTGCGACGTCAAATGTGTTCATGGTTCGTGGCGGCGAAGTTTTCACGCCTGTTCCCAATGGCACCTTCCTCAACGGCATTACGCGTCAACGCGTGATTGGACTTCTGCGTGAAGCGGGCGTCAACGTTCACGAAACGACACTTAAGGTTCAGGACTTCCGCGAAGCAGATGAAATTTTTTCGACCGGCAATATGAGCAAGGTTGTGCCAATCATCGGCTTTGATGAACGCAAACTGGAGTATGGTGCTGTTACCAAGCGCGCGCGTTCGCTCTATTGGGAATGGGCACATAGCTGATAGAAGCGCTGATAAGCCATTATTTTACTAGCATCACGGTAACTGTCTGAATGCTTGAACATACCCCGTTGTTTATGACAGTTGCCGTTATTGCGGCTTTTCTGGTTGGGCTGTCGAAAGGCGGCTTGCCGTCAGTTGGAACGCTTTCGGTTCCACTGATGGCGTTGGTTATATCGCCGGTCACAGCCGCCGCTCTTCTGCTGCCAATCTATGTTGTCAGCGACATGTTCGGCCTATATCTCTACCGCCATCATTTTTCAGCGCGAAATCTGGCGATCCTTACTCCTGCCGCTATTGTCGGCATCGAGCTTGGTTGGTTGTTCAGCTCACATCTTTCAAGCACGTTCATTGGGATGCTTGTGGGACTTGTTGGCCTCTTTTTCTGCTTCAATGTCTGGGTGGGCGCCAGATATCGCCGTCAGGCGCGCAAGGCGGATATTCCCGGCGGAACGTTCTGGGGCATTCTGACTGGTCTTACGAGCTTTGTTTCACATTCTGGCGCTCCGCCCTTCCAGATGTATGTGTTGCCACAGCATCTTGAAAAGCTCGTCTTTGCCGGCACTTCGACCATCCTTTTTGCGATCGTCAACGCGGTTAAACTGATCCCCTATTGGCAATTGCAGCAGTTTTCCAATCTCGACTGGTCGCTCGGTCTTTGGCTTTTGCCTGCCGCAATTATTGGAACATTTGTCGGCGCAAAGCTCACCCGCATCATGCCAGACGGTCCGTTTTTCCTGTTGGTTCAGCTGACGCTTTTCGGACTTTCAATCAAGCTGATTGCTGATTGGATTGTACCCTTCTTCGTGGCTTAAGAAGACCTTGCCAGCAGCATTCCCATAAGCCACTCTCCCGGTGAGGGAGGACGCGGGTATGAAAAATGCGGATGCAATTATCATTGGCTCAGGTCTGGCGGGGCTTGTAGCTGCTCAAGAGCTCACGAGCGCCGGGCGGAAAGTCATCCTGCTTGAACAGGAAGGCGAAAATTCAGTCGGCGGGCAAGCGTTCTGGTCGCTTGGTGGGCTGTTTATGGTCGACAGTCCCGAGCAACGACGTCTAGGCATAAAGGATAGCCTTGATCTGGCTCGGCAAGACTGGCTTGGATCAGCGCAATTTGATCGCCCGGAAGATTATTGGCCCAAACAATGTGCTGAAGCCTATTTGCAGTTTGCAGCCGGTGAGATGCGATCTTGGCTGCACAGTCTCGGTATGCGCTGGTTTCCCGTTGTTGGCTGGGCAGAACGCGGAGGTGCTCAAGCACACGGTCACGGAAATTCCGTTCCGCGTTTTCATGTGACATGGGGCACTGGCCCCGGAGTGGTCGCTCCCTTTGAACGTCTGATGCGGGAGGCTATTTCAAATGGCTTGCTCACACTGAAATGCCGCCACCGTGTCAATGAAATTGTCATGACCAACGGACAGGCAAGTGGAGTTCGCGGGGATATTCTTGTGCCTTCCACAGTCGCACGCGGACAATCGTCATCACGTGACACCGCCGGTCAATTTGAACTGTCAGCCAGTTGCGTGATCGTAACATCGGGCGGTATCGGCGGCGATCCAGAACGTGTCCGTAAGGCATGGCCGCGCGACAGGCTAGGCAACCCACCCGAAAATATGGTGCTAGGTGTGCCTGCGCATGTGGATGGCCGCGGCATCGACATAGCCGTAGCTGCAGGTGGACACGTTATTAATGGCGACCGTATGTGGCACTATACGGAAGGTCTTCGCAACTGGAGCTCCATCTGGCCCAATCATGGCATCCGTATTCTGCCGGGACCGTCATCGATGTGGTTCGATGCGGAAGGCAACCGCCTACCCTCACCCTATCTGCCTGGTTTCGATACCCTCGGCACGCTTAAGCATATTCTGGCAACGGGTTATGATTATTCGTGGTTTATTCTCACTGAGAAGATCATTCGCAAGGAGTTTTCTCTCTCGGGCTCCGAGCAAAACCCGGACCTCACCGGCAAAGACTGGAAGCTTCTGATCAAAAGCCGCCTTGGCAAATCGCCGCCACCTCCTGTTAAGGCATTCATCGATCATGGCGAGGATTTCATTACTGCAACCAGTATTGAAGAACTTGTCGTCAAGATGAACCGGCTAACCGGAGAAAAGCTGCTGAACCTCGCTCATATCCGCAACCAGATCGAAGCGCGTGATCGCGAAGTTACCAATCGTTATTCCAAGGACGCACAGATCACAGCCATCCACAATGCACGTGCTTATATTGGCGACCGGCTGACACGCGCGGTTCCGCTTCACGCGTTGCTTGATCCGAATAACGGTCCGTTGATTGCCGTCAAACTGCATATCCTGACCCGGAAAACCCTCGGTGGACTGCATACAGATCTAAATTCTGCTGTTCTCAACGAGAAAGGCGAGCCTGTTCCGGGCCTTTATGCAGCTGGAGAAGCAGCAGGCTTTGGTGGTGGTGGTTATCACGGGTATAATGCGTTGGAAGGGACTTTCCTCGGAGGCTGCATATTCTCTGGCCGAGCTGCAGGAAGAGGTGCAGCACGTGCGCTTTAGAGAAATGCGGAACCACACCTATCGTCCCGCGTTCGGTAAGTAGTGAATGACGTCAACGGAGGCACATCATGGTTGAGCTGGTCAATAATATCGAGAATATCGAATTCATTATCTCCAAAGCGCGTGAATATGACGTTCAGGTGCCCGCAGTTGATGAAAATTCCGGCTCAAATGCCTCCGATGACGGCGATATTGATATCCTTGATGCCTCCATCGACAATCCCACGCGTAAGGAATTGGTGGCAGCCATTCGTTCTCTCAATGAAGACGAAAGAGTAGAGTTATTGGCCTTGGTATGGGTCGGGCGCGGCGACTTCAGTGCTGAGGAATGGGAAGAGGCTCTCTCAACCGCAAGTGATCGCCACAATGGACGCGAGGCAAAGTATCTGCTCGGTATCCCCCTCCTAGGTGATTACATTGAAGAGGGACTGGAAACGCTGGGCATCGAGTTTGAAGCTTACGATAATGAATAAGAAAAATTGATACATCCATCGAACCTTCTGTTTTGACGCAGCCTCTTATGGCGGCTAGTCTCCGCGCAAATCAGGGAAACGGGTGGAATATCGCCTCTCAAAGACAACATTCCCATCAAAGACGGCATTCAAGGAGGACTTCATCATGCTTCAGAAAAATCTGGATCAAAAAACGGATTTCTATATCGACGGCGCGTGGCGCTCCCCACTTGAAGCAAAATCGATTGAGGTCATCAACCCGGCGACCGAAAAGCCTTATGCAGTAATTTCTGCAGGTTCAGCCGCTGATATTGATCTCGCAGTTGCAGCCGCTCGCAAAGCGTTTCCATCATGGAGCGAAACGCCCGCTGAAGAACGTATCGGCTATATTCGCCGTATTGTTGAAATTTATGAACGCCGTCTTGAAGAAATGGCTCAGGCAATTTCCAAGGAAATGGGCGCGCCAATCAAGCTCGCACGTGAATCTCAGGCTGCTGCCGGGCTGTCGCATACCAAGGCGTTCATCGCAGCTTTTGAGAATTTCGAGTTTGAAGAAATTCTTTCACAAAAGCATTCCAATCAGGCCATCGTGCGTGAACCGATTGGCGTCTGCGGTCTGATTACGCCATGGAATTGGCCGATGAACCAGATCGCACTCAAGGTCATTCCCGCAATTGCAGTGGGCTGCACGGTTATCCTCAAGCCGTCCGAAATCGCACCGATGTCAGCCATGCTGTTTGCTGAATTTGTTGATGAGGCAGGTCTGCCAAAAGGCGTGTTCAATCTTGTCAATGGCGAGGGCCCGGTTGTCGGTGAAGCGATGTCGCAGCATCCCGATATCGACATGATGTCATTTACTGGTTCAACCCGCGCAGGCACCGCTGTTTCTCGCGCGGCTGCAGCAACCGTCAAGCGCGTGTCGCTTGAACTCGGCGGCAAATCGCCAAACATTGTGTTCGCTGATAGCGACCTTGAAAAGGCCATCGAGCGCGGTGTGAACCATTGCTTTGAGAATACCGGCCAGTCGTGCAATGCCCCAACACGTATGCTGGTTGAACGTTCGGTTTACGATAAGGCGGTCGAGTTCGCCAAAAAAGCAGCCGCGAAAACCACTGTTGATGATCCGGCCAAGGACGGCGAACATATCGGTCCTCTTTCCTCTTCGATCCAGTTTGAAAAGGTTCAGGCGCTGATTCAGAAGGGTATTGATGAAGGTGCGCGTCTGATTGTCGGCGGCACAGGACGTCCCGATGGTATTTCGGAAGGTGACTTCGTCAAACCGACAATCTTTGCTGATGTAAACAATGATATGACAATCGCCCGTGAGGAAATCTTTGGCCCTGTGCTGGCGATGATCCCTTTCGATACAGAAGAAGAAGCAATCGCCGTTGCCAACGACACACCTTATGGGCTTGCGGCCTATATCCAAACCGGCAATCCAGAGCGGGCCAAACGTGTTGCGCGCAAGCTCCGTGCAGGCATGATCCAGATCAACGGAACGTCGCGTGCACCCGGAAGCCCGTTTGGCGGATACAAGCAGTCCGGCAATGGTCGTGAAGGCGGCAAATGGGGTCTCGAAGACTTCATGGAAGTCAAGCTCATCAGCGGCTGATAAACCTCATCAGAGCAAACAAAAAGCGCCGGTTATCCGGCGCTTTTTTATCTGGGATTTCTGCCAGCTATAATAAGCGGCACAACAGGCACATGATACCCTGGTACCCCCGAACCTGTTCCTTGACGGAATATACAAAATGACTACAGTCAACCGTCAAGGAATGGGTTTAATTAGTAAGAGGAGCCCAGCTTCAAGCTGGCGAATTCCGGGGAATCCAGCAGATCCTGATGATGGGCGCGTGCCACATCTGGATGTGAGCGCAGACGGCTCTTCAGGTTGTTCTGGCCTACTTCGCGGAAGAGCGTATTGAGCGGATCGACTGTTACGCCGCGTTCCTTCGTCTTCAGTTCTTCCGGCAAATCGATAACAGGGATCGTCGCGTCATAGCGAGCGCCCAGGAAGAAGGCGACTGAGAAGCGCTCAGTTCCAGCAGGTGGTGCGACAACGCCATGAACATCGGCTTTCACGAAGCCGTTGGTTGCCAGTTCAAGCAACTCACCAGTGTTGATAACAAACGTACCCGGCACCGGCGGTGCATCAATCCAGACACCGTCTTCACGCTGCACGCGCAGACCCGGCACAACGTCTTGAAGCAGCACAGTCACGAAGCCGCCGTCCTTATGCGCACCAACGCCCTGCTCGCTTTCAGCGACATCACGACCCGGATAGCGAATAATTTTCAGAAGCTGGGACGGGTGAGGCTCATAAATCTGTGCGAAGAAATCTTCGCTCTGACCAAGCGCCTGCGCAATGGCTTTCAGAACATCTATACCAACGCGTGTGACTTCCGCTTGATAGGCAAGCAATAGTGGCTTCAATTCAGGCAGTGCTTCTGGCCACTGATTAGGGCCAATCAAACGCTTCCATGCCGGGCTGTCAGGACCCAATTCGGTGGGTTCTGCTTCGGTGTTGATATCGAGTTGCTCACGCCAATCCTGCTCGCCACGGGTGCGTTCAAGACCGGCACGGTTATAGCCGCGGAAATGCGATGTGTTGATCATTTCGATCTTGAGCTTTTCTTCCGTGGGCAAGGCGAAGAAGCGCTTGGCCGTAGCCACAACATCAGAGATCAGTTCAGGGTCAACACCATGGCCTGTCAGGTAGAAAAAGCCATGATCATGAAGCGTGCGGCGAAGCTCATCAATGAAGCTTTTCCTTTCTTCAGGTGAACCATTGTAACGAGAGATATCAAGCAGCGGCAGGTTGATCGGATGTGAGTGTGCGGTCATTTTATGTCTCCTCTAAATTTCAGCGTAAGCGGCGGCTGCGCGCTACGCGATGATTGACGACCCGAGCGGCATAATCGCCCGTAACTTGAATGGACTGAACGATGGCGACAAGAATGATCACAACGGCGATCATCACTTCTGGCATAAAACGCTGATAACCAAAGCGGATACCGAGATCGCCAAGACCGCCACCGCCAACTGTACCCGCCATGGCCGAATAACCGACAAGGCTCACCAGCGTGACAGTCTGGCCTGCGATAATTCCAGGTAAAGCCTCGGGCAGAAGAACCTTGAATATGATCTGCAACGGCGTTGCACCCATACTTTCAGCAGCTTCTATAAGACTTTGATCTACCTCACGCATTGCGGTCTCAGCAAGGCGCGCATAGAGCGGAATGATTGCAACTGTCAGTGGCACGATTGCCGCGTAAGTGCCGACCGTCGTGCCTGCCACAAGACGGGTAAACGGAATGATTGCCACCATCAGAATGATGAAAGGCGTGGACCGCACCAAATTGACGATAGTGCCCGCAATGCGGTTGAAAACTGGTCGCTCAAGGAACTGTCCCGGAGCAGTCACAACCAACGCGATGCCGAGCGGCAAGCCGATCAGGGTCGAGAGAATTGCGGAAGCAGCCACCATCATGATCGTCTGCTTGAGTGACTCGAGCAGCAGGTTGACAAGCGCAGGTGAAAGCAGATCAGACAACATGGCCGAGTACCTCTCCATGCAGATCGAGCGAAGTAAGATATGCGAGGACGTCAGCAAGATCAGGCTCGCCGTTTTCAGCGATCAGCGTCATGATTCCGAGCGGCTTTCCGCCGATATAATCGATGCGCCCATGCAAGATATTTGGATTGATACCAAAGCGCTGAACAAGTGTTGCCACCACCGGTGAATGGGCAGCCTCACCCGAAAAGATAATCCGCAATACAGGGTTCGATCCGGGAACTGCTTCTGGCATCAGTTTTTGCGCAACTTCAGGCGGCAGATCATGCGCTACGATGCTCGAGAGAAACGACCGTGCGATGGTCGATTTTGGAAAAGCGAAAACATCAAATGTCGGGCCGCTCTCAACCACGCGCCCCCCCTCGAGTACTGTCACATGATCCGCAATCTGGCGCACCACATCCATCTCGTGGGTTATCAAAACGATACTCAGGCCAAGACGACGATTGATATCCTTGAGAAGTGCCAAAATTTGTTCGGTTGTTTCAGGGTCAAGCGCAGACGTAGCCTCGTCTGATAAAAGGACACTTGGCTCCAACGCCAAAGCACGTGCAATGCCCACACGCTGTTTCTGCCCGCCAGACAACTCGGACGGATAAGCATCGGCCTTTCCATCCAGCCCGACCAGATCAAGCAGTTCAGAAACGCGCTTGCGGATGCTTTCGCGCGGGACTCCAGCCAATTCCATAGGGAGAGCTATATTAGCTGCAGCACTTCGAGAGGAAAGAAGGCTAAAATGTTGGAATATCATGGATATATCGCGACGGGCCTGTCGCAGTTCACGACTTTCCAGTTGGCTCACCTGACGTCCAGCGACGAAAACATCACCTCTTGTTGGCTGCACAAGACCATTAAGGCATCGTACCAGCGTGCTTTTACCAGCACCTGAACGACCAATGATACCGTGTATAGATCCTTTGCCGACCTGCAACGAAACGTCGTCTAAAACCGCGCCAGCTTTCGGATCATAGGTCTTGGTCAGCGACTTAACCTCAATGATCGGCGGTACGGAGCCGACCTGGCTCCGTGCTGTTTTAGCTATGCGAACCGAAAGGTTCATCTCACCATCCCGCAATGATATTGCCTTCGAACTTCTGTTCGATAAAGGCTTTGACTTCTGGCGACTTGTAGGATTCGATCAAGGTCTTGACCCAAGGCGCATCCTTGTTCTTTTCCGCAACGGCGATGAGGCAGAAATAGTCGGACAGCTGGTCTTCAATCAGGATTGCGTCGCGGCTTGGAACTAGACCGGCGCTCAGCGCGAAGTGAGATGTGATTACCGAAAAATCGACATCTTCCAATGAACGAGCAAGCTGGGCGGTTTCCATTGGAATGATTTTTACTTTCTTCGGGTTCTCAACAATGTCGAGCTCTGTGGCATTGAATGTCACGCCGGGTGTAAGCTTGAGAATACCGCTCTTTTCAAGCAGCTTCAGCGCGCGCCCGGCATTGCTTGGATCATTCGGGATTGTGATCTGTGCACCTTCCGGCAGGTCTGCGAGCGTCTTGAACTTATGTGAATAGCCCGCCATCGGCAGAAGAACTGTGTTACCGCCAACGGCTACGAGATTAAGCCCGCGATCCTTGTTCTGCTGGTTCAAATATGGCGTGTGCTGAAAACCATTTGCATCGAGATCACCATCATTCGTTGCCGGATCAATCATTGCGCCATCGGAAAACTCAACGATTTCGATCTCAAGTCCCTTGGCTTTCGCGATCGGCGCCAGAGCTTCAGCGATCTGGGCATGCGGACCGGACGTGACACCGAGGCGTATCTTTTCGGCCAACGCAGGCGATGCTGCCAGAATAGAAAGCAAAACCGCTGATAGAGCGCCACGAATGAAAGGGGTATATTTCATGCAAATGTTCCTCGAAATGATCTTTTTGGGCCGTTTCTTAAGCGGGTGTTTTTTCGCATGTCTTTATCCCAAAACCGGCATCCACTTTTGGGAGACGTGCCTCAGGAAGCCGCGCGCCAGTTTTGTTTTGCTGACCACTGACCAAGCCGATAGACAGCTTCTGAAAGGGTTTCTTGCTTCTTGGCAAAGCAGAAGCGAACATGGCTTTTCACGTCGCGCTCACCGTAGAAGGAAGAAACCGGGACTGGTGTCACACCGGCCTCAAGCGTCAGGCGGTGACTAAAGGCGAGATCATCGCCATCGGGATCAAGCGCGCTGATATCGGCGACGGCAAAATAGGTTGCCGGAGCATCCGCAATCTCAAAACCCGCGCCCCGCAAGCCGCTGAGCAACAGATCGCGGCGCGCTGCCAGCGTCTCACGCAGATTGATGAAATAACCGTCGGGCAATGAAAGACCGACAGCGACAGCGGCTTGCAAGGCAGGCGGAGTGGTAAAGGACACGTATTGATGAGCGCGGGCAATCGGCGCGAGGAGTTTTGCGGAAGCTGTCACATAGCCAACTTTCCAGCCCGTTACTGAAAAGCTTTTTCCAGCGGAACCGATCCGCACGACGCGATCTCGGATATCAGGCACAGCCAAGAGCGAGTGAAAGGGTCTGCCGTCGAAGATCAGGTGCTCATAGACCTCATCCGAGATAATCGTCAGATCGTGCTTAATCGCAAGGGAGGCTAGAAACTCAAGCTCTTGCGGATCAAAAATCTTGCCAATCGGGTTCATCGGCGTATTGACGACAATCAGCTTTGTCTTTGCTGTAATCGCTTTTTCCAGCGCCTCGCGCGGCAATTCCCAGTGTGGCGGTGCTAGGCGAAGCGGCACGACTTTGCCGCCCGCACGGCGAATAAGGGTCGCATAGGCATCATAAACAGGCTCGAAGACGATGACTTCATCGTCGTGGTCAAGCAGCGCCAGAAACGTATCGGTCAGAGCTTCCGTAGCACCGGACGTGACCAGAACCTCGGTCTCCCAATCTATGTCCAATCCGAGAAACCGTCGCGCATTGTCTGCAACCGCTTTGCGCAAAGATGAAAGCCCAAGCATCGGCGGATACTGATGCGAGCCATCACGCAATGCCCGAATTGCGGCTTCAACAAGCTCCTGCGGCTCAAAGCCTTCCGGAAACCCCTGTCCGAGATTAATTGATCCAGTTTCTGCGGCAAGGCGCGACATGGATTCAAAAATGGACGTGCTTGTTGCACCAAATATTGGATTGACCATCAAATCGCCCCGCTGCGCATTATGAATTACGGCGGAACGATAGGGTTTATAAAAACATCAAACAAAGCATGGGCTTGCTGTTCTACCTCCATAACCGGAATGCTTTTTCTTAAAACGGTATAAGTAGAATAGTTTTCGACGCCTGCTTAAAAATTGATCACAAAAACATCGACAATCAGTGTTGGTGACGAGCCTTCCAAAGCTCCTCTGCCTTTTTATGGAATTGACCATAGCTGTCATTATCGGCCTGGAGAACAGTCATCAAAGCCATGGCCGTTGATGCGATAACCGTCAACTCAGCGCGCTCATCGCTGGCGGTGCCGGACCAGACGGCAAGCCAATATTCAAAAGTCGTCTGGCTAGTGTGTTTCTCAGTTCCAACCTTCGACAACATAGGCAGAGTCAGCTCTGATTTCTGACTATTAAACAATCTGTGGATTGTATGCGTGTGATGTGGGACCAATTCAGCCACATCGCGGCTTGTCGAAACGACTGAAACAGAAGGCAAGTCGAGCAAGGCTCCTGCATCACGATGCAATTCACGGTAAGCCGGCTGCGTCACACCAAGGAAAGAAGCTGGAAGCCCCATCGGATTGAGCAGATGCGCGACGCTGTTGATGGACGATCTTGAATCAAATAGCGGATAGAGCGAGAGCAAAGCATGGACTTGCGCTGCAAACCCCGCCACCGGCATGAAGCAGATGCCGTGTGCTTTCAAGGCACTTTCAGCCGACGAAAGCGAACTGGTAATTGGCATGTTGAGAGCTTCAGCGGCCAGCTCAAGCTTGCCTGAAAGTTCGCCCGTGCCACAGTTGCCGTGAAGCGCTACCGGATAACCTGCCTGAGCGACAAGAATTGCCGCCAGCATAAACCACGGTGCTTGATGAGAATTCGGTGAAAGGTAGGCAGGCCAATCAAGCGCAGGTAAGCGAGTATTTGCCGTTGTTGAGCAATATTTGCGTGCGGCCTGTGTCATGCCCGCGAGTTCAGGTGCTGTTTCACCACGATAATGAATCAGTCGTAGCAAGGCACTGATTTGCATGGGGTCTGCCTCCCCTGCGAATATCGTATTAAAAGCATCTTCTGCTTCATACATTTCCAACGGGCGCGTATAGCCAACCTTTCGCCCGGTGATTGCTATGTATTTTGCCAGTCGTCGAGCAGGATCGTTTTCATCCTGAATATTGGCGAACTGTGCCGCGAGCTGTTCCGGTGTTGGGTGATTTTCAAGTTTCACGACTCTCCGGATTCCGAGCGGCGGGGGTGCAGCAATGGCGCTCGTACGTGCCCAACCATGTCTGCCTTTGCAATGAGCTTTCGACGTGTCATCGCCATCAAAACTCATCAGTGCTTCGGTTTCATTTGCCAAACGACGTAAGCGCCCCCGCAAAGCTTCGGCTTTGGGCGTGGCAATCATGTTGCGTCCAGACCGTATGAAAATTGGATCATCGAACTTTTCACGGATTTGGCCAAGCAATCGGCTCATAGCAGCCATACTCAACCCCATCTGTTTGGCAGCACCTCCAACGCTTCCTTCCACAAGAAGGGCATCGAGCGCGATCAACAGACGTAATTGACCGAGTTTCAAGCTTTCGCCGTCCGCCATTCCCGCCTCTGCCTGTGATTTCATGCGCTTGCCAGACATTGCTGCTTCATCCGTTCAGTTGCGTTTTACAAAACTTAGAATCGTTATAAAAGATGACCGTTGACGTCATCTTATTGCCATACATAAGGAGAGCAGAAAACTCAACTTTAAGGGTGACATTTATGACCAGCTTGTTTCGGGGATTGCGCGCTCATGGTACGCAGAACAGGCAATTGGCCAGCAAATCGCTTTTCGCAAAAGCCATTCTTGCGGGCACATGCCTTTCAACCGCACTTATTCTGAGTGGAACTGTTTCTCTCGCACAGACAACCTCAGCTGAGGAAGAAGCCGCGAAAAAGAAACAGGCCGAAGCGCAAGCCGCAGAACAAGTAAGCCCCGAAGGCGGCATCAAACTCAATCAGATCGTCGTGTCTGCAACGGGGTTTGAACAGAACATTACTGACGCACCTGCAAGCATTTCGGTTGTTCCAGGTGAAGAACTGGAAAAAGGCGCCTATCGTGATTTGACTGATGCCTTGAAAGGAGTTCAGGGCGTCGCAGTGACTGGTCCTGCAGCGGAGCGCGATATCTATATTCGCGGACTTCCGGGTGCCTATACGCTCATTCTGGTTGATGGAAAACGCCAGAGTACACGTGATGCTCGTACCAACGGCAATGCCGGTTTCGAACAAAGCTTCCTGCCTCCTGCCAATGCGATAGAGCGAATCGAAGTCATCCGTGGGCCCATGTCTTCGCTTTATGGCTCGGACGCCATGGGCGGTGTTATCAATGTCATCACCAAAAAGGTATCGGACAAGTGGAGCGGTTCGCTCAGCGTAGACACAACGTTGAACCAACACTCCAAGTTCGGAAACTCGCTGCAAGGCTCTTATTATATTACCGGTCCTCTCGTTCCTAACCTTGTTGGCGTTCAGGTCTGGGGGCGTGGCCTCAAGCGACAGGAAGATCAGATCACCAGTGGCACGCCGGAACAGCGCGATATCGACATTACTGGTCGTATCACCATCACTCCGAATAAAGACCACGACATCATGCTTGAGGTCGGGAAGACGAAGTTGCGTCGTGATGCAACGGTTGGCAAGACTGCGGCTTCGGGAACAGATGCTTATAATCTGAATGACCGCAACCATTGGTCGATAAGCCACACTGGTCGTTGGGGTCCGACCACGTCAGAGTTCTCGTTCTTGCAGGAAACTGCAGAGCGCACCAACTTCAACTGGAATGCAACTCGTGCGGCATATGACGAAAATCTGCGTTCTCCTCATATCCGCAACTCCATTCTCGATGGAAAGTTCACCACGCCATTCGAACTTTACGGCAGCCACACTTTGGTGACGGGAGGGCAGTTTATCGAATCGGTACTGACTGATCAGAATCCAGGTAATCGTACCGGTCTTGATGAGGAGTTCTCTGTCAAGCAGTGGGCACTTTTTGCTGAAGACGAGTGGTGGCTAACGCCTGACTTTGCATTAACGGGTGGTCTTCGCATGGATCACCATGAAATCTATGGCGCTCATTGGAGTCCCCGTGGTTACGCCGTTTGGCATGCAACTGAACAACTCACCTTCAAAGGCGGTATATCTACCGGTTTCCGTGCCCCAGAAATTCGCACGATCGCGCCCGGTTATGCTTACACAACGGGTGGCGCAGGATGTAGTTACGGTCCAAACGGCACCTGCGGTGTCATTCTTGGTGCACCCGGATTGCAGCCAGAAAAAAGCACTAGCTATGAAGCAAGTGTGCTCTGGGATAATCAGTCAGGCTTACGTCTTGGTGCGACCTACTTTTATACTGACTTCAAAGACAAGATCGCAAACGAACTTGTAACAGATCCTGCAACTGGTCTTCCAGTACGTTGGGAACAGGATACAAACTACCGTTTGTGGCGTAGTTTCAATATTGACGATGCTGTCATGCAGGGCGTGGAACTTACCGCTGATTGGGAATTGACCGATACAGTCACTTTGCGCGGTAACTATACCTATACCGACTCCGAGCAGAAAACCGGTACATATGCCGGTCTGCCGCTTGCTCGCACGCCAAAACATATGGCCAGCCTGCGTGGTGATTGGGAAACTCCGATTGATGGCCTTAAAGCCTGGGCAGCTGGTAACTATAACGGTGAAGAAACAAATGCAGGTGCTCGTATTGGAACTGCAGGTACACCCGTCTACGCAGCGGATGGAAAGACAGTCCTTGCGCGCAAGTATAAAGGTTACGCAACGTTTGACCTCGGCGGCTCTTACGAGTTCAGCGAAAACGTGACCCTCAATGCGGCCGTCTACAATATTTTCGATAAGAAAATCGGTGTTGACGAATTCAACAATGTTGTTGAAGGCCGTCGCCTCTGGCTCGGCATGACCTCGCGCTTCTAAGACACTCTATGGCGCCAGCTACTTTTGGCTGGCGTCATTATTTATGGAATGGATGCTCTCGTGAGCAAGAAGAAGAACGTTTTTATAAAGGTTTGCCTCATGCTCGGAAGCTTTCTTGTGAATGCAACCGCGCAGGCAGAGAGGCCGCAAGCTGGTTCTTTTGACATGCAGGCGAACGGCATCAACTATCGAATTTTTGTTGCTGCTCCGGCAGAAAAAGCGCCCAAGGATGGTTTTCCCGTCGTTTATATGACTGACGGAAATCGTATGCTTCCAATTGCTGCAAAACTGATGGAAGAAAATCCGAAGCTTAACGCCGTTTTTGTCGGCATCGGCTATCCAACTGAAGACAAGGACGAGATTGTTCGTCTGCGCTATTTCGATCTCACGCCGCCAACACCAAATGATCTGATCCCAGTCCGATTCAATGTTCCCAAGACTGGCGGACGCGACGCCTTTTTCGATTTTTTAGATCATCAGGTTAAAGCGGAAATTGAAGGTCGCTTTCCAATCGATCCAACCAAACAAGCTCTGTTCGGCCATTCGCTTGGCGGTCTTTTTACGCTTTATGCGTTGTTCAATCACACAGATTCTTTCCAGACTTACAGCGCCGGTGATCCATCAATCTGGTGGAACGGTCGCGCAATTTTGGCCGATAAGGATCAGTTTGTGAAAGCCTTCAAGGTCGATCCAAAACCTCTGCGTCTCCTGATCGAATCCTCTGGCAAGCGCGGCGAACGTCCCAGCCAATCGCAAGAGGAAACAGAACGCCTGAAGACGTTACGGGGTGGCCCATCAGGCACGGATATTCAAGCCGAACTCAAGCAATTGCCCGGATTTGAGGTTGCATATCGTCGTTTCGACAATGAAAGCCACGGCTCGATGATCCCACTGACGGTTGAAGACAGTTTGAAGTTCATCCTGCTCAACGAGACGCCAGGCACACAAAACAACTGAATTACCATCTTCCGGCTTTGACTGGAGGAAAACTGGACTATAAAGCACAAGATTGACGAAAGGATTGAACGCCATGCTGAAATTCAGCCAACACTTTTCCCGTCTATGCGGCGCAGCACTTGTTGTCGCAGCGCTTGCCTCCGGCGCTAACGCCGCTGACGTCTCTGTCAAACATGCGCAAGGCGAAACGACCATTGCGACAAATCCTGAGAAAGTCGTTGTGTTCGATTTCGCGACGCTCGACAACCTTGACCGTCTGGGAGTTAAGATCATTGGCGTTCCCGGCAGCATCGCTTTCCCAGAGTATCTCAAGAAATATGACAGTGCTGATTACGCCAAAGTCGGCACGCTGTTTGAGCCAGATTACGAAGCCGTCAATGCCGCAGAACCCGACCTCATCATCGTAGGTGGTCGCTCGGCCGCGAAATATGGTGAACTCGCGAAAATTGCCCCGACAATCGACCTAACCGTCCCTGCCAAGGAATTTATTTCCGGCACCGAAGCCAATGTCGAAAAGCTTGGCCAGATTTTCTCCAAGGAGACGGAAGCTAAGGCCGAAGTTGAAAAGCTCAACAGCGAACTCGCAACGCTGAAAGACAAGGCCAAGGGTAAAGGCAAAGGCCTGATGATCCTGACGTCTGGCGGCAAGATCAGCGCCTACGGCCCCGGCTCGCGTTTTGGCGTGCTGCATGACAGCTTTGGTGTCGAGCCAGCAGCCCCTGACCTTTCCGTTGGCAATCATGGTCAGCCAATCAGCTCGGAATTCATTCTGGAAACCAATCCGGATTGGCTTTTCGTACTGGATCGCGACGCGGCAATCGGTCGTGAAGGCACATCTGCCAAGCAATTGCTCGACAATGAACTCGTGCGTCAGACCAACGCCTGGAAGAAAGATCAGGTCGTCTATCTGAATGCGCAGAACTGGTATCTCGTCGGCGGTGGCCTTGGTGCGCTGCACAGCACAATCCGGCAGCTTTCGGAAGCTTTTGACAAAACGAAATAAAGCGCATCCCGAAAAGTGGGAACCGAATTTCGGACAAGATGCGCATTGAAACAAACCATTAGAGCGCGATTTGATGTAATCAGATCAAAAGCCGCTCCAATATCTTCTGACCCAGTCATTTCGGGCCGCACAATTTGTGGCCCGATTTCATGACAAGGCAAGAGAACGGGAATTGAGCGTGAAGGCACTCGCCGCAGCTATAGTTGTTGTCGTCATACTGGCTTTTATCAGCTTGTTTATCGGCGTCAGCGATGTATCGCTCAGCACACTGTTTGGTGCAAATAGCACCGATCGGGCGGCCGAAGTTCTTTTGATCAGCCGCATACCGCGTACGCTTGCAATCATTCTTGCCGGCATGTCGATGGCCGTGGCGGGCATGATCATGCAGATGCTCACCCGCAATCGTTTTGTCGAGCCCTCAACTGCTGGCACAGTTGAATCTGCGAGCCTCGGCATTCTGCTGGTTATTCTATTTGCACCCGACACACCGGTCTTCGGCAAGATGTTGGTAGCATCTGTCACTGCTCTCGCAGGCACGGCCCTTTTCCTACGCATTCTGCGTAGTATTCCGCTTCGTTCGGTTCTCGTAGTGCCGCTTGTCGGCATCATGCTGGGTGGTGTGATCAGTGCCGTGACAACCTTCATTGCCTATCGTTATGATCTGCTGCAAGCACTAAATTCATGGACAACGGGAGACTTCTCCGGTGTCTTGCGGGGGCGCTACGAATTGCTGTGGTTGTCGTTTTTCCTGACCGTCATTGCCTATATCGCGGCTGACCGGTTCACAGTTGCCGGTATGGGCGAGGATTTCACAACGAACCTCGGCCTAAACTATCGCCGCGTCGTAACACTGGGGCTTGTGATCGTTTCAATGGTCAGCGCCTGTGTGGTTGTAACAGTAGGCATGATCCCGTTTCTGGGGCTTATCGTGCCCAATGTGGTGAGCATGTTCATTGGCGATAACATGCGCCGTTCCGTGCCATGGGTGGCTGTGCTGGGTGCGGGTCTTGTACTTGCCTGCGATATCGTCGGGCGTCTGGTCCGCTTTCCTTATGAAATCCCCATCGGTACCATGATGGGCGTCGTCGGCAGTGCGATCTTCCTATATCTGCTTTTGCGGCGGGGATCACGCCTTGCTTAAACGTCCCGGCCTAATCATCGCGCTTCTTGCAATCCTTGTTATTGCTTCCTGCATCGCCTTCATGACGCTGGGTGCAAAAGGTAGTTGGTCTTTCATCTTAAGCTTTCGCGGCACCAAGCTTGCGGCAATGGTGCTTGTTGCCTATTCGATTGCGGTCTCGACGGTACTGTTCCAGACAGTCACAAATAACCGCATCCTCACCCCCTCGATCATGGGGTTTGATGCACTTTATATTTTGATCCAGACACTTGCAGTCTTTGCAGTTGGTGCCATCCATGTGAACGGGATCGGACCCAATGCGCGTTTCTTTGCCGAAACCGCCATCATGGTGGTTTTTGCCAGCACGCTCTATGCATGGCTGTTTTCGGGCGCTGCTCGCAGCCTGCATCTCGTCATGCTCGTCGGGATTGTCTTTGGTGTCTTTTTCCGCAGCCTGTCGAACCTCATGCAGAGGATGATCGACCCGAACGAATTCGCCGTACTTCAGGACCGCTTCTTTGCAAGTTTCAACAGTGTGAATGCGGATATTCTGCTTCTTGCGGCAATCATTGTGGCGATAGTTACAGTTTACGGTCTGCGCTTTCTCAATATGTTCGACGTTCTGGCACTTGGCCGCGACCCAGCCATCAATCTGGGCGTCGATCATCGTCGCGTTGTGCACCGCATTCTGCTGATCGTTACGATCCTCGTTTCCGTATCGACTGCCCTTGTTGGGCCGATAACCTTCTTCGGCCTGTTGGTCGCCAATCTCGCTTACATGATTGCTGGTTCGTCAAAGCACCGCGTCGTGTTGCCCGTCGTCGTCTTGCTGGCAATCCTTTGTATTGTCGGCGGTCAAACCATTCTTGAGCGCGTTTTCTCATTCAACACCGCGCTCAGTGTCATCATCGAGTTTCTGGGCGGGCTCGTCTTTATTATCCTTCTCGTCAGGGGGAACGCGCGTTGATCGAAATAAACAAAGTCAGCAAATCCTATAGCGATGCAATCGTTGTCGATGATGTCACGCTCAAATTGCCAGCGCGTGGCATTACCTCAATCATCGGGCCAAATGGCGCTGGAAAATCGACTTTGCTTTCGATGGTCAGTCGCCTGCTGCCAATGGATAAAGGCCGTGTCACTGTAGATGGGCTGGATGTTTCAACCACGCCGGGCGATGTGCTGGCAAAACGACTTTCGATCTTAAGGCAAGAAAACGCGATCAATTCACGCCTGACCGTGCGCGATCTGGTGACGTTTGGGCGCTACCCGCATTCCAAAGGGCGGCCAACGCGCGAAGACTTCAATCACGTTGAACAAGCAATCGGCTATCTCGGGCTTGAAGAACTGGGTGAACGCTTTCTGGACGAACTATCAGGCGGGCAGCGTCAGCGCGCCTTCGTAGCGATGGTTCTCTGTCAGAATACCGATTACGTCCTGCTTGATGAACCGCTCAACAATCTCGATATGAAGCATTCAGCTTCAATGATGAAACTGTTGCGGTGTGCGGCAGACGAACTTGGGAAAACAGTTGTACTGGTCCTACACGACATCAATTTCGCGTCCTGCTATTCCAACCATATCGTTGCCATGCGCAAGGGCAAGGTCGTTCATCAAGGGTCACCGGAAGAAATCATTCACCCGGATATTTTGCGCGATATTTACGAGATGGAGATTGCCGTCGAAATGATCGGCGGCAATCGCATCGGTATTTATTATCTCTGATTAAGCGACAGGTGTGTTTGGGAACAGTTGCTGCAAAGCATCATAAGCCGAAAGAACGGTTTCCATCTGCGCCGTATGACCTTTCACAAAGGCATCGCCATAAATGGTTTCGTCCGGATATTCGGTAATCAGGGTCAATGGAACCGTGTGACGGTCATCAACACCGACCATGCACGGAAAACCGTTGATGATGCGAAAGCCGGTTTCGCCTGCATGTTGCTCGAACAGCTTGATCTGAGCATCGTTGTACTCAACAAGACCGTTGATCGCGCCAAGATGCCTGGTCACGTAATCCATAAGCTGTTCGGCTTCTTTTTCCCATGACGCATGATGGCGAATAATCAGGAAAAAGCCCTTCGGTAGCGTCCACATCGCAAAGGAGCGTGGGACATAACCCGACAGCGGCCGTGTCCACTCATGCGATGGATAACCATGCAAATTGACGTGAAGCTTCGCATTCGTGAGCGCTTCCGCCTCTACGCGAATAGCCTTCTCATAAAGCCCCTCACCGCTGCGATACTCCAGATCGTCACCCAAAGCAGTATAACGTGAAGCATGATGCATATGATGCGGCTGCAACACACAGAGACGCTTGTGAATTTCATATCCGTCAGGGTTTTCCTGCGGCGAAATTGAGAAATGCGCTCCATTACGTGCTGCAAGACGATTTGCTGCACGCAATGCACCGACAACGCCTGTGGTCTCATTCGCATGCTGACCAGCACTGATCATCATCGGTGCATCGCTACCTTTGACAAAGGTTGCGCGCACGGTGCGGCCTGAACGAGTTTTTGCTTCAAAAGGCGAGCCGCCAAGCTTTGCAATCTCACGGCGGATTTGATCAGCGGAAAGCGGTGCCTGTGCATTTTCAAGCACCTGCTCGGCAGTCAAGGCATCTGTCGTCGAAAGCGGACGTGTTTCAATTTTGACTGAAGCTTCTGTATCACGGAAGCGCACTTCCGGTACAATCTGACCCGGCTGCAATCCGCGATCGCCGACAGGGCGACCTGACTTCTTCTGGAATACTTCGAGAAGCGAGAAATAAATATCCTCGTGCAGCGCCTCAGTAAGGCTCAGCGCTTCCTCATCATATGGAAGGCGCCGATCCGTGATCGGCAAGCTGACTGAAATATTCAGCTCTTCAAAATAGGGTTCGCCCCGACCCCAGTCTTGGGCCGCAACGATCGAAATCGTATCATGAAACAGCTTCTCATAAGCTGTCTCAAAGCGCGCATTTTCAACGCTGCCTTCATGTTCGACGATCAGCCAGCCTGTCGGTGAAACAAGCGTTTCGCCGATAAAATCTTCATGCACGCGATTGGGCGCGAAGACCCGGTGGCTTTCATTACGTCCATCAAAAAAAGTAAGGTCAATTTCATAGATGAAATCGTCCTTGCCGGATGCGCTAAAGCTAATTTCAGCCTGTGGCAGAAGCGCCGATAGTGGATAGGTTTCCAGCAAAAAGCGGTTTTCTACGCAATTATTATGGCGAGGATAGCGAATTGATGCCGCTTTGAGTGCGGCGCCATCTACCTCTTCAAGAAAAAAATGCAGAAGCGGCTTATAGGCAGAGCGCAGCTTGGCATTGATCCCTGCTTCACGCAGTTTGGTTTCCGCTGAATAACGGCTTGGCTGATCATCGAACAACCAGGCCTCAACCTTCGCACCGCGCATTTCCGGCTTCGCAAAGCGTTCAATCAGCAAATTGATCGAACGCGGATAGGTCTTTTCAAAAATCACGCTCATCGCGAAGTCCTGCCAGTTGGATCGAGGCTATCACGCAGCCAGTCACCCAGAAGGTTAAGACCGAGCACGGTGAAAAGAATGGCAAGGCCCGGGAAAAGGCTTACCCACCACGCAGTCTGCAGATAAGTACGACCGTCGGCCAGCATTCCACCCCAGCTGGGAATGGTTGAATCAATGCCGAAGCCCAGGAAGGTCAGGCTGGATTCAAGCAGGATATTGTTGGCGACATTCAGCGTCATCAAAACGATGACAGGACCCAGCAAGTTAGGCAGAAGATGCTGGAAAATGATGCGCCAGTCCTTCACGCCAATCGCACGAGCCGACAGGATGAACTCACGTTCGCGCAGCGACAGCACGGAACCACGCACCAATCGTGCATATTGCACGCATTGCGAGACGATCAGTAGAATGATCGTGTTGAGCAGTCCGCCTCCAAGAATGGCCATGAAGGTAATCGCAAGCAGGATGAACGGCATTGCGAGCTGCACATCGACAAAGCGCATGAGCGCCATGTCCCAAAAACCGCGATAATAACCCGCAACAAGCCCCATGATGGTGCCAATGATTACTGAACCGATCACCGAGACAAAGCCAACGAACAGCGAAATCTTGCCGCCGATGACTACGCGCGCAAGCACATCCCGCCCAAGCGGATCAGCGCCGAAAATATGTGCTGGATTGACGAATGGCGGCATGAGACGCGCCATGAGATCAATCTTGTTGGCACCGGCTGGAAACAAATAGCCTGAGAAAATTACTGCAAGACAGATTACGCCGGTGAGCGCAAAGCCAACCACGAACTCCAGGCTTGCAAAGCGCGAGTACACGAGGCTCGATGTTTTGGTCGCCATTTGCTCTACTCCGTACGAATGCGCGGATCGACAAGGCCGTAGGCGATGTCCACCAGAAGATTAACGCCGATAATCAGCATCGACAGAATTGCGATTGTGGCCTGCAAAACCGGATAATCGCGGCTGGCAACAGCTTCAAAGGCAAGCGTACCCATGCCGGGCCAGTTGAACACGCGTTCAACCACAACGATGCCGCCCAAAAGTCCACCAAACTGAAGACCGATATAGGTAATGAGCGGAATGGCGCAGTTACGCAATGCATGCTTGTAGAGTACCTTGTTCTCGCTCAAGCCTTTAGCACGGGCGACCATGATATATTGCGACTGCAGGGTTTCGAGCATTGATGTCCGCACCAGACGAACATTGGTTGCCGTCAGAATGATGCCCATGGTCAACGCTGGCATCACAAAGCTTGCAATACCGCTCATGCCACTCGGTGGCAGCCATTGCAGGTAGATACCAAACAACAGCACCAGCATGGTGGCAAGCCAGAAGTTCGGAAAAGACAGGCCAACGAGCGAACATATACGAATGAGCTGATCGGCCCATTTGCCGCGCGATACAGCGGCCTTAATGCCAAGCGGTACCGAGATCACAATAGAAACGAACAAAGACGCGAAGGCCAGCATCAATGTTGCAGGCAGCGCGCTTCCAACAAGAACCGAGACCTGAGTACCGCCAAGAAAGCTCCGCCCGAGATCAAGTGTGAACAGTCCTTTGAGGAACTGCCAATACTGCACGAGGAACGGCTGGTTCAAACCCAGCCCTTCACGGATACGCACAAGATCGGCTTCAGTAATACTACCCGCACCTTGCGTCAGCATCAGTGCCGGATCGCCTGTGAGGCGGATCGCAAATGCGACGAGCAGCGTCATCGCAATCAACACGAATAACGCCTGCAAAATTCGTTTTATGAGAAATCCGGCCACCAGAGCGCCTCCGAAATGCTGCGGCAAGCCGATGATAACCGGCTTGCCGTATTAGTTACTACTCAACGGTTACGTCGGTCAGACGCAGACGGCTGTCAGGAACCGGAACGAAGTTCTTCACACGCTTGTTGACGCCGAAGATTGCCTTCAGGTTGTAAAGCGGCATTTCGAGAGCCCGATCGGCTGCATATTGCGCGATTTCCTGAAGCAGCTTCTCGCGCTCGCCGCGGTCGAGAACAGAACGCTGTGCTTCGAGCATCTTGTCGAGCTTTTCGTCCTTGTCATACGGGTTCCACTTTTCGCCCGAATGATACATCGAGTAAGCAGTGTTATCGTAATCGAAGGTCCAGCCGCCCCAGGCCTGCTGGAACATTGCGCCGGTCTTGCCCTGCGGGATGATGTCGTTGAGCAGAACGTTGGTGTCATAAGGCTTTATGGTTGCATTAACGCCAACCATCTGCAGGAAGCTTGCGACGGCCTGTGCAACTTCATTAAAGCTCGCATCCTGACCACGCACGTCGATCTGCACCGTTGCACCCGGCTGCACGCCGGCTTCTTCGAGCAGCTTCTTAGCCTGTTCAGGATCGTAAGGTAGTGGCTTCATGTTCGGATCGAAACCAAACGAGAGCGAACCCTGGAAGCTTGCGATAGCTTCAGCCTGTCCAGCAAGGATCGACTGAATGATCGCATCACGATCCACGGCCATGATGAGCGCCTTGCGGACACGTTCATCTTTGGTGATACCGTCAGCTGTATTGAAACGCAGAGCGTAAACCGTTGGCCCCGAGGTCGTTACGAGTTCCAACTTCGGATCGCCTTCAATTGTCGGGATCATGCCAATTGGAATTGTCGGTGGAATGACAATGTCAACGCGACCGGCCTGAAGTTCGGCTACAGCAGTCGAAGGCTCAGTGATGAAGCGGTATTCGACTTCTGAAAGCTTTGGTGCGCCACCCCAATGATCCGCAAAGGCTTCGAGCTTGATGCTGACCTTCGGTTCATAGGAAACAACCTTGAACGGGCCAGTTCCGACCGGATGCGTGTTGAAATAGTCGTCACCCTTTTCGGTGATGTATTTCGGCGGAACGATCATCGCGCCATAACCGGCGAGCTTGGTGATCAGGACCGGATCAGGGGTTTTCAGGTGGAAATCCACAGTTTTATCGTCAATAACTTCAACCTTCTCGATTGCGATATAGTTGGAACGCTGCGGACCTTTCGCGCCATCTTCGCCAAGCAAACGATCAAAGGTGAACTTTACGGCTTCCGCATTGAACGGCTCGCCGTCATGAAACTTGACGCCTTCGCGCAAGGTGAAGCGGATGCGCTTGCCTTCGTCGAGTTCTTCCCATGACGTCGCCAAGCCTGGAACGATCTTCAAATCAGGACCGCGATAAACCAGACCGTCAAAAATATTGGTGGCGACCGACGCCCAGTTGACGAGGAATGTGTCGATCGGGTCCCAGCTGCCCGGGTCCTGCGGCGATGAAATGGTCAGCTTGCCGGCGGCAAACGCCGGAGCAGATGCAAACACAGCCGCTGACAGAGCGGAAGCCAGCAGAGCAGCTTTCAGTGTTTTCTTTATCATTATTTTTCCCCTTTGGGTTTGTGGAGCATTTCCGGCAAAGGTGTGAAGCGGCTTTGCGTAGGGATAATGCGACGAAAACTACTTCGGTCGGTCAGGCGCTTTCGGCGACAAAATGCCCTAACGCAACCTCGCGATGATTATAGATTGTCGGCTTGTCATCGATACGACGCGTGGTGCTCGGAATTTCACCTTCCAATGCGGCGCGCTCAGTCCGAACCGAAGGATCGGCAACAGGAACAGCCGACAACAGACGCTGCGTATAAGGATGCGATGGCGTCTCAAAAACCTGCCTGCGCGAACCGAGTTCCATGATTTGACCGAGATACAGAACAGCAACGCGGTGGCTCATCTTTTCAACAACAGCCATGTCGTGGCTGATGAAGAGATAAGCCAATCCATGTTCCTTCTGCAGATCCATGAACAAATTGATCACCTGAGCCTGAATGGAGACGTCGAGGGCAGACAGCGCCTCATCGGCAATAATCAGCTTGGGTTTTGAAGCCAGTGCGCGCGCAATGCAGATGCGCTGTCGCTGACCGCCTGAGAACTCGTGAGGATAACGCGTTGCGTGTTCCGGTCCAAGACCTACACGCTCAAGCAACTCAGCCACGCGTGCATTAATGGCCTTGCTATTGTCGAGAAGGCCATGAGTGCGGATTGGTTCAGCGATGGAAAATCCGACAGTCTTGCGCGGATCGAGCGATGCGAACGGGTCCTGAAAAATATACTGAACTTCACGGCGCATAGCGTAGCGCTCGGAAGAACTCATCTGAGAGTAGGCCTTGCCATTGAATCGAATATCGCCAGCCAGCGGAGACTGAAGCTGTTGGATCGTGCGCCCAATTGTTGACTTGCCGGAACCGGACTCGCCAACGAGCGCCAGCGTTTCGCCGGGATATATATCGAAACTCACTTTCGATACGGCGTTGCAGACATGGGTGACTTTACCGAAAAGGTTTTTCTTGATCGGGAAGCGCACATAAAGATCGTCAACAGCCAATAGAGGCTTGTCGCTATAGCTCGCCGTATCCTGAATGCGCTCTTCCCCGGAAAGAACCGGCACACCATCGCGCATCATCATGACCGGCATACGCTTAGGGAATGCTTCGCCTGTCATGCTGCCAAGCTTGGGAACGGCAGACAAAAGCGTTTGCGTGTAAGGGTGCTGCGGCGCTTCGAAGATACGGCCAACCGGACCCTCTTCAACCTTCTTTCCCTTCCACATGACGACGACATCATCAGCCATTTCTGCCACCACGCCCATGTCATGCGTGATGAAAATGACTGCCATTTCAAGCTCTTTCTGCAAATCCTTAATAATATGCAGGATCTGAGCCTGAATGGTGACATCGAGCGCTGTAGTTGGTTCGTCGGCAATCAGAAGCTTTGGACGGCATGCAAGCGCCATGGCAATCATCACGCGCTGACGCATCCCACCGGAAAGCTGGTGCGGATAACGCTTGAGCAGCCCTTCCGCATCCGGCAGGCGCACCATTTCCAAAAGGCGCTTACCTTCTGCGAGAGAAGCAGCTTTAGACATGCCCTCATGCAGCATAAGCACTTCGGAAAGCTGATTTCCGATGGTAAACACCGGATTGAGCGATGTCATCGGCTCCTGAAAAATCATCGCGATGTCTTTGCCGCGAATGCCGCGCATAGCCTTCTGATCAGCCTTCAACAGATCGCGCTCGCCATCCGGACTATTGAACAAAATGCGACCGGACGGAAATTTTGCACCGCTCATATCTGCGAGCCGCATAATGGAAAGCGACGTAATCGACTTGCCCGAACCCGATTCACCAACGACAGCCAGAGTACGTCCGGGCGCGACGGAAAAGCTCAAATCATCGACCACCCGGCTCGAGCCGAATTCTACACTGAGGCCCTCGACCGTCAGCAGAGGTTTTGAAACAGATAAGTTCAACTCGGTTCCGTTCAAAAGCGTAACTCTCTTATAACGTGATGGCAGACCGTGTGGCCTGATTGAATGCACCGGACATGAAACGCAGCAGTGCTGCCACTTCAGATAAGGTCTCTTCAGATGGACGCGCATTGGCTGTGGAATCAACCAGAAGACGTTCGCGGATTTGCGCATAGCGGGCGCAAGCCTCTGCGCCCTTCTCCGTAATCTTGACCGTCTTTTCCTTGGAAGCCTTGCCGGTTGTCAGCAGTCCGGCTTTTTCCAGCTTGCGGATAGCGTAAGTTGCGATGTGCGTGTCTTCTATATCCAGCACGAGGCATATATCCGCGAGCTTCTTCTCCCGTCCGCGGTGGCGGATCGAATGCAGGATCAGCACTTCAATGGGAGAAAGTCCCGGCAAACCAGCGGCTGCCATGCAGCGAACCATCCAGCGCGAGAAAGCATGCGATGCAAGGATAAGGCCATACTCAACTTCGGACATACCGGGAGAGCCGCCTTCGGCGAGATGAGCAGACGAAACAATAGGACCGAGAGAGGCAACAGAACGCAGATGCTTTGGCAGTGAAACTTCATCGAAGCCCTGCTCTGGCATCTCTGCCGCTATTTCCGAGTCTCTCTTATTCCCCATTATGGCTGCTCCCTTATTTATGTGAATTTTATGTCACCATCTTATCGACATTTTGTCAATAAAGTGGGAGTATGAAAATCTGAAAAGATTTAGAAATACACTGTCTTCATGCATGAGGGAGCCAAGAATGAGCGGAACGGGAAGCGGGGTGTGGGACTTCTGGATCGACCGTGGTGGCACGTTCACCGACGTCATCGGGCGCGACCCAAAGGGCACTCTTCATGCACGCAAGGTTCTCTCCGAAAACCCGTCAGCCTATAAGGATGCGGCCGTTCACGGCATCCGTTTGCATCTTGGCCTGACCGCTGGCGAGTCAGTTCCAGCAGGGCTGATTGGCGAAGTGCGCATGGGCACGACCGTTGCCACGAATGCACTTCTCGAGCGTAAGGGCGAACGGCTGGCACTTATCACCACCAAGGGCTTCCGCGACGCTCTGCGCATCGGTTATCAGGAACGCAAAAACATCTTTGCGACCGAAATAATCAAGCCAGAAGCGCTTTATGATAGTGTGACCGAGCTGAATGAGCGCGTCCGTGCAGACGGCACAGTCGAAAAAACGCTCGATCCTGCCGAGGCCGCAGCTGCGCTGCGTTCTCTTAAAGAACAGGGCTATAAGTCGATCGCAATTGCCCTCATGCATGCCTATAAGTTTCCTGAGCATGAAGCTGAAATCGCTCGCATTGCGCGCGAAATCGGATTTGAACAAGTATCCGTCAGCCATGAAGTCTCTCCCCTGATCAAGCTGGTCGGGCGTGGCGATACGACTGTGGTCGATGCTTATCTTTCGCCTGTCCTTCGCCGCTATGTCGCACAGGTTTCCAATGAACTCGACGTCGAACGCACTGGCGCTCGCGTTATGTTCATGATGTCATCGGGTGGCCTTACCGCCGCTGATCTGTTTCAGGGCAAAGATGCAATTCTGTCCGGTCCTGCGGGTGGTGTCGTAGGTCTCGCCCGTACCGGTGAGACTGCCGGATTCGGTCAAGTCATCGGCTTTGATATGGGCGGTACGTCAACCGACGTCGCCCATTTTGATGGCGAATATGAGCGCGCCTTTGAGACAGAAGTCGCGGGCGTCCGTGTTCGTGCGCCGATGATGCTGATCCATACAGTCGCTGCTGGCGGTGGCTCTATCCTGCATTACGATGCTGGACGTTTCCGCGTTGGACCAGATTCGGCGGGTGCAAACCCCGGCCCTGCCTGCTATCGCAATGGTGGGCCACTCGCTGTCACAGACGCCAATGTCATGCTTGGCAAATTAATCCCCGATTACTTCCCGGCGATTTTTGGACCTGAGCAGAATCAACCGCTCGATGTCGCGCGCGTGCGTGAATTGTTCACAGATCTGGCCGCTCAGATTGGCGACGGTCGTTCGCCGGAGACAGTGGCAGACGGCTTCATCCGCATTGCTGTGGCCAATATGGTCGAGGCGATCAAGAAAATCTCCGTCCAGCGCGGCTATGATGTCACCCGCTACGCGTTAAGCTGCTTCGGTGGGGCTGGCGGTCAGCATGCTTGCCTCGTTGCTGACGCACTCGGCATGAAGAACATCCTTCTTCATCCAATGTCGGGACTGCTTTCAGCCTACGGCATGGGCCTCGCGGATATTCGCGCAACGCGTCAGAAAGCTCTAGGCGTATCACTTGATGCTTCGGCACCTGCTGCACTGAATGTCCTTGCCGAAGAACTCGCACTAGAATGCGTTGCGGAACTCACAACACAAGGCATCGAAACCGATGCCATCAAGCGACATCTGCGTGCGCATATCCGTTATGCGGGTACGGATACGGTGCTTTCAATTGAAGCAACCTTCCCTTCTGAGGACAACGCCCAACGTTTGCGTTCTGAATTTGAAATCGCACATAAGCGCCGTTTCGGGTTCATTGCGGAAAACAAGGCATTGGTCATCGATGCTGTTGAAGTCGAAGCAGTTGGCGGTGGTGCAGGCGAAACGGAAACGAGCCTCCCTCTCGAAAGCGATCTGGAGGCGGAAACCGCGAAGCGCTCTAGCTTCTTTTCGCATGGGGAATTCCATGATGCAGGCGTTGTTATTCGCGAGAAGATCCAGCGTGGCCAGACTGTTACCGGCCCTGCAATCATCATCGAAAAGAACCAGACGATTGTCATCGAAGATGGCTGGCAAGCCCGCCTGACCCAGCATGATCATATCGTTCTGACACGTATCAAGGCACTCCCTTTGCGCACAGCAATCGGTACAGAAGCCGATCCGGTCATGCTTGAGATTTTCAACAATCTCTTCATGTCTATTGCAGAGCAGATGGGCGTAACGCTCCAGAACACGGCCTATTCGGTCAACATCAAAGAACGTCTCGATTTCTCTTGCGCCGTGTTTGATGCAGAAGGCAACCTGGTTGCCAATGCACCGCACATGCCAGTGCATCTCGGCTCCATGGATGCGTCCGTTGCAACGGCTATCCGTGAGAACACAGATATCAAGCCGGGCGACGTGTTCCTGATCAACGCGCCTTACAATGGTGGAACGCACCTGCCCGATTTGACCGTCTGCACGCCAGTGTTTGACGATGAAAATCGTGAAATTCGGTTCTGGGTCGCAAGCCGTGGTCACCATGCCGACATTGGAGGCATTGCGCCTGGTTCAATGTCGCCCTTGGCAGTGAACATTGAGCAGGAAGGCGTCTATATCGACAACTTCAAGCTGGTTGATCGCGGTACTTTCCGCGAAGATGCTCTCTCAACACTTCTGACAGGCGCGACCTATCCGGTGCGCAACCTCACTCAGAACGTCAACGATCTGAAAGCGCAGATTGCGGCCAATGAAAAGGGCGTCGCTGAGCTTAAAAAAATCATCGGCCTCTTCGGCGAAGATGTCGTCAAAGCTTATATGGGCCATGTTCAGGACAATGCAGCTGAAAGTGTGCGCCGTGTTCTCGACAAGCTGCCAGACGGTCATTTCACCTATGAAATGGATCAGGGTTGCCAGATCGAAGTTCGGGTCACAATTGACCGCGATAAGCGCGAAGCAACGGTCGATTTCACCGGCACCTCAGAACAACGTCCAGACAACTTCAATGCACCCGAACCCGTAACGCGTGCTGCAGTGCTGTACGTGTTCCGCGTGTTGGTTGAGGGCGACATTCCGATGAATGCCGGTTGCCTGAGGCCGATCAAAATCATCGTTCCGCAAGGCTCGATGCTCTCTCCACGCTTCCCGGCTGCTGTTGTAGCAGGCAATGTCGAAGTCAGTCAGGCAGTCACCAATTGTCTGTTTGGCGCAACCAAGGCGATGGCTGCAGCGCAAGGCACCATGAATAATCTGACATTCGGCAATGACGAGTATCAGTATTACGAAACCATCTGCTCCGGTGCCCCTGCTGGGCCGGGATTTAATGGTGCTGATGCGGTCCATACGCATATGACCAATTCCCGCCTCACCGATCCAGAGATTCTGGAAACACGGTTCCCGGTATTGCTGGAAGACTTCCATATTCGCGAAGGCTCTGGTGGAAAGGGCAAGTGGCATGCAGGTGATGGCACCAAGCGCACGATCCGTGCACTGAAGACGCTCGACTTTGCAATTTTGTCTGGTCATCGTCGGGTAGCACCATTCGGTCTTGAAGGCGGCGAACCGGGTCATACCGGACGCAACGAAGTGCGCCGCAAGGATGGCACCGTTGAGGTGCTCGGCAATTGCGACCAGACCGTGCTTGAAGCAGGTGAAGCCTTTACCGTTGTGACGCCAACAGGCGGTGGTTTTGGTAAAGCCTGATTACAGAGACAATCGATCTACAAACGCCGCCGAAAGGCGGCGTTTTTCATTGCGGTTCAGCATGTTTCCCAAAAGTGGGAACCGGTTTTGGGACAAAATCATGCGTGAATATAAAGATCGCATGGATATTATAAAATGCGCCGTACTTTAGAACCAGAAATTGCCAGATCCCGATATGCGGATTCAGATTGCTGTAATTGATAATAAAATAGAAGTAATTTCTTCATGAGGGGCTAAGGCTGCGATTTTAGACGCTTCATTAGAATTAAATTCCTGTATTTTACGTCTCACCGAATAATTTTACAGGTAGCCTCAAAATGAAGTTCGCAAAAATCCTCGCCACCGTTGGTGTTCTCCAGGCAGCCCTCCTCTCGACCGCACTGGCCGGTGAAAACCTTGACGCCATCAAATCGGCAGGCGTGCTGAAGATCGGCACAGAAGGCACCTATGCACCGTTCACCTTCCACGACAAGGAAAACAAACTTGTCGGTTTTGACGTGGAAATCGGTGAAGCTGTTGCTCAGAAGCTCGGCGTGAAGCCTGAATTCGTCGAAGGTAAGTGGGACGGTCTTATTGCCGGTCTCGATGCCAAGCGTTATGACGCAGTCATCAATCAGGTTGGTATCACTGAAGAACGCCAGAAGAAATTCGCTTTTTCCAACCCTTACATCGTTTCCAAGGTTGTTCTTATCGTCAATGACAAGAACGATACGATCAAGGATTTTGCTGACCTGAAGGGTACAAAGTCTGCTCAGTCGCTGACCAGTAATTATGGTCGCATTGCCAAAGAAGCCGGCGCAGAACTGGTTGCAACCGACGGCTTTGATCAATCGGTCCAGCTGGTGCTGACCGGCCGTGCCGACGCGACGCTCAATGACAGCCTGTCGTACCTTGATTTCAAAAAGCATCAGCCAAACGCACCTGTGAAGGTTGTCGCTGAAAAGGAAAATGCAGACGCTTCAGGCATCATTGTTCGCAAGGGTGATGACGATCTGGTCGCTGCAATCAACAAGGCTCTTGATGAAATCAAGGCTGACGGCACTTACGACAAGATTTCGCAGAAGTATTTCGGCCAGGACGTTTCGAAATAATTTTCAAATAAGTGCAATTAAGGAAGCCGGAACATGTTTCCGGCTTCCTTTCGTTGTGCCTATATACCGTTCTGAAGCGCATCCATTTCTGGAATCTCCCATTTAAGGACCGAACACGTGCCCGATTGGCTTCTACTCATGGCGGATTCCCTGCCCACCCTGCTGTGGGCCGGGCTGATGTTCACCATCCCTCTGACAATTCTGTCCTTCATATTTGGGCTGTCCCTCGGGCTTCTTACAGCGCTCGTACGCCTGTTTTCCCCTGTTTGGGTGTCGCTCATCGCACGTTTTTACGTGTGGATTTTCCGCGGCACACCAATGCTGGTTCAGCTGTTCGTGATCTTTTATGGCCTTCCAAGCGCTGGCATTTATCTCGACGCCTTTACGGCAGCAGTCATTGGCTTTTCGCTCAACGTCGGCGCCTACAGCTCCGAGGTCATTCGCGCTGTTATTTCCTCTGTGCCGAAAGGCCAGTGGGAAGCCGCGTATTCGATTGGCATGAGCTGGCGTCAGGCACTGACCCGCACCATTCTGCCACAAGCTACCCGCACTGCTGTTCCGCCGCTGTCGAATACCTTTATCTCGTTGGTAAAGGATACCTCGCTTGCCGCAGCAATTACGGTGCCAGAGCTTTTCCAGTCAGCACAGCGCATTGTTGCTACGACCTATGAACCTCTGATCCTCTATATCGAAGCTGCGCTGATTTATCTGGCGCTCAGCACTGTCCTGTCCCATCTTCAGTCACGGCTCGAAAAGCGCTTCAGACGCTATGGCGGAACATTGGAGACAAACGCATGATCGAGCTCAAAAATATCGTAAAAAGCTTCGATAACGTTGTTATCCTCAATGATATCAATGTGAAGATCGCCGAAGGCACGGTTACGGCACTTGTCGGGCCGTCGGGCGGCGGCAAAAGCACCTTGCTGCGCTGCATCAATCTGCTTGAGATTCCGACTTCCGGCACGCTGGTTCTTGGCGGACAAAGCATTACGCTCGATCCTGATCGTAAGCCAAGCTGGCAGGCGATCCAGTCGATCCGCCGCCAAACCGGCATGGTGTTTCAGAACTTCCAGCTCTTTCCGCACCAGACTGCAATCCAGAACGTCATGGAAGGCCTCGTAACGGTCCTGAAATGGCCAAAGGCAAAGGCGCAGGAACGGGCAATGGAATTGCTGACAAAAGTCGGAATGGCGCACAAGGCCGATGCATGGCCTGCAACTCTTTCCGGCGGACAGCAGCAGCGCATCGCCATAGCGCGTGCGCTGGCTCCTTCGCCGCGTGTGCTTCTGTGTGATGAGCCGACGTCAGCACTTGATCCAGAGCTCGCATCCGAAGTTGTAGATGTGTTGAGCAAACTGGCCAAGGAAGGCACGACAATGGTCATTGCGACGCATGATTTGCGTCTTGCTTCCAAGATCGCGCAAAATGTCGTGTTTCTGGAGTCAGGCAACATTATCGAGACTGGCAGCGCGCATGATGTCTTCGTCAATCCGGCGCGCGAACGCACCAAACAATTCGTAGCTACGATCAATGCGGCACATAGCTACGATATCTAACGCTCACCAGAACAACTTATATTTCGAGATCAGGGGCTTTTGTGCACAACGAAAGCCCCTGATCATATGTGCCCTATTAAATTCATTCGTGGTTTTATCAATTTTCCAATGTCACTTCCCTGCCTGCCCCTTGGTAAATGCCCAAAGCGCTGTTACATTAAGGACAACGTAAAAATTGAAGCGCCTTGCTTGCGTCCTTTCAGGTTCGCGCGGCGCCATAAGGATAAAAACCTTGAAGAACCCCGAGGAGCGCCCTGCAGGAATGGCGCATCAAGGGGCGTCCGGTGGACAAACGGGCAATCTACAGACCCGGAATCCGCCCGAGAACGGCAAGCGCAAACCGCGCAAGGAAGCCGTTTCAGAAGTCGGCAAGGCACCCAATGCCTCCGATTCAGGACGCTCAGACACGGAAAACAAGGGCTCGCAAAGCCAGCGCAAGCGTGCACGCCGTCGCAATCGCGGGAAAGTATCTCGCGGTACGGAAGCGCATACGCAAAAGCCAATCGTTGCTGAAGCTCCTGCTGTCGATGCCAAATCTGTCGACGGCAAACCAGTTGGGAAAATATCGAATCGCCGTCGCCGCGCCCGCAAGAAAAAGCAGGCCCGGCAGCAAAGCGGTTTGCCTTTGCATGCAGACAATGTAGCGAAGGCCCAGAATGCTGCTCCCCGCTCAGATAACTCTCAGGGGCAATCACAGCAATCCAAGCGCAATCAAAGTGGAACGCATCTTCCGCGCAGCAATGTGCAGGAAGCACCGCTTTATGCAGCGCTGGATCTTGGTACCAACAATTGCCGCTTGCTGATCGCCTCGCCAACACGCCCGGGCCAATTCCGCGTAGTCGATGCATTTTCGCGCATTGTTCGCCTTGGCGAAGGTCTTAGCTCATCTGGTCGTTTGAGCGAACATGCCATGCAGCGTGCAATTGATGCGCTCAAAATCTGCCGCGATAAGCTTGCAGCACGCAAGATCAGACGTGCACGCTTGATTGCCACTGAGGCTTGCCGCTCGGCAGCCAATGGCGAAGAGTTTCTCGCTCGGGTCCGTGAAGAAACCGGGCTTGAACTTGAAATCGTTGACCGCCAAACAGAAGCACGCCTTGCTGTATCTGGTTGTGGAACACTGGTAACACGCGAGACCGACGCAGTCGTGCTTTTCGATATTGGCGGCGGTTCGTCAGAAATCGCACTGATCGATGTATCCCAGCGCCGTTCGCCGCGTCTTGCCGAACATATCACGGCATGGACTTCCCTCCCCGTCGGTGTTGTCACTTTGGCCGAACGCTTTGGTGGACGTAACGTCACGCAAGAAAGCTTCGACGCCATGGTCGGCCATGTCACGGAGCTTCTGTCCGGGTTTGCGGAACGTCATTGTCTGGGCCAGCTCACCGCAAGCTCACGTTTTCACCTGCTTGGCACATCCGGCACCGTGACCACACTCGCCGGAATCCATCTCGGACTGGAACGCTATGATCGGCGTCGCGTCGATGGTATGTGGATGGGATCAGAAGAGGTAACACAGATGACAAGCCGTCTTTTGTCATGGGATTTTGACGCGCGGGTTGCCAATCCTTGTATTGGTGCCGACCGAGCCGATCTCGTACTGGCTGGCTGTGCCATTCTCGATGCCATACGCAATGTCTGGCCCAGTGAAAAACTTCTCGTTGCTGATCGCGGACTACGCGAGGGCATATTGACCGAACTCATGTCGCGTGACGGTGCCTGGCGCCATAACCGCGCCCAAACTGCCAAAGCTGGCGGTAAAACCGACGTAAGAAACAGGCATTGAAGATGAGCAAAGCAGGCGGAAACAAAGGCGGCACGAAAACCGGTGGTCGCGGTGGTGCTGGCACAAGCAATCTGCGCGTTCGCGTGAAGAAAAAAGCCGGAACCATCAAGGAATCCTCGCGGCGCTGGCTGGAACGTCACCTGAACGATCCCTACGTGCACAAGTCGAGGAAAGACGGCTATCGCTCACGCGCGGCTTATAAGCTGATTGAAATCAACGATCGCTACGACCTTCTGAAAAAAGGCCAGAAGATCATCGATCTGGGCGCAGCTCCCGGCGGCTGGTCGCAGATCGCAGCTAAGATTGTCGGTTCCACCGATGAAAACCCGCAAGTTGTCGGCATCGACTATCTGCATGTTGATCCATTGCCCGGCGTTATTTTGCTGGAAATGGACTTTCTCGATGAAACGGCACCAGAGAAGCTGATGGAGGCGCTCGGTGACAAGCCTGATCTGGTGATTTCGGACATGGCGGCACCGACGACCGGTCACCGCCGTACGGACCATTTGCGTACCGTGCATCTTTGTGAAGTGGCGGCCGACTTTGCGGTATCAGTGCTGAAGCCGGGTGGGCACTTCCTCACCAAGACATTCCAGGGAGGCACTGAAAACGATCTGTTGGCAATGCTGAAACAGAAGTTCCGTTCCGTTCATCATATCAAGCCACCAGCATCGCGTGCAGAATCGGTCGAGCTTTATCTGCTTGCCCGCGATTTTAAGGGTTAGTCATAGCGCGATAAGATAGGTTGAGAAAAAGGCGGCTTTCAAAGCCGCCTTTTTATTTGCCGTTAGCGGAATCCGCGGCCTCTAAAGCTGTGCGCTCTTTGCTCTTTGACTTGAGGATTGCCGGGCCGGAAAGCTCACGTCCAGCATCTGGCGCCAGCTTTGCAAACCAGAAGAACGCTGTGGCCGAAACAGCCGCAACAACGAAAAAGCCAATATGGAAATCCGCAAGCTGCAGCGGAGCTCCCCGCACAGCTGTACTGATTTCAAGAATGCCACCCGCCATCGCAACACCCAGTGCAATTGAAACCTGCTGCGCAACGGCTGTAATCGGTGTCGCCTGACTTGTCTTGGCATCGGGAATTTCGGCAAAAGCCAAAGCATTGACGCCGGTAAAGAACATCGAGCGGAAAAATCCACCAATCAGCAGAAAGCCGATGATGAATCCATAAGGCGTTTCAGGAAAGAACAGGCCGTTTGCGGCGATGAATGCCGCTGAAATCAGTGAACCATACATCAAGGTTCTGCGGAAGCCGAACAGGCTAAAGACGCGCTTAGCCCCAAACTTCATGCTGATAGCACCAATC
The DNA here is from genome assembly GCF_025846885.2 of Brucella sp. HL-2. Taxonomy (NCBI): domain Bacteria; kingdom Pseudomonadati; phylum Pseudomonadota; class Alphaproteobacteria; order Hyphomicrobiales; family Brucellaceae; genus Brucella; species Brucella sp. HL-2. Next base: position 165,573 of record NZ_JAOYTK010000002.1, on the reverse strand, counting down.
GCGGAAACGAATGTCATCATGCCTGACCGAAACGGCGTCATGCCAAAACCAAGCTGGAACATCAAGGGCAGCAGAAACGGAATTGCGCCAATACCAAGCCGGAACACACTGCCGCCGAAAACCGCAGAGCGGAAGACTTGATTATCGAAGAGTTTCAGGTTGAGAAGCGGATCGCTGACACGACGCGCGTGAAGGATATAAAGAACCGAACAAATCAGCCCGACAGCGACTGTCACAACACCGATCATCGGCGGCAGAGCCGGAAGGCTTACAACCGACAGGCCGAAAACCACGCCCGACATCGCAATGCCAGACAGAAAAAACCCCGGCCAGTCGAGAGGCTTTATGATCCGCTCATCATTGTCGGGCAAAAACCGGGTCGCAAACCAAATTCCGATTACGCCGATCGGAACGTTGATCAGAAATATCCAGTGCCACGAGAAGAAAGTCGTTATGAAGCCGCCCACAGGCGGGCCAACCAACGGCCCAACCATCGCAGGGATCGTGAGCCACGCCATGGCTGAGACGAGTTCGCTTCTGGGTGTCGAACGGATGAGGACCAATCGCCCGACCGGTGTCATCATCGCGCCACCCATGCCCTGCAAAAACCTTGCGACCACAAAAGCAGCGAGCGAGTTGGACGCAGCACAAGCCAGCGAGCCAACCACGAAAATTGCAATCGCCGCCCGGAAGACATTCTTGGCACCGAATCGGTCGGCCATCCATCCGCTCACCGGAATAAAAACCGCAAGAGAGACGAGGTAAGCCGTCAATGCGAGTTTTAACGCAATTGGACTGGTGCCGATATCCGCGGCAATTGCAGGAAGCGATGTTGAAATAACGTTCGAGTCCATTTGCTCCATGAAAAGAGCAATTGCGAGCACGAGTGGAACGATCCGGTTCAAGATGAAAATCCGAATAAAAGCAGAGAATTAAGGACGACTTCGTCAGTCAATCACAACTTCTGCTTTATGTAGCGTCCGCGCGAAATTTGCCAGTTAATTTCACGTCACAATGCGGTGACTATCTCACAAACGAACCAATATCGGGGATCTGGGCACTTTCTCACGGGCTGTTACACTCGTTCACATTTATGTAAAATGGGTTGCGCTACCCGTAACGGGCTGTTACATTTCGTTACAGTTCTCGAGCTTTAGAATCCGATGTGGAGGCGTCGCGGTTCAAGGAGGTAGAAAATGAGCGATATTACAAGAACAGCGATCGTCTATGGAATGATGATCATTTCGCTGAATACCGCACTGGCAATCGGTCTTCTTGGGTTGGACTTCCTGCGTTAGACGCAGCATCCACAAAATAGAATTTTGCCCTCCAGGCAAGCATGAAAAAGGGTGTTCCTAATTTTGGGAGCGCCCTTTTCATTTGGAGCGCCAATCTGCTTCAATCAGATCGGCGCTCCGAATGGTTGCAGTGTGCAGCGACTGCATAGTTCCTTAAATTTGAATGAGTGTAAGGAACTATGCAGCAAATTTATTCTGTTAGAGCGACCTTTGTGCGCCCAAGAGGGCGCACGGCGCTCTAATGAGGCGCACCATAGGCAAAAGTCAAACCATCACCCAGTTTGCAGTCAAAAACCTTTTTCTCGGTTATAACGTCATATGTTCTTGGAGAGAGCATTTGAACGGTAACCGTTGCACTGTCGTCTGACACCACGCGATAACGGACAAACTCAAGGACAGGTGTACCGTCTTCGCGAACAGTCATATGCGCATCCGAGAATATAATCGACGGATTGGGGTTCGACAGCTTCATAAAGGACTGAACAACGACACCACCCGTAATGGCCGTTCCTTTGATCTTGCTACCAGTTTTCTGCTGACAGGCATCAAGTTTCAGTAGAGCGGTTGTCCTGTCTCCCGCAATCAGATGCGTGCTTAATGCTTCATACTGACTTTTGCTCTCAGCATGAGCTACGCCCGAAACAACAGTGGCGGTCAACACGATTGCCAGTTTGGTCTTCCAATGCATCACATGAACTCTCTGTTCAGTTTCCATGCATTGGAAGCTAGTCAAATCCGCTGTTCGAGCTATTCCAAAGAATAGCCCGTTAAAATGAACCGCTATAAAATCCGACCTTGAGTTGATGGATCGAAAAACACCGACTTGTCGAGATTAAATGCGAGCCGCGACCTTTGGCCTGCAACAATGCGGGCATCAGCACGTAAACGCGCGACTACCTGCTTGCCACCAATGCGCGTCACAGCGAACGTGTCCGATCCTGCTGGTTCCACAACATCAATCAGGCACTCACCTTCAACCACCGCATGAGCATTGCGGTCAGCGCCATCAGGATCGGTCAGGGCTTCAGGGCGGATACCAAACATGACTTGCTTGCCCACATACTCACCGAGGCTTTGTGGTGCTGTTTTCAGCGGCAGCCTTAGCGTTTCACCCTCGCCCTGCTCAAGCACGACCGCAAGCTCTGAACCGTTCTTTTCGATGCCGGCATGAAGAAGGTTCATCGCAGGTGAACCCATAAAATCCGCGACGAACATATTGGCCGGGTTGTTATAGATTTCAGCCGGAGTGCCGAATTGCTGCAAAACGCCGTCCTTCAGAACAGCGATTTTGGTCGCAAGCGTCATCGCTTCAATCTGATCATGGGTCACATAGACAATCGTGGTCTTCATGCGATGATGCAACCGCTTGATCTCGGTACGCATATCAACGCGCAGCTTGGCATCGAGGTTCGAGAGCGGCTCATCGAACAGGAAGACCTGTGGATTGCGCACCAAAGCGCGCCCCATCGCTACACGTTGCCGCTGACCACCAGAAAGCTGACTTGGTTTGCGGTCTAGCAGATGGCCGATCTGCAGAATATCTGCGACTTCCTGAATGGCTTTCTCGCGTTCAGGCTTAGGCACTTTGCGAATTTCCATCCCGAAAGCGATGTTTCCGCCCACGGTCATGTTCGGATAAAGCGCATAGGACTGAAACACCATCGCAATATCGCGCTGCGAAGGATGCAGGCCGGAAACAGAACGATCATTGATCAAAATATCGCCGGACGTAATAGGCTCAAGACCGGCAATTGTGTTCAGCAATGTGGACTTGCCGCAGCCTGATGGGCCGACGAGTACCAGAAAGCCGCCTTCCTCAATCTCGATATTGATATCCTTCAAGACCGAGACATTGCCGTAGGATTTGTAAAGATCAGTAATTTTCAGAAATGACATGTCAGACTTATCCCTTAACGGCACCGGACATCAGGCCGCGCACGAAGTAGCGCCCGGAAACAATGTAGACGATCAGCGTTGGCAACGCCGCCAGAATGGCAGCTGCAAAGTGAACGTTATATTCCTTGACGCCTGTAGAGGAGGAAACGAGGTTATTAAGCGCAACAGTCATGGGCGTTGAATTTGCACCAGAGAAGGAAGCACCGAATAGGAAGTCGTTCCAGATATTGGTGAACTGCCAGATGACTGAGACGACGATGATCGGGCCAGACGATGGCAGAAGAATGCGCCAGAAAATCTGGAAAAAGCTGGCTCCATCGATTTGCGCCGCACGTACCAGCTCGGTCGGAAATGCCTCGTAATAATTGCGGAAGTAAAGCGTCGTGAAGCCGATACCATAGACCACGTGAACGAGGATCAGACCCCAGATTGTGCCCGCAATACCGAGCATTCCCAGAACGCGCGCCATTGGGATAAGGACAATCTGAAACGGAATGAAGCAGGACAGCAGCAACAGGCCGAAGAAAATATTGGAGCCGCGAAAGCGCCATTTGGTAAGTACATAGCCGTTGAGTGCGCCAACAACAGTGGAGATGGCGACGGCAGGCACGACCATCAGGATCGAATTGATAAAGAAGGGCTTGAGGCCTGTAGGCTGCACCCCGATTTGTGCAGTCGACCATGCCGAAAGCCAGGGTTCAATTGTCCATTGTTGCGGCAGGCCCAACATGCCGCCCTGACGAATTTCCTCCAGCGGCTTGAAGGAATTCACCAGCATCACATAGAGCGGCAGCAGATAGTAAATTGCGAAGAGCAGCAGCGCAGAATAGATCAAAGCGCGTGTCAGCTTGCCACTGTTGATGGCGTTTTCCTGTGTCTGGGCGCTCATGACCGTGACCCCCCGCGAATTTCCGAATAGAGATACGGAATGATAATCGAGAATATCATAACAAGCATGATGATTGCCGAAGATGCACCGATACCCATCTGATTGCGGGTGAACGTATAGGAATACATGAAGGTCGCGGGCAATTCGGTTGCCTGTCCGGGTCCACCGCCAGTTAAGGCGATCACAAGATCATAGGCCTTGATTGCAAGATGCGCTAGCACCACAAAAGCCGACAAGAACACCGGGCGCATCAAAGGAATGATGATGCGGCGATAAATTGTTCCGGTCGAAGCTCCGTCGATCTGTGCCGCTTTGATGATCTCGTTGTCAACGCCACGCAGACCAGCAAGGAACATGGCCATTACAAAGCCTGACGACTGCCAGACAGCAGCAATCACCAGACAGTAAATTGCCATCGTGTTGCTCTTGATCCAGTTGAAGGTGAAACCTTCCCAGCCCCATAATCGAACAGTGTGCTCAAGACCGATACCCGGATCGAGAAACCATTTCCACGCCGTACCTGTCACGATGAAGGAAAGCGCCATCGGATAAAGGTAGATCGGACGCAGAAAGCCTTCTCCGCGGATTTTCTGATCGAGCAGGATTGCCAGAAAGAGGCCGATAACCGAACAAATGATAATGTAAAGCGACGCGAAAATCGCAAGATTGGTTACCGCACGCCACCAATGTGGCAATGCCCAAAGCTTTTCATAATTTGACAGGCCAACAAAGCCGTAGGACGGCAACATGCGGCTGTTTGTGACAGAAAGAACGCCTGTATAGATAATAAATCCATATACAAAGACGAGGACAATCAAGAAGCTCGGCGCGAGAACCAGCTTGGGCACCAGTTCTTGTAGTCGGCTGTTACGCTGCATATTTGCGCCATCCTGTTTAAGCTACTGCCTCCTGCTGCCAGCTTGTTTAAGAGCGCATTCCGAAAAGTAACAATGATTTTCGGATCAGATGTGCGTTAAGACAAGACCTTAGAGCGCAGGTGTTGTGGGCGGTATTAAGCCATTATTTTCATTGAATTATAGCGTGTGCAATGAGAGCATCCGGGTGTATCCCGGATGCTCTCCAGACAATCTCTGTCTGCTTACTTCGCGCCTTCAACGGCGGTAACCAGTTCCTTGACAGCATCTTCAGACGAGAGCTGACCGTTGAACTGACGGGTGACAACGTCATAGATCGCATTCTTGACGGAAGCCGGATTTGCATAGCCATGAGCCATGGAGCCGAGCATCGTTCCCTTATCTGCAGCTTCCTTCACATCAGCGATGGCCTTCTTGCCGCAAGCGTCGAAATCGGTGTCAGGCACGTCGGTACGTGCAGGAGCCGAACCCTTGACCACATTGAAGGCCGACTGGAATGCTGGGCTTTCAATAGCCGAAGCCATTTCGAGCTGTGCAGGCACCTTGTCTTCGGCAACCTTGAACATCGCGAACATGTCGGAGTTGAAGGTCACAGAACCCTGTGTTTCTGGGTAACGCATGCAGACGAAATCTTCGCCTGGCTTCTTGCCAGCCTTGATGAATTCGCCTTTTGCCCAGTCACCCATGAACTGTACGCCAGCCTTGCCTTCGATAACCATTGCCGAAGCAAGGTTCCAGTCACGACCGGAGAAGTTGTCGTCCACATAAGAACGCAGCTTGGTCATGCGGTCGAAAGCTTCCTTCATCTTATCGCTACCCAGAGTTTCCGGGTCGAGATCGACGAAAGCCTTTTTGTAGAAGTCCGGACCAAAGGAGAGCACGACGGCATCAAAAATCGTCGCATCTTGCCATGGCTGACCGCCGTGAGCGATTGGGGTAATGCCCTGTTCCTTGAACTTGTCGAGGAGCGCTACGAGTTCATCCCAGTTGGTTGGCTCTTTGCCGCCAGCCTTATCGAGTGCTGCCTTGTTGATCCACATCCAGTTGGTGGAGTGAACGTTTACAGGCGCTGCAATCCAGTGGCCGTCATATTTGGCAAATTCTTGCAGAGGTGCCGGGATAACCTTGTCCCAACCTTCTTTGCCTGCAACCTCATCGAGATTGCCGAGAGCACCCTGCTCCGCCCAGTCGCGGATATCGAAGCCGAGCATCTGCACTGCAGTTGGCGCATTGCCTGCGGTAACGCGGGCACGAAGAACCGTCATGGCTTCCGTACCGCCACCGCCTGCAACTGGCATATCCGTCCAGCTGATGCCTTTGCCTTCGAGGTCTTTCTTCAGAACATCGAGGGCCGCAGCTTCGCCGCCAGCTGTCCACCAATGCAGGACTTCAACGTTCTGCTTGTCTTGTGCGCTGGCCGTAACAGGTGCCATTGCTGCAAGCATCGCACAGGCAGCTGTGCCCATCGCGGCCATTCTGAAAAACTTATGCATGTGTCTACCTCCCGTAGAACTCTACAAAACAAAATTTCGTCGGATGCTGTCGTCAGGCATCAGGCCCGCACACCCAGAGGATCGTTCAATCTGCTTTGAGACCTCCATCCCACTTATTTCTCGCAGCTCCTACTGCGATTGACAACGTTGTCTTTTTTGAATGAAAATCATCTGCAAGACAAGATGTGTTCTTAGGATAGGCTCAAATACGGGATATGTGTCAATATGGATTAGGCGAGAAAAATCGGGAAGCCCAATCCGCACGTGTGGAAAGCTGAAAAAACCTACCAAATATACTAGCAAAATTAAACACTTGGTTCGTTCATCATATTTCTGATGACAAAACTTCCCTCAGTTCAGAAAATCGGCAAAGCGCAACGCATTCTGCTTTTTAAAGTAGTATAAAATTACCGTGAGCGGGCTAGACATTATCCTCGAGAATGCATAATTTTCGTTCGCTCGCACAATGGTGTGCGGGTTTGTTCTCGGGGCGGGGTGAAACTCCCCACCGGCGGTATGAAGAGCGATCTTCGAGCCCGCGAGCGCCTGCAACAGAAAGCCGATTCGGCAGTTTGTTTCAGGGTCAGCAGATCCGGTGAGATGCCGGAGCCGACGGTTAAAGTCCGGATGGAAGAGAGCGAAAGAATGTTTGGTTACGCTCAAATCGGCGTGACTCGCGTTCCTTTGTGCGCCCTGATTCTAGTTTCGTGAGGAACCTATGAACCAGAGCTATCCGAACAAGACATCCTTCAAAATTGCCTTCATTCAGGCACGCTGGCATGCGGACATTGTCGATGAAGCACGTAAAAGCTTCATCGCCGAGCTTGCAGCCAAAACCGGCACCAATGTGGAAGTTGAAGTTTTCGACGTTCCCGGTGCTTATGAAATTCCACTTCATGCAAAGACGCTCGCCAAGACCGGCCGCTATACTGCCATTGTGGGCGCTGCTTTTGTGATTGATGGTGGCATTTATCGCCACGATTTCGTTGCTACTGCCGTCATCAACGGTATGATGCAGGTACAGCTTGAGACCGAAGTTCCGGTGCTTAGCGTATCGCTCACCCCGCATCATTACCACGACAGCAAGGAGCATCACGACTTCTTCTTCAATCATTTCAAGGTGAAGGGCGTCGAAGCCGCCCATGCAGCTTTGCAGATTGTTAGCGAACGCGCTCGCATTGCGGCGCTTGTTTAAGTAAAGATTGGCCGACCTTGCGATTGCTGGGTCGGCTACTCGCTTATGATGCGCTCAGGATGGGTATAGACGTCGAAATCGTCGCCTCTGACGAGCGCCACAAGCGTCAGATTAGCGTCTTCTGCTGTGCGAATGGCAAGCGCCGTCGGTGCCGAAATCGCCGCAAGCAGCGGCACTCCGAGAATAACGGCCTTCTGCACCATCTCGACTGAGACACGGCTTGTAATGGCCACCAATCCGCTATTTGCAGGCTTGTTCGCTCGGGCCAGCGCGCCGATTAGCTTGTCGAGCGCATTATGCCTGCCAACATCCTCGCGAACCGCAAAAAGCCCCTCATCCGGCACGACAAAACCAGCACCGTGCACCGCATGTGTCTGCTTATTCAATTGCTGTGCGCCACCCAAGGCATCCATTGCAGCAACAATCGATCCAGCTTTCACCTGAAAGCTATCCGCCTTGATCGCAGATAATGGACGTATTGCCTGATCGATGGAATCGATCCCGCACAAGCCGCAACCGACCGGCCCAGCCATGAAACGGCGACGAGCGACAAGCATTTCCTCCCGCTGTCCGACAAGCCGCATCTGAATATCAATGCCTTTTTCAAAGACTTCAATGTTCAAATCTTCGATTTCCGATATGCAGTCTATGACGCCTTCGGTCAGGCTGAAACCCACTGCGAAATCTTCGAGATCATTTGGTGTAGCCATCATGACGGCATGCGTTGTGCCATTATAGCTCATGGCTACAGGCACTTCTTCCGGGACGTCACGGTCGCTTTCGTGAAAACCGGTTTCACGACGAGCAAGACGCGGAACACTTTGGCTGATGTTCTGCATCGTCATATCGTTCCGCCGCCTGTCGTTTCTGCCCGCATGTGGAATTACTATCCAACACCTCTGCAGCAAGCAAGTCCAGCGGCTCAACACTTGCGGATCATGCCGATAACGAGCTATACCCGCTAACCGGAAATGAGCCTTTCAGCGACTTATATTACAGGTGGAAAAACGATGGATATTCGGCAGATCGACAACAATTACTCAGTCACCGGGCAAATTTCGCCGGATGATGTGCGTGATATTGCGGCTGAAGGTTTTCAGACGATTATCTGCAATCGTCCCGATGGTGAAGGCGGAGAAGATCAGCCAAGTTTTGCCGAAGTTGCCAAGGTTGCCGAAAAGGCTGGCATCAAGACCTATTACATCCCGGTTGTTGGCGGCCAGCTGACCCAGGAGAATGTTGATGACATGGCCTCGGCTCTCACTGAAGCCGAAGGCCCTATTTTGGGCTATTGCCGTTCAGGCACCCGCTCTACGAATATCTACGGTATCGTCCAGAACCAAAAGCGCGGATAAAGAACGAACGCAGACTATGTGGACGGTGTTGCCGCAGAGGCATTTGAACAGTCTTTGCAAACATGGCTGTCACCGTCCAGAAACGCGTGGGCCAAAAAAGCGCGCATTTGTAAATTTGGTACGGCGCACATTCTGCGCCGAATACTGGCGATAATAGCCCATGCCTGTGCGGATGGCTGTCGCAACGACACCGCCTACCACCATCATCCAACCAATAATCATTGGCCAGTTGAAGCTTTCAATTCCGCTGCTCAGAGCGACGATGACAACACCCGCCCAAAGAACTGCCGCGGTACGGCGCCAGAAAACGGGGTTGAGTTCATCAAAGACCGCCTTCCACAAAGAGTGCACAAGGCAGGCGAAGAAAACGGCGGCAGCCAAACCAATATTCAGCAACTCGACCGGGAGCCATTGTTGCGTATCCAGCATTGTTTTCATCATCCAAGTCATGCCCGGAGTGTTTAAGACCAGCCCGTATGGCTATAGTGTCTAAATCCGAGACGTTGTTTCCATGTGCCCATTCAGCTTTCGCTTTGTGGCTTCAACGTGGTAGAAGCATGGAAACCCCTTCATAATACAGTCACATATTATTGCGTTCACGCGAAATATCGTGTTGAAATCATTGAGCTATCTCGGTCAGAGTGTACCGACACACCGCTGTAAAGCCCTTGATAGAGCTAGACTTTTTGCATTTATGGAACTTCGAAAGCGGGAAAGTACTACCGCGTTAAAGTCGCGATAGATAACGGCTTTGTAACAATTTGATATTGCAGAACTTCCGCTACTAACTGCGTTTTCCACCCAAACGGCGTCCAATACGCGCGAGCAGAATAACCGGCAATATGCCAACTGCCACAATTGCCAATGCTGCAACTGAGGCCTCTTCATAGGTTCCACGCGCAGCTTCACCATAAAGATGGGTGGCAAAAGTCTCTATATTGAGCGGGCGTAACAGAAGCGTTGCAGGCAGCTCCTTCACGCAATCAACAAACACCAGAAGTCCAGCAGCAACGATAGCCGTTTTTGAAAGCGGCAGATGTATCTGGCGGAATGTTGTCGTTACCCCTCGCCCCAGAGTGCGTGACGCATGATCAAGCGATTGTGGAATGCGTTCGAGTCCCGCATCTATACCTCCGGCAGAAATTGCCAGAAAGCGCGCTACATAGGCGTAGATAATGGCAGCGCCTGTACTGATCAGCAGCAGCCCCGTTGAAACTCCAAAGAAATAGCTGAAAACTCCATCGAACAGCCGATCAACCGCGCCTGAAACGATCATGATCCCAATTGCAATCACTGTGCCGGGCGCCGCATAGCCCATGGTCGAAAAACGGTAGAACCAGCGCGAGGCAGTTCCCGGAAAGAGCCGCATCGCATAAGCCACCACCATGCCGAACAGCAGGACCAGAACAGTTGCGGCCGAAGCCAGCATCACCGTGTTGAACGCTTCACCGGCAAGACGAGGAGAAATGCCCGCAAAACGCATGCGTTTGACTGCCTCAATTACGAGATAGGTCGCAGGCATGATGAAGCCGATGATTATTGGTGCGGCACAGAGCACAAAAAGCCAGAGGCCTTTGATACCGCTTACCCTAAGCGGTTCAAAGCCACGCGAGTGGCGAATATTGGATGAAAAGCGTTGCTTGCGCCGCGCCCAGCGCTCAATTGATACAAGTGCGACAACCAACAACAAAAGCGCCAGGGCTAGCTGTGCAGCGCCGGGCAAATCAAAGCGCGTGACCCATGTTGTGTAGATCGATACCGTCAATGTCCGAACGCCAAGGAACTCGGCCGCACCAACGTCATTGAGCGTTTCCATTAAAGCAAGGCTTACACCGACGGCAACGGCGGGACGCGCGAGCGGCAATGCCACGCGCCAGAAAATCCCTCTGCGGCTAACGCCCAATGTGCGCGCTGCTTCAATCAGGCTGGCCGATTGTGTGAGGAACATCGCCCGTGTCGGAATATAGACATAAGGATAGAGAACGAAACCGAGCAGGATAATGCAGCCGGTCATCGATCTTATATCCGGCAAGCGAAACTGGCGTGGCGTATCATAGCCAAGCACAAAGCGGATCGCACCCTGTACTGGTCCGATCGGATGCAGAATATCGAGATAGGCGTAAGCGATAATATAAGTAGGAACCGCGAGGGGCAGCAAAAGCGCCCATTCGAGTACGCCACGCCCGCGAAAATCATAAGCCGTTACAAGCCACGCAGCAGACGTGCCGACAAATGCAGTAATAAGTCCGACGCCTGCCAGCAGAATAATCGTATCGGTAAAGGCCGTCGCAAAAACTGTTGAAAACAGATGGCCCCAAAAGCCGGAAGAGCCACGAAGCGCCTCCACAACCAATGCCAGAACAGGCAAGCAAACCAGCAGTGCTATCAATCCGGAAAGCCACAACCAGTTGCGCCCAGAACGGGTGCGATAAGGCATGGATGACGATGCAGCTTGCACAGGTTCCGGCACTTTGGTCGACCTTCATATTACAACGCCGGCGCAATGGTTTTGCACCGGCGTCATTTTTACAAGAATATTCAGCTTTTATACCAAGGCGCTAAGATGCTTACGCATCACGCCTTGAAAATGTTCAATCGCCACACCGGCTTAACCAAAGTCCGATGAGTCTTACTCAATGAACTTTGGTATTAGTTATCAAAGCCGACTTTGTCGACCAGTTCGCTGGCCTGCTTGCGATGCTTTACGATTTCCGAAAGCGGAACCTTGTCGATCTTCAGTTCGCCGAAGGATGCAACGATTGGATCAACCGGAGCACCTGCCTTGACCGGATATTCGTAATTGGCCTTTGCATACAGCTGCTGGGCTTCGTCCGAAGCAAGGTATTCGAGAAGCTTGACAGCTTCATCCTTGTTTGGCGCATTCTTGGCAACGGCTGCACCACTGATGTTTACCTGCGTGCCGCCGTCCTGGAAGGTTGGCAGGATGACCTTGATGCCATCGCCCCATGCCTTCTGTTCGTCGCCGCTCTTGCCAGACCGCATCAGCCCAACATAATAGGAATTCGCGACTGCGATATCGCAGATGCCGCCAACAATATCCTTGGCGCCGTCACGGTCACCACCGGCAGCCTTACGCGCCAGATTGGCCTTGAGACCAGTCAGCCATTCTTCGGTCTTTTCTGCACCGTGATGAGCGATGTAATCAGCAATCAGAGCAGTGTTATATGGATGCTGTCCAGCACGGATGCAGATCTTGCCCTTCCACTTCGGATCAGCCAGTTCTTCATAGGTGATCTTGTCGAGTTCGAGATCTTTGTCTGCATAGACAACGCGAGCGCGCATCGACAGACCAAACCAGTTGCCGTTCGCATCGCGGAGCTGTTCAGGCACAGCGTCTTTCAGAGACTGGGAATCGACTGGCTGGGTAAGGCCCTTGTCGACGAGATCAACCAGATTGCCCGCATCGACAGTCATCAGAATATCGGCTGGCGATTTGTCGCCTTCAGATGCAACTCGCTCGGCAAGACCATCCTTAAGGAAAACAGTATTAACAGTCGTGCCTGTCTTTTCCTTATAGGCGTCCAGCAGAGGCTGGATCAAGCCAGGTTCACGCGTCGTATAAATGTTCACCTCATTTGCATTGGCCGCACCTGAGAGAAACGTCGCTGCCATAAGAGCCAGTCCAGCACGCGCGATCTTGGGCATTTTACCTCCGGGATAATTTGGTTCATTTGAAACTATGAGTAATGCAATTAGACTATAGGAACTGGCATATTCAGGGTCAATAATTCACGCCACTAAATATGAGTTATTTACTCATTTTTTGCAAAAATCATAGCTTTACTCCAGTCGATCTGCACACAGACATGCGTTGCTTCGGCGGCAATATGCTGATCTGTCCGCACACGGAGGCGGACGTTCTGATCATCCAGATAGACAGTCAGCTCTTCCGTTTCGCCTAAATAGGTGCGGCTTTCGATGCGGCCGCACAATCCGTCTTGTGCTTTGGTCTGAGTAGAAATGACTTCTATATCTCTTGGGCGCAGATAGACGGCGACGTCTCCGGTTTGTCGCATATTATCTGGTAATGCCAATGCGCCGACAGGTGTCTGAACGGAAACATCATCTACCCTCCCATCGAGGGCGTTAAAATCGCAGAAGAAATCCGCAGCATAGCGCGTTGCAGGCTGGTTATGGAGTTCGCGGGCTGGACCGGCCTGAATGATCTTTCCAGAACGCATCAACACCACGCGGTCGCCAGTGGACAACGCCTCTTCAGCCTCGTGCGTCACAATAATGACTGGCGTACCCAATGCACGAAGCAAAGCAATAGTCTCGCTTCTGACACGCGCACGCAAACCGCGATCAAGATTGGAAAAAGGTTCATCCATCAGCAACAGATCAGGTTCGGGCGCCAGCGCTCTGATAAGAGCGACCCGCTGTTGCTCGCCACCCGAAAGCATATGCGGATAGCGATCCGCCATTGCTGCCAGACCAACCAGCGCAAGTAATTCATCAACTCGCGCTTTCGCCTCGTCCTTGCGCATCTTACGCAAACCGAACAGCACATTTTCCTTAACCGTCAGATGCGGAAAGAGCGCATAATCCTGAAACACAACGCCTATGTTGCGTTTTTCGGGCTCTACGAAGATAGAAGAACTGACAAGCATCTTACCACCCATGGTAAGCTGACCTTCGTCCGGCGCGTCGATCCCTGCAATAATCCGCAGGAGCGAGGTCTTGCCACAGCCGGAATGACCGACGAGACAGATGATCTCTCCCGGTTGAACATCAAGCGAAATATCATCAACGGCGCGCACAGTACCAAACTGGCGACTGATGCCTGAAAGTGTCAGCGCCGGAGCGGTATTTCTATCCAGCCTGGTGTTTTGCAGAGTGCGTGCGTCCATAGATGAGGCCGAGAGTCCTGTTATCATAGGATGGCATATAAATGCAGTTGAACGACTTTGCCAATAAAACCCGACCAAAGGTGTCAGGCATTTGCTAGAACATGCTGGAACGCGCAATAATTTGCTGCACTATCCAGTTGAAAAAGCTTGTAAATCGCGCAATGTTGCTCCGGTCTTAGTTCGATATTCGTATTGCAGGAGTCTGATGATGGGGCCGATCACCGACAAGGTGGCAACCGCCGAGCGTTTGCCGCAGGGAACAAAGGTCGCCGTCATCGGTGGCGGTGTGATCGGTGTATCGACAGCCCTTTTCCTGGCAGAGCGCGGGATACCTGTCGCTTTGTTTGAGAAAGGCGAAATTGCAGGCGAACAATCAAGTCGCAATTGGGGTTGGTGCCGCAGAACCGGACGCGACAGTCGAGAAATGCCACTGATTGTCGAGAGTATGCGCCTCTGGGAAGGTATGAATGGACGTACGGGCCGCGAAACCGGGTTTCGCGTGACGGGTATCGCTTATACCGCCGAGAAGGAAGAAGAAGTCGAGCGCTATTCGCAGTGGATTAAAATCGCCAGCCAACACGGTATCGAGACAGAACTCTTAAGCAGCAAGCAGGCCGCCAGCCTCGCTCCCGGCCTCAGGCGTCCGCTTAAAGGCGGTATGATTACCCCGCTTGATGGCCGTGCTGAACCACAGAAAGCAGTTCCGGCTTTTGCAGCCAAAGCGCAGGAACTGGGTGCCGTCATTCTGCAAAATTGTGCGGTGCGCGACATTGAGACAACCAATGGACGCGTTTCGGCAGTTCTGACCGAAAAAGGCCGCGTTGCCTGTGAGGCAATTGTGGTGGCAGGCGGGGCCTGGTCGCGATTGATCATATCGGACTTCAAGGCCCGCCTTCCGCAACTCAAAGTCAAATCATCGGTGTTTCGCACTGCCCCTATTGAGGCAAATGTGGACCCGGCAATTGCGTTTTCAGATTTCGCGCTGCGTAAGCGGCTTGATGGCGGCTACACGGTCGCTAGCCTTGGTGGATCGATTGCGGATATCGTGCCTGACAGTTTCCGTTTTTTCCGCGACTTCCTTCCATCGCTCTCCACCGAATGGAAATCATTGCGTTTCCGTTTTGGTGAGCGGTTCATCGAAGAAGCCTTCCAATGGAAGCTTCGGCCCGCAGATCAAGTTTCGGTCTTTGAAAAAATCCGCACACTTGATCCTGAACCGCACCGCGCTGCGAATGCGGCAGTATTGGCCAAACTCAAGGCTGCTATTCCATCCTTTGCATCAGCAACAATTGCTCAGGAATGGGCCGGCCTCATCGATACTATGCCGGATGTCATTCCAGTAATTTCACCCCTGCCCGATATTGATGGTCTTATCGTTGCAACAGGGTTTTCGGGACATGGTTTTGGCATCGGCCCCGGTGCCGGACGGCTGGTTGCAGATATGGTCAGCGGCGAAACGCCAGTGGTCGATCCGTCGCCGTTCCATATTTCGCGTTTCTCCGACGGTTCAAAAATCCGCATAGAGAATTGGGGTTAAAGCATTTCCAGTAAAAGTGCGAAGCATCTATGCAGGGAAATCAAATGAAGCTTTACTCAATTACGCCACAGGCGAAACGCGCACCGCCACCACCAAGTGGCTTGGGTTGGTCGGCATAGTTGTCTCCACCCATATGCACCATCAGTGCTCGACCTTTAATGTCGTCCAGTGATTTAAGGCGAGGTGCAACAACCGTTTCACTGACCTTACCGTCCGCATCAGCCTTCAACAGGGGTAAATCGCCCATATGACCATGACCTTCCGGACCCATATGGTGTTTCGAACCTTCCGGATCGTAATGGCCACCGGCTGCTTGCGCCGGAACCATTTTCCCATCCTGTTCCGCAGGCGCACAACTGCCCTTTTCATGAACATGGAAGCCATGTTCACCACCGGGCATTCCATTTAAATCCGCTTTGAATGAAAGGCCGTCAGTACCCTGGGACACTGTTACGGTTCCCATCTCCTTCCCCTGCCCGGTTTCCAGAGCCTCGTACATTTTAACGGTCACGTCTTGGGCAAAGGCTGGTGCTGCAATAAGTGCCATCGTTGAAGCTAGAACGAAAGATCGCATTATCTCCTCCTCTTATTTGGTTTGGTGATAAGCGGTAAACGCACAGCGAAGCGAATTGTTCGAAACTTATAAAACTGCGCGTCGTTTGTGAACGACGCGCAGAATACTTGTTGATCAGGCCGTTACGAATTGCGCCATCATGCCAACGTCTTCATGTTCCAACACGTGACAGTGGAACATGAACGGATGATTGCGCGTGGCTTCGCGATCAAAATGGACCAGAATTTCGGCCTTGCCATTGATCAAAGCCGTATCTTTCCAGCCTGATTGATGGACCGGCGGTGTCTCGCCATTCAGCGAAAGAATGCGGAACGACGCGCCGTGAATATGGAAAGGATGCGCCATTTCTTTGGTCGTCAACTCCCAGATTTCCCAGGATCCAAGCTTAACTTCGGCATCAATGCGGTTCATATCGAAAGGCTTTTCTGCGATCGCCATTTGAACGCCTGATGTGAGCGCCTGCAATGAAGGTCCGGCGTCGGTATTGCTCCGACCCGAATGCATGTCGTGATCGCTCATAGCTGGCATGTTATGTCCGGCATGTGGATCACTCGACATACCGCCCATCATAAGCTTCATGTTTTCGGCCATACGTTCATCGAAGAAATATGACCGCCTGCGCACCGAAAGCTTTTCGTCAGGCTTATCAGGACCATCAAGCTTGGTAGGCAAAGCTTTCACCGGACCGTCGATTTTGTCATCCACGATGAACTGCATCAAAGACAGGTCGTCACCACCGCTGTCATCGCTGGCCGTGAGCAGATCCAGAGCGCCTTTCGTTTTGGAAAAATCGACCAGAATTTCATAGCGCTCGCCCGGGCTGATCGTCAGGCGTTGGACTGTATCGAGCTTGCTTAAATAGCCTCCATCCGATCCGATGACGTGCAATGGCTGATCATCGCTGAGACGCACATGGAAATTGCGCGCATTGGCACCGTTCAGAATACGTAACCGCACAATGGATGGCGGAACTTGCGCTTGTGGGGCAATCACGCCGTTGACGATTAGCTTATCGCCGCGAAAGCCGTGCATCAGATCCATGATATCGGGCTGATAAACCTTGTCTCCGTCAACAACTCTGCGATCCTGCAAGACGAGCGGGATGTCATCAACTCCATAGCTCTCAGGCAGGCCACGTTCACTATCCTTGCCATCCGTAACAATCATCAGCCCGGCAATGCCCATATGCGCCTGTCGGGCGGTGTCGCCATGCAGGTGCGGATGGAACCAGTTAAACGAAGCAGGTTGATTGACGGTAACTTTCGGCTCCCAGCTTTTACCTGCTGCGATCACATTATGCGGCCCACCGTCCAGAATGGAGGGAACGAAAAGACCGTGCCAATGAAGGGTTGTGTCCTCATCCATACCATTCTCAACCGATAGCGTGACCGCCTCTCTGTTCTTCAGCCGGACAACCGGACCAAGATAAGTGCCGTTAATCCCTGCAGAAGCAGCATCGCTTCCTTCGATGAAGGAATGTCGCCCCTTTTGAACCTTCAGCTTCACAAGGCCTGCGGCATCGGGTTCTATTAGTGACGGGATCGGCAAAGCCTGTGTTTTTGTCTGTGCCTTGGCCACGCCATGCTGCATATGTTGCTGATGGGCGTCCTGCGCAAAGCCCTCAAAAGGCCGCACCACAGATAAGACAGCAGCACTTGCACCAAGCGTCAGCAGACGGCGGCGAGTCATACTCGTCATGATTATTCTCCAGATAAATCTCTATCAACGCGCACCAAACTCGAAATCGCTTTACGAATTTCGGGATGCACTCATTACCGCCGAGAAGTGGCAGCGTTTCGGAGGATCAGATCTGGTAAGATATTGGAGGACGTAACACGCCAAATGGATCGCTACTGTTTAATGTTGCAACGCGTGGGGGAAAGCCGAACTCCTGATCAGGCGTGAAAAGTGCAACATCCGAAGCGAGCTGTATGATGCCGCCGCAGCTCATCATTACACAAGCGGCGGACGCTTTCTTGCCATGGTCAGTCGGCGTAGAATGCCCGCCATCATGTTTGCCAACTTGCGCAGTCGTGTGACAATCGGTGAAAGCAATAGTCTGTGGCAAATCATGTGCCATGGCATAACAAAGCTGCGTTGAAACCAGAAACAGCAACGAGAATAGAGCAATCAACATACGGGAAGGCATTCGCAAAACAGAGTGCTTGCGAAAATTCATGCCAATAATGCCGTATCTGAAAGACTGTGCAGTCATCGTGATTCCAAGTTGCGGAAATCAGCTTAAGGCTGCCTTAAGGCAATTGAAAGGCCCTGGTTCTTTTCCTTGAAACTACGTAGTGCATTCATTTTGTTTCGAAAACAGCACAATCGAAATCAGAAAATTACGCGAAAGCCCTTTTAAGCTTGCGGTTTCGTATTTTGTGGCACTAAGAAGGCAGTATCTCGGGCTTTCCCCCAAAACGTACAGCCCACAAATATGGATATGAAACAATGACTGTCGCTCAAGCAGTTGTTCCGAAGAAAAATTCTGCGCGCCGCGTTCTGGCCGCGAGCATGATCGGCACAACAATCGAATTCTTTGACTTTTATATTTATGCCACCGCCGCGGTAATCGTATTTCCGCACCTCTTTTTCCCGGCAAGTGACGGCAACTCGGCACTGCTCCAGTCCTTAGCAACATTCGCAATTGCCTTCTTTGCACGCCCGATCGGCGGTGCGTTGTTCGGCCACTTCGGTGATAAGGTTGGCCGCAAGGCAACACTCGTCGCAGCACTGATGACCATGGGTATTTCCACAGTCGCAATCGGCTTCCTGCCAACCTATGAATCCATCGGCGTATGGGCGGCTCTCTTGCTTGCTCTCTGCCGTCTGGGTCAGGGTCTTGGCCTTGGTGGCGAATGGGGCGGTGCTGTTTTGCTCGCAACCGAAAACGCGCCGGAAGGCAAACGTACTTGGTACGGCATGTTTCCGCAGCTCGGCGCGCCTGTCGGCTTCATTCTCGCAACAGGTATTTTCCTTATCCTTGCTGAACTGCTGACCGAAGAACAGTTTATGTCGTTCGGCTGGCGTATTCCTTTCATCGCCAGTGCTCTTCTGGTTGGTGTTGGCCTCTTCATTCGTCTGAAGATTGCTGAAACACCAGAATTTCAGAAGGCAATCGACAAGGCTGAACGCGTTGAAGTTCCAGTCGCAACGCTTTTCAAGAAGTACAAGGCGAGCCTGTTCCTCGGCACCATCGGTGCTGTTGCAACCTTCGTTCTGTTCTATCTGATGACCGTGTTCTCGCTCGGTTGGGGTACGCGTGCGCTCGGCTATAGCCGTGAACAGTTCCTCATCCTGCAGATGGTTGGGGTGATCTTCTTCGGCCTCACCATCCCAATTGCAGCGCTACTTTCCGATAAGTACGGTATGCGTCCTGTGATGATCGTTGTCACGGTCCTGATCGGCCTCTATGGCTTCATCATGGCTCCGCTTTTCCTCAGCGGAACTGCCGGCGTTCTCGCGTTCCTCATTATCGGCTTTGGCCTGATGGGTCTGACTTATGGTCCAATTGGCGCAGCTCTTGCTGAACCATTCCCGACCTCGGTTCGCTATACCGGCGCTTCGCTTACCTTCAATCTGGCAGGTATTCTCGGCGCATCGGTTGCACCTTACATCGCAACTTGGCTCGCAACCCATTATAGCTTCGCCTATGTCGGCTATTACATGACTGCTGCGGCTGTCATTTCGTTGATTGGCTTTGCATTCATTTCGTTCAAGCGCGGCGAATAAACCTCGCTACTGCCAATAAAAA
Organism: Brucella sp. HL-2; assembly: GCF_025846885.2. Lineage (NCBI taxonomy): Bacteria > Pseudomonadati > Pseudomonadota > Alphaproteobacteria > Hyphomicrobiales > Brucellaceae > Brucella > Brucella sp. HL-2. The sequence goes on along the minus strand of NZ_JAOYTK010000002.1, from coordinate 145,836 downwards.
GCCCGCGAGGAGCGATCCACGCGGGCTTTTGTTTTATGTAGGTTCGACTGAACCTTATTCGGTGTCAGCAGCTTCCAGAGCAATAGCAACCGACTGGATGATCGACGCGAACCGTGCAGCAGTCTGGATCACTTCGGTTGTCACATTTGCTTTGCGCAAGACGTCTTCATGCGCATCGATGCACATCCCACAGCCATTGATTGCTGAAACAGCGAGCGACCACAGTTCAAAATCGACTTTGTCCACGCCTGGATTGCCGATAACGTTCATGCGCAGCTTGGCTGGCATGGTGCGGTAATCCTTGTTGGTGGCAAGATGCACGAAGCGATAATAGACATTGTTCATGCCCATGATCGATGCAGCCGACTTTGCAGCCTGCACAACACTCGCATCAACCTTACCAGCTGCTTCAGCAACCAGCGCCTTGCGCACATCCGCATTGCGCGAAGCAATACCGCAGGCAATGAACAGGCCGTATTTCTGCTGTGGCGTCAGCGTTTCGTCGCTCGCCATGGAAGAAAGGTTGAGACGAACATCCTTGGCAAAATCCGGGATTTTTGACTTCAGATCATCAATGGACATGGAACCCTCATTATTTGTCATTTTGTGTATTAGATAAACAAAAGGCGGGCCTGAACCCGCCTTGTCTCAGATCATTTTGGCCGTTTAAGCAGCCTTGAGCGTTTCGCCACCGACTTCGCGGTTGCATGGGCAAAGCTCATCAGTCTGCAGAGCGTCGAGAACGCGCAGCGTGTCTTTAGGAGCGCGGCCAACATTGAGGTTGGTTGCGTAAACGTGCTGGATGGTGTTATCCGGATCGACAACGAAGGTATAGCGGTAAGCAACGCCATCCGGCGAACGAACGCCGAGGCCGTCAACCAGCGAACCGTTGGTGTCAGCAAACGACCAGATTGGCAGCTTGTCGAGGTCCTTGTGATCGCGACGCCATGCGAGCTTCACGAATTCGTTGTCGGTCGAACCACCGAGAACAACTGCGTCACGGTCTTCGAAATCCGAAGCCAGACGTGCGAATTCAGCGATTTCGGTTGGGCAGACGAAAGTGAAGTCCTTAGGGTAGAAGAAGATGACCTTCCACTTGCCTTCGAAGCTTGCTTCGGTAACTTCTTCAAAAGCCGAAACGCCGTTTTCTTCGTGGAAGTTGAAGCCAGGCTTAACGCCAGTTACTTTGAAAGAAGGAAGCTTGTCACCGATACCGAGCATCTCATACCTGCCTGTAAATTCGTTGTTATGCAGAAAATTCAGAAGTTTCAGAACTAACTGCTTGCGAGTCATATATAGGCACTCTAAATCAATCGGTCAAAGCGATTAAAACGATCCAATCCATCGATTTTAACGATGGGGATAAGTTTCAGACTGAAGACCATGCTCAATATCAGTGTTCGTCAACTCCACTATTTTATAGCCCTTGTCAAAGCGGGCTCTTTCTCGCGTGCAGCCGAGGCAGTTGGTGTCACTCAATCCACCTTAAGCGCGGCCATTCAGACGCTCGAAGCCGAGATTGGCGTTACCCTGATTGATCGCACAGGGCGGCGAATGCAATTGCTGCCTGCCGGAGAAGATTTCCTCAACCGTGCACGCGAGATTGTGGCCTCCATTGAAGAATTGCCGGAACATGCAAAGCAGGCCGAACGCCCGCTGACGACGCGTCTTCGACTGGGTGTTATCCCCTCTATTGCCCCTTTCCTGCTGCCAAAGGTACTGCCCACGACTGCGCAGGCATTCCCCGAGCTGCAATTAAGCGTTCGCGAAGGTCTGACCCGCACTCTCCTCGACAGCCTTCGTTCTGGAACGCTAGATGTGGCGCTGGTCGCTCATCCCTATGATCTCGATGACTTTGAGGTCGCAGAGATTGGCAAGGACCCGTTTTTTCTGGCCGTGCGCAGAGACCACGCCCTTGCGAATCGCGATAGAATTGATGCCAACGACTTGCAGGATCAGCCGTTTCTCTTGCTTGAAACCGGTCACTGTCTGCGGGAACATGTGATGGCAGCTATCGGTTCGAAGCCCGCACATGCTGCTGGTGATGTTCATGCAACAAGCATCATGACGCTGGTCCAGCTGGTAGAATTCGGCATGGGAGTAACGCTGTTGCCGGAGGTCGCAATCAAGGCAGGTGTCACACGCGGCAGTGAAATCAGTATTGTCCCTTACGAAGGACAGAATAATTTCCGCTCCCTCGCCTTAGCATGGCGCGCCAATGCGGCCCGGCGCAATGAATACCAGCTATTTGCCAACCATCTGCGAAATCACTGCATGAAGAAGTAAATTACAGAATGCCCCAGGCGCGAAACCGTCCGCGCCCGGTTATCTCCCGCAGATTGAGATCGGAAATCAGCTTCAGCGCGCCCTGCTGCGTAACCTCCAGTTCTTTCTCAACCATCTGGCTTGAAACCAGTGGGCTGCGCATCATCATATCCACAAGTTGCGGCAACCGCGAATTGGAACGACGGCCCTTAAGCTTGCGTTGCATCTGTTCACGCGCAAGCATTAAACGGTCATGTTCTTTCATGCTCAGTTCGGCAGCTTCTTCTATCGCCGCCAAAAACGTCTTAAGCCGCGCCAATCGGTTGGTTGAACGCCGTTCATCAGGCCTTTTTGTGCGAAGACCGATATTGAGCGCGGGCAAATGATTGGCAGCAATGCCCGACTGGCGCAAATATGCGGCAGCAAGTAGCCGGCCGATCCAGTTTGATCGCTGCACGACTTCGAGTGAATACCATGCGTCATGCATCAGTGCGGCGCGTAAAAGTGGCGGGAAGTGAGCCGTTCTGGCAAAAAGATCGCGCCACTCCTGCAGGCGGGCATCGCTATCCCAATCGTCGTCGTAAAGAAGCGAATCCGCGTCAACTGGCTGTAGTTTGGGTTGCTCTTTGACGATGCCTTTCAGCAGAGCATCGGTACGCGCCAGCAAGGCATCTACATCATCGAGAAGAGGATCGCTCTCATCGTCTTCCCGTTGACTATAGTCACGCCCTTCTTCGCTGCGAACGTCAATATTCCGTCCGAGAACCTGCTGCATACCTGCAGGACTCAACGCCCAACCCGGTGCTCGGCCAAAAATCTGACGTCTCAAACGCAACACGGAATGCGCAATCGTCAGCGCGTGGCTCGGTGTGCGCGTGTCCATGAGCGCATCATGCAGCACGAGATCTTCGAGATGCACCAGTTCACCCTCAAGCCACATGGATGCAACGGCATCATGCATATGCATGCGCTCAAGTATTCCATCGCGGATCGGAGATCGTGCAAGCCGCTCGTCAAGTCTAGTCAGTGCAGCCGTGGCATTCGCCACCGGCACAAAAAACTCTTCGAGCGGCAGCTTGTCGATTTCATAAGCCATGTCCCGCATATCGCAGTCGATCGCAGAGAAAGGCAAATGAAAATGAATGCTTAAGCCAGAACTTCCGCAACTTTCACGGTTCGACCTTCTTTGACAGAAAGAAGAGCTGCTTCCGCAAGCGCCAAAGCCTGCAAACCGTCTTCAGCCGAAGGCGTCGGCGCCTTGCCACTATCAATAGCATCGATGAAAGCTGCAATTTCGGCAGCATACGCATCCGTATAGCGCGTCATGAAGAAATCATGCAGCGGTGGGCGTGTATAGCCATCCTTCGATGCTATTTCAATGGAAACAGGGCGCTGGTTTTCAGCCGAGACAGCGCCTTCCGAACCATGCACTTCAATGCGCTGGTCATAACCATATGATGCACGGCGCGAATTAGAAATCACGCACTGACGTCCAGACGCGGTGGTCAGGATGAAGCTGGCACTGTCGAAGTCGCCGAGTTCACCGATCTTTGGGTCCACCAGAACCGAAGCAGACGCAGACACCGCTGCAATTTCTTCGCCGAGCAGAAAACGCGCCATGTCAAAATCATGGATGGTCATGTCGCGGAAGATGCCGCCCGATACCTTGATATATTCCGCAGGCGGAGCACCCGGATCGCGGCTGGTGATTGTCACCATTTCGACCTTGCCGATACGGCCATCATTGATTGCCTTGCGGACAGCGGCAAAATGCGGATCAAAACGGCGATTAAAACCAAGCATGACCTTGCCGCCAGTTTCCTTGATGACGCCGAGGCAAGTCCGCACGCGCTCGATATTGAGATCAATCGGCTTTTCGCAGAAAACAGCCTTACCGGCGCGCGAAAAACGTTCAATCAGATCAGCATGTGTGTTGGTTGGTGTGCAGATCAGCACAGCGTCCACATCCGTCGACTTTTCAATCTCGTCGATTGTACGAACTTCCGCACCAGCCGCATCGGCAATTGCACGCGCTGCGTCCTGATTGGCATCAGCCACCGCAATCAGTTGAGCCCTCTTGTCGGAAGCGATTGCGCCCGCATGTACTTTTCCGATACGACCAGCGCCAAGCAGAGCAAGACGTGTAACCATTGCCTTCATCCTCCCAAAACGGCCAACGACGATTGACCGACAAAACAGATTCTCTATTCCGTTCTGCGCATTTCCTGATTATGTCACGGATGCAAAGCGCAATGGAATATTTATTCTATTTTGCTAGATTGTGATATATGGGATGTCAAGAGAACGTTTCTGAAAGGATGGCAATGGACACCGAACAAGCTGTTGCAGCACAAGCCGATACTTCCGCCAGTGTGCCAGCCCCGACGAATGTCAAAGAATTTGAAGCGAGACTGCTCGAAGTGGCAGACCGATTGCCAAAACGTCTCAAACAATGCGCCGATTTTGTTGCTGCCAATCAGGACCGCATCGCTGTCTCGACGGTCGCGGAAATGGCAGAAGGTGCAGGCGTTCAAAGTTCGGCCTTCATGCGCTTTTGTCAGATATTGGGCTTTTCCGGCTTTTCGGAAATGCAGAAACTTTTTCGCGACTCCTATGCTGGCGGTTGGCCCGATTATTCCACGCGCCTTGAGCATTTACGCGAAACAGCGGCGGGCAGCGCCCCTGCCTTGTTGGCCGAATTCGCAGAAGCCGGACGCACATCGCTTGAAGGCCTTCTGAAGGCGATTGAACCCGACGCGCTTGAAAAGGCCGTCAAACTGCTGGCGAATGCCGAAACCATCCATATTATTGGTGTTCGTCGCGCATTTCCGGTTGCGAGCTATCTGGCCTATGCGCTTGAAAAGATGCAGGTTCCGGCAATGCTTCACAGTACCGTTGGCAAGCTGGAAAACCAACACGCTATCCGCAAAGGCGATGTGCTGCTCGCGATTTCGTTCTCGCCCTACTCGCCAGAAACCATTGCCATGGCAGAAAACGCGAGTGAACGAGGCATAGACGTCGTTGCGATAACAGACACAATTGTCAGCCCAATGAGTAAATTTGCCAACCAGTCGCTACTTGTCTCTGAAGTTGATTTCGGTGCTTTCCGTTCTCTTTCCGCAACGCTGTGCCTTGCCATTACGCTTGCTGTCGCTGTCGGCACAGAGCAGCAGTCTTAATATTTAATCGGCATTCTATTTTTCGGTTGAAATGGAATAATAAATCCATTTTAATCAGAAATAGAATGGCTACTGCGTGTCGTGAGTCCCAGGCAGCCTTTCCGGGCTACCGCATCGGCCCGAAAATCGATTCAGATTTTTGGATAGCACGATGCGTAGATCAAAAGAGTTAGAGCGTCCTTTGTGCGTCCTTTCTGACGTGCGGCGCTCTGATAAAAGCATGCGCCGAGGGAGGACTTTAATGAAGCGGCTGGATTTGATTACGATTGGCCGATCTTCGGTAGATCTTTACGGTGCACAGGTTGGCGGCCTTCTCGAAGACATGTCATCCTTCAACAAATATGTCGGCGGCTCTCCTACCAATATTGCGACTGGCACTGCGCGACTGGGCCTTAAATCGGCACTCATTACCCGCGTGGGTGATGAACATATGGGGCGCTTTCTGTTGCGCGAACTCGCACGTGAAGGCGTAGATACACGCGGCATCGTCACCGATCCACAGCGCCTGACAGCACTTGTCATTCTCGGTATTCGCGATCAGGAACATTTCCCGCTGATCTTCTACCGCGAAAACTGCGCTGACATGGCGCTTTGCGAAGACGATATCGATCCCGATTTCATCGCCGAGGCTGGTTGTGTGTTAGCTACCGGCACACATCTATCGCATCCGCGCACCGAAGCGGCTGTCATCAAGGCACTCAAGCTTGCCCGCGAAAATAATAGCCGTACCGTGCTTGATATCGATTATCGCCCCAACCTCTGGGGACTCTCCGGGCATGGCGATGGTGAAAACCGCTTTATCGAGTCCGCTTCTGTCACCACCAAACTGCAATCGACGCTGCATCTCTTTGATCTCATTGTCGGCACCGAAGAAGAATTTCACATTGCAGGCGGCTCTACCGATACGCTGGAAGCATTGAAAGCCGTCCGCAAAGTGACGCAGGCAGCGCTTGTCTGCAAACGCGGCTCACTCGGCGCTGTCGTCTTTGACGGCGAAATTCCCGACAATCTCGACAAGGGACAATCTGGACAGGGCTTTCCGATCGAAGTGTTCAACGTGCTTGGCGCAGGTGACGGCTTCATGTCTGGCCTGTTGCGCGGTTGGCTCAAGGGTGAAGATTGGCCAACCAGCCTGAAGTTCGCCAATGCATGCGGTGCCTTTGCAGTGTCGCGTCATGGCTGCACACCTGCTTATCCAAGCTGGGAAGAGCTGCAATATTTCTTCAAGACCGGCATTCGCGACAAGGCGCTGCGCAAAGATCTGGCGCTTGAACAGGTACACTGGTCCACAAATCGTAATCGTGAATGGCCGCATATGCGCGTCTTCGCTTTTGACCACCGTATTCAGCTTGAAGAAATGGCACAGGAAACCGGCGCCACCGATGAAAAAATTGGTGAATTCAAGGAATTATGCCTGAATGCTGCATTAGAGGTTTCAGGCGGAGAAAATGGCTATGGCATTCTTTGCGATGGTCGTCTTGGACGCGATGCGCTTTACCGTGCTGCTGGCACTGGCCTGTGGATCGGACGCCCAACAGAGTGGCCCAGCTCACGCCCTTTGGAGCTTGAGCCTGAACTCGGCCCCGATTGCGGTGGCCTTGTTGAATGGCCCGTCGAAAACGTCGTGAAGGTTCTATGCTTCTATCACCCTGATGACAGCGCCGACGTAAAGGCACAACAGGAAGCCACCGTGAAGCGACTTTTCACGGCTGCTCGCCGCAACCGTCTCGAGTTTCTACTGGAAATCATTCCGTCCAAGGTCGCACCCATTGATGACTTGAGCACTGCCACGGTCATTGAACGCTTTTATGAAATCGGTGTTTATCCAGACTGGTGGAAGCTCGAACCGCTGAAGACAAAGGAAGCCTGGAGCAACGCTTGCGACGCAATCACTCGCAACGACCCTTATACGCGCGGCATTGTGGTTCTGGGACTTGATGCTCCTGCCAGAGAACTTGAAGCAAGCCTTAAAGTCGCGGCAGGCTTTGATCTCGTTAAAGGTTTCGCCATCGGTCGCACCATTCTGGGTGACGTTGCCCGCCAATGGCTCGCAGGCAAGATGAGTGACGCCGACGCGGTTGCTGAAATGGCAAAACGTTATCGCGGTTTCTGCGATCTTTGGGATAGGCTGCGACAGAAATAAGCGCATCTCTGGCACAGGTGGAGGCCTGTCTTCTGAGTTTGCGAGAATGCGGATTTCCGCCGGGAGGAAAGATGAAGACCGTTCGACTGACAGCCGCACAGGCGCTTGTGCGCTATATTGCCAACCAGATGACCCCGGAGGGTGAACCTTTCATCGCTGGTGTCTGGGCTATTTTCGGCCATGGCAATGTGGCAGGGCTTGGCGAAGCGCTGCATGGTATCCGCGATAAGCTCGTTACATGGCGCGGCCATAATGAACAAACTATGGCGCACGCAGCCATTGCCTATACCAAGCAGCTAGGCCGCAAACGCGCCTGCGCCGTAACATCGTCCATCGGTCCCGGTGCAACCAATATGGTGACGGCAGCAGCTCTCGCTCACGTCAATCGCCTGCCGGTTTTGTTTATTCCCGGCGATGTTTTCGCCAATCGCGGCCCTGATCCGGTTCTACAGCAGATCGAGGATTTCAACGACGGCACCATGACCGTCAATGACTGTTTCCGCCCAGTGAGCCGCTATTTTGATCGCATCACCCGTCCAGAACAGCTTCTGACCGCCCTGCCGCGTGCCTTCCGCACAATGACCGATCCTGCCGATTGCGGGCCTGTAACGCTGTCTTTCTGTCAGGACGTGCAGGCAGAAGCCTTTGACTGGCCGGAAGAGTTCTTCGCGCCAAAGGTTTGGCATTGGCGACGACCGCCAGCCGATGAACACGAGCTGGCAACGGCAATTGCCGCAATCAAAGCTGCCAAGACCCCGGTTATCGTTGCAGGCGGTGGCGTACATTATTCAGGCGCCCATGAAGCGCTGAAAAGCTTTGCCGAAACCCACAATATTCCGGTTATCGAAACACAGGCAGGCAAATCAGCTCTGCCGTGGGATCATACGCTCAATTTCGGGCCGGTCGGCGTTACCGGTGCAGACAGTGCAAACGCAATTGCAGCAAGCGCCGATCTGGTCATTGGGGTGGGAACACGCTTTCAGGATTTCACCACCGGCTCTTGGGCATTGTTCAAACATCCGGGCCGAAAGCTGCTCTCGGTCAATGTTCAGCCATATGATAGCCACAAGAATGCCGCAATTTCGCTCGTTGCAGACGCAAAAATTGCGCTTATAACGCTCTCTAATGGCCTTAAAGACTATAAACGCAGCACTCTCGACAACACGCTCAAAGCGCATTGGTTTGAAGCAGCGGATCGCTTCACTGCTGCTCCCGGTGATGCCAATCAGCTTCCCACCGACATGCAGGTGATCGGCGCAGTTCAGCGCCAATCAAAAGAAAACACCGTCGTCATGTGCGCGGCTGGCACCATGCCGGGTGAATTGCACCAGCTCTGGAAAGCCGGACGCCCCATGTCATATCACATGGAATATGGCTTTTCCTGCATGGGCTATGAGATCGCGGGCGGCCTTGGCATCAAGATGGCTGAACCGGACCGCGACGTGATCGTGATGATAGGCGATGGCTCTTACATGATGGCCAATTCCGAGCTTGCCACCTCAGTGACGATGGGCATCAAAATCACCGTCGTCCTCACCGATAATCGCGGCTATGGCTGCATCAACCGGTTGCAGATGGCAACGGGCGGCGCTGAATTTAACAACCTCCTCGACCACACAACCCATGTGAACCCATCCAATATCGACTTCGCAGCCCATGCGAATGCGATGGGTGCGGATAGCAAAAAGGTTGGCTCAGTCCGCGAGCTCGAAGATGCACTTGCCGAGGCTCGCAACAGTCCGCGCACGACCGTGATCGTCATCGATACCGATCCTTATCCAACGCCTGAAACTGGCGGCTGGTGGTGGGATGTGGCAGTGCCAGAAGTATCGGAACGCAAAGAAGTGCGTGCCGCACGCGAAAACTATGAAGCCCAGATCAAAGAAAGAAACTGACCGATGATCCTCTATGGCACCAACCCGATTGCCTGGTCGAACGATGATGATCGCAGCCTCGGCGCGCATATAAGCCTTGATCAATGCCTAGACGAGGCTTCAAGAATCGGCTTTGACGGAATAGAAAAAGGTCATAAATTTCCGCAGGTAGCACGCGAACTTAAAGCAGTACTCGAACCACGCAATCTGCACTTTGTATCTGGCTGGCATTCACTCAATCTGTTGACCAGTCCGGTCGAAGACGAGAAGGCTGCTATGCAGCCAGCGCTTGATCTTCTGAAGGCAATGGGCTGCAAAGTCATCATTGTTTGCGAAACGTCGAACGCCATTCACGGCGATGACGATAAGCCGCTTTCTGAGCGTCCCGTTCTGGAAGAAGCCCGCTGGGAGGCTTTTGGCGCAGGCGTTGAAGCACTAGCCGAATATGCCTCAGCACAAGGTATCGCACTCGTCTACCATCATCACATGGGCACGATTGTTCAAAGCGAAGACGAGATCGATCTTCTCATGAAGCATACCGGGCCTCACACCAAGCTACTGCTCGACACAGGCCATTGCCTGTTTGGCGGCGGCAATCCGGAACGCGTTGCGAAGAACCATATGGGCCGCGTTCGTCACATCCATGCGAAGAATGTGCGCCCGGCGATTGCGACGGAAGTACGCGATCAAAGCCTGTCTTTCCTCGAAGGTGTGCGTCGCGGTGTTTTCACTGTTCCAGGTGATCATGAAGGCGGTGTCGACTTTGTGCCGGTGCTCAAGGTTGCTGCTAAACATGGATATCAGGGCTGGCTGGTCATCGAAGCGGAGCAGGACCCGGATGTCCGCAATCCATTTGAATATCAGTCGCTGGGGCTGAAGTCTTTGAAGGCGTTCGCGCACGAAGCAGGACTCGATAAAGGAGACTGAGCAATGGCCAATCTGTTACGCAAACCCAATGGCACGCATGGCAAGGTGCACGACATCACGCCGGAAAGCGCCAATTGGGGTTATGTCGGCTTTGGCCTCTATCGTCTGAAAGCTGGTGAAACCGCAACGGAGAAAACCGGTGACCGAGAAGTCATTCTGGTTCTGGTCGAGGGCAAAGCAAAGCTCAAAGCCTCCGGTGAGGATTTCGGTGAAATGGGCGAGCGGATGAGCGTGTTTGAGAAACTCGCCCCGCATTGCCTCTATGTGCCAGCTGAGAGCGATTGGGATGCCGTTGCGACAACGGATTGCGTGCTTGCTGTTTGCACAGCACCTGGTAAACCGGGCCGCAAGGCACAAAAAATCGGACCGGAAGGCCTGACATTCGATACGCGTGGACAAGGTGCCAACACCCGCAACATCTTCAACATTGCCATGGAAGGCCGCGATGTCGCCGACAGCCTCTTGGTGACGGAAGTTTTCACACCACAGGGCAACTGGTCATCCTACCCGCCGCACCGGCATGATGAAGATAATTTCCCTGATATGACCTATCTGGAAGAAACCTATTATCATCGCCTAAACCCATCGCAGGGCTATGGTATTCAGCGGGTCTTTACCGAAGATGGCAGTCTCGATGAAACCATGGCCGTTTCTGACGGCGATGTCGTTCTCGTGCCAAAGGGGCATCACCCATGCGGTGCGCCCTATGGTTATGAGATGTATTATCTCAACGTCATGGCCGGACCTATCCGCAAATGGCGATTTAAAAACCATCCTGATCACGACTGGATTTATAAGCGCGATAATCCATCAACATAAAAAGAAAGCCCCGGATTTCCGGGGCTTTTTTCTTACAGTTTTGCCACTTTCTTCAAATCATCCACCGCGCCGGGTGCCGCAACGAAAACGTGACTACCTTTGGTGAGCTTTTCGCCTTCCGTTGGAAATGGATGCGCATAGCCGCCCGCTTCCTTGACGAGGCAGAAACCGGCCATGCAATCCCAAGCGTGCATGTAAGGCTCATAATAGCCAACCAGACGACCGGCCGCGACATAAGCAATCATAAGCGCGCCTGAGCCGTTGCGGATGAATGTGCCACCCGCTTCAAGCAGGTCTTCTACAATTTTTGCAACCACTTGCGGCGTGACATAATTATTCGCGCCGATGCCTGTCACCGAGTTGCGAATGTTGCGGGACGGGTCAAGTGTCAGTTTCTTGCCATTAAGCGTTGCACCCTGCCCCTTAGCCGATGCGTAAAGCTCATCAAAACAAGGTGCCTGAATAACACCGATGATTGGCTCGCCATCCTTGAGAACCGCAATGGAAACACACCAGTTCGGCATTCCATTGACGAACGGGCTGGTGCCATCGATCGGATCGACCACCCATGTAAAGCCTGAGCTACCTGCATTCAGCCCATATTCTTCACCCAGAAAGCCATCGTCGCTGAAAGCTGCCGAAACGCGCTCGTTAATCAGCTGCTCGACATTGCGGTCAGCAATGGACACCACATCCTGCGGATCGCGCTTGATTTCAATCACAAGCGTCTCGCGGCGATTGAAGTAATCGAGTGCCAGCGCACCAGCCTCGCGCGCAATGTCTTGCGCAAGCTTAAACCGTGCTTCAAGCTCTTTTGAAATGTCTGATGTCATGCTTGGTTTCCAGTCAGAGGGAATAAAGGCGCATGGTTCATGCGCTCAATTGTTGATGATGGCAAGGCCGCGTGGCTTGAAATGGATAGCCACATCCGTTTGTGGCGGAAGCGCTTCTTCAACAGCCGGATCGACAATGAAAAGCTTGCCGTGTTCAGTCTCGATTTCATATTCGATATGATCACCGAGATAGGCGGAATGGGCCACGCGGCCCGGAAAATCTCCACCAGCTTTTGCTTGCAGGCTCACCGCATTTGGGCGAACCGCCAGCTGTGCTGGTCCTAGCCTTGCATGTGATGATGCAAGGCGATGACTGAGCTTCCCAATACGAATGACAGCTTCTCCATTTTCTGCGCTGACAACTTCACAGGGAACGACATTTGCCTCACCCATGAAGTCTGCAATGAAGGCAGAGGCGGGAGACTCATATAGATCGCGCGGGCTGCCTTGCTGCGCTATATCGCCGTCTTTCATGACAATAATTGTATCGGACACAGCCAAAGCTTCGTCCTGATCGTGGGTGACATAAACTGCTGTAAAACCAAGCCTTTGCTGTAGTTCTCTGATTTCGGTCCTCACGCGACGACGCAGCCGCGCATCGAGATTGGAAAGCGGTTCATCAAGCAGCAGCACCTGCGGCTCCAGCACAAGAGCACGCGCAACTGCAACACGCTGCTGCTGCCCGCCGGAGAGTTCCGCCGGAAGGCGATGTCCCATACCGGCAAGGCCAACAAGCTTCAGCCCTTCCTCCGCCCGCTCACGCGCTTCCTTCTTCTTTAATCCAGAAGATTCAAGCCCATAAGCAACGTTATCGAGCGAACTCATATGCGGAAACAGCGCATAGGATTGAAACACCATCGATACATCGCGCTCGTTGGCGGGAAGCATTGTCACATCCTTGTCGCCGATCAGAATGCGGCCTGAGGTTGGATGTTCAAGGCCCGCCAGCAGACGCAGGGTCGTGGTCTTCCCGCAACCGGATGGGCCGAGCAACGTAACCAATGTGCCGGGTTCAACGGTGAGCGAAAGATCAGGCAGAGCGGTGAAATTACCGAACTTCTTCGTCACGTTTTGAAAGGTAACGGAGCCGGGACGGATCGTGGTCATACGGCTTTCTCCTGTTGAACGGTTTTGATCGGCGTGAGCGTTGCGACGCGATTTTCGCGCCGCAGCCTGCGTTCGCCGACAAGAAGCTGGAAGGTGACGATCACAACCACCATGACGAGGATGAGTGCCGAAGAATAGGCGATCGCCACACCGAACTCGCCATTTTCGACAAGGCCTACGATGTAAGAGGTCGCCATGTTGTATTCCGCCGAAACAAGGAAGATCACGGCGCTGATTGATGTGATGGCACGCACGAAGGAATAGACGAGCGCTGCTGTGATCGCAGGTCGCAGAAGCGGCAGGATCACCTTGCGGATGGTGCGGAAACTACCTGCCCGCAGGGTAAGCGAAGCTTCATCAAGGCTCTTGTCCAGCTGGCTCATCGCAGCAATCCCGCCACGCACGCCAACGGGCATATTGCGGAACACGAAACAGGCAATCAGGATCAGTGCTGTGCCCGTCATTTCAAGCGGCGGCAGATTGAAAGCCATGATGTAACTGACACCAATGACCGTTCCTGGAATGGCGAAGCTCAACATTAGTGCGAACTCAAACACACTGCGCCCAAAAAACCGCTGTCGCACGATCAGATAAGCAGTGAGCAGCCCAACCGCCGCGGTGAGCGGTGCGGAGATAAGCGATATCTCCATCGTGGTCCAGAAGGAGTTCCACGCAACGCCCGTCCAGGCAAAGCCGCTATCGGTCCACGCAACCGAGAAAGCACGGCGATAATGATCAAAGGTCAGTGAATTATCGAGGCCCCATGTACGTACAAAGCCACCAATAAGGATCATCAGGTAAACAACGACCGTGAAGATCATCCATGGAATAACAAGAGCATAAACGCCGATCTTGAGTCCATTTGGTAGCGCGGCATGTATGCCGGAATCACCCTTGCCGGTGACGGTCGCAAAGTTTTTGCCCGATAGCCACAAACGCTGGATAAGAAACGCGGACAGTGTGAAGCAGAGCAGAACGATCGCGAGAACCGCAGCGCGCGACGGATCGTTTTGCGCGCCCACAACGGCAAAGAATATCTCGGTCGAAAGCACACCATGACTGCCACCCAGCACCATCGGGTTACCGAAATCCGCCATGCTTTCGATAAAAGCAATCAGGAATGCATTGGCAAGACCCGGCGCCATAAGCGGCAGCGACACACGATTAAACGTTCGCCAGCGATCAGCACGCAGAGTTTGCGATGCTTCTTCCATTGAAGGAGAAACGCCCTCAACAACGCCGATCAAAACCAGAAAGGTAATGGGCGTGAACGAAAGCACCTGTGCGATCCAGATACCCGTAAGGCCATAAAGCCAGCGGCCCGGTTCAACGCCAAAGAAGTAGGAAATCTGTTCAGTTACCACACCAGCGCGACCGAACAGCAATGTGAGCGCCAGACCAATGACAAATGGTGGCGTGATGATCGGCAGCACAGTGAGAATACGCAGGCCCTTCTTAAACGGAAAACCCGTACGCGTTGCAACAAGCGCAAACGAAAGCCCAAGCACTGTGGAACCAGTGGCGGTCATCAGTGCCAGCCACAACGTGCGCCATGCAACGCCGCAGCGCCCGTCGCCAATCACACAGGCAAGGCTCCAGATCGAGGAATCCTGAATGTTGCCGATGAAACCATCGGGATTAAAAGAGCCATCAAAGTCCTGAACCGAACCTGCAAACATGCTGATGATCGGATAGAATACAAAGACGCTGACAAGGGCTACCAGCAACGTGATGGAAGAGACAACAAAAGCATCACCTTTCATCACCCCACGTTCAGCAAGAGCGAACGAAAAAATCAAAAGAAAGCATAGGCCTGTCAGAACAGCACCCGCACCGAACGCTGGTTGCCCGTCTGCAAGCTGCCCGAAGAATGTTTCGCTTAAGGCCCAGTTCCAGCCGGTAAAGCCGATTGCCAGCCCCTGCAGCGCGAGGAATCCAGCGCCCAAAAGGCTCGCACCGATCAGAACAGAGGTGCGTTTTTCCGGAGACATCGCAAAACGTGCAAACCCACATATGAGCATAAGCACCGCGACTACAGCGAGCCAAGGTCGACCGTAAGCGAATATTTGCAAAATGCCCGGAGCGTTTTCGGCTTGACTGAAAAACCCGTCAAGCCAGCTGAAACGGAAGAAGCCTTGCTCGATGCGGTACCAGGGCAAGATAAGAAACGCTATCAAAGCCAGCGCCAGAACCACATCAAGCCGTCGATTGTGTTGTTTCATATTCTATCCGCTTTTCTGCTCATTTTTTGCTCATGGCCTGCAAAGTGGACGCAATTATCCGTCTCCCGCCTGATGAAGGCGGGAGGGTTCGTCACGAAAGTGGATTGCAACCGCGGATGCGGTTAAGTTTTAATTGGCCTTGGCGCCAATTTCCTTATCCCAGCGTTCAAGGATTTCCTTGCGCTTGGTCGGTTCGCCATAGGTCTTGAAGTCGTAGTCGATCAGCTTGATATCCTCAAAGCGCGGTGACTCTTTCGGCACTTCGGCGTTCTTGTTGGATGGAAGCTGGAAGGATTTTGCATCCTTCATCTTAGACTGCACTTCTGCTGTTAGCGCCCAGTCATACCATTTCTTGGCATTCTCGAGATTGCGGGCACCTTTGAGGATTGACATGGAGCCGATTTCGTATCCCGTCCCTTCGCAAGGCGCGATGGATTTGATCGGGAAGCCTTCGGCAGTCATCGCAACTGCATCATGCATGAAGACAATACCAATGCCGTTTTCGCCACGCGCTGCCGACTTTACGGGCGCAGAGCCGGACTTGGTATATTGCGAGACGTTGTCGTTCAGTTTTGCCAGATATTCAAACGCCTTTTCCTCACCCATCAATTGTATGAGCGTTGCAAGAGCCGTATAGGCTGTGCCGGATGAATTCGGGTTGGCCATCTGGATTTCGCCCTTATAGGACGGATCAAGCAAATCAGCCCAGCAGGCCGGTTCCTTCAGGTTCTTTTTCTTGAAAATGTCGGTGTTGTAGCCCCAGCCTAGCGCACCAGCATAAACGCCGACAGTGCGGAATTCAGAGCTTTCTGCCTGCTTTTTTGCCCAATCCTGCAACTGGTCAAGCATTGGTGACTTATATTCGAGCGTCAGACCTTCTGATGCGGCCTGCAAATGCGGATCGCCAGTGCCGGCCCACCAGATATCAGTCTTTGGATTACGCGCTTCAGCGCGCACTTTCGCATAGGTTTCGCCGGAAGACAGGCGCACCATATTGACTTTGATATCCGTTTCTTTCTCGAAATTATTCTTCATTTGCTCGCAGATCACGACGTCTGCCGAACAGATAAGATTGAGATTGCCTGAAGCCTGTGCAGAAACCGCAAATGATGAAACGCCAGCGGCAAACGCCGCGGCCATAAGTGCCCAACGCATCATTATTCCTCCCTATGATCAGCGCCTCCACGCTGTGGCTTTTTGCAAGCCTGTGCACAGTCTTTGCCTTTTAGGCTTATGTGTCAATCTGCTTTTGTAAATTTCATTCTGAAAACTCTGGAAACGATCTGATAATTCTGTTTCTGCACAGCCTTGCAATGATATGCAAACAAAAAAGGCGACCCGAAGGTCGCCTCTTTCGAAGTGTTATAAAGGCTTATCAGCCGATGGCCATGAGGCTGGCATTGCCGCCCGCGGCTGTTGTGTTGATGGAAGTCGAAACCTCTTCGAGCAACCAGCTCAGGCAATAGCAATCAGCGCTCTCAGCAAGCTGCGCCGAGGTTGCAGCCTGTGTCAGCACGAGCGGGCCAGGAAGCGCGGCCAGCTTCTTGTTGATTTCAATCAGGCGCTCGCCCTCTCCTTCAACAAGCGCACCGGCGAAAGGCGCATCCGCCTGCCAGTCCTTTGTCCATACGACACGCGAAGCAGCACTTGCAGGCAGATCCTTGAGCACGCTGCGCAGACCCGACGCTTCGTCGATCACAGCCGTATTGCCCGTGGCGAGCACTGCCGTCAGCTGGCGATAAAGGCCTGTTTCTGTCTGTGGAGCCAGCAGAATGCGACCACGCGCATGCAGCGCATAGAGGTTGCGTTCGCCAACCGGACCCGGAAGCTCAATATTCAGACCAAGTGCTGAAACACTGCCAGTTTCGCGTGCTGCATGCGCCAGTTCGTTCATGCCGCGATTGCCGAGCCATTTTGCGAAATCATTAAGCGCAGCATCGGTGTGAACCGAAGCCATACGCGGCGGGATTGGCGCTGTTTCGACAAGGCGACCGAGATAGAGCGGACCACCAGCCTTCGGGCCCGTGCCGGACAGACCACGACCACCGAAAGGTTGGACGCCAACAATCGCACCAATAACATTGCGATTGATATAGATGTTACCAACCCGGATGCGGTCGGCAACATGAGCGATGGTTTCATCAAGGCGTGTATGCAGACCAAAGGTCAGACCATAACCGGTTGCGTTGATGTCATCAATCAGGCGATCCATGTCATCACGCTTGTACCGCACCACGTGCAGAACCGGGCCAAACACCTCGCGTTTCAGATCACGGAGGCTATCAATCTCAACGATTGTTGGCGCTACGAAAGTGCCCTTATCGGTTCCCGATCCAAGCGGAAGCTGCTCCACCTTGCGACCCATATCGCGCATCGCCTGAACGTGCGTTTCGATAATGTCCTTGGCTTCTTGTGTGATAACTGCACCGATATCAACTTTGAGCTGGTCGGTACGGCCAATGGAAAGCTCCTTAAGCGCACCCTTGAGCATCGTCAAAATGCGGTCGGCAACATCTTCCTGCAGACAAAGCACACGCAGCGCCGAGCAACGCTGACCGGCGCTGTCGAAAGCCGAGCCAATCACGTCGAACACGACCTGCTCTGCAAGCGCAGAAGAATCCACGATCATTGCGTTCTGGCCGCCTGTTTCAGCGATCAACGGGATCGGCTTGCCATTTGGCAGCAGACGCGAAGCAAGCTGCGCCTGAATGAGGCGTGCAACTTCGGTCGAGCCGGTGAACATCACGCCACAGGTTTCCTGCGCTGCAACAAGTGCTGCACCGATGCGGCCATCGCCAGGCAGAAGCTGCAATGCATCAGCAGGAATGCCAGCTTCGTGCAGAATGCGAACGCCCTGCGCTGCAATGAGTGGGGTTTCTTCGGCAGGCTTTGCCAGAACAGGATTGCCCGCAACAAGAGCGGCTGCAATCTGTCCGGTAAAGATTGCCAGCGGGAAGTTCCACGGGCTGATGCAAACAATGGGACCGAGCGGCTTGTGAGCAACGCCCAGTGTGCGGCGGGTCTGTTCTGCGTAGTAACGCAGGAAGTCGATAGCTTCGCGCACTTCTGCAATCGCATTTGGCATGGACTTGCCAGCTTCACGCATGATGAGGCCAAGCAACTCCGGCATTTCGCGCTGCATGATGTCGCTCGCGCGATCGAGGCAAGCTGCACGGTCAGCCGGCGAAACTTTAGACCAGCTTGCGGTTGCTTTTTCGGCCGCCTTCATTGCCGTTGCAACATCGGCTACTGCGATTTCCGTGACTTTGCCAACCACATCGGAATGGTCGCCGGGGTTAAGAACCGGACGTGTTTCACCCTTGACCTTGGCACCCGCAACCTGCGGCTCGGCAGTCCAGGCACGCGAGGCATTGGTTTTAAGTGTTTCGCTCAGTGCGGCCAGCTGCTCTTCGTTGGAAAGATCGAAACCTGCCGAGTTTTTGCGAATACCGTAAAGGCCTTCAGGCAGATTGATCTGGTCGTGGCGCGCGCCAACCACAGCCATCGAACGAACGACTTCTGCAGGATCGGCAATCAGTTCATCAACCGACACGCTCTTATCGCCAATGCGATTGACGAAGGACGAGTTGGCACCGTTTTCAAGCAGACGACGCACCAGATAAGCAAGCAGCGTTTCGTGCGTACCAACTGGCGCATAAATTCGTGCCGGACGACCAAGCTTTGATGCACCAACCACTTCATCATAAAGAGGCTCACCCATGCCGTGCAGGCACTGGAATTCATAAGAGCCGGTTTTGAAGTCTGGACCTGCCAGATGGTAGATCGTGGCGAGCGTCTGCGCATTGTGTGTTGCAAACTGCGGGAAGATTACATCCCGCGCGCCAAGCAGCTTACGGGCGCAAGCAATGTAGGAAACGTCGGTATGAACCTTGCGGGTATAGACCGGGAAATCTTCAAGGCCGTCTACCTGCGCGCGCTTGATTTCCGCATCCCAATAGGCGCCCTTGACCAGACGAACCATGACGCGACGATTGGTGCGACGCGCAAGATCAATAATAAAATCAAGTACAAACGGGCAGCGCTTGCCATAAGCTTGGACCACAAAGCCGATGCCTTCCCAATCAGCGAGATCAGGGTCTTCACAAAGGCTCTGCAGAAGGTCGAGCGAGAGCTCCAGACGATCTGCTTCTTCAGCATCGATATTGAGGCCGATATTGTACTTCTTGGAAAGAGCTGCGAGCGCTTTCACTTTTGGCAGAAGCTCGTCCATGACGCGCTCGCTCTGCGCGCGAACATAACGCGGGTGCAGTGCCGAAAGCTTGATTGAAATACCCGGGCCATCATAGATGCCGCGACCGGCCGACGCGCGACCAATCGCGTGGATCGCAACCTCATAATCCTTGTAATAGCGTTCTGCATCAGCCGCCGTGGTGGCTGCTTCACCCAGCATATCATAGGAATAGCGGAAGCCGCGTTCTTCAAGCGACTTTGCACGCTTGAGTGCTTCATCAATGGTTTCGCCAGTGACGAACTGCTCGCCCATCATGCGCATGGCCATATCCACGCCACGACGGATAACCGGCTCACCGCAACGAGCAATGAGGCGCGTGAGTGCTGCCGAAAGGCCGCTGTCATTAACGGTGTTCGTCAGCTTGCCGGTGACAACAAGGCCCCAGGTCGCGGCATTAACGAACAGCGAGCGACCACCGCCGACATGCGACTTCCAATCGCCGTTCGAAATCTTGTCACGGATCAGCGCATCGCGCGTTGCCATATCCGGAATACGCAGCAGAGCTTCGGCCAGGCACATCAGCGCCACGCCTTCCTGGCTCGACAGTGAATATTCATGCACCAGACCTTCGACGCCTGTGCCTTTATGCTTGGCGCGCAGCGCTTCGATCAGCTTACGAGCTGTCGCGCGAACCTGCTTTACCGTTTCTTCAGGCAAGGTTGCCTGCTGAACCAGCGCGGTTACGCATTCTGCTTCAGGCCGACGGTAGGCATCGGTGATTGCCTTGCGCAGGGACGTCTCCTCGCGGATCGGCGGCGCGAAATTCTGGAAAACAGGAGTGGGAGCGGATATCTTATCAGTCATGGTGCAATGCTCGCGAAAACAGGCTCAGGCCCAGTTCAACTGTGCTTTTATGTGGGGGCACACTATCATCAGCGCAAATTGCATTCTGCCTTCATTTGATCCATATAAAGACAATTCGATCTTATTAAAGTGACTTCAAGAGGCAGTTTGAATGCGAAAGATAGACTCTGTAGACGATCTGGATCAGTTCGATCGCCGCATTCTTGAAGTGCTGAGCGATGATGGTCGCATCGCTATGACCGAGTTGTCAAAAAAAGTCGGTCTTTCCAAGACACCGTGTCAGGCGCGCGTCAAACGGCTGGTCGATGAGGGCTATATTTTAGGCTTTCGCGCGGCCATAAATCCGGAAAAACTCGGCCTCGATCATATCGCTTTTACGACTGTAAAACTATCGGACACACGTGAGACTGCACTCACAGCGTTCAACGTCGCTGTGCGCAAGATACGCGAAGTCGAAGAATGCCACATGATCGCGAGTTCCTTCGACTATCTCTTGAAAGTGCGAACGCCCAACATCCGACGTTACCGCGAGGTGCTGGGCGAAAAAATTTCGAGCCTGCCGAATGTGGCAAGCACCTCCACCTTTGTGGTGATGGAGTCGGTGAAAGACAACCGCCCGGTAAGGGTTTATCCGGGCGCACTGTAATTATCGTTTTACAATAATTATTTTCTGTATAATATGAAGCTGTTAATTAAGCAATCAAGGTCATACAAAATGAATAAATCCCCACTTAGCACTACGGGTCAGCGTCTATATTGGTTATGCGCGGCTTTGGTTCCTATCCTTCCGCTGCTGCTGTTCACATTTTGGATGACGGCGGACCTTAGCGCTCTGCTCGCGTTTGTGAACGGTACAAACTGGCACATATCGGAGATCACTTCTGGCCAACGTATTTTTGGTTTCCTGATTTCTCTGCTTGCCATATCACCGATCATTTTTGCACTTTTTCGTCTAAGGCAACTTTTTTCACTCTATGCGCGGGGAATTCTGTTTTCGCGCGAAAACATCGCCGCTTTGCGAGACACAGGATTCAGTTTCATTATATATGCAGGAATTGATCTGTTAACCTCCCCGCTATTTGCCGTTGCCCTGACCTACAATAATCCTGAGGGGCAACGCGTGATTACGTTAGGTATTAGCTCATCTACGTTCGGATCAGTCTGTCTCGGACTTATTATTCTGGCGATTGCCAAAGCGATGGACGAAGCGAGGCTCATAAATGACGAACTTGCGTTAACGGTTTAAACCCATGGCAATCGTGGTTCGGCTGGATGTAATGCTGGCAAAACGCAAAGTACGTTCCAACGAATTGGCGAAGGCAATAGGAATTACCGAAGCCAATCTGTCTCTGTTGAAATCGGGAAAAGTGAAGGCAATTCGCTTCAATACACTAGAAGCTATTTGTACTTATCTGGATTGTCAGCCCGGTGACATTCTCGAATATTGCGCAGAACTTCAAAATAAATCTTAAAAGCATTAAGGGAGGACGGCGTGTCGTCCTCCCTTACCAATATGGCATTATAGCGCTTCGTCTGCCAGGTAACGCTCAAGCGTTTTGGCTGTTCCATCATGCCAGATGCGCTTAAGCGCTGCAGAGAACGCGGCAACATAAGCCTGATTGGAAGCGAGTGAACCGAAAATATCGGTCATTTCGAGCCAACGTGACGGTTCATCCTTGGCAAGTACCGCATGCTTCACCAGACGATCCCATGACGGATCATTCGGCTCGATAACCGCACCACTATCTGTCGTTCCGTAGCAGTAACGGCACCAGAGAGCAGACACCAAAGCAAGCCCAGCGACCGAGTGGCCTTTGGCCAGACGGTCCGTAACAGTCGGCAGAATGAATTTCGGCTGGCGGTTCGAGCCGTCGAGGCACAGACGACGGATCGTGTCGCCGATCTTCGGATTGGCAAAGCGCTTATCGATGAGCAGACGGTAGTCTTCCAGAACAGTATTCGGCACTGGCGGCACTTCTGGAATGATTTCTTCCTTGGTGAGCTTTTCCAGATATTTCCGGATCAACGGGTTTTCCATCGCTTCATGAACGAAGTGAATGTCGAGAAGTCCGCCCGGATAAGCAATTGCCGCATGGCCGCCATTGAGGATGCGAATTTTCATTAGCTCGTAGGCATCAACCTGATCGGAAAAGGTAACACCGACCTTATGTAGCCTTGGACGCCCGGTTGGGAAATTGTCTTCAACAACCCACTGCTTGAAACCTTCGCAGAAAACTGGCCAGCCGTCTTCCACTTCGAACTCATTCAAAGCGATTTCGCGTTCACGTACACCTGTTGCAGGTGTGATGCGATCCACCATGGAGTTTGGGAATGCGACATTCGCTGAAATCCAGTCTGCGAAGTCTGGATCGCTGAGTTTTGCAAGCCCGACAACCGCATCTTCTGTCACGTGGCCATTGCCCGGAATATTGTCGCAAGACATAACCGTAAATGGCTCGACTTCTGCCGCGCGACGTAGTTTCAACGCCTGCACAATGAGACCAAAAACGGTGTTGGGTTTATCAGGATATGCTCCGTCAGCAACAATATCAGGATGAGCCGCATCAAAATGCTGGCTAGCCGGGTCAATATAGTATCCGCCCTCAGTGATCGTCATAGAAACAATGCGAATATCGGGCGACGTGAGATAATCCATCAGGGCTTTACGCCCCTCCTCCGTCGAAATAGTCACATAATCAACCATGGAAGCGGTAATTCGCGCTTCCGAGTGTTCCGCTTCCTGATCAACAACAGTCGTCAACCAGTCCTGGGCTTTAAGCGTATCGCGCATTGCATCGTCGCTGGCCCGCACGCCAGCGCCGACCAAAGCCCAATCGTGATCGAGCCCCAGACCAAACAGATCATCGAGATAAACGGCCTGATGCGCGCGATGGAAATTACCCACGCCAAAATGAACTATCCCGGGTACAAGGTCTGCCGGATCATAACCAGGCTTGTGAACTTTGTTGAAGCTCTTGAGCGTTGCTCGCGACAGCTTGGTCATAACCATAATCCTCCTCGATGAATCCAGACAACCCAGCCTATGGCCTGATCTCGCGGCGGGCAATATCTCTTTATGAGTATCGTTCATTACAAATGAAAATGGCGGGCAAGGCCCGCCATTTTACATACTGTTTAAGTGCCTTAATTCAGGCCGAGCGTACCGCGCAGCGTCGAAAGATCTTCTGCAAGCGTCGTAATAGCGCCTGCCATGACCTTACGATCGTCCTCGGTCAACTTATCGTATAATTCATAGCCATCACCCTTCTTGTATTTCACAAGAATGTCGTTGACGGTTTTGAAGTTGGCATCCGACTTTTTGAGAAGCTCAGGATTTTCCTTCTCGATCAGCGGACGGAAAAGTTCAACGATTTTCTGCGAACCATCAACGTTAGCCTGGAAATCCCAGATATCCGTGTGGCTGTAGCGATCTTCTTCGCCCGAAATCTTGGTTGCTGCGACTTCTTCCATAAGGGCTGCTGCACCACCAACAACCTTTTCAGGTGGGAAGGTCATGTCCTTGATGCGCTTCTGCAGCTCGACAACATCCGAATAGAGCTTATCGGCATATTTATCGAGACCTTCAGTCGAGTTCTGTGAGAACAGGCCATATTCGAGACGATGGAAGCCAGTAAAGTCGTCAGACTTTTCTGCATCTTCATGGTCATCTGCGCGGCTATCGATGGAGGCGTCGAGGTCTGCAAAAAGCTCTGCAATCGGCTCGATCTTTTCGTAAGAAACACGCGAGGATGGATAAAGTTCTTTCGCCTTCGCCAGATCGCCAGCCTTGATCGCATCGGTGAAAGCCTTTGTGTCTTTCACGAGAATATCAAGATTGTCCTGAACGTAGATCTTGTAATCAGCAATCGGCTGAACCAGATCGAGTGGGGAGACTTCGGCCTTTGCAGCACCGAAGCTGAGGGACAGAGCGACGACACAAGCCGACGCGAGCAGTGGCAGACGATATTTCATGTTTACCTCTCCGTGGTGATAAGACCTTCACCCACGCGCGTTCTGCGGCCCGCCAGTGGCCCGATCCTGACATTTGCCTATCGCTGGGATAACTGCAGAGCAAATGTCAGGATCTAATGGGCCACGGCCAACTTTTAAAACGAGTGGAGCTTTTGAATTTGACGTTTGAACCGGCATTTGCAGTCAGCCTTTATCAAACGTCAAATTCGCTCCACTCGCCTGCAAAAGAGCACTTGCGTAAAAGTCATCTTGATTTTTCACGCCGGGTAGCGTGAAGAAATAACCGCCGCCGACGGGCTTGATATACTCTTCCAGAGGTTCGCCATCGAGGCGCTTCTGAACGGTGATAAAGCCCTTTTCCAAATCGGCCTGATAAGCGATGAACAGCAGCCCCATATCGAGCTGGCCGGACTTCGTGACCCCGTTGGAATAGTTGAATGGACGCCGCAAAATCAGATGCTGCTCGGCATTGGCATCGCGTGGATTGGCCAACCGGATATGAGAATCCATCGGCGTAACCTTGCCTTCCGGGTCCTTCGAATAGTCCGGAACGTCAGCTTCGGTTTTACCGTCGAATGGCGCGCCACTATCCTTATGGCGACCAAAAATCGTCTGCTGTTCCTGCAGCGGTGTGCGATCCCAGCGCTCGACGAAATTACGGATGAGACGCACGACCATATAATTGCCGTGAGAAGCCCATTCCGGCTCATCTTTGCCTGGCTGAATCCAGACAACTCGATCCATCAATCCCTTGTCGGCAGCATCAGGATTGGCAGAGCCATCGCGAAAGCCGAGGAAATTGCGCGCACTTTCCTTCGCTTTGGGCGAATGAGGCGGCTGAACCGGCACTGAGCCTTCTTGTTTCCAGCGCACCATCAGAAGATCAGGCATGTTCTTCATGATATCGCGCAGCGCATGGATATTCGTGTCTGCAGTGTTGGAGCAAAACTGAATTACCAGATCGCCATGACACAAATCCTTTTGCAACGCGTCATTGGGGAACCCCGTCATGCGTTGCAACTGTTTTGGCTTGAACGGCTTGAGCCCAAAACGATCATCAAAAAGCGAGCTGCCCAGACCCACGGTGATAGTCAGGTTATCAGGGGTAACGGTCGGCCCGAGAATGCCGGAGTCGGATGGCGGAAACTTTGGATCAAGCGCCGGTGGCTCGCCACCCTCCATGAGAAAAGCTGCGCGCTCTGTCAAAAGTCTGAACATGCGTTCGAGACCCGCGCGATCACGCGCAAGAACATCGAAAGAGGCCACGAGACCAGTTGCAGGGCGTGGTGTCACAATGCCGGGCTGATGCACGCCATAAAATGGCTGGCTCTCCTGCAACTTGTCGCTTTCAGGTGCATTGGTCACGCTTTCCGATGAAAGCGCGTTGTTAGAGGCGCGTGCGTTAGCCGCCTGCGATGCAAGCACGCTCGCGACACCTGTAGCACCGGCACCGAGCAAAAGGGCGCGGCGCGTTGGCGACGTTGGATTGTCTGTTTCAGAACTATCGTCTTTGAAAAATTTCTTGGTCATTAATCCACTCCAAGTTGATCGCGGAGTTTTGAAAACTGGTCGGCGAGAGCAGTCGCGCCGTCCTTGATCTTCGCCTTCTCGTCAGTAGAAAGCGTGTCATATGACTTGCCGTTCTGAGCACTTAGCAGCGCCTTCACGGCAGACACCTGAGCATCAATCCCTTCAAATACCTTGGGATCGACTTTGACGACGATCGGACGCAATACGTCCGCCGTCTTTGCGGAGCCTTCAACAAGGCCTGCAAATACCTGCAAATCTGTGTGTGCGTAGCGATCGTCACCTGCGTCAGCAGCGGTAGACGCAAAGCGGTTGAGCGCTGACGATGTGCCTGCCAGCATCCGGTCAGGCGAAATACGCAACGCACGGATGCGGTCTTTCAGACCAGCGGCATCCTGAACAAGCTTTGTGGCGACGGGCTGCAAGCCGTCCAGCGACTTCTGTTCAAACAGCCCATATTCAATGCGATGCAGGCCACCAAATGCAGGGTCCTGCTCACGTTTTTCAAAGAAATCGGCGCGCGCATTGATCGCTGTATCAAGATCAGAGAAAGCTTCTGAAACGGGAGCAATACGGGCATAAGCTTCGCGCGCCGGTGCATAAGCAGCCTGTGCGGCTTCGATATTGCCGCTTGAAACGGCATCCGAAAGCGTTGCAACAGCCTTCTGGAACTCAGCGACTTCGGTAGCTAGATAAATTTGATATTCAGCCAACGCGCCAAGGAAAGCGGTCAGCGGCATCTTACCCTTTTCGGCTTCGCTGCTTGCCGATGGCGTCACGATCAGCTTTCCACGCGGATTGGAAAGAAGGCCGCAAGTAATCTGATATTCGCCCGGCGAAAGCTTGGCGGAAAGTGTCTGCTTGAAGCCCGGTGCGATATTCTCGCGCTCTTCGAGAACCATCACGCCGTCGAGAATTTCCCATTCAACCGAGCGGTCGGACTTGTTGACGATTTCAAAAACCGTGCGCCCAGCCGGAACCGTCAGTTCATTTGGATCGCAGCTTTTCGCGTTGACCACGATCTGCACTTTGCCATCACCATCTGCATGGCGCGATTTATCTGAAACGCGCGAGGCGTAATAGAAAGCAGCACCTGCCGCCAGCACCAGCAGAACGGCCAGCACCAGAACCGCTCGCACGAGGTTGCGGGAGAATGGTGCAACAGGTTTTGGGCTTTGCGGCTTGGTCATGGAAAATCTCTTCGATTAAACTGTGTGCTTCGCGGCTGCGCTCTGCGCAGGTGCGGAAGACGGCATCAGGAAAATAATGAGCGCAGGCACGAGGAAGCCGAGATAGGCAACCACTTCGCTGATCGTCGGCGTTGCGATATAGCCGAAGATACCAGCCAGAACCGAGCCAAGCGTGCTGTCGAGCGGCAGCATTTCGCTTGTGTCGAACACGACCGTCTGGAAGTGGTTCCAGATACCAGCCTCATGCAGCGCCATCACCGAATTTGCGAGAATGCCCGCTGCGATAATCAGTATGAAAACACCGGTCCAGCGGAAGAAGCGGCGCAGATTGAGTTTCAGGCCACCACGATAGATACCGTAACCAACCAAAGCGGCAAGCAGAACACCGAGCAATGCGCCAAGCGGTGCCGCGCCACCTTCGCTCTGCTGGAATGCGGCGAGCAGGAAGAAGACCGACTCAAGCCCCTCACGGGCCACAGCAAAGAACACCATCAGGATCAGACCGAAGCCCTTATGCGTGGGCGTTTCAAATGCCGCATCAATGGAATGATGCAGTTCCGCTTTGATGGAACGAGCCGCCTTACGCATCCAGAAAACCATGGACGTCAGCACGAAAACGGCTATGAGCCCGATAATGGCCTCGAAAAGCTCCTGCGCCTTTTGCGGGAATTCTGCGCTTACAAGCTGGAGGATTGCGCCAACTGCCAGCGACATCGCCAGGGCCAGCAGCACACCAATCCAAACAACCGGCATCCAGGCGCTGCGTCCGGTCTGGTGCAGATAGCTCGCGATAATGCCAACGATTAGCGCAGCTTCCACGCCTTCGCGGAACATGATGAGAAATGGTACGAGCATTCGAGTTCATCCAAAAGGCAGAGTGATCAATCCGCCCCTTGATTGACACTCTTCACAACCGGCACAAGCCTTCGTCTATTTGTCATCTTTCTATATCTACGCGCGCACCACTGCAAGCCAAATGAAGTTGACTACCATGGGAATGTTTTAGAATTATTCTAACTATTTCAGAAACTTACAGCGATGTAAGTTAGCTACCCCTGATGAGACTGCAAGTTTTTTGAGGTATAGTAAGCCTTTGAAAAGGCTTCATAGTGAAGCCTTTTCGCGTATTGAATTGCGGCTATCAAGCCTCGGCTACCGTCCGAAATTCTATCGAATTACCGTTTAATATTTCCGGGCAATCCCGCTTTGCCCGCTTCCGACGGGTTAAGCCTCACATAGTCAGCCTTCAAATCTTCCGATGTTTTACGGCTTCCGTCGTGACTCCAGCCGGGTGGCGCGACCATATATAGAAGACGTTGGCGCAAGGTCAGGCCCGGCGAGAACACGTCCTTCAACATACCGAACCATTCATGGAACGCCACGCGCACGGGATTGAACGTTCCGACGTTCTTCACAATGCCGTAACGAGGCATATCTTCCGGCAATTCTTCCACAAAGGTGCCGAACATTCGATCCCAGATGATGAGGGTGCCTGCATAATTGGCATCCAGATAGCGCGGGTTCGTTGCATGATGCACGCGATGATGCGACGGCGTATTGAAGATATACTCAATCGGCCGGGGCAATTTGTCGATGGCTTCGGTATGAATCCAGAATTGGTAAATCAGATTAAAGCCGTAAACAAAGGCGATCACCGCAGGATGAAACCCGAGCAAAACCAGCGGCACTTGCAGCACAAACATGCCGGTCATCTGCCCGGTCCACGACTGCCGCAAAGCGGTTGTTAGATTATAATGCTGGCTTGAATGATGGTTGACGTGCTCGGCCCAAACCCAACGCACTCGATGCGCTATGCGATGGTAGCAGTAGTAACGCAGATCATCGAGAATGAAGGCGACAACGAAAACCCACCAATGCAGGCCCAGGTCGAAGAACCGGAACTGCCACACCCACAATAGCGCAACGACGGAGACAAAACCGAGCAGCAGACCTGCTGCAACATTCCCCGCCCCCATCAACAGGCTGGTCAGAGCGTCGCGTGTTTCGAACTCTCCCCTCCGTTTCCAGTAGCGGATCGCAACCAGCTCGATCAAAATTCCCAATACATAAAGTGGAATTGCGAGGCGCGTCACATCTAAGAATACCGGATTGCTATTCATGCAGCTTCCCCTCGTGAGATGGAACCGACAGCCAGTCTTTCACCTTCTTCCGATCTATCGCATCGGTAAAGACCAGTTTGACCTTGGGCCAGGTGAAATCTTTCATATGCAGTATGAGTTCGGTATTGCCGTTCTCCACAAGTGCGAGAACATCGGACGCAACCAGACAGCGCGTCAAAAACCGATCCCCAACGCTATGCACCAGCCCCGTTCCAAGTCCTGCCAGCGGAAAAAATGCTGTGCCGCGATCTTCGGTGTAACAAATTTCACCCATCTCGATTTCGGGATAATCAAGATGGAAACGCTCTTTGACCGTTTCGTCGTCAGCAAGAATGCTGCGCTTTGTTCCCCCACCCAAAAAATGAATTGCCAGTACGCCAAGCCCTATCCCGGCGATAACCATAAGTAGAAGCAGCCGCAAATCCATGAACTCTCCCGTTCGCAGCGATGCCGATCAATTTCCCGACTATACTCTAGACATGAGGCCACGCGAATACACCCGCAAAACTTAGGGGCTTGATTCACGAGTCGCAGTTGCCTGGGCAATACAACAGGAGATTGTTTCGATTTGGAGCACCGTGAGCCTGCATAACGAGCTCAAACATTGACCAATCAACTGCCTGAAATTGTCAAAACTCCGAAAAGTTTCAGAATTTTCCGAAATGGTCAAAAATTTCGCGTTTCAGGGGTTGAAGAATAGCTTCAACTGATCCATATGACAGGTGCTTACCGCTTGCGCCTCCTCCCATTGCGCGCGGTAAGTGTTCCCCTCTGGAGGTTTGCCTTTATGGCACCTTCATAACTTAGCCGGACTTTTTAGTCCGGCTCTTTTTTTGCCTAAATTTCAGTAAGTTAGAACCAAAATAAAAAGCGCTACGTTACCGCAGCGCTTTCAAAAACAATGGCAGTTTTCTGACGGAAATGACTGTCCAAGAACATGGTTCTCATCATCATTCCCGCTGCAAAAAGACGTTCCCAATTCTTTCGCCGACAAACAAAAGCGGCATCCGGACCCGGTAATTTTATTTCTGTCGGAGCGATAGAGTACCGCTCCGACCTGTCGCTTTACAAAGCGTTAAAATACGACCAATGAGCTGTATCAGCCGTAAGATGCAACTGGCGGGCAAGAGCAGATGAGATTTCTGTCACCACCGACATTGTCGACGCGGCTGACCGGCGGCCAGTATTTTGCCGTCGTGTCAAAATCTCCGCTTAAGGCACGTGCTGGAAACACAGCGTCCTCACGGGTGTAAGGATGCGTCCATTCTGTTGCCAGCGTATCACCTGCCGTATGCGGCGCGTTGGCAAGCGGATTGTCATCCTTTGGCCAGATGCCGTCGGCAACCTTCTTCGCCTCGCCTGCAATGGCAATCATAGCATCACAAAGACGATCAATTTCCGACTTCGGCTCGGACTCAGTCGGTTCGATCATCAGCGTTCCGGCAACCGGCCACGACATGGTCGGTGCATGGAAACCGTAGTCGATCAGGCGCTTGGCCACGTCTTCAACGGTTACGCCTGCGTTGTCTTTGAGCACGCGCGTATCCACGATGCACTCATGCGCCACGCGATCATGCGCGCCGGTGTAAAGGATCGGGTAAGCGTCCTTCAGACGATGCGCGATGTAGTTGGCATTGAGGATTGCAGCCTCGGTTGCCTTCTTGAGACCCGCGCCGCCCATCATGCGGATATACATCCACGTAATGACCAGAATGGATGCACTACCAAAAGGTGCAGCCGAGACTGCATGCTTGGAACCGAGATCAACATGACCCGGCAGATAAGGCACCAGATGCTTGGCCACACCAATCGGACCAACACCCGGACCGCCGCCGCCATGCGGAATGCAGAAGGTTTTGTGGAGGTTCATATGACAGACGTCAGCGCCAATATCGCAAGGGCGAGCAAGGCCAACGAGCGCATTGAGGTTAGCGCCGTCGAAATAGACCTGACCGCCATTATCATGGACGATTTCGCAGAAAGCCTTGATGCCTTCTTCGAACACGCCATAGGTCGACGGATAGGTAATCATGAACGCCGCAAGATTGTCGCGGTGCTTCTCAGCCTTGGCTTTCAGATCATCAATGTCGATATCGCCGTCAGGACGGCAATTCACGACGACAACGCTCATGCCTGCCATCGATGCACTGGCAGGATTGGTGCCATGTGCCGAGGATGGAATAAGGCAGATGTTACGATGACCTTCGCCGCGTGACTGGTGATAGTGACGGATTGCGAGAAGACCCGCATATTCGCCCTGACTACCGGCATTTGGCTGCAGCGAAACACCCGCAAAGCCGGTGATTTCGCAAAGCCATGCTTCAACATCAGACGTCATCTTGGCATAGCCGGTGGTCTGCGCGGCTGGAGCAAATGGATGCAGATTGGCAACCGTGTTCCAGCTCACCGGCATCATTTCTGCTGCCGCATTGAGCTTCATCGTGCAGGAGCCAAGCGGGATCATCGCACGATCAAGCGCCAGATCCTTGTCAGCCAGACGACGCAGGAAGCGCATCATCTCTGTTTCGGAACGATGCGAATGGAACACATCCTGAGTCAGGAAGCCTTCGCCACGTCCCTTGGATGGCACGAGCAGATCGTCATTGCCGACTGGCTTTGCACCAAACAGAACGGCAAGTGCTGCAAGATCGTCTTCGGTCGAGGTTTCATCAAAGGTCACACCAACCGTATCCGCATCGACGATACGGATCAAACGACCGCCCTTGTCGGCTTCGTCTGCAATGCTCGCGGCTTTGCCCGTAACCTTAATCGTGACAGTGTCGAACAGGCTGTCGCCTGCTATTTCGACGCCAGCAGCCTTGAGGCCCGTGGCAAAGCGCGACGCAAGACCGGCAACACGCGTTGCAATGGCCTGAAGGCCTGTCGGGCCATGCCAGATGGCGAAGGATGCAGCCATATTGGCGAGCAGCGCCTGTGCGGTGCAGATGTTGGAAGTCGCCTTATCACGACGGATATGCTGCTCACGTGTCTGGAGCGCTAAGCGATAAGCGGCACGGCCATGTGCATCAACCGACTGCCCGACAATGCGGCCCGGAATGATGCGGGTCAGCGGCTCGGATACTGCAAGATATGCAGCATGTGGACCACCAAAGCCCATTGGAACGCCGAAGCGCTGCATGGAGCCGACAGCCATATCCGCGCCCCACTTTGCAGGGGCTTCCAGAATTGTCAGCGCCAGCGGATCGGCAACTGCGATCAACAAAGCGCCTTTAGCTTTGGCATCGGCTATGACAGCGGTAAAGTCGCCATAAACGCCGCGTGTATCGGGCCAAGGAACGATGACGGCAGCGGTATTGTCGTCAACAGCAGTGCCCGTTTCAACCTGCCAGCCAAGTGGTTCCGCACGTGTGTTGATCACGTCAACAGTTTGCGGATGCAGATCGCCTGCAAGCAGAACGCGCTCACGCTTGTCGCGATGATGACGAACGGCAACGCCAACAGCTTCGGCCACGGCAGTTGCTTCATCCAGCAACGATGCACAGGCGACCGGCAGGCCGGAAAGCTCGGCAACAAGCGTCTGGAAATGGAACAGCAGTTCCAGACGGCCCTGGCTTATTTCCGACTGGTAAGGCGTATAGGCCGTATACCATGCCGGATTTTCAAACAGGTTGCGCTGGATAACTGGCGGCGTCAGCACACCATGATAGCCCGCACCGATGAAGCTCTTCTTCACCACGTTGCGGTCCATAATTTCGCTGAGTTCCGCAAGCGCTGCGTGCTCGCTCAAAGCTGCTGGCAGATCAAGCGCGCGGTTAAGCCGGATAGAAGCCGGAACAGCCTGCGTGATCAGCGTTTCCATGGAAGGAAGGCCGAGCGCTGCAAGCATTGCGCGCTCGTCTTCGACTCTTGGCCCGATATGACGGGCAACAAAGGGGAGAACCTGTTGCGTCATTTCATTATCCTACGAGTTTGTCGTAACCGGCCTTATCGAGAAGACCCGAAAGCTGGCCTTCATCGGAAAGCTTCAGCTTGAACAGCCAGCCTTCGCCTTCTGCGGCCTGATTGATGAGTGCTGGATCGCTCGATACGGCGTCGTTAACTTCAACCACTTCGCCATTGACCGGCGCATAAACGTCCGAAGCAGCCTTGACGGACTCTACAACGACGATGCCCTCGCCCTTGGAAACGGTGCGACCGACTTCCGGCAGATCAACGAATACGAGGTCGCCGAGCTGTTCCTGTGCGTGGATCGTAATGCCGACAGTGGCAACGCCAGCTTCGACGCTGATCCACTCATGATCTTCGGTGAACAGGATATTGGCCATGGATATCATCCTTTGCGATAGCGATGTGGTGTGAAGGGAAGCGCTGAGACGTCAACGGGAACCTTGTTCCCGCGTACTTCGGCGAAAATGCGGGTGCCGGGCTTTGCGAGACTAAGCTCGACATAGCCCATGGCGACCGGAAAACCAGCGGACGGACCAAAACCGCCCGAAGTGACGGTGCCGACCTGACGGCCGCTCTCGTCAAAAAGATCAACGCCTGCGCGCACTGGCTGGCGACCTTCAGCCTTCAGACCAACGCGCTTTGCGTCAACGCCCTGCTCAAGTCTTGCAAGCACGGCTGGCGCGCCGGTAAAAGCGGCCTTTTCGCGCACTGGCTTGGAAATTGCCCAGGTGAGACCAGCCGAAACCGGATCGGTCTCTGGCGTAATGTCCTGACCATGGAGGCACAGTCCGGCTTCAAGGCGCAAGCTGTCACGGGCGGCAAGGCCGATCCACTCGACACGCTCATCGGCGAGAAGCTTCTTCACCAGTTCACGCGCTTCGTCGGCAGGCAGGCCAACTTCAAAGCCGTCTTCGCCGGTATAGCCTGAGCGGGTCATGAACCAGCCAGCCTTTGGCTCAAAACCGTTCATGAAAGAAAGATCGGAACCAGCAAGTCCCAAATCTTTAATGACGCTATCTGCTTCTGGTCCCTGAATGGCGATGAAAACGCGGTCAAGCGGATTGACCTTTACGTCCTTGCCAGCGGCTTCTTCATTGAGATGCTCAATGTCCGCATCTGCATTGCCCGCATTGGCGACAACCATATAGCGATCTTCGCCAAGGCGCGTGACGATAAGATCGTCAAGAACGCCGCCTTTTTCATTGAGGAAGAAAGTATATTTCGACTGCCCTACCCCAAGCGCGGAGGGATCAAGCGGACAGGTCTGCTCCAGAAGTTCCGCCGCTTCCGGGCCGGACACTTCGATCAGCTTCATATGGGAGATGTCAAAAAGACCGACATGAACTCGGGTGTGAAGGTGTTCCTTCATCACGCCGAGCGGATAAGTGATCGGCATGTTCCAGCCAGCAAAGCCGCCAAAGCGTGCGCCAGCTTCTTCATGCAGGTCATGCAAAGGCAGAGTATTCAAAAATGCGGTATCGCCCATAACAACTCCAGAGTCGCACGTATGCCCCCGCGAAATGCGGTTGCTTCGTGCCCCTCTGTCTCAGGCCTGAGAGACTCGCATGGCTGTACAGAAAGCCATACTTACACCTTCGGCGCGGGGTTTCCCCCGACTTTCCAGAGTTGCCTTACCCGTCTGCGGTTCATGGTACCTGAGAGATTTCGGGCGATTTCCCCTTCGGTGGCCAACTTGCGTCAGCTCTCTCCCGCAGACAAACAGTGACGGAACATCCTCGTAAAACGTAATGCTCCACCACACGACATAAGTCACTTAGCTTAAACCGTTTCTGGAGTCATGTAGAATTATTGTCACAAGACGACAATTCCCGGGGATTTTGCGACAAAAATTGCACAGCTCTTTCCCAATAAGCCGAAAGAATAACTTTAAGTTTCATGCAAACATGGCAATAGGCAGCAAGCGCATTGCACAGTCATTTCATTCGAAGGAATATTCTCTTGTGTAGACGTAAAATTGGTTTGGCAATCATTCTGTCTTTATCGAGTGCATCCGTAGCTTATAGTGACGAACCATCCAAGGCAGATTACCTTTCTTTTGCAGAGCGATCATGGAAGCATTTTCAATGCGGCTATCTGCATGAAGCCGCTATGGGCCACAATATAACCGGCATACAGTTTACGCGCCGGGGCTTTGAACTCGGCAAACAGTTCTTTGATGCGGTGAAAGATGGGAAAATAAACCAGATGGATTTTACCCTGAAAACGCCGCGTGATTTTTGGGTCGGTATCACAGAACTATCGCCCGAATTCGATCTCGGACGCGCTTCAATCATTGCACAACATCAAATCGCAAGTGAAATACTTGCCTTTAATGAAAATCTTCCTGCAACACTCAATGACATCAAAGACAGCGGGTTTCAGATCGACGACGAACAAACCGCAAGCAATGCGATTGAGCGCATCAAAACCGAAAACTGCGATTATGAAGATCTGGGCTTTTCATCAGAGATAACAAAGAGCATGCGCGAGAATGCTCTGCGCGGTCCCATGCTTTTAAATGGCCGCAAGCCACCGAAAAAAGAGTGATTTGGTCAGTGCGCCTGATGATTGTGATCACATAATGACCAAGCTGCGCAAAAGACGTGCAATCGACAGGCTAAATTGCACAGCAGCTATGCAAATCTGTCTCTGCAACTTTCAGATCAACCCACCTATATGCTGTTGGCAACAAAGAGATTTGATTTTTTGACTAGGTGAGAGAAATGAACCTGATCCGCTCGTACAACAACTGGCGCCGTTACCGTAACACTGTAAACGAACTGAGCCGCCTGAGCCCACGTGAACTGAACGACCTCGGCATCATGCCTTCGGAAATTCCGTTCGTCGCACGCAAGGCTGCTGCTCGCTGATAGCGAATTCCGAAAAGCGTAAAGCGGTTGTATAACAAGCGACGCTGATTTCGGAAAGCAAGCGCCGAATACAGGCCCCTAGATGGCCTATTAGGGACCGCGCCCTACAAACCGTGCGGTCCTCACAGTTTTCCAATTATCGCCGGGGCATCCCTCCTCCCATTAGCCTCGGTGATTATAAAGATCGGAACTCCTCCTCCCAATCCGGTCTTACCCTAAACACACCCGTCGCTTCCCCTGCGACGGGTGTTGTTTTTTGTGCACTTCATTAAGATGCAAGTAATGCCTTTGCCCGGCCTGCGCGATCCAATACAACCGACAACGCGAACACGCCGAGGCCTGCAACGGCCAGTAACGCGCCAACAGTTCCCGTCGATGTCCAGCCAAAGCCCCACGCCACCGCTAACCCGCCAAGCCATGCGCCAATTGCATTGGCGAGATTGAGTGCAGAATGATTGAGCGCTGCGGCCAGCGTCTGTGCGTCAGCGGCCACGTCCATCAAGCGTGTCTGTAAAGCTGGAACAAGAGCAAACCCGCCGCCAACAAGCAGGATATTTAAAAACGCCGTGGCTGGATGTTGCATCAGAAACGGAAAGACCAGCATGACGGCCATATCATAAAGCAGCACCATTCCCACTGTTCCCATGACAGTGCGGTCGGTCAGTTTTGAGCCAACGACATTGCCCAACACCATACCAAGACCGAATGTGGCGAATACAACCGGCATCCACTTTGCGTCGATATGCGAAACTTCCGTCACTGTGGCAGCCACATAGGTAAAGACGGAGAACAGACCGCCGGTTCCAATAGCGCCGATACCGAGCGTCAGCCAAACCTGTTTGCGGCGAAATGCACCCAGTTCTCGCAATGGAGATGCGCCTTCATCGGCAGGCTGCTTCGGCACATAAATCATGACCAGCACCATTGTGAGAATGGCAATCAGGCCAACGGCTGCAAACATCGCGCGCCAACCAGCAGCTTGTCCCAGCCATGTCGCCAAAGGCGTTCCGCACAATGTGGCAATGGTCAGCCCCATCATAACACGCCCAACAGCCTGCGCACGCTTGCCAGGCTCCGCCAATGATGCCGCTACCAACGAGGCCACGCCGAAATACGCGCCATGCGGAAAGCCTGCAACAAAGCGCATTATATAAAGACCGGTATAGTCATGCATGAATGCGCTGGCGAGATTGCCGAAAGCAAAAAGCCCCATCAGCAAAAACAGCAGCTTGCGACGATCGAGCTTTGCACCCAGAACGGCCAGTACAGGCGCACCAATCAACACACCCAAAGCATAGGAACTGATAAGATGCCCGGCGCTTGGTATGGTGACATTCAGATCGCGCGCGATATCGGGCAAAAGCGCCATGATCGCGAACTCTCCGGTGCCAATACCGAAGCCGCCGATGGCGAGTGCAAGTTCTGCAGGCCTTGCGGATGCACGCGGCGATGTTTCCCGCAGCGCAGCGGAGGACTTTAACTGAGACATGAATGAGCCTGAAGGGAGTGGAGGATGTCGGACAACCCTACCATTCCTTTCAGGCAAAGGCGATACGCATTGTTGTGATGCGGTATCGTATCAGCGCGCCGCAACAGCCTCGATTTCGACCTTGAATTCCTCTCGCGTAAAGCCGGAAACAATCATCAATGTCGAGGCAGGTGCCGGCTGTGGAAACAGCCGGTCACGCACGTCCATATAAGGGCGCATATATGCACGATCCGTTACATAGGCATTGATACGCACGATGTCAGAGAGTTCCATGCCACCGTCGCGCAGGATGCGGCGGATATTCTCAAAGCAAAGCTCTGCCTGTGCGCCCGCGTCTTCAGGTACCGAACCATCTGGTCCAATGCCAAGCTGGCCAGAACAGAAAACCAGCTCTGCACCGGCACTTACCTTCACGCCGTGGCTATAGGCAGCAAAGGGAGCCGCCATATCGGCAGGCAACAGATGTTTCAAAACAGTCATCGTAAAACCTCAAACCTTCGGTGCTGACACGAGCAGCTCTTTGAGACGCGCTGGACCTGATGCAATGTCATCTTCTGTGGGATTTATCCCCGCAGCCAAAAGACGCCGCGCAATCATGTGATCGGTCGGACGATTAATTGAATCGACAGCAACCAGCCTGTCGCCTGCAAAATGGAACACCGAGAAAGCATTATCTTCCAGATTGCCCGACAGAATATGACGGTCGGCATCAAAGGACAGCCCAGCCGTCTGCAATTTCATGTCACCCTGGTCCGACCAGAACCACGCAACATCGCGGAAAGGCGTGCCGCGCCCGACAATCGAACGTGCAACATGCTTGGCCTGATCGGTGGCATTCTGAACCGATTCCAGGCGCACGCGCCGTCCGGCATGAAAATGTTGATAGCTGACACAATCACCTATTGCATAAACATGCTCGACGGATGCGCGCATATGCTCATCGACTATGATGCCATTATCGACGGCAAGTCCGGCTTCGGTCGCAAGTTCGACATTTGGAACTGCGCCCGTACCAAGTACCACCATATCCGCAGGATAAACTGTGCCGTCTGCCGCCGTTACGCTTGTCACGCGTCCATTTTCACCTTCAATAGAAGTGACACCAAGTCCGGTCAAAAGCGTAATATCCGCAGCGCGGCTGCGTGCTTCGACATGGGCAGAAATATGCGTTGCAACAGAACGCCCAAGAACGCGCGAAGCAGCCTCAATCAGTACGGTCTTTTTACCAAGTGCTATGGCACTATGCGCCATTTCGAGGCCGATAAACCCACCGCCGATAATCACGACATTCTGCACATTAGGCATCATTGTTGCTATGCGGCGCGCGTCATCCAGACGGCGCAGCGTGACGACACCTTCAAGAGCGACGCCCGGAACGTCCGGGATACGCGGGCGCGCGCCAGTGGCGAACACCAATTCCGACCAGGTCAGGATGACACCGTCGTCAAGAGTGACAGTCTTGTCAGTCAGCGAAACGCCATCGACGCGGTGACCGAAAAGCATCTCAATATTGTTATCGCGATAGGTGTTTTCCGGCCGAAGCACCAGAACACCACTTTCAGGAGCTTTCAGATAAGATTTGGATAAAGGCGGCTTGTGATAGGGAATATCCTGCTCATCATTGATAAGCACGATTTCGCCAGCATAGCCTTCCTGCCTCAGACTGATTGCAGCCTGCGAGCCGGCGTGGCCCGCACCAATAATTATGCATCTGTTGTCCATAGGACCTCCGGAAAATTCCCGCGCATCATAATCATGATGGCGGGCTGTCGCGTGGCGAATTCGTCACGGATTCACACCTTAATTGCATGCATCCTTGAAGTTTTAAACATTTAGTTTGACCGATCGGTCAGATTGTTTAGTAAGTTCTGTGCTTCAGCATGCAGCCCGTCGCCAGCAGCCAGCCCAAAAGCAAGCCCCGAGGCAAACAAGGAGCGCCACCTTGAAACGATATTGGTCCGATTATACGAGCGAAGCGTTCTCACGCCTTGATCGTGAGAAGCTCGTGGCAGTTCTGCCCGTGGGGGCGATTGAACAGCATGGGCCCCATCTGCCGGTCGCTGTCGACGCGGCAATTGTGGACGGCATGGTCAAGGAAACCATCGCGCGCCTGCCTGACGAAAGCCACGCGCTGTTTCTCCCAACTCAGGCCATTGGCAAGAGCAATGAGCATAGCCTTTATCCCGGCACGCTGACTTTCTCTGCTGAAACGATCATCCGCATGTGGTGCGAGATTGGCGACTGTGTCGCCGCAAGCGGCGTGCGCAAGATGGTGCTGCTTAACAGCCATGGCGGCCAGATCAGTGTCATGGATATTGTCGCGAGAGAGCTGCGCATCAAACACAACATGATGGTGGTCAGCGTCAACTGGTTTGCACTCGGTATGCCCGAAGGCATCTACAGCGAGCACGATCTCAAGCACGGCATTCACGCGGGCGACATGGAAACATCAGTGATGCTGGAACTGCATCCAGATTTGGTCGACATGTCGAAGGCGCAGGATTTCCGAACGCTTACGGAAGCTTTTGCAAGCGAATACAAGCATCTTTCGTTGAGTGGTGGCGCAAAGCCCGCCTGGCAGATACAGGACATCAATCCTTACGGCGCGGCGGGTGATGCAACGCTTGCAACGGCCGAGAAAGGCCGCAAAACCATCAATTTCGCTGCTGAGCGGTTGGTGGAGGTGCTGGATGAAATCGAACGTGCGCCACTCTCGTGGTTCGCAAACAAACCGGCCTGGTAAGGATGATGAGCGTGGCCCCCAACTCGCAAACCCCATCTTCCCTGATCGATATCAACGGCGTCTATAAGCAGTACGGCACCGGTGTCATGGCCGTGAGCGATATGTCGCTCAAAATCGAACAAGGCCAGTTCGTTAGCTTTCTCGGCCCGTCGGGTTGCGGCAAGAGCACAGCTCTGCGCATGATCGCAGGTCTGGAATCCATTTCCGCAGGCGATATTCACGTCAACGGCCACACACCGGGCAAAGGCCCAGTTGGCGCTCAGGATATCGGTTTTGTGTTTCAGGAACCAACGCTGATGCCGTGGGCCAGCGTTTTCGACAATGTTTATCTGCCTCTTCGTCTTTCCGGCCTTTCTCGCAAAGAAGCCACGCCGCGCGTGGACGAGGTGCTGACTCAGGTCGGGCTATCCCGTTTTGCCAGCGCCTATCCGCGCGAGCTGTCCGGCGGCATGAAAATGCGCGTGTCGATTGCCCGCGCGCTGGTCACGCGCCCTCGTCTTTTGCTTATGGATGAGCCGTTCGCAGCATTGGATGAAATGACCCGCTTCAAGCTTAACAATGACGTGTTGCGGCTCTGGCAAGAGCATGGGCTGACGGTGATCTTCGTCACGCACAGCGTTTATGAGTCTGTATATCTGTCCAACCGCGTGATCGTCATGGCAGCACGCCCGGGGCGTGTTGTTGCCGATATTGCCATTGAGGGCAGCTATCCACGCGCTGAAAACTTCCGCACCACGGAAGCTTATGCAAAGGATTGCGCACGCGTTTCCGATGCACTCACCGCGACACTTTCGTCTCAAGATATAGACCATTGATGCATTTCCAGCAAAAGTGTGAAGCGGTTTTGCGTGAGGATAATGCGACGAAAAAACTTACGGGCGAGAAAATGAACCAGATGCAAACCGAACTGCCGGTCCTTAATTCAGAACAACACCGCCTCGCCCGCCGCGATCGCAATTTGCGCATCATCATGCCGACGCTTGCAATCATCATCGCGCTCGGTATCTGGGAAGGCCTGGTGCGCTATTATAATGTGCCGCATTATCTGATCCCGGCCCCGTCGCTCATCGCAGAAACACTGGTGAAAGACGGGCCGTCGCTGATGACGTCCATGTGGTTTACGGTCAAGCTCACGCTGATCTCGCTGCTCTGCGCGATTGTCGGCGGCGTTCTGCTTGGCATGATCTTCGCGCTGTCGCGACCGATTGAAATGGCTTTCTTTCCATTTGCCGTCATTCTTCAGGTAACGCCGGTCATTGCCATTGCACCGCTGATTCTGATCTATGTACGCGATACGTTTTCCGCATTGCTGATCTGTGCATGGATCGTCGCCTTCTTCCCGATCCTGTCAAACACCGTCATCGGTCTGCGTAGTGCGGATCATAATCTGCGCGATCTGTTTAAGCTCTATCGTGCCTCGCCATGGCAGCGTTTGCGCTATCTGCTTGCGCCAAGCGCCCTGCCTTATTTCATGGCAGCGCTCAAGATCGCTGGTGGGCTTTCGCTGATCGGTGCTGTGGTGGCAGAATTTGTTGCAGGCAGCGCCGGCCAAAGCACCGGCCTCGCCTCGCGTATTCTGGAATCGAGCTTCCGCAACGAAATCCCGCGCATGTTTGCTGCACTTTTTCTCGTTTCACTGCTCGGCATCGTGATCTTCCTCATCACAAGCTGGCTGTCGCGCCTTGTCCTTGGACGCTGGCATGAAAGCGAGATCCGTCGTGAACGCTAAGATGTTAATGGGTGTCACAATTGCTGGCATCAGCGGTCACTACGACATCGGGATCGATGGCGGACGCATTGCATCGCTGACGCCTTCACAGACAAAGAATGGCGGCTTTATCACATCGCTTCTCGCTGATGTTCATGTGCATCTCGACAAGACGTTCACCATTGAGCGTATTGCCCAACGGGGTAGTGCCAAGGTCGAATGTCTCTTCGATGCGATCGACCTGATGAACGTTGATCGCGAGAGCTGGAGCGCCGACGATATTCGAGTGCGTGCTACGCGCGGACTTGAAGCAGCTTTTGCGCAAGGCGTTGGTGCCATGCGAACTCATGTCGATTGGACCACACCTGATGTACCGACCGCCTGGCCGGTGCTGAACGAGTTGCGTCAGGAATGGAAAGACCGCATCGATCTTGAGCTTGCCGCTCTTATCCATGGCGACATTGTGCTCGACGCAGGCCCAGCAATTGCCGAGCGCGTGGCAAAAGACGGCGGTGTCCTTGGCGCTTTCTTCTATCGCAATGCTGATCTTGAAGCCAAAATCGAAGAGATGTTTCGTCTTGCCGTGCAGCATGATCTCAAGCTCGACTTCCACGTCGATGAAGGGCTTGAATCGGAGGCCGACGGCTTCTCGCTGATCGTGGCTGCAACCAAACGTCACGAGATGAGCGGACGTGTTCTTTGCGGCCATGCTTGCTCACTATCTCTGCGTTCACCGCAAGAACTAAGCGGCATTCTCGATGCTGCTGCGGATGCGGGAACCGCTCTCGTTTCGCTGCCGACTTCCAATCTCTATCTGCAAGACAGGCTTGGCGGAAAATCGCCGCGCCAGCGTGGTGTAGCGCCGCTTAAAGAAGCACGTCGTGCAGGCATGGACGCCATGCTTGGTTCAGACAATGTGCGCGACGCTTTCTATCCCTATGGCGATTATGATCCGCTTTCGGTTCTGCGCCTCGCAGCCCCGGTCTGCCACGTCGAGCCGGATGAATGGCTCGACAGCATCACCACCCTGCCCGCGCGTTTCATCGGAAGCGACCGCGTACAGGCGCTGTCGGCAGGCGGGACTGCGAATTTTATCTGGCATGACGCTACAGACATTAACGACCTTATCAGCCGTCCGCAGGCGCGTCGCGTCATATGGCGTAATGGTACAAAAATTTAATCGGAGAACCCCATGAATTCTGCCGCACCACAGCGCATCTATGACTGGGTCGCATTTCGCACCGAAATCGAAGGCATCCGCATTTATGACGACCCCAAGCAGGTCGAACTGCGTTCGCGCGATTATTTCTGGTACAGCCCGATCCTGACCGAAGATATCGGCCATTATTTGGGCGATCTCGTCGTTATCCCGAAAGATCAGGATGAAGTGCGCCGTGTGGCAGCGGCTGCAGCCAAGCTTCGCATTCCGATCACCGTTCGCGGTGGCGGCACCGGCAATTACGGCCAATGCGTTCCACTTGAAGGTGGCATTATTCTCGATATGACCAAGATCGACCGCATCATCGCAATTGAATCAGGTAAAGTTCGCGTTGAAGGTGGTGCACGTATTTCGCGCCTCGACGATGCGGTGCGTGAAACGGGGCAGGAATTGCTGATGTATCCATCCACCCGCCGCATCGCCACCATTGGCGGCTTTTTCTCGGGCGGTTCAGGCGGAATCGGTTCGCTGCGTCATGGCATGTTGCGTGATGACGGCAATGTCTTTTCCGTGAAGGTGCTGACGGTTGAGCCAGAGCCGAAGATCATCGAACTGACAGGTCGTGATATCCATAAGGTGCAGCACGCTTATGGCACAAACGGTATCATTCTTGAGCTTGAAATCGGCCTGACGAAGGCAACGGAATGGGTGCACACGGCTGCATTGTTCGATACTTACGAAGCAACGCTGAACTTCTGCCTGAAGGCGCTGGAAAACAACCTCGACTGCTACCTACTGACGACTGTGGATCGCCGTTTTGCGCGCTTCTACACCAAGTTTGGCGAACTCTTCCCATCCGATAAGGATGCCGTTTTCGCGATGATCGCGCCAGAGGAAGTCGCACGTTTTGAGGCGCTTGCAACCGAGTTCGGCGGCAAGGTTTCATTCTCGATGACGCTCGATGAATTGCACAAGGCTGGTCTCCAGCCCGCTTATGAATGTGGCTGGAACCATACAACCCTCCAGGCGCTGAAAGCTGAACCCGGCTGGACCTATTTGCAGGTTGCCTATCCTCGTCCGTTTGATGTGGCGCTGGTCAATCGCCAGATCGAACGCTATGGCGAAACGCAATATATGCATCACGAAATGGCGCGCCTTGAGGGTGAAGTTCAAATTTTTGCCTTACCGCTGG
Source organism: Brucella sp. HL-2 (assembly GCF_025846885.2). Lineage (NCBI taxonomy): Bacteria > Pseudomonadati > Pseudomonadota > Alphaproteobacteria > Hyphomicrobiales > Brucellaceae > Brucella > Brucella sp. HL-2. The sequence goes on along the minus strand of NZ_JAOYTK010000002.1, from coordinate 101,532 downwards.
TGCGCTTTGAAGGCCGTGATGAAATGTATCGCCTCATCGAGGAGTTGGAACAGGTCGACGGCTGCGACATCTATGATCCACATGCCTACACAATCGAAGACGGTGGCATGAAGGAAATCGACAATGTTCAGATCGAATTCAAGAAGCAGGCCGATCCTTACGGTCTGCTCAATCCCGGCAAAACTCGCGGCTGGACGACCGACATGGCATTGAAGAATTAAAACAAGGGGAACCAAAATGAAAAAGACACTCGTTGCAGCGCTCGCTGCACTATCCATGGGCCTTTCCGCACAGATGGCCTATGCGCTCGACAAAGTGACGCTCGGCACCAACTGGCTGGCACAGGCAGGTCATGGCGGCTTCTACCAGGCTCTTGCCGACGGCACCTATGAAAAATACGGCCTCGACGTGAAGATCGAAATGGGTGGACCGCAGGTCAACAATCGTCCGATGCTGGCGGCTGGCCGTCTCGATTTTCTTCTGACCGGCAATCTGCTTTTGTCGTTCAACAATGTTGCCAATGGCGTGCCAACCACCGTTGTCGCGGCTTTCTATCAGAAAGACCCGCAGGCGCTGATGGCGCATGAAGGCGAATATAAGGACTTCAAAGACCTCGCCAATGCGCAGACGATCCTGATTTCCAAGGATGGCCAGTTCTCGTTCTGGCCGTGGCTGGTCAAAGATTTCGGCTTCAAGGACGAGCAGCTTCGTCCTTATGGCTATAGCCTGGCTCAGTTCCTCAGCGACAAAAAGACGGTGCAGCAGGCCTATGCCACCGCTGAACCGATCTATGCCGAGAAAGAAGGTGCCAAGGTTGCAACTTTCCTGCTCGCAGATCAGGGTTATAGCACCTATGCCAACACCATCGAAACGCGTCAGGATCTGATCGAAAAGAACCCTGATGTCGTACAGCGTTTTGTGACCGCTTCCATCGAAGGCTGGACCAACTTCCTCTATGGCGACAACAGCAAGGCCTATGAGATGATCCTCAAAGACAATGCTGATATGAGCAAGGAAACGCTCGATGCAGAGCTTGCACGTCTTAAGGACCTCAAGCTCATCGACAGTGGCGACACGCTGGAAAAGGGCATCGGCGCAATCGACATGGACCGGGTCAAGGAGTTCTACGAACTGGCTCGCAAGTCGGGCATCGTCAGCGGTGACGAACTGGACATGACCAAGGTTGCCACCGACGCGTTCGTAAACAAAGGCGCAGGTCTCGACATCAAGAAGCAACTGGGCCAATAAGCGCCTATATTTTAGATAGCGGCTGGCACGTATGACAACAGATGACCAGAATGACGACAACGAACTAACCGGACGAGACAAAGTTCTCGGCCGTAGGCGTCGCATTCAAGGTGCTATTCGCACAGCCGCTATCGATGAGTTTGCGGAAAAAGGACTGGTGGGCGCATCAACGCAAGGGATTGCTCAACGCGCAGGCCTCACCAAGCCGCAGCTTCACTACTATATTTCCAGCAAGGAAGAGCTCTACGAGGACATTATCGTCTTCATCCTTGATGAGTGGGAAGAGATTTTCCTCGGAGCCAGCACCGAGCAGGATCCCGCCAAGGTGATCCGACAATATATTCGCGCAAAACTCGTCTATAGTCAGAAAAACCCCAAAGCCTCCCGGCTATTTACTACCGAGATAGCCAACGGTGCGCCCTATCTCCGCCGTCACTGGGCAAAACACGTCAGTGCGACGCACAATGCGGTAAAGCTCATCCAGTCATGGGTCGATGATGGTCGTATCAAGTCAGTCGATCCGCTGTTGTTTCAAATGCATATATGGGCTGTCACACAACATTATGCTGACTTTGAAACACAAGTGCGCAGCATGATGGAACTGAGCAAGGACGAGCCACTCGATCTTGAACGCATTGAGAAAGAAGTTTCAACACTGTTTCTCCGCGCTTGCGGACTTGAGTGAAAACCTCGCAGAAATATCAGCTTTTCCGTTAAAGCCTAAAAATGTCAAATTCGGCATAAGGCGAGCAAGAATCTGGTTGCATCCATAATAAAACGTGCGTTAAAGTTGCCCACACAAGATTTAGCGACCTCAATGAGTTAGTCCTAATCTTGACAGTATCAGGTCAAGCATCGACCAACCCTTGGCGGGGGGCGATGCATTAAGGAGCAGGTTCTTGGGGAGGAGCCTGCTCCTTTTCATTTTACTAAACATCACAAATACAAAAAGCCCCGGCAAATACCGGGGCTTTATTATATTCATTAGAGCGCATCCCGAAAAGTGTGAAACGGTTTTCGGACAAAGGTGCGCGTTAAAACAGATAATTAGAGCGCCGATCTGATCCAATCAGATCGAAACGCGCTCTAAAGTATTTGCAGCAAAACAGCGAGCGGCTTTGCTTAAAGCATGTCGCGCTCAAATGGATTCCTTTTAACTCCCGCGAACATGCGACAGTTAAAAGAATCTGGAGCGAGCGCTATGGGTGCGATTAAGCGCGACACACTCCAGGATAATGCGTAAGAGTAACTAATTAGAGCGGTTCCAACGATTGTAACTTAACTGGAACCACTCTAACGACCCGCTGTTTATTCAGCCAGCCATTCCTTGATCCGATCAGGATGCTCGGCAATATACTTGTCGACTGCCTTCTCGTAAGATGTTTCCTGCGCTTCAAACATTGCTGTTTCAAGCTCGTTGATCGGAATGCTCATCTTGGTGAGGAAAGCGGCCGCCTTTGGGTTATCTTCCTTGAAGCCCTTACGTGCAATCGCGTCAACGTGTTCTGCGCCGCCCAATGCGCCTTCCGGATCAGCAATATAACGCAGCTTATATTTGCCGAACATCCAGTGCGGGCTCCACGACGTTGCAACAAACCAGCCATCGGAACGGGTTGCGCGGTCGACGGTCGTCAGCATCGCGGCTTCACTGGAAATATTGAGCTTATAGTCCAGCCCGTATTTCTTGATTGCTTCGTCCGAAAGACGGGTCAAACCTGCGCCCGGATCGATGCCTTGAATTTCGCCCTTAAGCTTCTCGCGAACTTCTGGCTTTTTCAGATCTTCAATCGAGCTGATTTCGCTTTCAGGAATATAGTCCGGAACGATCCAGCCAAGCTTTGCGCCTTCATATAGCGGGCCAAGATTTTCGACCTTGTCTTCGACGCGCTTGTAATAATCGGCATGAGTTTCAGGCAGCCAGGCCATCATCATCGCATCGATGTCGCCACGGCTAACGCCCTGATAAAGCGGCGCTACGTCAGTCTGCACCAGCTCCACTTTCTGACCGAGATTGTCCTCGATAAGCTTCGCAGCAAGTTTGGTCACAAATTCTGCGTCAGACCATGGAGCCCAGCCAATTTTGACTGTTTTGCTGTCTTGCGCGAAAGCTGCTCCGGCAGTCATGCTGCCTGCAACTACTGCTGCGAGGCCGAATTTTGTTAGCTTGCCTAACATGGCTTCTCCTTTTCCGATTAACTGTCGTTCCCGTTTATTTGAGCAGTCACAGCAAAGATGAATGCGCAGTAACCGCTCAATCTTTTTGTGTTCACGCATTATCCAACGCAGAAGGCTCATGCACTTTTGTTGGAAATGCTTTGTATTCATACTTCCTGCTTACGGAGCGCAGATGAGGACTGCTCACCTGTCGTCTTTTTCATAAAGGACAGCCTTTTGAAAAAGCCCAACACGCCCCCGGAATTTCCTTTGCCAAAGCTCTGCGTAATGCGGTCGAGAATAACGGCCAAAATGACCACGGCGAGACCGCCCTCAAAACCCTTGCCCACATCAAGACGCTGAATGCCCGTAAGAACCGTGTTCCCAAGACCACCGGCACCAATCATCGATGCGATGACCACCATCGAAAGTGACAGCATGATGGTTTGGTTCATACCCGCCATGATTGATGGCATGGCATTTGGAAGCTGGACCTTGAACAGCAGCTGCCGTGAGGTGCAACCAAATGCCAATCCTGCTTCAACGAACTCCGCATGAACCTGACGGATACCAAGATTGGTTAGACGCACAACCGGCGGCATCGCAAAGATGACGGTTGCAATCGTGCCCGGCACAGCGCCAAGACCAAAAAACATAGCGGCTGGAATGAGATACACGAATGCAGGCATAGTCTGCATGAGATCAAGCACCGGGCGAACAATGGAGGCCACCGCATCGCTGCGGGCCATGGCGATACCAAGCGGAATACCAATCACCACCGCGATAATTGTGGACGCCAGTACCAGCGACAAGCTTTCCATTGTGCCGTTCCACAGCCCCATATGGATGATGAGTGCCAGCGCAAGTGCAGTGAAAATCGCAAACTTCCACCCCACACGCCAAAGCGCGAGCAATGTGAGAATTCCGATACCCGCTACAGGTGGGATGGAAAGAAGTGCATTTTGAATTCCGTCTGTGACGAAACCAATTGTGGCGGCAATCATATCGAGCGCTGGCGTAAAGTGGTCAAGAATGTAGTTGACCACCACGTCTGCCCATCCGCCAATACTAAAATTCAATTCCATATTTTACCGTCCATTTCAGATTTTGTTGCCTCTGGATTGGACCAATCCTATTAATTGTCGGGCTCTTGCCCGGCAGGCATTTGCGCGATGGAATTCAGCCAGCGCGGCCGAGCGTTTCAAGCAGAGCTGATTTACTGATTGCCCCAAGATAGCGGTTGTTCCGGTCTGTCACCGGTACCGGCCATGGGCTTTCAGCAACACGCATTAGAAGTCCGGAGAGTGGCGCATCAGCCTGAATGGCAGCTGCACTGTCGAGTTGATCATCGCCCGGTTTGAAACTTCCACTGGCAAGAGCATCACGGGTAACGACGCCGCGATAAATTCTGTCAGCGTCAAGCAGGACACCATATGTCTGTCCGCTCGCATCAAGGCGCTCTAATGCCGAAGCCAACTGTGCTGGATCGAACATGATCAGCTCGTCATCCCGAGCGACATCCGACGCCTTGAAAACGCGCGAAACATCAACATTGCGGAAGAATGAGCGGACGTAATCATTGGCAGGTGAAGAAACGATTTCGTTCGGCGTTCCAACCTGAACAACCTTGCCGTGCTGCATGATGCAGATACGGTCGCCTATTCGCATTGCCTCGTCGAGATCGTGACTCACGAAAATGATTGTACGGCTGTTTTCGGCCTGAAGGCGTTTCAGCTCATCCTGCATCTCCGTGCGGATCAAAGGATCGAGCGCGGAAAAAGCTTCGTCCATAAGCAGGATTGTTGGCTCACTCGCCAGCGCTCTCGCGAGGCCGACACGTTGCTTCATGCCGCCTGAAAGCTGATCTGGCATACTATTGGCATAGGGTTCGAGCCCCACAGCGGCCAGCGCTTTCAATGCTTTCTCGTGGCGCTCGGCTTCACCCATTCCAGCCACTTCAAGACCGAAAGAGGCGTTGTTCAACACCGTGCGATTGGGAAGCAGCGCAAAAGACTGAAACACCATGCTCATGTCACGGCGGCGAAGATCGATCAGCTCGCGCTTTGACATTTTGACAATGTCACGACCATCCACTTCGATGGAACCGGCCGTCGGTTCGATAAGGCGATTGAGCAGGCGCAGAAGTGTAGATTTACCTGAGCCTGAGAGGCCCATGATGACGAATACTTCGCCTTCTTTAATATCGAAGGTCGCGTCATCTACGCCGATTGTGGCGCCATGATCACTGTGAATCTGGGCCTTTGATTTGCCTGCACGCAATTCCTGCATTGCGCGCTCCGGATCGTCGCCGAAGACTTTAAACACGCCACTCAAGCTTATCTTTGTCTTAGCAGGCGACTTCATACTATCTTCCTTGTATAAAATACCATGCATTATGCTTAACCCCGCTGTGCTGGCGGGTTTAATCTCCTTTTTAACATCATTATTTCTTCATTCTTGCGCGAATTGGACATGCGCAACTTGCAGGCAGCGAACGACCCGCAGAGAATGATTAGCGATTGGTGTGACGTATTTATATAGACCATTTCCCGACATGTCCACCCACAGTCATGGATTCATCTCTGCGCGACCCGTCCCCTTGTTTGTTTTTGATGGGTTGCGCGACGAAATATGCGGACTAACCGACACATCCGATTATCAGAAATAATCGGCCAGCCTACCAACAATAGTAATCCTGTGAAAGCGCTGCACACGAGCGAGCTGCGACAAATATGCAATTAGCTGCGACATGAGGCAATTTAGTATTCGTAGAATATAATTTTGCTTAATTGCAGTAAATTTGTGTGATTATACTTTTGCCTTATCTGGTGCCACTTGCCATAAAAATGGGCGCTGATCAAGCAATCCGCGCCCATAAAATTCTCACATCGAAACCAGTCTAAATTAGCTATTAACCATATATCCAATGAAGCCCGTTATACGCCAACGTTCAGCGTGCCGACGGCAAAAATAAAGTGTCTGCCAATCCAGCCGATCATGTGTTCCGTCGGCCTTTGCGATCGTTCCATCGAACTTTTTGCGCGCGATAGCAATGTCGCCATTGATGTCAATAACGCTAAGATTCGTTGCACGAAACACGCCATCAGCCAAAGATTCGGCATATTCGGTAGCTGCACTATCGGCAGCCTGGCGTAACCATTCATCACGATAGGCGGTCAAAGTTGGAAACGCAGCATCCCATTTGTCAGGATTAGCTTCTCCATGGGCATGAATGCCCAGGAACCGCGGCTCATCAAAATCATCGGCAACAAGCGCCCAGTTTTGGCCGACAAACGCCTCGATATCGCGGCGAACGAGCATTTCCCAAATCTGCTCACGATCCTTGTCGCCGGCAAATGGATTGATGGCTTCTTTCATACTGGCCCCTTTATTAATTCAGCTTTCCACGTGCAGCTACCGGCAAGATGTCGATAACATCGTCGCCTGATATGAGATGCACTTCATCAAAGAGATTGGATACAACGCACACATGGTCGGGAATGACCCGCACCTTGTCACCCACTTTCAGCCCGGCAATATCGCCCTTGAGCGTGCCGTGTTCTTCACTCAGGCCTGTGACACGCGCATCTGGCCTCCCGGCCAGTTCTCCGAAATCGGCAAGTCCCAAGGTGTCGCTCGAAAGCGACTTGGAACCGGCATCAATTATTGCACGGTCGAGTGTTGGATGGCTGACGATCGTTGAAAGCACAGTCAATGCACAGTCATCGAGCGTTGCTGCCCCCTGCCCGACTTGATAACGATCGAAATAAATATAGGTGCCGGGCCGATATTCGGTGACCACGCTTTCTTTCGGAGAACGCCACATATCCGGCGTGCCGCCGCTTGAAATGGTTTCACATTGGAGGCCGTTCGCAGCGAGCAGATTACGTGCCTCAACAAGCCATTGTTCAGCTTGTTCGGCTTTGCCCGTCGCTGGATACGTCATCAACCCACCAAACTTGAGCCCCTTGCTCTGATCGATATGGCGCGCGAGTTCCAGCGCCTCTTCTGGCGTCTGAACACCACAGCGCCCCATACCAGTGTCGCATTCTACCAACACAGTGAGCGGGCGCCCTTCATTGGTGAAACGCTTTTCCAGTCCGTCAAGGCTCGTGGCATTATCGACCGTGACAGAAATCGTAATGCGCTGATGGAGAGAATAAAGTCTCTCGAGCTTTTCCTTACCGAGAATATTGTATGGCAGAAAAATATCGATAATTCCCGCATCGGCCATAACTTCGGCCTCGCCAAGCTTCTGACACGTAATCCCTACAGCACCTGCCTCAATCTGGCGGCGCGCAAAGAACGGCAGTTTATGCGTTTTGATGTGCGGGCGAAGTTTTACGCCAATAGCGTCGGCGTGAGCTTGCGCTTTCTTGATGTTGGCCTGGACACGATTAACATCAATCAGAACCGCAGGCGTATCGATTTCATAGACAGTTTTAGGCCGTGTCATTGGTCAGTCTCCCATCAGTCACTCATCAGTCACCCAGGGGCAAGCGCGGATCATCAATCTTGAGTGTGTTTAAACTGTGCTTGATACGACGCAGACTCTCAAGCACCTTCGGCCCATGAACTTCAGCCGTTGCAGTTGCAATCATGTCCAGTATTGCCATCAAGGCAAATCGCGACGATGTCGGCTTATACAAATTACCATCTTCATCGGCTTGAAACGGAATGACGGTATTGGCAGCTTTTGCGAGATCAGATCCTTGTGCGGTGATAGCCACAGTTTCCGCACCATATTGCCGGGCAACCAAAATCGCCTCGACCACAGAGCGGGCATAACCAGAAACCGAAAATGCAATCACCGTCGTCTCACGCGTTGCCACCGCCGCATACATGCGCTGCAACTGACCATCCACCTGCGCTAGAACCGGAATGCCAAGTCGAAACAGCCGATTTTGCAACTCTGTCGCCATCATGGAAGAAATGCCACCCGAGCCCACGCAAAGGACCGAGCCCGAAACGGCAATCCGTTCGGCAATTTTCATGACGACAGACATGTCGAGATTATCGCTGGCACGATGAATAGCCGCAACTGCGGCATCTGTAACAGCAGAGGCAATCCGCGCCTCGCGAATATCGCGAGCGGGCGCTTCCGCCGTCAGGTACTGACCACCAATTGCCAGCGCTTGCGCCAGGAAAAACTTGAAACCGCGTACGCCATCGCAGCCCAACCCGCGACAAAACCGCGTGACTGTGGGCTCACTTACTTCCGCACGCGCCGCTATTTCAGATATAGCAGCTTTGGATGCGTAATCAGGATCAGACAACACCAATGCAGCCAGTCGGCGGTCAGATTTTGACCCTTCCTGTGCTGCGGCATGAAGCCTTGTGATGATGTCTGCAACCTTGCTCATGCGAATTCTACAGCGGCAAACCGCTTTCCTTATCAAAGAGATGGATGTGTTCAGGCTTTGCCGTTACAGGGACTCGCTCTCCCGGTGCAAGGTGAATACGCTCGCGGAATACTGCCCGCACAGCTTCACCGGCAATTTTCCCATAAACATGGGTTTCCGGCCCCGTGGGTTCGACGACCTCAATAGCAAGCGTAAGCCCCTCGCCGTCTTTCGCGACAATGAAATTTTCCGGCCTGATACCGAGTTCCGCACCGCGCTCTGACGTCGTACGGCCCGGCGTAGCAATCTCTTCGCCGTCAGTTGTGCGGAACCTACCACCCTCAATCACAGCACCGGGGATAAAGCTCATCGAAGGTGAGCCGATAAATCCAGCTACAAACTTGTTGGCAGGCCGGTCATATAACTCCAGCGGCGCACCGATCTGCTGAATCTTGCCCTGATTCATAACCACGATGCGGTCGGCCATGGTCATGGCTTCAATCTGATCGTGCGTCACATAGATTACAGTTGATTTCAGCCGATGATGCAGTGCCTTGATTTCAGTGCGCATCTGAACACGAAGCTGTGCATCCAGATTGGACAAGGGTTCGTCGAACAGGAACACTGACGGTTCGCGTACAATTGCCCTGCCCATCGCAACACGCTGACGCTGCCCGCCGGAAAGCTGGCGCGGATAGCGATCGAGATAAGAATGCAGATTGAGAATCGATGCGGCTTTATCCACCTTTGTCGCCGTGGTCGAGCTATCCTCACCCCGAATGCGTGGACCAAAACCGATATTTTCGCGCGCCGTCATATGCGGAAACAGCGCATAAGACTGAAACACCATCGCGATATTGCGTTTTTGCGGTGGCAATTCATTGGCGCGTTCGCCACCAATGATCAAATCGCCACCGGAAATTGGCTCCAGTCCCGCGACCATACGTAAAAGTGTGGATTTACCACAGCCGGACGGACCAACGAGGACGAGAAATTCGCCATCCTCAATCTCCAGATCAACGCGATCCAGAACATTCATCTGTCCGAAAGATTTGGTAATTCCACGCAGGGAAACATTTTTCATCACTCAGTTCCCACCTAAGATATCTTCAATAAAAGGTCTGCAACCGGCCATGAGTCCGGCATCGACCGGCAGAATTGTGCCGGTTATGCCGGACGCCCGGTTAGATGCGAGAAAGGCAACCGCTTCGGCCACCTCATTAACGTTGACAATACGTCCCAGCGGATAAAGGCGCTTGAGCTTGTCGAGAATAGCGGGGTCTTTCGCGATGCGATGATCCCATGCAGGCGTATGAATAGAGCCGGGGCATACAACATTGGCACGCAATCCCTGTTGCCCATATTCAACCGCGAGAGCGCGCGCAAAAGCGTTGATACCGGCCTTGGCCGCCGCATAGGCTGGATTGCCGAAATGCGAAAGTGCGTTAACCGATGATATAAAGACAAAAGCCCCACAGCCGTTAGCCGCCATCTTCTGTGCAAGCGCTGTAGAAAATGAACAGACCCCAGTCAGATTGAGATCAATCTCCTGGTTGATTCGCGCCTGATCAAGCTCTTCAAATGATTCCGCTCGGGTCCATCCGGCATTATTGATAACAATATCAGGCACGCCGTCGGCATCTGTAATGGTGTTTACGGCAGACTGCAGCGAATTGCGGTCAAGCAGGTCAAATACATGACGACTGTAAAAATTATCAGCCTGCATGACTTCCAGACTGGAATCACAGCCTATAATTTTCGCTCCGCGCGATGAAAACATTTTCACAAGCGCTGTGCCGACACCGCCCCCGGCGCCGGTAATCAATACGGATTTTCCGGCAAATTCGCCTGAATGCTCCACTCTCTTCCCCTTTAAAAGCACTTTTCGCGCATACTTATTCAGACCAGCCTAAAAGTGAAAATGTAAGTTTGCAACAAAACTTTTTACTTGAAAGCGCAAAATTTGCCGATAATGTAAGAAAATAACAAAAATCAAGACGTCTTCACATGAAGCATGGGCAAACAAGGGAACGGGAAAATGTCTATCAATAAATGGAAGGCCGGCCTTTTGGCTGGATTGAGCATTCTGGCAATTGGTTCAGCTGCACAGGCTGGCGAAGTGCGTATGACGGTCGCTGAATACAGCTCAAAGACCGGCCCATACTTTGAAGAAGTAAAGAAGGCTTTCGAAGCCGAGAACCCAGGCATCACGCTCAAGTTCGAGATCGTGCCATGGGATGTACTTCTTCAGAAACTGACCACCGACATTTCAGCTGGCACCAATGCCGATCTTTCGATCATTGGCACGCGCTGGCTGATCGACTTCGTACAGCAGGGCATCGCAGAGCCACTTGATGGCTATATGGACGATGCATTCAAGGGACGTTTCATCGAAACATTCCTGTCGCCTTCGGTGCTGGAAGACAAGACATACGGCCTGCCGATCGCTGCATCGGCTCGCGCTATGTACTACAACAAAGACCTGCTCGAAAAGGCTGGCGTCGCCAATCCACCAGCAAACTGGGATGAGGTAAAGGCCGCAGCAGAGAAGATCAAGGCACTTGGCGGTGAGAATTACGGTTTCGGTCTACAGGGCAAAGAAATCGAAACTGACGTTTATTACTATTATGCGATGTGGTCGCAGGGTGCAGAAATCCTCAACAAGGATGGCACTTCTGGATTGAGTACACCGGGTGCGCTTGAAGCTGCCAAGCTCTACAAGTCGATGATCGATGGTGGTCTTACCCAGCCGGGCGTTACGTCCTATGCGCGTGAAGATGTTCAGAACCTCTTCAAGCAGGGCAAGGTCGGCATGATGATCACTGCGCCGTTCCTGTCGAACCAGATCAAAGAAGAAGCACCAAATCTGAAATATGGTGTGACTGCAATTCCTGCTGGTCCAACGGGCGCACGTGGTACTTATGGCGTAACGGACTCCGTTATCATGTTCCAGAACTCGAAGAACAAGGAAGAGGCCTGGAAGGTTCTCGACTTCCTGTTCCAGACAGAATGGCGCGCCAAGTTCACACAGGGTGAAGGCTTCCTTCCTGTGAACAAGGAAGAAGCGAAGATGGATTATTACGTCAATAATGCCGATCTCGCTGCTTTCACTGCCTTGCTCCCTGATGCGCGCTTTGCGCCAATCATTCCGGGCTGGGAAGAAATCGCCGATATTACGTCCAATGCGATGCAGAGCATCTATCTTGGTCAAGGCGAACCGGAAGCTGTTCTTAAGGAAGCTGCCGCTAAGGCGGATGCAATCCTGAAGAAGTAATCCCATCACCCCGGCAGCGGACGGAAACTGTAGACAGTTTAAACTGTTCTGCTGCCGGGTCCCTTTTCTTCCGTGGAATTTTTGGCCGATGCAAAATCGCACCCTGCCCTATTTTCTGATCCTGCCAAGCCTGCTGCTGGCTGCGGTAGTGATCTTCTGGCCGGTCGTGCATCTCTTTGAGATTGCCACGCATGATGTAAACCGTTTCGGGCAATTACGCGATTTCAACGATGGTGCAAACTTCTCAGCCCTTTTCGCGTCACCGGATTTTCTGAACGCATTGTGGCGAACAGCCGTTTGGACCGTAGCCGTTGTCGGTGGTGCGCTTGTCGTTTCCATACCGGTCGCGATCATCCTGAATATGGATTTTTACGGTCGGTCCGTCGCGCGCGTCATTGTTATGCTGCCGTGGGCCGTCTCTTTGACTATGACAGCCATCGTCTGGCGTTGGGCGCTGAACGGTGAAAGCGGCATGCTTAACTCGGCATTGCGCAATCTCGGTATCATTGACAGCAACATCCAATGGCTGGCCAGTGCCACAACAGCCTTTCCGATGCAGATACTTGTCGGCATTCTGGTCACTGTACCGTTCACAACAACAATCTTTCTTGGTGGCCTTTCCTCCATTCCAGACGATCTTTATGAAGCGTCGTCGTTGGAAGGTGCCAGCCTCTGGCAGCAATTTCGTGAAATCACCTTGCCGTTGCTCAAGCCTTTCGTGAACATCGCAATCGTTCTAAACACGATCTATGTGTTCAACTCATTCCCGATCATCTGGGTCATGACGCAGGGTGGACCGGCAAACACGACCGATATTCTTGTGACCCATCTTTACAAGCTGGCTTTCAGGCTCGGAAAACTCGGTGAAGCTTCGGCTGTCTCGCTGATCATGCTCGCCATTCTTCTGGTTTTCACAGCCATCTATATCCGGCTATCCATGCGGAGCGAACGCACATGATCGCATCCAAAGTCAAACGCACCATCCTCGCCTGGATTATCCTCGCGCCGCTGATCGTGCTGACGCTGTTTCCCTTTGCGGTCATGTTTTTGACTGCCGTGAAACCGCCACAGGAAGTGCTCTCGCCAACATGGTGGCCAAGCGAATTCCGCTGGCAGAATTTTTCTGAAATGTGGGTACGCACTGGCTTCGGCAACGCATTGCTGAACTCGTTTTATGTGTCGGTCATCGCATCGGTTGGCGCGATCATCGTGTCTATCCCGGCTGCCTATGCGATGTCGCGTTTTCACTTTGCAGGTCATGGTGCGTTCCGTCAGTTCCTGCTTGTCTCACAGATGATTTCGCCGATCGTTCTGGTGCTGGGCCTGTTCCGTCTGCTTGCAGCTTACGGATTGATCGAGAGCGTCTCGGCGGTTGGCGCGATTTACATGGCCTTTAACATCGCCTTCACCGTCTGGATGTTGCAAAGCTATTTCGACACCATTCCCAAGGACCTTGAAGAAGCCTCCTGGATGGAAGGTGCTGGCCGCTTCAAAACGCTCGTCAAAGTGTTTCTGCCGCTCTGCATACCTGCCATCGCCGTAACCGCGATCTTCACTTTCATCAATGCATGGAACGAATTCGTGGTGGCTCTGACCATGTTGCGCAGTCAGGACAGTTACACGCTTCCAATCCAGGTTTTCTCGCTGGTGGCAGGCCGATACACCGTTGAATGGCACTATGTCATGGCCGCAACGCTTGTCGCCACTCTACCCGTCGCGATCCTATTCATATGGCTGCAGCGTTACCTCATCAAAGGTCTTTCGCTCGGCGCTGTAAAATAAGCGGAGTTCAACATGCCCAAGAAACAGGCATTCGGCGCATCACATGTGCCGCTATCCCCCGCCGTGCGTGCTGGCGACACCGTCTATATTTCCGGTCAGGTGCCAATGGGCGCAAATGGCAGAATTGTCGAGGGTGGGATCGAAGCGCAAACCGCGCAAGTGCTCGAAAATGTCAAAGCAGCGCTGGCCCTTGCAGGGGCCAGCATGGAAGACGTCGTCAAAACGACCATCTGGCTCGAAGATGCGCGTGATTTTGGGCGTATGAATGCGGTTTACGCGACGTATTTTCCGAAAGATCCTCCTGCACGCACAACGGTCGAATCCCGTCTGATGATTGACATCAAGATCGAGATCGAAGCCATCGCCTACGCACCGCAAAAATAGCCCGGGCAGACAATATGCGTATTTTCACCGCGTCGCTTGCAACTGAAACCAATACATTTTCGCCCGTACCAACCGACCGCGCGTCGTTTGAAATGGCTTTTTATGCCGCACCGGGCAAACACCCTGATACGCCGACGCTGTGTTCATCGCCAATCGTGGCATTGAGAAAGCGAGCCGCTGCAGAAGGGCTGACAGTAATCGAAGGCACAGCCACTTGGGCTGAACCTGGCGGCTTGCTGCAGAAGCAAGCCTTTGAAGAACTGCGTGATGAAATCCTTGAACAGTTGAAAGCTGCGATGCCGGTGGACGCCGTGGTGCTTGGCCTGCATGGCGCCATGGTTGCCCAAGGCTATGATGATTGCGAAGGCGATCTGCTTGAGCGTGTACGCGCAATCGTGGGACCGGATATTCTGGTTGCCAGCGAGTTCGACCCGCATAGCCATCTCACTCAAAAACGTGTCCAAAACCTGAATATTTACGCTGCTTTCCTCGAATTTCCTCACACGGATTTTTATGAACGCGGCGAACATGTCGTGTCGATGGCGCTCGATACCTTAAAGGGCAACATCAAGCCGATCATTTCCACCTTTGACTGCCGCATGATCGGGGTGTTCCCCACAAGCAAGGAACCGATGCGCTCGTTCATCGATCGTATCAAGGCCATGCATGGCCGGGACGGAATTCTATCCATCTCCGTCATTCATGGTTTCATGGCAGCGGATGTTCCTGAAATGGGGACGCGCATTCTTGTCGTCACCGACAACGACCGCGCAAAAGGCGATGCGCTCGCAGAAAAATTGGGGCGAGAGCTTATCGGGATGCGCGAGCAGACATTGATGACCATGTACAGCATCGATGACGGCATTGACCGCGCGATTGCGGCACATGCGGTCAACCCGGCAAAGCCCGCAGTGATTGCCGATGTGTGGGATAATCCAGGTGGTGGTGTTGCGGGCGACGGCACCCATATTCTGCGCCGCTTGATAGACCGCGGTATCCGGAAAGCCGCGGTTGCGACCATATGGGATACACTGGCCGTCACTTTCTGCCATGCGGCAGGCGAAGGCGCCGTGATTGATCTGCGCATAGGCGGCAAATCTGGTCCACAGGCCGGAGAACCAATTGATGCGCGCGTGACGGTTATGAAAGTTTTGCCCGAAGGCTGGCAGAGCTTTGGCCTTAGTCGTGTCACGCTCGGACCGTCGGCAGTTGTGCGTATTGAGGGGACCGAAATCGACGTCATTCTCAATACCAACCGCACGCAAACTTTTGAGCCGGATGTTTTCTCCAATATCGGTATTGATCCGATGCTAAAAGACATTCTGGTCGTCAAATCGACCAATCATTTTCATGCAGGGTTTGCGCCCATTGCAGCCGAGATCATCTATGTCGACGCACCGAGTTCTTATCCCGTCAATCCGAGAGCTACGAACTACCAAAAAATGACGCGGCCAATATGGCCGCGTGTAGATAACCCTTGGGCGTAAAACAAAAAGCGCGAGAAGCCTCCCGCGCTTTTTTCATTAGAGCATAATCCGACCGGAGTGAAACGAGGATCGATAAGATTATGCTTTAAATAGAATGCGTTAGAGCGCCAATCTGATCCAATCAGATCGAAACGCGCTCTAATGTGCCAGAAACGTAGAGATGAATGGCACATAAGTTACCAGCGCAAGCAGGATGAACAGTGCCAGATACATGCTGAATGCCTGACGGGTGAAGTCACCCACTCTGACCTTTGCGATATTACACACCATCAACATGACAGTACCAACGGGCGGTGTCAGCGTCCCAATCGAAAGATTGACGATGACGACAATACCGAAATGCACCGGATCAATGCCCAAAGCCTTCACAGTTGGCATCAACAGTGGAACCAGCACAATCATCAGTGCTGTACCTTCGATCAATGCGCCAAGAAGCAGCAGGATCACGTTAACCGCTAGCAGGAATGCATAAGGATTGCTCGTGAAGGACGAAATCAGCTGCATCAGTGACTGACCGGCCTGCTCGAGCGAAAACACCCATGCGAGTGCCGATGAGGCCATGATAACCAGCATGACGGAAGCCGTCGATTTCGCGGTTTCGATCAGCGAGTCGACTACGTGTGACACACGCATTTCGCGATAGATCACAAACCCGATGATCAGCACGAGCGTAACCGCGACCGCGCCAGCTTCTGTCGGCGTGAAGATATTCATGCGGATACCGCCGATAATGGCGAACAGCAGAAATACTGCAGGCCAGGCAGATGCAAGAGTGGATGCAACTTCCGAACCGCTCATCCGCGTCTCCCGGCTTGGCTTGTAACCACGCTTTACCGAAGTGATGTAGGCTGCAATCATCAGAATGACCGCGCCAAGAAGTCCAGGAATGACACCCGCCATGAACATCTTGCCGATCGAGACGTCAGCAATCAGACCATAAATAATCAGCGCAATACCGGGAGGAATGATCGGTGTAATGAGCGAGCCAGCAGCTGTCACGGCACAGGAGAATGCCTTGTCATAGCCGCGCTTGACCATTTCCGGAACCATCATGCGGGTAAGCATGGCGCTATCTGCAAGATTGGACGCACTGACACCGCCCATCAGGGTCGAAACCATGATGTTGGTCAGCGCCATACCACCGCGCATACGGCCGACCAGAATATCAGCAACCTTGATTAGCCGCTCGGCGATACCGGTATGCGACATAACGGTGCCAAGCATGATGAAGAACGGAATAGCGAGCAGAGACGTATTCTGTGCAGGGCTGATAAAACGCTGAACAGCGATTGCGATTGGCATCTGATTGAAGAAGATGAAGTAAGTGAAAACGGCAATCAGAATAGCAACGTACAGGCGCATGTTGAGCGCAATCAGCGCCAGCATGATGAGAACGATGGTGGTCAGATTCATGCCTTGCCTCCCGCAAAGGCGGCGCGCAAGGTTTTGAAAGCGCCAGCGAACATGTAACAAGCGATAATCACGAAGCCGACAGGCACTGCGATGTCGATCCAGAAATAGGAAACGCGAAGCACATCGGTCACTTTGAACTGCGCTGCGACCGAAAGCTTATAACCGGCATAGGACACATAAAGCAGAAAGAGCCCGGAGAGAATTCCGATCACAGAATTGATGATGTCGCGGACCTTGTCTGAGAACATGTCCACGAGCATCGGAATTGCGAGATGCTGGTTAGTGCGCTCAGCCGCAACACTGCCCAGCATAATGATCCAGATCATCAACAGACCGGCCATCTCTTCAGTCCATTGCAGTGGTTGATGCATCCAATAACGCATGACGACCGCGGCGTTGAACATCGCCAGCAACACGAAAAGCGGCGCTGCGGCCAACCAGTCGATCAGTTTTTCAAAAAGTTTCATCGGATTAAATTCCATGACGGAGCCATGCCGCAGCGAGGGTCACGACCCAATCTGCGACATGGCAATATCCGGATTGAAGGGGATTAGTTCAGTTCAGCTTTGATCTTTTCGTAAAGACCTGGCGACCATTCCGGGAACTGCGTGTAGACCTTTTCAGCAAGCGCCTTGAAAGGAGCACGATCGACATCGATCACTTCGACGCCTGCTTCCTTCATCTTTTCGATCATTTCATTGTCTTTTTCGATCGTAAGCTTCTGGCTGTAGAGACCCGCATCATAAGCAGATTCATGGATCATCTTGAGCTGTTCTTCTGGCAGCGTCGAGAAGAAGGCTTCACCACCGACGATGAGTGCAACGTTGGTCAGATACCCGACCTTGCTCAGATACTTGGCTTCTTCCTGGAATTTCTGGCCATAGAGAACCGAAATTGGATTTTCGACGCCATCGATCACACCTTGCGCCAGTGCCGGGAAGGTTTCTCCCAGAGGCATAGGAGTTGGTGTAGCGCCCATGGCTTCAAAGGTTTTGATCTGCATGACGTTGTTTGGCACGCGGATTTTCAGGCCCTTAAGGTCTTCAGGCGTGCGGATCGGCTTCTTGGAAATGATCTGACGAATACCGTAAAGATAGTTCGGCATTACGATGTGAATGCCCTTCTTTTTCAGTTCTTCGCTCTTCTCCTTGAACCAAGGACCGTCATACACTTTGAAAAGCTGTGCCGGATCATCCGTCAGGAACGGGCCATAAAGCACGCCGAGGTCAGGATCATATTCTGCCAGAAAGCCAACATCGGAAATCGTCACGACATTGAGGCCCATCATGGCCTGCTCGGTCACATCCTTCTTGGAACCTAGCTGCGAGCTTGGATAAAGCTCAAGCGTGATTTCGCCATTGCTGCGCTTGGCAAGATCGTCTTTCCAGTAATGCATCACCTCATCAAAAGGCTCGCCCGGGTTGTTTTCATAGGCAACTTTGATCGACACGTTGGCAGCATAGACTGCCACGCTTCCTGCCAACAACATGCCAGCGGCGATCATGCCGGTAACGAGTTTCTTCATGATATTCCTCCCTTTTGGGGTCTTCAAACAATGGCCACGAGGCCGGTTTCCTCCACTAGCGCTCAATGCCGTCCTTCCCGACACGGAGCATTTGCTTCGATTCAGTTGCGTTCAATGATGATTTTCAGGATGTTACGGTCGCCGTCCCAATAAGACAGCGCCTGTTCAGCTTCCTCAAATGGAAACACCTTCGAGATAAGTTGATCCGCATCGCTTCCAAGCTTTTCCAGATGGGCGATGACAGCTTCAAAATCGGTGAGCGTCGCATTACGCGAGCCCATGATGTCGAGTTCTTTGAGATTGAAGAACTGGGTCTGATAGGTCACTGGCGACTTGGAATAGCCGACATAGACCACACGACCAGCAAAGCCTGCGAGGTCAACTGCCTGCGTGAAAGTGATCGGCAGCCCGACCGCTTCAAAAGCAATATCCACACCATCGTCATTGGTAAGCTCCTGCACGGATGCCACCACACCTTCACCACCCGGTAGAGCGTGCGTAGCGCCAAACTTCAGCGCCAGTTCGCGCTTTTCCGCACTTGGATCAATCGCGATAACCTTAGCTCCACGCGCAATTGCACCGATCAGCACGCCCATACCGATCATGCCACAGCCGAGAACGGCAACCGTGTCGCCAGCCTCGACGCGCCCGCGCTCAACAGCGTGAAATCCAACAGAAAGCGGTTCAACCAATGCCAGATGACGTGGTGCCAAGCTTTCGTTCAGAATGAGCTTTTCGGCTGGAAGGACAATCTGTTCTGCCAGTCCGCCATTCTGCTGAACGCCGAGAGTCTTATTGTAGCGACAGGCGTTCAATCGGCCTTTACGGCACGACGAGCAGGTACCGCAATTGGTGTAAGGCAACACGATAACGCGCTTACCCTTGGCATAAGCAGCACTCACGCCCTCATCTGCTTCGATGATCTCGCCGCCAATTTCGTGACCCGGAATACGGGGAAGTTCGACCAGAGGATTTAGTCCTTTGAACGTATTCAGATCGCTGCCGCAAAGTCCCACATGACGCACGTTAACCCGGACATGACCAGGCAGGAGAGGTGCTTCGGGAATTTCAGCAAAACGGGTAACGTTTTCGCTCTCGATACGCAGAGCTTTGACCATCGAAATATTCCTGTCAGTCGTCATTGAATAAAGGGCAGATCAGGTTACGGCACCGACCTGCCAAGGTACGAATTCGTTATCGCCATAGTCGTAGATTTCGCTGAGCGTCTGCTCACCCGAAGCGACTGCGATAATGTGTTCGAAAATGCGCGTACCGGACTCTTCGATGGTTTCGTCCCCTGTGACGATGCCACCGCAATTGAAGTCCATGTCTTCCTTCATGTGCTCGTACATTTCGGAATTGGTCGCGATTTTGATGCAGGGCGCTGGCTTGAAACCTGAGACCGATCCGCGACCAGTCGTGAAGCAGATCACATTGCAACCGCCGGCAACCTGCCCCGTCACAGCAACCGGGTCATAGCCCGGCGTATCCATGAACGTGAAACCCTGTTCCGTGACGGTCTCAGCAAATTCATAAACGGCCTTAAGCGGCATCGAGCCACCTTTGGCAACAGCACCCAGCGACTTTTCGAGAATGGTGGTCAGGCCACCAAGCTTGTTTCCGTGTGATGGATTGTTGTTCAGCTCGTCACCGTTGCGCGCCGTATAATCACGCCACCAATCGATACGCTGCAACAGCTTCTCAGCTACCGCAGGCGTAACAGCGCGGCGCGTCAGCAGATGTTCTGCGCCATAGATTTCTGGCGTTTCAGATAGAACGGTCGTGCCACCATTACGCACGATAAGATCAGACGCATAACCCAAAGCCGGATTTGCAGAAATACCCGAATAACCGTCAGAGCCACCGCATTCGAGCGCGACTTTCAGCTTCGACAAAGGCTGTGGTGTGCGCTTGGCAGAATTCACCAGCGGCAGCATTTCCTTGATTTCGGCAATTGCGTGATCAATGGTCTTGCGGGTACCGCCATGTTGCTGGATCGTCATGGTGCGCAGGCGCGTACCCTCTTCCATGCGATAATGCTCCATAATCGGCGCGATCTGGTTGGTTTCACAGCCAAGACCGATCAGCAGAATGCCACCGAAATTCGGATGTTTGGCGTAGCCCTGAATTGTCCGGGTCAGCAGGCGATAGCCTTCCGATTTGGTGTTAAGCGCACAGCCACTGCCATGGGTTAGCGCCACCACGCCATCGACATTCTCGAAGCCATCGAGACCGCCCATGCGGTTAAAATAATCCGCGATATAGCGCGAAACCGTGGCCGAGCAGTTTACCGATGAAATGACGCCAATATAGTTACGCGTACCAACACCGCCGAACCCGCGATCATAACCCATGAACTGACGACGCTCTGCTTGCGGCAGCATTCCGCGTTCTTCGATATCAACCGAAAACTGATGCTCATGTTCTGATGGAAGCATTGCGAGATTATGCAGATGAACATGCTCGCCAACAGCAATATCCTGAATGGCAACACCAATCACCTGACCATATTTGTGCACTTCCTTGCCGGCCGAAATATCGCGCAAAGCCACCTTGTGGCCACGCCCGATCAGATCGCGCGCGATGATATCGCTAAGCCCAATTGGGTCTCCTGCACGGACCGAAATGCGCGCTACCGCCACATCGTCGGACGGATGTAAAAGGATTACCGGCGTCACAGCCGAAATAGCCTTATCGTTCATAGTTCTGACCTCACTCCCAAATCCGCTACAGCAAATGTTCGAACCTAATCCCGAGGCTCGTTCTCCATCCATCGCTGCTTTGATGTATCCAGATGCGTTCGCATCGCTGCCTGTGCCAGAAGTGGATCCCTCGCTTCAAGGGCAGCAAAAATCTTCTCGTGTTCCGCCAAAGCATATGTCCATGTTTCGGCGTTCTCGTAACGCGTACGCATCTGCGCTGTGAGTGGACTATGCCGCTCGTCAAACAGGTCGCGTACAATACGCATCACGACCGAATTCCCAGACTGCTCGGCAATAATGAGATGAAACTGTCGATCCAGTTCGATGGGTTTGCGACCGGCCTCAATCTGCAACCGCATGGCATCAAGGTTGCCACGCAGGCGATCCAGCGCATCAAGCGTGATATGGCTGCACGCCATGAGCACAGCACTACCCTCAATCAGTGAGCGCGCCTGCATGATTTCAAGCGGACTTTCGCCAATCGAGCCGCCTTGTGCTGGAAGTCGCGTTTCTTCGGCCGCAACATAGATGCCGGAGCCCATGCGGATTTCAACATTGCCTGCAATTTCAAGCGCGATGAGTGCTTCACGCAATGACGGTCGCGACACGCCCAGCTGATGCGCAAGTTCACGCTCAGCGGGAAGCCTGCTTCCAGCCGGAAAATGCCCCTCACGGATCAACAGCCTGACCCGGTCGGCAATCTGTTGGTAAAGCCTCCGTGGTTCCACGGAGCCGATGTGCTCACTCATGTTATCTCCCAAATTGGCCTTACCATATTTTGAAGACGCAAAAAGTGCAATATCACCTATGTCATTGTTATTGCATGATTTTGATGGTTTTGTCAGTTTTGTCGCAGCTCGCTCTAGATGACTTTTAAAGAGTGGCTTGACCAATTTTACTCGCTGGAATAGCTATTCCAACCTATTCAAGGGAGGACTTCATGACCGATCAGCCATCGATTCTACAGTTCGGAACGAGCCGCTTTCTGCTCGGACATGCGGATTTCTTCATTTCGGAAGCGCTTGCAAAGGGCGACGCAATCGGAACGGTCGCAATCGTTCAGACCACCTCCAATCCAGAAAGTGCGCGGCGCATCGCAGCGCTTAATAGCGGCGAAGGCTATCCGGTCATCATTCGCGGCCTTACAGGTGGCGAACCAATTGATGAGAAACATCAAGCCAAAAGCGTGACTGCCGCCTATTCCGCTCATACGGATTGGCAGACGATCCGCACGCTGGCAACAAAGGTTAAGGTCATTCTGTCCAACACGGGCGACAAGGGTTTTGAGCTCGACGCCAGCGACGATGTTTCTTTGCTCACCGAGACAGACTGCCTTCCAAAAAGCTTCCCCGCAAAGCTACTTGTGCTGCTGCACCATCGCTGGCAGGTCAATCCAGACGCTTCGCTGTCGATTTTCCCTTGCGAGCTAATCTCACGCAATGGCGACAAACTGCGTTCGATTGTGCTGGGTCTCGCGGAAACGTGGAGCTTGCCCAAGGCTTTCACGCAATGGATTGAAAGCAAATGCGTCTTCGCCAACAGCCTCGTTGACCGCATCGTATCAGAACCGATTGATCCGGTCGGCGCGATTGCCGAACCCTATGCAATCTGGGCAATCGAGCAGGCGAAAGGCCTGAGGCTGCCCTGCACGCATCCCGATATCGTCTTGACGGATAATCTTGCGCTCTATGAGCGTCTCAAGCTTTACTTGCTCAACCTCGGCCATAGTTTCATTGCCGAACGGTGGCTGAACGGCAATCGTCCGAAAGATGAAATCGTGCTGGAAGCAATGAACGACGAAACGATCCGCAATGAACTTGAAGCGCTTTGGCGCGAAGAAGTTCTGCCGGTTTTTGCCGCAGATGGCCTTGGCGAACAGGCGGAAGCCTATGTTGTTACCGTTCGCGAGCGCTTCCTCAACCCGTTCCTCAAGCACCGCATTGCTGACATTGCTTCAAATCACGCAGAAAAGAAGCAGCGTCGCTTTGCGCCAATCATTGCTCGCGCGAAGGAGCTCGGCCTCGATCTGGAACAGCGTCGTTTAAAGACGGCTGTCGGCTGAGCCAGTCGTTAAGTTCAATTTCGGCGCGCTCCAGCGCGCTGTAATTCAAAAGCTTGCGCAAAAACGCGACTGTCACGGCACGAGCGCGGAGGTTGAAACGTCCTTCCTCCGGCTCACCTTTATCCTGATAAACACCCAGCTTTTCATAGAGTTGCTGTAGTCTGTTTTGCACACTTCGCAGTGACAGATTGCGCCGCCGTGCGATCACCCGATCAGTCAGCCCGAGTGCGATATCAATCAGAATTTCATATTCGCTTTCGCTGAAACCGCTGGCGTGACCAAGGCTTTTCTGCTGCAAACCACGCACTTCGCGATCGATCACACATTGCGCTTCGACAAAAATGCTTCGCAACGCCAGTCGCAATTTGTCATCAGATGCCGACTTCAGCACGTAGCCGTAGGCGGCCCCTTCCGGCACGATGCGCGAGACACCGCGCACATAGGCTTCATCAGCATAATTCGACCAGAACAGGATGCGGGTTTCCGGATTTTCCTTCCAGATTGTGCGGGCCGCTTCGATGCCATTTCGCCCGCTCATTTGTAAATCCATTACAATATGGGCAGAACGATGCATCCGCGCGAGCTTCTCGCCCGCTGAACCATTGTCTGCTTCCAGCACATCGTTGCACTCCGGCAATGCTGCGCGGATCGCTTCGCCCAGATAAGTGCGATGCAACGGATCATCTTCCACGATCAGAACCTGCATCCTACCCTCCACTTGACTGACATGTTTCCGGTGGCAGATGGATCGTCACGCATGTGCCGCTGCCCTCCGTATTCTTTCTGATGGCAAAGCTCGCCGAAATCAGCCGCGCACGTGTGCGCATATTGTCGATACCATGACCAATACGCTGCGCCTGACGGTCCATACCAATACCATCATCCATAACTTCGACGAGAAGCCGCCCGCCCTTATCGCGAAGACGAACGCGGATTTCTCCGGCGAGCGCATGGCGGATCGCGTTGTTGATCGCTTCCTGCACAATTCGGAAAAGCGAGGTCGCAACCGTCTCCTCAAGCTTGTCCGTCATACCTTCGCTATAGTCGTCGAGAAACCACTCGATTGCAGCCCCGCTTTCGCGAATTGAACGATCAAGATGGTTCTCTGTCGCCTGCGCGAAGCCAAAAAGCTGCAACACAGAAGGTTTTGCTTCTTCAATGATTTGACGCAAATCCTGCATGCAGTGCTGTAGGCCACGAAACAGTGGTTCCAGTTGCTCGCCGGAAAGATCGGGGGCTCGCGTCAAACGTTCGACATGACGCGCTAAACGGGTCAGGTCTGCCAGCGTCTGATCATGCAGATCCATGCCGATGCGATGCCGCTCAATCTCCAGCGCTTCGGTGAGTTTGAGGGCGCCAAAGCGCAATCCTTCCTCCCTCGCCCGCGCTTCCGTCTCGACAATAGCTGAACGTTTGGCCTGTTCCGCAGCACGGATTGCAAAGAAATATGGAGCCAGAAGATCGGCAATCGACTGCGCGTTTTCAACATCCCGTGTTGAATAGCAGCCCGACTGCAAACTGGAGCAACTCAGCGCCCCGATAATATCCCCTTGCGCCTTTAGCGGTACATGGAGACGGGCCTTGAGATCATGTTCGATGATCGGCGTTGAAAACGACCCCTCGAAATGAAACCGAGTGTCGGTGCGCGCATCGTCCGTTAGCAGATATTCAACTTCACCCGATAGAAGAGTGCGAATTGGACTGCCTGATAGAAGCGCAGGCGGATTTCGGCTCCAGGCCGTCTCGATCCCGCTTTCATAAGCGATGTGAAACTTGCCATCGACCATCTTGATACAAACGTCGAGGTGGTCATAGGGCAGGATATGATTGATCTCGGCTGCCACCGCTTGAATGATGGAATCAAAATCCAGCTGGCCAGCCAGCAATCTCGAAATATTGAGATAATGGTCGAGCAGGCGCTCAGGCGCTAATTCCAGCAAGCGACGCTCCTCCCAAAGACAGATTGCTTTGCTTCTTATCATACGCCGTTAGCCAATAGAGCGCTGCGCCCTGGGGGCGTATTAAAGTCGCTCTAATATCTTAAATAGCTGCGTAATTTCATCTTAAACTGATTACAGTTTAAGAAATTATGCTGTGACGCGTCTTGCGGGTTCCCGCAATTATGCTGCAGGAAACCGCACCATGGTTGCTTCGATCAGCCTTCACAGGACAACGCATTTATTTCATTCTCGCTTCACCAGAAAATTGCCCACAAGACAATAGGTAATGTGATGCGCAAACTGGGACCGTTGAGGAGCGGTCGTGCGGGAGGCTTCGCACATAAGGATTCAAACGGACCGAAGCGTCAAGAACGCTGCGGCACCGCAAATTTGTAACTGGGAGGAATAAAATGAAGCTTGGGAAAATTCTTTTGGCATCCGCAGCACTCACCACTGTGATGGCGACTGGCGGTGCATTTGCCGACACAGCGTCGAAGAAGATCGCCTTCTCGAACAATTATGCTGGCAACTCATGGCGTCAGGCCATGCTTCAGAGCTGGGACAAAGTGACGAAAGAAGCTGTCACTGCCGGTACGGTTTCTGCAGCAGACGCTTTCACCACCGCAGAAAATCAGGCGACAGAGCAGGCCGCGCAAATTCAGAATATGATCTTGCAGGGTTACGACGCTATCGTCATCAATGCAGCTTCGCCGACGGCACTCAATGGTGCAGTCAAGGAAGCTTGCGATGCGGGCATCACGGTTGTTTCCTTCGACGGTATCGTAACCGAGCCTTGCGCATGGCGCATTGCGGTGGACTTCAAGGCGATGGGCGAAGGTCAGGTCGAATATCTTGCAAAGCGCCTGCCTGAAGGCGGCAATCTGCTTGAAATTCGCGGCCTAGCTGGCGTTTCGGTGGATGACCAGATGCATGCTGGTATCGAGGAAGGCGTCAAAAAGCATCCGAACTTCAAGATCGTCGGCTCAGTCCATGGCGATTGGGCGGCCGACGTTGCACAGCGCGCGGTTGCCGGTGTTCTGCCAAGCCTGCCTAAAATCGATGCAGTCGTGACGCAGGGTGGCGATGGTTATGGCGCTGCGCAAGCATTTGCTGCTGCAAAGCGCGAAACACCGATCATCATCATGGGCAATCGTGAGGACGAACTGCAGTGGTGGAAGCAGCAGAAAGACGCGAACGGCTATGAAACCATGTCGGTTTCGATTGCGCCGGGTGTTTCAACACTTGCTTTCTGGGTCGCGCAACAGATCCTCGACGGCAAGGAAGTCAAGAAAGACCTCGTCGTTCCGTTCCTGAGCGTCAGCCAGGAATCGCTCGAAAAGGACCTTGGCAACACCCAAAAGGGTGGCGTTGCGAATGTCGAATATTCGCTTGAAGACGCACAGAAGGTCATCGCGGAAGCGAAGTAATCCTTTTTCTCACGGGGTAGGCGTGTCTCATGCCTGCCCCTCCCTCATCTCTAATACAGTTCGGGTGCATGTCTGAAACAATCGACAAACGCGAGGTTGTCGCCGCACGCAATATTCGCGTGCAGTTCGGTGCGGTAAAGGCACTGGATGGCGCTGAGCTTGTGATCCATGAAGGCGAATGCGTGGGACTTGTCGGCCATAACGGCGCGGGCAAATCCACCATCGTCAACGTCATTAATGGCGGACTTTCGCCGCATGAAGGCAGCATCTCCTACCATGGCGAAGAAGGCCACGGCGTGGTGACTGCGCGCAAGCACGGTATTCGCTGCGTCTTTCAGGAATTATCACTCTTTCCTAATCTGACGATTGCCGAAAATGTGCGCATCATGCAGCGCGACCTTACGGGCGCGAACTGGCGCGGCAAGGCGGTTGACCTCATTTCGCAAAAGCTCAGCGATATTTTTCCCGGCCATAAGATTGATTGCTCTTCAACAATCGATGAGCTCACGATTGCCGAGCGGCAGATGGTGGAAATCTCCATTAATTTTACAGCACCAAGCATAGCACCTAAACTGGTTATTCTCGATGAACCAACTTCGTCGCTCGATGCGGGTATTGCGGCTCAGCTGATGGCCTATGTCCGCCGCTTTGTGGGTACAGGCGGCTCGGTTATCCTTATTTCACATATGCTTGGTGAAATTCTCTCGACCTCAGACCGCATCGTCGTGATGAAGGATGGTAAGGTCGTTGCCAATCGTGCGGCAAAAGATTTCACCAATCGTAGCCTTGTGGAAGCCATGGGCAGCGTGGAACGCGAGAAATCTGCTCGTCGGGCTGCAAAGGTCGATTCAAGCGGCAAACCTGTGCTTGCATCCACCAAGCGTGCCAATGACATTAAGCCGTTTCAGGCTTTCAGAGGCGAAGTTATCGGGCTTGCGGGGCTTGCCGGTCATGGCCAAACAAAGATGTTGCTCGATCTTTATTATGCTCGCCGACCAAACTGGCTGCCTGCACGCAATTGCGAGATAGCCTTCGTTGCGGGTGATCGCAGCCTCAACGGAACGTTTCCGCTCTGGAGCATCCTTCACAACCTCACAATCGGTTCGCTTGACCGTCTGTCATCCATGAAACTCGTTGATGAGAGCCGCGAAGACACGCTTGGCGCACAGTGGAAAGACAAGATCCAGATCCGCACACCGGATATGGGCAATCGTATTCTGTCACTCTCCGGCGGCAACCAGCAGAAAGTGCTTTTTGCGCGCGCACTCGCGACAAGCGCCAATGCCATTCTGATGGATGACCCCATGCGCGGCGTCGATGTCGGCACCAAGCAGGAAGTCTACGAAATCCTGCGTCATGAAGCTGAAAAAGGCCGAACCTTTGTCTGGTATTCCACCGAAATGGACGAAATCGAACTGTGTGATCGCGTCTATGTCTTCCGCGACGGTGCAATCGTGACAGAACTCGTCGGCGATGAAATCACGGAAAAAAGCGTGCTTGCTGCATCATTTGAGGGAGGACACGAATAATGCGTCTCTCCGCATCATCCCTTCGCCTCCTAACACCGGTTTTCTCACTCGCTCTGTTGCTGGCCGCTGTCTTCTACATGCAGCCCCGCGCCATGAGCTATACCGGCCTCAATCTCCTGTTCAATCTGGCGGTGCCGATTGCACTCGCTACGATTGCGCAAATGCTCATCATGGCGGTCAACGACCTTGATCTTTCGATGGGAACTTTTGTGAGCTTCGTGGTCTGTGTGGCCGCGACTTATCTCAACACCAATCCGGTCATCGGCGTGCTTATCCTGGCCGCAGCCATTGCCGCCTACGCGGCCTTGGGTGCAATCATCCACCTGCGCAATCTGCCGTCCATTGTCGTGACACTTGGTATGAGCTTTGTCTGGGGCGGACTGGCCGTTCTGCTATTGCCCTCGCCCGGCGGTCAGGCGCCAGACTGGGCGCGCTGGATCATGACCACCAAGCCGCCATTTGTGCCAATGGCTATCGTTGCCAGTGTGCTGATCGCAATCGTCACGCATTTCATCGTCATGCGGACCACTTTCGGCGTGCTGATGCGCGGCGCAGGCGGCAATACGCGTTCCATCGAGCGCGCGGGCTGGTCCATCACCGCAATCCGTGCAGGTACCTATGCATTGGCTGCTTTCTTTGCCGTTCTTGCCGGTATTGCACTTGTTGGCCTCACGACTTCAGCCGATGCCAATATTGCGCTGCGCTATACGCTGCTCTCGATAGCAGGTGTCATTCTCGGAGGCGGTGAATTTGTCGGCGGACGTATCTCTCCCATCGGTGCCGTCATCGGCGCACTGACGCTGACGCTTGCAGGTTCGTTCCTTTCCTTCATGCGTATTTCGCCAGACTGGCAGATTGGCGCGCAAGGAGGAATTCTGATCGTCGTTCTGGCTCTGCGTCTCTTCCTCAACCGTCTCGACAGCCGTGGGAAAAAGCAATGACCGCAATTTCTGTTCTCACAAGTCGTCCATGGATTTGGTCTTTCGTTGCGACGATCGCGGTCTGGATTATCACTGTCCTGTTTACAGGCGGGGCCGGTGCACATGGTCTGTCCTATGCGGCCTTCACTTTCGCATCCTTCTCCGTGATTGTTGGTCTTGGGCAGATGTTCGTCATAACGCTGGGACCCGGCAACATCGATCTGTCAGTGCCTGCTACTATGACGCTGGCTGCAACATTGGCTCTCAAGCTGATGGATTCCCAGGACAATATGGTATTGGCAGGTTTGGCTGTTGCCCTGCTGATCGGGCTTGGAATTGGCATCTGCAACTATGCGCTGATCAAGCTGCTGCGCATTCCACCCATCATCGCGACCCTGTCGATGAGCTTCCTTATTCAGTCGACTGCAATCTGGAGCAATCGGGGCTTACGTGTAAAGCCGCCGGAAGTTTTGGCTCAGTTCACCACGTCGTCAACGCTTGGCATCCCCAACGTCGCAATCGTGGCGCTGGTACTATCCCTCATTGGCTGGGTGCTTCTTAAAAGGAGCATCTATGGTCGGTGGATTTCGGCCATTGGGCAAAACCCGTTTGCTGCACGCATGGCAGGCGTTCCGGTCGATGGTACGCGTTTCATCACCTATCTGCTCTGCGCTGTTCTCGCTTCTCTTTGTGGGTTTCTGCTTGCCTGTTTCTCGGGCGGAGCGGCACTCAACATGGGCGCTGAATATCTGCTGATGTCGATTGCCGTGGTCATCATCGGTGGCACAGCTGTTGCAGGCGGCGATTCCAACATCCCCGGTATTTGGGGTGCCGCACTCTTCATGTTCCTCATAGTCTCCATGCTCAACACCTATGGCTTCGGTGCCGGTGTTCGTCTCGTTCTGACCGGACTCACCATCATTGCGGTGATCTTCCTGGCCAGCAGCCGCAGACCTGAGCGTTAAACAGCATTCCTGGAGTAATTTTCTTGTCCCAGAATAATTCAATTTACGAAATCCACGACGAGCGTTTCAAGCAGATGATCGTGGCAAGCGCCGATCTTGATGAACTTTATACGGGCTGTCGTTGGGCCGAAGGACCGGTTTGGATCAGCGATCATAATTGTCTGTTGTGGAGTGACATTCCTAACGAGCGTATCTTGCGCTGGGTTCCTGAAGGCGGAGTTTCTGTTTTTCGGCAACCGTCCAATTTCGCCAATGGCAACACACGCGACCGCGAGGGACGGCTCGTTACCTGCGAGCATGGCGGACGTCGCGTTACACGCACGGAAATCGACGGCAGCATCACCGTGTTGGCCGACAGCTATCAGGGAAAGAAACTAAACGCTCCCAATGATGTCATCGTGCGTTCAGATGGGGCTGTCTGGTTCACCGATCCGACCTACGGCATCATGGCGGATTATGAAGGCTACAAGGCCGAACCGGAACAAGCGACACGCAATGTTTATCGCCTCGATCCGACAACCGGCGAACTTAAGGCAGTCATCACTGACTTTAACCAGCCAAATGGTCTCGCCTTTTCACCCGATGAAACAAAGCTCTTTGTTGCCGATAGTGCATATAGTCATGACGAGAATGCACCACGCCATATCCGCGTTTTCGATGTCGCGGATGACGGCAAGAGCGTGACGGGTGGCAAGATTTTCTGCACCGTCGATAATGGCCTGCCAGATGGCTTTCGTTTCGACACAGACGGCAATCTGTGGACCAGTGCGGGCGACGGCGTTCATTGTTTCTCACCGCAGGGCGACCTTCTCGGCAAGATCAAGACACCGCAAACAGTGGCAAATGTCACCTTTGGTGGACCACGCCGCAATCGTTTGTTTATCACCGCAACCAAATCGCTCTATGCGGTTTATCTGACGGTCACAGGCGCACAGTATCCCTGAATAAAGTACGGCGACCACCCGAAAAGGCTGGTCGCCGTTGAATAAATCTTACACTAATTCATTTGAAAAATTACATTAGCCACATGCCCGCTTTAGGTTCTGCCCCCGCAGCACAGACATGCCAACATCTATACCTTATTCAAATTTGAACCATCATCGATCCACGAAATCGCCCATGGAAACCGATTTAGGTTCACACATCTGGAACCCGAAATAACGATGCATCCGCAATATGATTGCATCGATCACTCCGGTGACGTGATCTCAATTTTTACAATCGAGAAAGCGCTTTTCCAAATGCGAGATGCGCCCATATAAACAAATCGTCAATGAAATGGAAACAGTTTGTCAACTAAATCACTCACAACGACGTGATAAACTTAAGAAAAAAATGAAGCTTTTCACAAACTTAGTAAAAAACAATCATCATATATATTAGAAACTACTTTAAATAACGCCTATTTATTTCGATCTGAATTGATGAATATTACCAAAGGCGAATGAATGGTTTCTATGCCGATTGCTTAAGTTCTAGCGCGGCATAACCTGGCACACGATAGCGAATATGACATCCATGCACACCGTGATATTCGACATCCACCTCGACGCCGAAAACACTGCGAATACATTCGGCTCGTAAAACCTCGCGCGGCGTCCCCAAATCTACAATCCGCCCCTTGTTCATGATTGCAATACGGTCGCAGAACATGGCAGCATGGTTGAGGTCATGAAGTGCGGCGACAACAGTTAATTGCTGGCGCCTGACCAGATCGAGCAACCCGATTTGGTGACCTATATCGAGGTGATTTGTCGGTTCGTCCAGAAGTAATATCTGCGGGTCTTGTGCCAATGCACGGGCGATATGCACGCGTTGACGCTCTCCACCTGAGAGCGTATGCCAGTAACGATCCGCCAGATGTGCCATATCGACATTGGCCAGGGCGCGATCGACAATGGCATCGTCCTGTTCTGACCATGGAGATAAAGCGCCGAGATATGGTGTGCGCCCCAGCTCCACCGCCTGCCTCGCGGTGATACGCTCAGTCGTTCCGGCCTGTTGCTCAACAAGTGCCAGCTTGCGCGCAATCTCACGCCGGTTGAATTTCTGGATTGGCTTGTCGCAAAGTCTGACTTCACCTGAGCGGCTTCGCCTTACACCTGAGAGCAAAGACAGAAAGCTCGTTTTACCCGAGCCATTTGGCCCGATGATGCCGAGAAATTCACCCTTTGTCACATCGAGTGAAACATCGCGCAGGATTTCAACGCCTCCAGCCGACCAGCAGACGTTGTTTGTAGAAAGCATCATGATTGTGCCCTTCTCTGTCCAAGCAGCAGCGCAAATGCTGGGGCACCGACCAATGCCGTAATGACTCCGATCGGCAAAACCTGACCGGGAATGATAATGCGGGACACAATATCGGCGAGGATCATGAAGATTGCCCCGATAAGTGCTGCCGCAGGCAACAATCTGCCATGACGCACACCGACCAGCATGCGGGCCGCATGGGGAATGACCAGACCAATGAAGCCAATGGAACCGACAATCGACACCATCACCGCTGTCATCATGGCGCTGACACCAATCAGAACGGCATAGACGCGCCGCACGGGAATTCCAAGCGACGCAGCGGATTCCGAACCGAAGGTGAAAGCATCTAACGCACGGGCATGCCAAAGACAGATCAGAAGCCCCGCCACACAGGCGGGCAAAGCGAGCGCCACATCCGGCCAGCGCACACCAGAAAGATTCCCCAACAACCAGAACATGATACCGCGCGCCTGTTCGGCGTTTGCTGCCTTCGTGACGATGAGAGATGTCAGCGCGTTGAAAAGCTGCGAACCAGCAATGCCGGCTAGAATGATCGCACTGTTTCCGCGCCCTGCCCGCAATGCGAGCAAGGAAACGAGAACAAAAGCAACGATTGCGCCAATAAACGCTCCCATTGACAACGAGAGCACACCAGCACCAATTCCGAGAATAGCAACGCTCACTGCCCCCGTTGAAGCCCCGGCAGAAATACCCAGAATATAGGGATCAGCCAGCGAATTGCGGAGAAGCGATTGCAGAACCACACCTGACAAGGCCAGTGCCGCACCGCAGCAAGCTGCGACAACAGCACGGCTCAGCCGATAGCTCCAAACGATACCTTCATCAATCGGCGCGAGTGGGTAACCGGCATTCCAGACGCGGTTGGCGATGGTTTTAGCCACCACGTCCAGAGGTATTGCGGTTTCGCCAATGGCAGCACCCAGCCACAAAGCAACAAAGAGCAGGACGAGCGCAAGTGCTCCCAAAAGCACCCGGGAACTCATCGTGGTTTTCAGTGAAATGCCCGCTGTGGCTGCCTTTGACGTCACTTGTTCATATCCGAACCGGCGATATCAGCAGCCAGCGTTTCAATGCCTTCGATCACTCGCAACGACGTACTCATCGACTGCGCATCGATATCAAAAACATACCCGCCTTCAACAGCAGGCATCAACTTCGTCACTGGATCAGACTTGAGAAACTCGTGTTTGACTGCAATGTCATCAGCAGGATAACGACGACGATCAAGCTTCGCTGCAACGATCATCGACGGCCCTGCCTTGGCGATGGTTTCCCAGCCCACGGCTGGCCATTCTTCTTCACTCTCAATCACATTCTTGATGCCGAGTGCAGAAAGAATATAGGCAGGAGCGCCGAACTTACCGGCAACATACGGATCAGCATCAACCTGCGTGCTGGAGAACCAGACAACCGCTGAGAGCTTGCCATCAGAGGAGCCGATCTTTTGGCGGGCCGTGTCTTCACGTGCCTTGAGGTCTGCGATCAGCTTTTCACCACGATCCTGTACATTGAAGATCTGAGCCAGTTCGCCGATTTCCTGATAGACGATATTCATCGTGAATGGCTCTGTGCGAATACCATCGCCGCCACCTGAATTATCTTTGCCAACGCAATCGGAAGGCGATGTGTAGGCAGGAATACCTAATTCTTCGAACTGTTCCGGCTTTGCGACAATGCCCATTGGGCCAACGTGCCACTGGAAATCCGCTGTAACAATATCTGGCTTTTGCGCCAATACGCTTTCAAAACTCGGATCGTTATCTGCCAGGCGCTTTACCTTGGCATTCACATCCTCAAAGCCTTTGAGGACTGGGCCGAACCAAACGGCCGTACCCACAACTTTGTCGCCGAGGCCAAGGCTGTAGAGAATCTCGGTGCTGCTCTGACCAACGGCCACTGCCCGCTCCGGTGCATGTTTGAAGGTTACATCGCGACCGCAGTTTTTCAGTGTTAGCGGATATTGGGTTTCAGCTGCCTGCGCTGCGAAACCGGTTGCGAAAAGAACGACTGCGCCCAGAAGTGCGCTATATGGCACTTGGCCTGAAAGTTTCATTTAAATCCCCGAAATGACATGAGAAAAAGCCGCATCAAACGGCGGAAGCGATCCGGCGCATGAAGCAGACTGACATATCCGGGGATATGAATGACAATGGGAGGCGACGTCTTGCGACGTTTAAAGCTGTCATAACCAACTCCTGCTCCGGGCATCCCCGCCCGTGACAATGGACTACGTTAGACGGCAGGTCTCCTGGCTCGCGGATGTTCGCTGTTCATCTGCCTTCCCGAGCCATTTTGTAGAGACTCAGTGGCATGACGCTTTTAGGGCGTCACGAGGATGAACGGCAATCCGCTTACAGTTGCGGGGGCAGCCACGGTCTCGGCCCCTTTTGGGTCGTCCTCACCGTGTTCCCTATTAATCCCCTTCACTCTCGGTCGGGGGAACCGTCGTAACTGTATTACATTCTGGCATTATACGCGTCAAGCGAAGCCGAAGACTTATTCGGCTATATAAAACGGTCGCATCAGACTTTTTGCTAATGCTGTTAAACGAGTAAAAAGTTGCCGGGAGCCTTGCTGGTATATTGCAATTCTCTGCTGTAGTCTCCAGATCAGTAGTCTCTGCCCGGGAAGCAGAGGATTTTGAGGAGGGCTGTCAAAAGACAGCAGCAAATGCACGCAAAGTGCATTCAGGGAGGACTTATGCATAAATGGATTCTGGCCATCACATCCGTGACGGCGCTCGCGATAGCGGGAGCAGCTTCGGCGGAAGATTATAAGGTTCTGGCGCCAGCAGCACCGGGCGGCGGATGGGATCAGACAGCACGCACAATGCAAAGCGTGCTTCAGGATGAAAAGATTTCCGGTAGCGTTCAGGTTATCAACGTTCCGGGTGCAGGCGGCACCATTGGCCTCGCCCAATTTGTCAATCAGAACAAAGGTGATCCGAGCCAGCTTATTGTTGGTGGATATGTCATGGTCGGCGCAATTCTGACCAACAATTCTCCCGTCAATCTTGATGCGATCACCCCGATTGCTCGCCTTACCGGCGAGTATGAAGCCATCGTTGTTCCAGCTTCTTCCGATATTCAAAATCTGGGTGATCTCGTCACCAAGCTCAAAGCCGATCCCGGTTCTGTTTCCTGGGGCGGCGGTTCTGCTGGTGGTACGGATCACATCACCGCTGGACTTTTCGCCAAAGCCATTGGCGTTGACCCGACAAAAGTCAATTACATTGCCTTCTCCGGTGGCGGTGAGGCACTTGCAGCTATCCTAGGTAATCAGGTCACCGTGGGCATTTCAGGCTACGGCGAGTTCGATCCACAGATCAAGGCTGGCACGCTTCGCATCATCGGTATTTCCAGTGACGAACGCCTTGAGGGCATCGATGCACCGACCTTCAAGGAAAGCGGTGTTGATGTTTCGATCCAGAATTGGCGCATGGTGGGCGCTGCTCCCGACATTACTGCGGAACAAGTAGCGGTTATCAATACCGATGTTGAGAAGATGGTAAAGTCGGAATCCTGGCAGAAGGCCCTCAAGGATAAAGGCTGGGCCGACACCTATCTCGCAGGCGATGCGTTCAAGGAGCAGCTTGCCAAAGATGTGGCGTCTACTGAAACTATCCTCAAGGAAATCGGCCTCGTCAAATGACAGGACGTGAACAGCAGGCAGAGCGCCGTTCCACAGGAACGGCGCCAGATTACGCAGCTCTTGTGATCGCCCTCATTCTGGGGGCGGTTGCTATCGCAATTGCCTGGTCCACGGCCTATGGAAATAACGTTCTTTCGTACTCACCGGTCGGACCGAAAACCGTTCCTTACATTATAGCAGCCGGGCTGTTCATTCTGTCTATATGGACGGTGATCAGCGCGTTTAAGGGTGAGTTTCCAGAGCGCGAGCATCAGGAAATTGCGCCAATGGCCTGGATCGTCGGTGGGTTGGTCATTCAAATGCTGACTATGAAGACCTTGGGCTTTTCCATTGCAACAGGCTTGCTCTTTGCAGCAACAGCGCGCGGATTTGGTTATCGCAAATTCTGGATCAGCGTCCCTGTCGGCATCGTCTTTGCATTCGTAATCTGGTTCATTTTTGCACGCGGCCTGCAGCTTTCGCTGCCATCAGGCTGGCTTGAGCATCTGGTTTAGAGCGAGATAACAATGGATACTGTCACTCTTCTCGCCAACGGACTTCTGGTGGCGCTTGAACCAGCGAACCTTATTTATGCGCTGATTGGCGTCACGCTTGGTACGGCTGTTGGGGTGCTTCCGGGCATCGGTCCCGCACTCACTGTGGCATTGCTTCTACCCGTTACCTATAAGCTCGATCCTGCTGGATCGCTCATCATGTTCGCGGGTATCTATTATGGCGGTATGTATGGGGGGTCGACCACATCGATCCTGCTCAACACACCGGGAGAAAGCGCTTCCATCGTTACTGCATTGGAGGGCAATAAAATGGCCCGAGCGGGGCGTGGAGGGCCAGCACTGGCGACCGCCGCCATCGGCTCCTTTATTGCAGGGCTTATCGCTACACTGGCACTGGCATTCGTTGCCCCCTGGGTGGTGAAATTCGCCCTCTCCTTCGGTCCATCTGAGTATTTCGCATTGATGCTGCTCGCTTTCATGACGGTGTCGGCAGCCTTTGGCGATTCCACTTTGCGCGGCCTCACCTCACTTTTCGTCGGCCTGACGCTTGGCCTGATCGGCATAGATCAACTGACCGGACAGGCACGTCTTGTGATGGGGACACCGAACCTTCTCGACGGCATCAATGTTACCACGCTCGCGGTGGCACTCTTTGCGATCGGAGAAACGCTTGCGGTCGTTTCCAAAAAATTGAGCCCTGACGATGAAGTCATTGCGGTCAAAGGCTCTGTCTGGATGACCAAGAATGACTGGAAGCGCTCTTGGATGCCATGGTTGCGAGGAACCGCAATCGGTTTTCCTATCGGCGCAATGCCTGCAGGCGGCGCAGACGTGTCGAGCTTCCTTTCCTATTCGGCAGAACGTCAATTCTCCAAACATCCGGAAGAGTTCGGTAAAGGCGCGATCGAGGGCGTTGCAGGGCCGGAAGCCGCGAATAACGCATCAGCTGCAGGTACTCTCGTGCCCTTGCTTACGCTCGGGCTGCCAACGACAGCGACGGCTGCAATCATGCTTGCCGGGTTCCAGCAATTCGGTCTGCAGCCTGGACCGTTGCTCTTTGTGACAAATGCTCCACTGGTTTGGGGGCTTGTCGCAAGTCTTCTGGTCGCCAATCTGATGCTGCTGGTTCTGAACCTGCCGCTTATCGGTCTATGGGTGAAGATGCTCACCATCCCACGCCACTGGCTTTATGCGGGTATTCTGGTGTTCGCCACACTCGGCACCATTGGCGCCAATGCATCGACATCGATGCTATTCGGCCTTCCGGTTTCGTTCGAGCTTGGCCTGCTTTTGGCATTCGGCCTGCTCGGTTATGTGCTCCGGCGCTTTTCCTACCCGATTGCTCCTGTCGTCGTGGGACTTATTCTTGGGCCGATGGCAGAGAAAAGCCTCCGCCAAGCACTGCAGATTAGTCAGGGAAACCCGATGACGCTGATAAACTCATGGGTGTCGGTGACATTGATCGCATTGGCACTCGCCGCTGTGGTCGTGCCGATGATCATGCGTCAACGTGGCAAAGGCGAATTGCTCAAGCAAATGGCTACCGACGAAGACTAAAAAGCATAAAGCCCCGGAAAACCGGGGCTTTATGTCATTCAGCAATTATAATCTTAGTCATTGATTTTACGGAACTGAGCCACGTCGATGCCGAGCGTCTCAAGGTCTCTGGCAGTCGGTTGATGACCGACTCGCAGGGCAGCAGACGCGCGGACGGCACTGCCGAATTGCGCAAAAGCACGACCGAAACGATTATTAAAACGGGCAAACATTTTCATCTCCATCACGGACGCTCTACTGGTCCGCTTCCTAAAAGATGGT
Organism: Brucella sp. HL-2; assembly: GCF_025846885.2. Taxonomy (NCBI): domain Bacteria; kingdom Pseudomonadati; phylum Pseudomonadota; class Alphaproteobacteria; order Hyphomicrobiales; family Brucellaceae; genus Brucella; species Brucella sp. HL-2. The sequence continues at coordinate 63,141 of NZ_JAOYTK010000002.1, read as the reverse complement.
GTTGTTCAGTCGCTGTTTAAACATCGGACTTTGCATGTCAGCCATGCGTTATCTGCATGTGCTGATATTCCTCCCTATTGATCGGGATCAATGAGACTCCGTCGGACAACTGCCAACCTGCTTCTTATCAAAGGAAGGAGAACTATATGTCCAATACACCACACACCCTCGGTGAGGAGTTTCCAGGAAAGCTTGTCACTATTCATGCGCTGAAGGCAGCTGATCCACGCTTTGCCCGCATTCTTGAAGAATACGATTCAGTCAATGACCGTATCCATCGCGCGGAAACTAAGATCGCACCCGTCAGCCAGGAGGAGGAAACGAACCTTCGCAAACAGCGGCTCGTTTTGAAGGACACAATCGAACAGGCTCTCGCTCCGCTCTGAGCTGTTTCTTGTAAGCAGAGTGCTTAACTCGGTTTGCTATTGTCCGAAGCAACCTTTTGCTCCAGTTTACCGACAAGGATCAACATGGCGACAGCAATGACTGTCGCCATGATTGCGATATGCCAAAGCCCAAGCCCGCTGGCCAAGCCAATTGCCGCGGCTAACCACATGCCGGCACCTGTGGTTATTCCTGTTATCTTGCCTTTGGCGAAAATGATGAAGCCCGCAGCCAGGAATGCGACACCGCTTGTGATCGCCTCTACCAGACGTGACGGGTCCATGCGGATATTCTGATCATCAAACTCAGGCACATTCACCAGTTCAAGTGAGACGATGGTAAAGGTCGCCGAAGCCAAACAGACCATCATATGGGTCTTTAATCCGGCAGGTCTTTGCCGCCATTCACGTTCAAGCCCGATAATTGCTCCCAGTAACGTTGCCAGCAGCATACGCGCCAGAACAACTGGCAGGCTTATTAAATTGTCGTGTGTGAATTCGGCCCAGAATTGCTCCATTCCCTTCAACGGAAAGGAACGGCTTTTGTTCCAACTTGCTGGGATAGAAAAGCCTTTGATGCCCTAATTAGGGATCGTTTTACTGGCCCTGCCCTGATGCAGGAGGCACCGTTTCTGTTGCTGCTGGCGGAATTGAGCCTTCGCTATTTGAAGGAACGTCAGGAGCAATTACATTACCGAAAATTTCGACGAGAAACCAAACCACTGCTGCCGCGGCAATACTCACCAGCAAGATAATCAGAACTGGTTTGCCCTCTCGGCCTTGCCGTGCTTCACGCGGGCTGACCTGTTTCATGGATCAATACCTCCTGTTCATCTCGAAACCATGCAATAGCCCAATGAGCGGCGGCTAGATTGGTTCCATATTCAACAGAGAGGGCCCATTGGCGCCCACAAATCATTGCCTTTTCAATCTTTTAAGAACAGGCCGCATCCCAAACTTCTGCGAATTCAACGGTATCGTCTTCGGTGAATGCACCTATGCTTTTCCCAGCTCCCATGTAGCGCCTGCTACCGCCGTTGCCAGCAAAGCTATTCTTCGATTCCACTCTCCCGCATACGACTGGAGAGCCTGACCTATAGGACACAAATTCGTCGCTGAACCTAGCATCGGCAGAATCTTTCAGACGCTCAAGGAGAAGCGGTCGATTTTCCTCTATCCAAAGGGTTTCCTTTTCTTTGGACAGAGTTTCGGCTGTGGCAGCCATCCCCTAAGTTGACGCCACTAACAACAAAAGCACGACAACTTTCAACTGGATCGTAATTTTCAACAAAGCTTTCATCCCCTACCCTGTCCTCCCTAGCAATTGTACCAGACTGTAACACCAACAGGCGCAATAAAAGCCGAAAATCCTAGCGATTCAGCAGCGTGGCAAGATGTCTCTTTTGATCGCCGCGTATGGCAATGTAAGCATTCTCCACACCGTATACACGTCGTTTCATCCCGCCCATTCACTACACAGAATATACACAAAGCGTGCCCCTTGCAGTGGTTATGTATAGACGAGGATGGATGTAGAAATAGAAGTCAAAGCCCAGAGTTTCATGGGCTTTCGACAAATAGAGATGTGCATAGAAAACTAAATGGCGGAGGGGGTGGGATTCGAACCCACGGTACGATCTCTCGCACGCCGGTTTTCAAGACCGGTGCCTTAAACCGCTCGGCCACCCCTCCAAGTATTTGTAATGGTTGTACTTTTCTCGGTTTCAGAAAAGCCTCAAATCAGTGATTGCTACCGATTTGCTACCCATTCACTCAGCGAGTGACTTCTTAGCAGCTTTTATAGCGGCGTCAACTTGTTCTGCCGCATTTGCCTGCATTCCCGGCATGACATGTGAATAAAGGTCGAGCGTGATGCCGATGGTCGAATGCCCCAGCCTCTCACTGGCAATCTTCGGATGGACACCAGCGGCCAAAAGCTGAGTAGCATGAGAGTGACGCAGATCATGAAACCGGATGCGCGGAAGCGAAGTCTTTGCCACCAATCTCACCCATTCGTGAGTAAGAGAAGTGGGCTTCAATGGCCTGCTATCGATCTGGGCCACCACGAAAGAATTTGCGTCTGGCCGAATGCCAAGCTTCAATTGTTCTTCCGCTTGGGCGATCTTGTGGCTCTTGAGTTCTTCACGAACGGTTGAGCCTAGCGCCACAGTGCGAGCCTTGCCCGATTTGGTTTCTTTGTATCGAACGTCCTTACCGACCTCCTCGGCGCTTTCCCTGATCGATAGCGACCCATTATCAAGATCAACGTCACGCCAGCGCAGCGCAAGGATTTCGCCGCGGCGCAGCCCACAGAGCGCAGCCAGCAACGCGGGGATGAAAACTCTTGTATGGCGAAGCTCATCAATCAAAACGGCTGTCTGCGCAGCGGTGTACGCATCCATACTGACCTTCTCGACCTTTGGCGGACGTGTGAGTGCGACAGGGTTCTTTTTGAGCAAGTCCCATTTCAAAGCCTGATCCATTGCCGTTAGCATCACGCGGCGGCAGTGATGGACTGTTCGCGGTGATAGACCGCCCTTCCCGTCCCTTCGTCCACTCTCAAGCAAGTGCGCCCAGCAGCCGTCTATTCTGGCAGCAGTTAACTTATTGAGTGTGACAGCTCCAATGACCGGGGCGATATTCTTCAGGAGCAATTCTTCATACCGCTGGTGCGTTTTAGGTGAGACGTTGGCTTTCTCGTGCGCCAACCAGCGCGTAAAATACTCTCGCACGGTCGTTTTCGCTGGCTCGATATAGCTTCCGCCATCCAGTTCAGCGATCAGTCGAGCACTCTCGGTTTCGGCCTGCCTCTTAGTGCCGTGAAACGTATGCCACTTACGTCGACGCTTTCCTGTCTCAGGATCAGGAACATCAATAACTATCGCCCACTTGCCGGGCGAGCGCTCGCGGATATGACCTTTCACGACTTGCTCTCCTCATCGTCGTTGTATGCCGGTAAGGATTTCCGATATTCGGCTATTCGTATTGTCCAGAACGCCATACGTTGTTCTGGTGTCATTTCTTCATGCGCTTTCCTTTCCTCGGATGTCATTTTTTGGCTGATATCGCGAATTGCCGTTACATCAGAGTACCTTTCATCGTCGGACGCATAAGCGGAAATGATTTTGCTTATTTGGTTCTCACCAGCACCAGCCTTGTTAATTGCTTCCGATATGTGAGCTTCGTCTAAAAGAGGAATAATTCTATTGTTCTCACGCATCAGCATTAAGTGAATAGCTTCACTTCTTCTTAAAATATTCTCGGAATATCCGACAAAAAAATCAAATATTTCTTTATTCTCATTTGTAGCTGTTCCCGACTTCAGGAGAGCGTAATCGAATAATTGCCGCGCCTCATGAACTAGCCACTCTGAGTGATCAGTTGCGGCGGGTATCACCCACTCCAACGAATTGCCGATTTGGATCAGACGCCTGACCGCTTCGGATCGCGTCGCGATGCGGTTTTTAAAACGCCAATCATCCACAGCCTCTAGCTCTTCATCCGACATCATAATCGGAATTCTGTTTTCACGCGGCTTAACCATCTCATCGCCCTTCCTGTTACTAACTCATACAAAATCGGCACAAGTAGCACAATATCTATTGCGAAACGATGAAAAATCTCTTAACAGTTAAAAATCGGCACAAGTAGCGCCTATGGCGCTTATAAAAGATAGGATCAGACATGACGCTACAAGAAGCCCTGACAAAGCCGACAATTTCAGTTGTTGATGCAGGAAAGCTGTTTTTTGGCCTTGGCCGTTGCTCAGCATATGACGCTGCCAAGCGCGGTGATTTCCAGACAATCAAAGTGGGAGGAAGAATTGTGGTGCCAGTCGCGCCGCTGGCTGCAAGCCTTGGCCTTCGTGCAAACATCGGTGGCCAATCATGACCAAGAAAGCAAAAGGCCCGACAGAGGTTGCAGCCTCAATGCCGAGCCGGAATTCAAACCAATCCAGTTAAGAACGAGAGTGAATATGACGAGCATTACCACAACAATTCAATTCATTAAAGACAGTCTCCAGCGTCAGGCAGACTATTGGGAGGGCCAGCGCGACCATTCGAGTGATGACGCTTATGAGGAAGCTGTATCGGCTCTTAATGATCTGCGTGACACGACAGACGTTATTGACGAAGCCATTCTTCAGGCTTTTAGTTCCGCTTGGGATGGCGCACTCGAACCGGAGTCGGATTGGGCTGATTTGCTTAAGAGCGTAGGCGTCAGCTTTTTCCCAGACGAGGCAGAGGGTGTTCTTCGGGAGTTTCTGAACATGGCGTCAGGCGGTGACGCATGATCGATCTTCCGTGGATGCAGATTTATGTAGGTGATGAGCTGGCGGAAGCGTCAGGCCTCAGCGCCGAGGAATATGGGGCGCATATGTTTTTGCGCCTCCATCAATGGCGACACGGTGAACTGCCGCACGATGAGGAAAGGCTTCGCCGGATTGCTCATGTGGATGCAGATCGCTGGTTTTCGATCCGTGAAACTTTAGCGCCTCTGTTTGATTTTTTATGGGTTCACAAGCGCACAGCTGACATTCGCGCACAGTCTGAAGCCAAGCATAAAAACCTGTCTGAGAACGGCAAGAAAGGCGGTCGCCCACGTAACTCTGAAAAAGCCGATGAAAAGCCTAGCTTTAATTCGGCTTTCAATCGGCCAAAAGCCGATGAAAAGCAGTCACAACCACAACCACAACCACCTTTACATTCATCTTTAAATTCAAAATCACAAACACCGTCAGATCATGGGGCTTTGGAGGATAAGAAAGCGGCATCTACGTACGCGAGCGTGAGCGGAGCGAGCGAACCTTTTCCAAAGCTTGAAAATCCAGAAGACGCCAAGGCCTTTGTCAAAAGCCTTGGTCTGCCACTGCATCATATCTCGATAGCGATCGAACGTGTGATGGCGGGGACACTTTTTCCGCGGATTGTCGAAAATTGGAAACGCGAAGCGAGGGCCGCATGAGCCAGCTTGATCTTTTCGCATGGTCCGAAACTAAGCCGTCGAATGCAATCGACGCAATGCCGAGCCTTATCCACAAGGCCGCGTTGGAAGTCATCTATAACATTCCAAACAGGCGGGGAGATGGCCACGTCATCAACCTCTCCGCGCGGAGGGCGGCATGAATGGTTTTTCCAAAACTGGTGAGATGCGTGCTGCATTTAACGCTTGTCTTCGGGATGAATCCAACCATCACAGGCTGGACACACCCCTCGGCGGTTCCACGGGCGATTTCAAGGCTGATGGGAGTTTGTGTATGTTCCTGCTCGGTGCCAAGAACACCTCAGATCCTATCGTTTATTTCCGCACGGTCGCACGAGCATTGATGGACGTATCTGTGGAGTGTCCGGAACAGGCAGCTTGGGCTGACACGTGCATTTTTCGCATTGCAGCATGGATAGCACCTGATGAAGAAGACGGCGATGGAAGCATGTGCAGCGATCACAGAAACAAACCTGATCAAAGCGAGGGCATTATGAAAAACACCGTAGAATTGTCCACTGAAACCCACGTGGAAATCTGGTCTGGCGTAAGCTCTGAGACCGGGAACACCGTCTGGATTGTCGATATGCATTTTGACGGTGGGATTGCGACCATTGCCGATTATCACACCGTTGAGGATGCCCGACAGGCCGCTCAGGAATTGCGCGATCAAGGCACTCTCGTCATTTGGAAAGGTGAGTTTTGATGCAAGGAAAACACCATCAGAAACAGGCTCTCCGCGAGCTTGAAACCATCTTTTCCAGTGATTTATTTCCGCGCACCATCGCGCTGACGATGATTGCATTTGATCGCCTCAAACGCGGCGAAACCACACCGGAGGATTTTTTTGCTGACGGCCTTCGTGGTTTGTTGCTGTGCGAATGCACTGAATCCGGTCTGGATAATGAAACTGCAATTGCTTGGACAGCTACGCTTGCAGATCAGTCGGTCGAATTAGCGATGGCGATGGTTGCTGCTCTGGATATTTCGGAAGGGAGTATGCAATGAACGCTAGACCTCAGAAAAATGCGCAGCGACAGCTCAACAGAATGTTGGATCACGTGCTTTTTGTGCAGATGGCAGCGCTTTCGTTTGCCGGGCTGTCTTTAGCCGAACACACACGTACCCCTGTCACAAGCCTGTACAGGGATCACCTGAGAGCCGCCTTGCAAAACGCATTGAGCGTTACTGGAATGGTTGATGCTGAAGCCAGCGCCCTGACCGAGAGATTTATCGAACGCGTCCAGACGCTTGCGGATGACATGGTTTCTATCATGACAGCGACAGCAACGCAGGAGGTTGCTCCGTTTTGAAAACGCCAAAACGTACACCTGTCAAAAAATGGAGTTCCAAGAAAATCGGCCAGATTGCGTTTTGGACTGGTCGGGGTCGCTCATCCAAAGAAATCGCGGAAATTCTTGGAGACAAAACAAATCCGGCAACAATTCGAGCTGTTTGGTATCGCTGGGGTCTGCCGCGTCGTAGCCGAGCACAAAAATCGGCTTTTATCACTTTTCCGGTTTCTTATAATGAGCGGCTCATCATCAATCGTCGTGCAAAGCGACTGAACGTTGCACCGGAAGATTTTATCAGGCGAGTGTCATTCTACGCTGCGAAAGATGATCTCTACCATGCAATTGTTGACGGAAGGAAGTGATGGACCATGCTTGATATTCCACCACTAATTTTCAGTCCATCTGATGCCACACTATGCGTCAAGCAGGCCACGCATGTTTCAGGCTTGTCTGATCGAGTGGTACGGCGGCTATGTCGCGAGTATCGCATCGCACAGCAAGTCAGCCCGTCAGCTTCAATCAGGATTCATGCAGCTGCTTTCTTAATGCTGATTCACAGCGACGAAGCTGCACTTGAGCTACTGAGGGGCGGAGAGCGCAATCACGCTTCAGTAGTGCGATACCTCCAAGAAGTACGAGAGATGGTGACAGACCGTAAATTTGCCGTCTGACGCAGTTGCCGAATTCGCCGGATCGGGGGAATAACCTTCGGTCCGGCGTTTTCATAAGGTCTCCGTGTGAAAATCAACATATGGAGTCCTAAAATGGACGTATCCGAAAAAGCGGTTCTGCCATTAAGGGCAGTCACGGTCACTTCTTCTCTGAGAGCTGCACTCGAGAAGCAAGCTGCGCGCTCAGGCCTTTCAATCACCGAACTTGTAACGCGTTATGCGGCCGGTGTTATTGCTCTGCGTGAAAGTGACATTTCAGGCGTATTCGAACCAGGCGATCTTGCAGACAATCAAGCTATCGCACCTCTCCTTGTGACCAACGGGAGGTTTAGCCGATGAAAGTGCTAGAAGCGGCTCTTGCAGCGCCAAGGCTCATCTTGCCCATCTTGATGTACAGCGCGACTGCTTGCATTCTGTCTGCGTAAGATTACATGAACTACCTCCCTGGTAGTCCAAGTTTTCGTCCGCCCCCCCATCACGTTGTGACCCTGTTCAGAGCGACAATCCGGCTGATCGTTGCACGGCATAATCGGAACAGGCGCGCAATATCGGCGCGGATCAACCGGTATCGAGCTGTCAAGCGAAACGAGGTGCTTTCAAAACCCATACGCGGCAATCCAGATTAAAACTGGCTACTTCACCTAGATCGTGGAACGATCATCTATGGATACGTTGCCCTCGACGAGATGTATATTTACATCGGCGATGGCAACGCAACGGGGATCGTGAGTGACCACAATACAGGTCCTCTCCTGTGAGAGTTCCCGTAAGGTTGAAAGAACCTGATGGGCGGTTTTCGCGTCTAGCGCCGAAGTAGGCTCGTCGAAGATCAACACCTCTGCATCGTGATAAAGCATACGGGCAAGGCCGATGCGCTGACGCTGGCCGCCGGACACATTCATACCGCTCTCTCCGACGCCCCGGTCAGCAAGGGTCTCATATTCGCTTTCTGAAATCCCGGCCCTTCGGAGAGCCCATAACATCCTGTCCGGATAAAAGGGAAGTCCGAGCGTAATGTTTTCCTCAATCGTAACATCGAAAACATGCACATCCTGCGTCATGTAGAAGATGCGATCGGAGTTCCTTTGTGAGTAGATCGTGCCACTATGCTGGCATAATCCAGCTAGGCAGCGGGCTAAGGTCGATTTGCCTGAGCCTGAGGCGCCACTTATCGTGGTTAGTTTACGTTCCTGAATGGTGAGTTCATCGATGTCCAGAACTATTGCCTTGTCATATGCAACCGTCAGTCCGGACACACGGAATTCGCCACTGTTTTGGAGTCGTTCATGACCGATCTTGGCTGGAACTGGTTGCGTGTCGAGAAGGTCAAGCAATTGACGTGCACTGGCAAGGCCCTGAATGAAGAGCCTGTATGCACCGGAGAATTGAAGCAACGGCGATACGATCTGCAGCAGGAGCCCGTTGACTAGCACAAGGGTCGCCACTTTTTCGCCGGTTGGAACGTTGGTTGCCATGACCGTGCCAACGGTCAATCCCATGAGAAGCGCCAGCAGCAAACCCTGCACAAGTCCGAGAATAATTCCGGGCCGCAATGAAGAGATCACTTGTTCGATGAAGCCATTTGTCGCCTTGCCGTACCTGTCGCGCGCCCAATCGCCTTGGTCAAATGAGCGGATTGTCTCGTAGGACCGCAGATTTTCGGAGAGTATCTTGTAATTCACCGATGATAATGCAAACCATTTTTCTTGAAGGATGCGCGTGCGTTCTGACAGCCGAGTGGTGGCCCATAAGAAAACGGCCAAGATGGTGATTGCCAATGCGGCCAACAATGGGTTGATACGAAATCCAATGATGACGAGTAGCACAGTAGCTTCAATGCAAACAGGCGCAAGCGCGAAAATGCCATTGTAAAGGACCGCTCGTAATCCGCTGAGCCCCCGGTCTACGGCTATAGCGTTTTCGCTCGGCGACCTTGCCTGTGATGAGGATAGAGGAATCCGGAAGAAGATGTCGATGGTGCGAAGGGCTACGGCTTTCTGTACCTCCTGTTCGAAGGAGACGTAAAAGGCGAAGCGCAATTCCTCTAGAAAACGTATGCAGAAGAACAGTGCCGCATAAGTGACCGCGCCCCATATTAGACCGCTGGCTGTGTCCTGCACACTGGCGACGATCCAAGCAAAAACAATAGGTGCCGTAACGCGAAGAGCGGAAACCACGGCGAACAGGACTGTCGAAGTGGCAAAGAGTAGGCGTGAACGCCCGCTCAGCGTTGCAACAATCTGGCGAAATGGGAATGCAGTTTGCTTCATGCGAAAGGCACAGCCCCAGTCCTGATTTGGCACTTGTAGCCAAAATTTGAAGCTGCTTGTAATTCGGCATTGCTTGCCTGGTCTTCGATTGACATGAGCGGAAATCCGGGCATGCAGAGCGTCACAACGTAGGTCAACGATGTGCACAGCCGCCCGAAGGACAATGTCTGCTGGTAGGAAAGGATATCAACAGTCTCTAAATCCGTGGGCCACTGGGAGTGTTCCCAAAAGTGGGCAGGGTCTATCATTCGGTTTTCAGCCAGCGAGGTAAACTCAATAGCGGTCTCTAGTTTGTTAAAAGAGAGATAGCCTTTAGTGATGTCATCAGCGCTTTCAACAAAATCGCTCTCGGTCGTTTCACAACCAAGACTTTGATATGTCAGCACATAAGCTTGGTAAAGTTCTATCAGAGCCTTTCTCGCCGCTTCTGAAGCATCTCGGCTGGCGGAACCACCAGCAGCAAAATAAACAGGGCCTTTAGTGTTGACATAGATAGCTAGTATGCTGCGATAAGGGGCAATGACGGAGACGTCTAAAAGAAATACGCGTGCGCTGGGGTCGGAATGATACCACTGTAGTATTCGCATCGTTTCGGCGCACTTCGTGACATCGATATCCGCGTGACGCAGTTCAGTTGCTTGGTTCAGATGTCCGAAGTACCAAAACAGCGTTAGCCCCTGTCGCTCTGCAAGCTCACACACAGCAGTTTCCAAGGCCCTATCCGGGTCTGGATGAATAGCGCAGCCGGAACTATCCCGATTGGGCATAAAACGCTCGTCAGGGTGTGGAGCGAGGGTAAGCGCCACGGCAGGAATGATAACCCTCGTGCCATCGCGTAAACGAGTTGCTTCAACACAGGCAAACTTATGATCAAGAAGGTCCGATTGCGCAGCCGCTTGAAAAAGGGATTTGAACCAAAACGATATTCCTTCTTCCAACTCATCCAGCCGGCTGTGGAAGCGTGCGGGCGGCATTCGGCTAAAAGACATTTGCCTTTCCAGTGCCTCGCCGACAGATCGCACCACGGTTTGGCGATCGTAACCGGTCGCGCAGCTGCCGCGCGTTTCCCCCATGCGACCAACCACCATTAAGGGTAGTTGCTTGTTAGCAGACTGGGAAATGTAGAAACGTGGAAAGCAGGGACCGATCATAACGCCTCCCGACCAACAAGATGGCAGATGAAGGGCCATGACACGCGTGGGTCGATGCCCATGGCAAGCGCCAGTGCTTCATCGGCAAAGCCGCCCCAAACTCGAGAGCGCAATCCGAGTTTCTCCGATTGCATGATCAGAGACTGATACATAGACCCGATCTCAATGCATGATAAACGATAACCGCGCATGCCATATTTGGCGATGGTCAATGTCGGCATGCTTGAATAGAGCACAAAGAACGCGTAGTCACGAAGTGGCTTGTTGTCACCGAGGAACAGGTGCTTTTCTATCTCTTGTTCCGGCTGTGCGTTCAGCCGTTCAAGTTGCTGTGCGCGCGGAAGATAATGATAGACACCGCGTTCAAGTCCATAGACATGCTTGGTGTAGATCGTGACCTGACCGCTATACATCGCCCCGCCGCTTGGATAAGGGCGCGTGTGAGGTGCATCCTGTGATTCACCAAACGAAGCGGCGAGCAAATGCATCAATGATTCATATGCAAGACCTTCAAGGGCGCAGAAAGCGGACGCTGAAGATTTTCGAGACTTCTCAACGGGGGTCGAATGTTTTGATGGCTCAATTCGTTCCCCACCGAATACGTGCTCCATCCACTGAAAAGAACTAATATGTTCGTCGCTCAGATTTGTTACAGATGGCGGCATAGCTGACCATGGGACGCTGTCGCGATGGTGCGCGCGGGTGTGAAATACGTAGGCATCGCGCAAGATGCGCCGATCAATGTGATCGGCTGCCACATTAGATTCTATCTCATGCATTGTGGTGTGCTCCATCCGCCTGGTTCACGGGGTAACGATGAATGCAATCGCACAGAGGAGAGAAAGGAACTCGGACTGATTGACGGTTCAGGGCAGTGAAATCGATGATTGACGCCATGAGCGGATCGAACGGCGCAAACCCACCGAAACCCATTCCAGTCAAAGCATCTGTATGCTGCCTTAAATACCTTAGAACAAAGGCTATATCCAAATCAGCCAATGGGATATGTGGTTCCGTTGTCCCCAAGCTGCGGGCCAAGCTATAGACATCAGACAAGCCCATCACAGTGTCTTTAGGATCATAGAATACTCGGTCAAGAGCAAAGTCGATTACACACATTGGACACGGCAAGCTTGAGTTTGCCGACCAGACAGAGCTGACCACAAAATTGTTCCGCGCCAGAAATCCAATTACAAGCCGACTTACGCCCGGTTGATGCTGCATGGTGTTTCGCACCATATCTTCGTCCGGCGTCCCTTCAAACAACAGCACGTTTACATCTGCTTTTGGTGCCATCGGATGATTCGATAATTCAAAATTGAGTACTCGTGCCACTTCGGCCAGCCTGTTTGATGACGTTATGACCGACAGAGAGGAGGGAGTAAGCTTCGTTTCGGACACGATGCCTAGAACCTCACCAAGATATGCCAGCACTTCCTTGCCGTCATCGCCGATATGTCTTTTGAGCAAAATATATAGGTCGTCTTTTGAAACCAAGCCTTGTCGCGGAAGCGCCGTGATAAGGCGGCAGACGTTCGCTTCGTTGATTTCAAAAAAACCTCGGCTTGTCTGCACCAGAAGCCCATTCTGGAACGGATTGAGCCCAAAAGATTGTATACAGTACATGCCCTGTTCCACCGAATGGAGTCCCCCGACATAGAAGATGCCGGGGTGACTAATTTACAATGCAGCGCTGTTAGTTTGCGCTGTTGTTGCAGGAAGCACAGTTACTCGGAGACTGATTGCTGAGACGAGTTTTCAGGGCGTCGACGTTCTTCGAAAGCGTTTTGCCATACTTATTAGTCATTGTTGTATTCTCCTATGGTGTTAAGTCGCGACAATGAGCCGCCAACTCTTTCATCAAAGTGTTTTTATGACTAATTGTATATCCTTATTAATTGCCTAAAATTTAAATGCTTTCTTCAACTTGTAGCTAATCAAACACAACCTTGGAGAGTTCGCGCGCAAGCCGACGATCTTAGGAGTTTACAACTCAGATTTTAGTTGCATATACTATTCCGAATATTTGGGGAGAAGTGGAGTGAACCCCATTGGCTGGACCAGCGAAGCTCGAAACTAAACCGCCTGCTGGGTAAGTCGGGTTTTAAATTCTACTGGTGATCGATAGCCAAGAGCTGAGTGTATCCGTTTGGCATTGTAAACCTCTTCTATGTACCGGGGTAATCGTTCCGCAATGTCAGCGAAGGGTTCGTAGTCTTTACGCTCCCCGAATTCGTGGCCCGATGCTGTGTTTCGGCCCTTTAATTGCGTCTCCTTGTCAAGCATGTGCTAAATCCTTGCCGGGGTCATGGTCCTTTCCGAGGTCAGCACCTCATGATGATGTTCGGGTCGGATGCCTCAACGTGTGGAGCGCTGTGCGGCGGGGGCCGCCAACAGCGGACACTGGCGAGTTTCCTAAGCGTGGCGTAAGCAATTTCGATTCCATGGACCGTAAGCATGTATTCGGGAACGTCTTTTCTACGTAGACGTGGACGATTTAAGAGAAAAGCCATCGGTACAGGTGTGTTTTTCGTTTCGATATCCATTTTTTATTCCCTTTTTTAAATTAACGTCAGATGTATGAAGAACCTTTTCTGAACCGCATCAGACGCCGGATTCAGCTAGGGTTCAAAACCTTCGTAATCGTTAGAATTCCTGAAAATACTAACGATGGAGGCCAGAATGGCACGGACGTTAATCGGTGAACTCTTGCTCCGAGTGAAAGCTGATACAAAAGAGGCTCAGACCGTCAGCAATGCGCTTCGGCAAATTGAGCAGGATTCCAAACGCTTAAATGCCACCCCTTGGGGTCTGGGAATGCAGCGCCAGCTTGATAAACTGAAGGCCACTCCGCGAGAGTTGGATCTCGTGCGGCGCAGCTGGGATAATTTGATTAGCGGTTTTCAATCTCGAAATCTCAACGCCGCTATGCGCAAAAACGACATCTCAGTTTGGCGTCAATCAACAGTATCCCATCTGACCGCTGTTCGGGCAGAATGGAAACGCCTTGGGGATGGTCAAGAGTCTGCAATGCGGCGTTTCCGTGAGGCTGCTCGATTTGGCGCAGGCACACTTGGCGTTTACGGTGCCACACATGCAGCAGCCAGAGGTGGACGCGAAGCGCTGACAGCCGCTTCACGCGAACGGGTCCAGCAAGCCGAAATGAAATATGCTGGCCTGTCCGAAAGTGAGCGTGGAAAGATCGATATGTCGGCAGATAAGTACGTTTCGAAATACAATTTGAATAAGGCTGAAGTCCTTGAGGTTTTGAAGGACTCGTCTCTTAACGCCATCGATACAGATACCGCCTTGAGCATGGCTGACCCGATGATGCGGGCCATGCTTGTCCTGAAGAACCTTTTTGGCAAAGAGGGTGCGGTGGATGGTCTCCGTGCCTTTAACAAGGCCATGGACAATCGTGGTGTTCAAGAGCCACAGCGATACGAGAAGATGCTCGATAGTTATTTGCGAATGCAACAAATTATCGGCAAAGATATCGATCCTGAAGCTTTCGCGCAGATGCAAAAGTACGGGCGAGCGCCCGGTAAGGCATATGGCGACAACTTCATGTCATTATGGGGCCCACTTATGGCGGCGGAAACAGGGGGTTCTGACGCGGGCAGTAAGATGCGTGCTGCATTCGATAATCTGGCAAGTGGTAAGTCCGCAAAGTATGCACTCGATCTCCAAGATGAATTGGGTTTAAGGCAAGGGGTTGTCAGAAATTCAAAGGGCAAGATCGTAGAATCCGGCACGCTCACTGAAGCAGATCGTTTCTTCGCTAATCCTTTGGAGTGGATGCATGGCGTTGTAATGCCAGCGTTGAAAAAGAAGGGGATTGACACAGACAACCCCGGCGAGGTCGCAGCCTATGTTGGAAAAATCATGTCGAACCGACTTGGTGGCGACATGCTTGCCGCTGCTCTTCAACAGTTCGACCAATACCAGAGACAGGTGGAGAAGCGTGGTCCGAATGCTTACGGTCTGAAGGCGGCAGATACCATTCAGGCAGAAAACCCGTTTGCTGCGTTCGATGCGTTCAAAGACGCTATGTCAAATTTATCGGCAGCTGTTATGCCGATGGATACGATCTCGTCTGGGTTGAACACGATGGCCAGCGTGATCAATAACTTCCAGCAGTCACTTCGTGACGGCAACCCTGTCGCGTGGGGCGGGTTGGCACTCGGCGGAACAGTCGCTGTGGGCGGACCTGTCGCAATGCTCGTCAAAGCTGGGTGGGATCTAATCACTGCTGGTACGGCTTTGAAAGGCTCCGCGGCTGCCCTTGATGCTGCTGCTGCGCGCCTTGGTGCGTCTGGCGGCGGCATTCCAGGTAATCCAGAAACTAAAACACCTGCCGGGGGAAATGGAGCATGGTCAGCCATCACTGCTGCGCTGGGCAAGGCCGCAACAGTAGGAGCAGGCTTAACGACTGCAACCAGCTTATTGTCACACAGTCCAGGAGATACATTCGAAGAGCAAGTATCTATCCAGGCAAATCGTAAAGACGGCCTGAAACGCGACCTGAATCGCTATTTCGGATGGGCAGCTGACCGTGACTTTTGGCTTGGCGACAGTTCAACCAGCCTTCGCGACAAGCTCAGCATTGATACTGGCGGCACTTTCGCGAGCAACAGAGAATCGTCTGGGAACTCGATCGCGCCGCACGTGGATGGCGAGCAGGCTGTAGAACAGGCCCGCAGCACGGCGGAGGATATCCAAAACGCGCTGAATGTCACTGTTGGGCCAACTGTTGACCTCGCCGGACTGAGTGCGTTGCAAGCCAAATTGCAGGCGTGTGTTGCTACCCTTCAGCAGTTAGCCGTTGGCATTCCTTCAACTGTCGCTGATCTCAACAGCCAGCTCAATAGATCGTTCGCCGATCACCAAATCACACCATAAGGAAACTTCCGATGGCGCTGATAATACTTGGCCTGGAGATCTTCGAGCCTGATTGCTAAGACATAAGGCCGGGTCTATCCGGCCTTATTGCCATGGTCATGCCATGGTCTCGGTTGGTCTGATCGATGATTTATGCGAATAAGCTGCTTTCGATCTCGAGTCACCCATGGAGAACCATTTGTCGGATATACTTAGATCGTCATGGTTAGTGGGTATTGTCATCGGAGTAGCGGTTCTGTTCTCCAGCAAGTATCTGTTAGGCCCGAATACATGCCAAGATGGGTGGCAATCGTCGTCAATTGGCTCACGAGGAGCGTGTTCTCATCATGGCGGAGTAGATGGTACGAAGGATTTTCTGTCGATTATGGCGGGACTGTTCTGGGGGGTGCAGCAGGCATGTGGCGAAGCGAACGCAATACGAAAGTGCCGCCCAAGCCCAAAAAGGCTCCGCCGCTTCCACAAATCGCTGCGGCTGGAAAACTTGCGTCCCTTGATCCGGCTACGGAAGGCGTTAATGGTCGTGATGGCTGTCATGATACCTGCGTAAACGAGCCTGATTCAGAGAGTAAAATGCGAATTCTTACAATGCAGTCGGCCGACCACGTTGCCTCAGAGCTCGCAAAGGCCGAGGTCGCTAGAAAAAAAAGGAATAGGCTCAGAGCTTATAGGAGCTAATTTGACTGGCTGCTTCTATCATTAAAGACATAACTCACAATGACAGTTCTGCCCGTGACAAGTCCCCTTGTTTTGGCGCGAGACTCGCGCTTGTATTCCTGATGGGTGATGGAGGGGTGACATGTTGAGAACAATTACGATATTGGCCGCGGTTTACGTAGCGCTGGTAATCTGGTGGCCAGAAACATCATCGACTTACGTTTGCAATGGCGAATTGATTAAGAGCGATGGCACAGGGGCCAATCCCAAACAGTATTCTGCGAAAGTAGTCCGTTATCAACCTTGGATTTTGTGGGCTGTGAACAAAGGAGATGTCATAACCGAGAACGCCTTGGGCTTTTTCGATTTTCGTCCCGCCACCTTCACGTCACTTGAAGCCTACTTTGATAGTGACGGCGAACACAGATCATACTTTTCCTTGGTGTCGCACCGCATCGTTATCTATTTCAAGGATAGCCGAGAATTTCGCGGGCGCTGTGAACTTACATAAAGGATCATCAGCTTGGAGCTCTCGGTAATTACCGAATCAGGCTTGAGCAGTGGCCGTTTTAAATTGCTCCGTTCTGATCGCTTTACGGCTGCGCTGCATTCTTGCACCGTGCCGTGCCCTTTAGCGAAGACCACGTGACATCCTACTGTATCGCAGCGGCCATCTTGCACGATGCATGTATTTTTCCTGCGCCCGGATTATTGTGACAAACGATTCTTAGGCACCTGAAAGGCCCGGATGGAAAAACGTGAGCAGTCAGCGACAGAAGTTCTGGCCGGTCTTGTTGAACGCGTAACGTTCCACAATGATGAGAACGGCTTCGCTGTCCTTCGCGTCAAGGCACGCGGCAAGCGTGACCTGATTACCGTAGTCGGCCATGCCGCCGTGATTTCCGCCGGTGAATTTATTCAGGCGAGTGGTGAGTGGAGCAACGACCGTCAGCATGGCTTGCAGTTCCGGGCGCGTTTTCTCAAAGCCATGCCGCCGACGACTGAAGAGGGAATAGAAAAATATCTTAGCTCCGGCATGATCCGGGGTATCGGTCCTGTCTATGCGAAGAAGCTAGTCAGGGCTTTTGGCGACAAGGTGTTCGATGTCATTGAAGCAGAACCGGAACGCTTGCGTGAGGTCACAGGCATTGGTCCTAAGCGCGCGGAAGGCATCATCGCCGGTTGGGCGGAGCAACGCGTCATCCGCGAGATCATGATTTTCCTGCATACCAACGGTGTCGGCACCTCAAGGGCGGTTAGGATCTACAAGACCTACGGCAATGATGCAGTGCATCTCATCTCGGAAGATCCGTACCGGCTGGCACGCGATATTCGCGGCATCGGGTTCCGCACCGCCGATGCTGTCGCCATGAAACTCGGTATAGAGAAGACAGCCATGATCCGGGCGCGTGCCGGTATCTCATATGCCCTCACCGAAGCTCTGAACGATGGTCACTGCGGCTTGCCACGTGATGAACTCATGCCGTTGGCCGTGAAACTCCTGGATATCCCTGAAAGTATTGTCATAGATGCGCTTGCGTTAGAGCTTGGCGGTGACACGGTGATAGCCGATACCGTCGACGGCCGCTCTTGCATCTTTCTGGCCGGGCTTTATCGGGCTGAACAATCCATTGTGGCTCGGCTAAGATCGCTGCTGGCGGGTTCTCAGCCTTGGCCGTTGATAGATGTCGACAAAGCCTTCCCATGGGTTGAGCAGAAAACCGGGCTGACGCTGGCCGAAAGTCAGAAGAACGCTGTGCGGGTGGCTCTGGCGTCCAAGGTTATGGTGATTACCGGCGGACCCGGTGTCGGCAAGACGACATTGGTTAATTCAATCCTGAGAATTCTCGCTGCAAAGCATGTCAACCTCCTGCTCTGCGCACCAACGGGACGTGCTGCAAAACGCATGACCGAAACCACAGGACGGGAAGCAAAAACAATTCACCGCCTGCTAGAAGTCGATCCCAAAAACGGTAGCTTTAAGCGCAACGAGGAAAATGCTCTCGAATGCGATCTTCTGGTGATCGATGAAACCTCTATGGTTGATGTGCTACTTATGAACTCCCTGCTGAAGGCAGTCCCTAACAATGCGGCCGTCATCTTCGTTGGTGACGTCGACCAGCTTCCGCCAGTCGGTCCGGG
Source organism: Brucella sp. HL-2 (assembly GCF_025846885.2). Lineage (NCBI taxonomy): Bacteria > Pseudomonadati > Pseudomonadota > Alphaproteobacteria > Hyphomicrobiales > Brucellaceae > Brucella > Brucella sp. HL-2. The sequence goes on along the minus strand of NZ_JAOYTK010000002.1, from coordinate 44,690 downwards.
CCAGGCACTGGCAGACATCATTGCCAGCAAGGCGGTTCCTGTCGTGCATCTCACGGAGGTGTTCCGGCAAGCGGCAGAGAGCCAGATCATCCAGAATGCACATCGCATCAATGCCGGAAAGCTTCCTGATCTCACCAAACCCGATCATGAAACCGATTTTTATTTCATTCCTGCCGACACGCCGGATGCAGCCATAGCGCGATTGGTCGAAATCGTAAAAGAACGTATCCCCCGCAGGTTCGGCGTCGATCCAATGCGCGATATTCAGGTGCTCTGCCCAATGAACCGGGGTGGCGTCGGTGCTCGTTCGCTCAACATCGAACTTCAAAAGACCTTAAACCCGCATGGCGAGCCACGTGTGGAAAAATTCGGTACGACCTTCGCCGTAGGTGACAAGGTGATGCAAATTGAAAACGATTATGACAAGGAGGTCTATAACGGCGACATCGGCTATGTCGAAGGCATCGACATTGACGCAGGCGAAATGATCATAGGGTTCGACGAGCGCCCTATCTCCTACCTGTTCGGTGAGCTTGATCAGATTGTTCTGGCCTACGCGACGACGATCCACAAATCACAGGGATCGGAATATCCAGTCGTCGTTATCCCGGTTCTCACCCAACACTACGCCATGCTCCAACGAAACCTGATTTATACTGGTGTCACGCGTGGAAAACGTCTCGTTATCCTGCTCGGACAGAAAAAGGCCATTGCCATGGCTGTGAGGAATACAGCCGGAAGGCGGCGTTGGTCAAAGCTGAGAGAATGGCTCACGTGAGCGGTCTGGTTAGACGACTGCCTTACGTTGACTTTCGTCATTAGTCCGTCACCAACAGGGTACTGCCTTTTCATACCTGTTTCACAATCGTCCAAAAGCCGGACTTACGGCCATGGAGCTTTTGCAAGTCAGCACGGTAATCAGAATGTGAAATAACGCCGTTGATAGCCGTGGCTTCTGTATCCGACTTTGATGCCAAACCATCAAGCTTCTTGAGGTAACGTGCCGCATGTGGATAAGCTTTCGAACGGGCCCGTGCGAGAATATCGTCAAGAAGTGCGCGGTAAAGGATGACAGCCGCTAATGGATAATCGTGCTGTAAAGAATCCGCTACCGGCGGCAGCATGTAATATTGGTGACCGTCCCATTCATCTTGATGCTCGATGATCAACTGTGCAGCAAGGTCATGCCTTGGCCATTCCATTAAAAACGATAGCGCATTGTAGATGTGCTTTGATGACAAAGCATGTGAAAAGGCGCAGTCGAGGACGGAAAATTCCTCGAAATCCGGCAACGCAGCCACATATTCCTTCAATATTGCGGTATCGAGCGACGTCTTGAACGCAGACCACCGCAAAGACTGCGCGGCTTCCTTGTCGTCGAGAGCTTCCAATATTTTCGCCTCAAGGCTCGTTCTCTGCGAGGCTGTTGGATCTCGTGGCAGCCAGCCGTCGGCCAAATCGGCAGCATCCATATACCTTACGCCCGGATTATTCGGACGCCTGATCCAGTTGAGCGCCTCCTTTGCCTTGCCAGCTTCGAGAAGGCGTCGAGCGATGCCGACCGTATCCTGCGAATTCGGATGCTTCTTTTCCTCAAGAGCGATCAGTCCGTCGAGATCGCCAAGTCCGTCGGCCACAAGTTGCCTGACATCGCGATATTGAGAAGCATTGGAAAAGATGTACCGGTCTTTTGATTTGGCATCTTTCGCTTCCTGCTCCCTCTGCATCACCGCTAAATCAGCATCCCATTTTCGTAACGTTACTTCCGGCAGGCGTTCAACCACCTGTTGCGCCACGTTGACCAGATAGCCATGGCTGCTTTTGCCCAGCGCCAACATGATTCTGCCCGGCAAAAGAGATGCTTCGTCCTCGGTCAGCTTTTTCGTAAGTCCACCAAGCGCCGCAATGGACAGATAATAGACATTCTGAATATGACCGGAAGAGTCGTCCACCCGCTCGAATACCTGTTCATGTGTGGCGATGAAACGTAACAGGCGGTCAATAGCCATGAGAGGAGCGGCTTCGCCCAGTTCGCCTGAAATTGTTGCTACTGTCGCTGTCAGGTCATCACGAAATGGCCGTACCTTTTCCCATTCAATGAAACTGCGCGCCTTTTCTAGCGCACCAAGCCGCCTGTCAACGATTTTGGCGACGGCCTCCGGGCCTTTCTGCCCTGCAAGCGCGGCAGACACCAATTTGCGAAATGCGCTGTTACCCAGGGCTTCGTCCAACACCAGTCGCGCAAGCTTCTCAGTCCCAAGTTCGGCTAATGTCTCCACCGAAAGTGCGGGTTTGCGTGCCATGACAATACTTCCAGCTGAAAATGAATGTGATCCGATCCACTTTTGCCAGAAGCTAACTGGTCAAGACAAGTCATTTTGACTGGACGATTGAAAGCCAGCGGCTACAGCGCCAAACGTTCCCTGATTTTGCGAGCCAATTGAGGTCTCAGAAGTGTGCTCCTGCTACTGGAAGTGCTTCTTTTCAATAGTTTAGGTTAGGTACTTCCCCTTAACAGGGAGGAACCCCCTTTAAGCAAATAACTTCGCAGATTATCTGGGATGCTGCGCCCCGCAGGCCATGCAAGACATATACGGTCCCTAAAGCTTTCTCGATGCATCGCATTTACCCCAGACGAGGTCGCACACGCGCATTCACACATCATCATGTAGGTGCTAGCCTTCACAACAAACGCCACTCCACGGCCTTCCTAGAGAGTAGTTGTAAGGTGTAGTTGCATGATGCTTGGCTTAGTAGATGCCCCTTGCCTATTGCTCTCTCTCGTCAGCTTTGCACCCCATGGGCGTTGGCACATCTAGCCCTATGCATATGAGGCATGAGGTAAGGCGGCTTGATGCTGAAGGGGATAGAGAACGGCATGGACATTTCGGCTTGCGTTGCCTTGCATATGTCGCGTTGCGCACATATCGCCTATCATCATAGGCCAGCGACGAACCACTCATAGCGGTCGGGTCACTGAGAGCGGCGGGCGGGTCTTTTGCACGGCGTTCACACTCGATGAAATACTGGCGAGCCCGTTTACCCTTCTCGTTGCGCTCGACCATCGAAAGCTCTTTCGCCATGTCGAGCGAGAGGTGGTATTCCTTGGATGGACGCCCGCCAGAGCTTTCGCTCAAAAATGAGCAAAAGTCTTTTCCGTCTTCAAATCCGTAGTCTGCAATGCGCCGGGCAATCCAATCCTTAAAGACCGACCCTACTTCCAAGAAATAGTGCAGATCGCGGGCGTTAACCGTCTGGATTGAGCCTTCGCCTACAAAAGAGCCCCCGCCGAAGCGGGGGTATGCGCGCCTATAGAGTCTCAGCCGGTAGCGGTGAGAACCTGTCAGGCGGATAGATATCTGGGCGAAGCTCGCAACAAGGAATGCCCGTTAAAGCCTCCACATCTAAAACACGTTCGGCAGGAATCCGTTTCCACCCATAAAGGGCTGTATGTTTAATGCCCAGCGCATGAGCAAGCAGAGTGACACCGCCAGCATTCTCGATTGCAAGCCCTACCTGCGCCTGTAATGCTTCAGCATCAACCGTGCGTATTGGCATTGGCACGACAACCGTGCGGCGGGGCATCTCCTGTTTCGGGAGGGGCTGCTCACTATTCCCGCCCGGAGCCTCGATTTCCTGTAACCAGTTGGCGACGTCGTGCTCTCGCCAGCGTACACAGGTTGGGCTTAACCTTAAAGGGCGTGGGAACTTCTGCTCGTCCATCCATTTGTAGACAGTTGATTTCCCGATGCTGATGGCTTTGCAAACCTCGTCTATTGAAAGAAGCGTGGGTATCGCAGTCATATGTTTGTCTCCATTTTGATTAACGACACCCATCACTACAAGATTCGGCTTTGACGCTTATCCGCCCGTACCCTACTCTTCCGAACTCTGCCCCTCCGTTAATCGTACCCCAGCACCACCGCCAGAAGATTACGCGCCGTCATCAAAGAAGGTGAGCGCCCACTCTGTCGATTGCGGAATTCTCGTACCCAATTTTGCGTGTCTTTTAATGCCTGAACTGGTTCGCAAAATTATTATTTGTATGTACGAAAATCATTGCCTAATAAGGTGAATTCGTGTACATACAATATATGAAGATTGTATGGGATGAGCCAAAGCGACAGAGCAATATTTCCAAACACGGCTTGGATTTCGCCAAGCTTACATTTGAGTTCTTTCTGTCTGCCGTAAACGTCCCTGCAAAGGATGGTCGATCCATGGCAATCGGTCGGCTGGAAGATGGCACTGTTGTCGTGATTTATGTTGCGCTGGGCACGGAAGCACTATCAGTTATTTCGATGCGCGCGGCGCGTAAGAATGAAAGGAGCTTGCTCAATGGCTAGACGTTGGCCGAGTTTCATAACCAAAGATTTGGGTGATGCACCTGAAGACGATGCAGAACTGCACCGTCGCTGGGAAGCCTACGATAGGGAGATGAAAGCCCTTATCGCCGCCGGTAGCGTACATCAGGACGATGATGGCTGGTGGATAGATGATGCCACTGGAGAAATGATCGGGCCTGATCCTGAAATAGAGCGTCCACTCTCGACGGAAGAACTTTCTCAGGCAAAGCCATTCAAAAAGGCTTTTCCAGAAATGGCCGAAAAAATCGAGCGTGCAGTTGCTGCTCGTGGCAGACCGCGACTGGAGCGGACCAAAACACCAGTTACGATCCGGCTTGATCCAGATGTTGTCGAGCGTTTCAAATCTACGGGAAAGGGCTGGCAGGGTCGCATAAATGACGCACTACGGAAGGCCGTCGGCCTTTAATCCGTAATACAAAGATAAAGGGGAGCAAAAATGGGTATTGATATCGGCCAGAATTCATCAGGTGAAATGGTGTCGCTCCCCCTGAAGCTCGCTAACCGTCACGGAATTATTGCTGGCGCAACAGGCACCGGCAAGACGGTAACAATGCAGGCTATGATCGAGCAGTTTTCTCGCGCTGGCGTGCCAGTATTCGCAGCTGACATCAAAGGTGACCTTTCGGGCGTAGCTGCTAAGGGACCACCTGGTGCGATTGCTGATCGCTATGCTGAAATGACGGGATCATTCAACCCAGACGCATGCCCGGTTCAATTCTGGGACATTTACGGCAATCAGGGTGCGCCGATCCGTACATCTGTGCAAGAAATGGGAACTCAGTTGCTAGCGACAATGCTGCAATTGAACCAGACACAGGCCGGCGCGCTGGAGATTGCATTCCGTATCGCGGAAGATGAAAAGAGTTATCTGCTAACTCTCAATGACTTGCGCTGGTCGCTGAATTCAATGTTGGAAGAGCGCGAAGATGTCAGCCGCCGATATGGAAACGTCACAGCGTCCTCAATATCGGCCATACAGCGCAGTATCCTTACATTGGAAGCACAAGATGCCGATCAGCTCTTTGGCGAGCCACCGTTTGAAATTGTTGATTTCTTGCGCCATGACAGCGCCGGGCGTGGTGTCATCAATCTTCTGGATGCCACGCACCTGATTGAAGCGCCACGTGCCTATGCCACGCTACTGCTGTTTCTTCTGACAAAGCTATTCCGGGAATTGCCGGAAGTTGGTGACCTGGACAAGCCGAAGCTGGTTTTCTTCTTCGATGAATCGCATCTGTTATTTCGGGATGCCCCGAAACCACTTCTGGAAAGCATCGAACGACTTGTGCGCTTGGTCCGTTCTAAAGGTGTTGGCGTATTCTTCGCTTCACAGGCTGCATCTGACATTCCAGAAACTGTTCTAGCTCAGCTGGGCACACGCATTCAGCACGCTCTCCGTGCCTACACACCATCAAGCCAGCGCATGGTAAAAGCCACTGTTGGTGCATTCCGTGAGAATAAGACGGTAAACGCATCTGATGCGATTATCTCAATGGGAATTGGTGAAGTGCTCGTCTCTGTTATGTCTGAAGGCAATATCCCGTCGCCAGTTGAACGGGTCAAAATCCTGCCGCCACGCGGTCAGGTCGGGCCGATTAGAACTGAAGAGCGCATCGCAATTCGTGGCACGTCAGAAATAGACTCTAAATATGCTGAGATCCTGCTTGAACATGAACAATCTGGCCGATTTTCGAACCGGATGCGCGCGCGACGCGGGCTTGAACCGCTCGACCACGATGTCAAAGAACCACCAAAGCCGCTGGACTGGGATCAGATAATGGCCCCAGTTTACTCAATCGGAGTGCCGAAACAAAAGTCGTTCTTGCGTAGGCTGCTAAATTGGAAAAGCCACTCGATGCGCTGAGTTAGGGGCCATTTTGTGGCGTTTCACGTTTGATGAATGGCGCGCCGCCGGGCCGAAGAAAAAGCGTGGACACTCGATCGCGCGCTTGCTGAAGTCGGTGCCCAACGCGATGATGCACGTCGCCAAGTTGCCAGAATCCGGCCTACAGAAGCAGAGATCGCCCCTCCAGCCTCGTTGTCCGAAGGTTTTCAGGGGGTAAAATAATGCGGAAAAGGGGCTGCTCCAAAGTTTCGAGCGTGTGACTAACGTCATTCATGAAACGTGAGCCTCGTGCACATGCCGGAGTGCCCGGTTAAAGAAATGACGCGTCGCTTTGTCTCGAGCATCAGCATCGGAAAGGACGATGTTGCGCATTTCATTGTCGCGCTGAAACATGCGAATAGCGCCCTGAAAGAATGCTTGGGCGAAGGCGGTGTAAACGACATCGGGCGGATTGTTGCGGAGCATTTCTGACAGGTCAGTGCTAAGAATTTCGGTATTCACAGCCTCGAATCTGATCATATCAGCTTCAGAGAACTGTGTGCCATAACGCTCATTGAACGCTTTCACGATCTCCGAAAGTTCTTTCTGTTCGTCCTCGGTGTACGGCTTTGCTCCAAATTCACTGATCGCGTTGAGCGGTGTGCGATCACCTGCCGACAGCGAAGCGTTTCCCTGTTCCTTCTGTTCAACCTTGAACTTCTGGAGGCGTAACATTTCATCAGTGATCTCGATTTCAGGCGGAATTTCCCGGTTCGGCAATAAACGAAACAGCCACGAAGCATACGCCGATAACTTCTCCAGGCCAGTATCCTCAAGCGTCATGACCTGTGAAATGAAGCTGTAAAAGCGCATATAGCTGCGTAAGAGTTGACGGAACTCCTCCTGCCGTCCTTCGTCGTCATCAACCTCAAAACGATGAACAGCATGGCGAACAAGTCCTTCAAGGCGAGCACGGTCGCCACCATCCAATGGACCTTTGAAATAAGTCTGTGCGAAACGCTCAATCTCCTCTTTATCAAGATAGCCAAATTTGAAGAGGCGCCCTTCTAGGTCGTAAACAAGGTTAGGGTCGGAATTGGCTTCTAGCTCCGTCACCTCAAAATAGGGGCGGAAGGCGTTCTGTATGTCCTCAATGGTATTCTGGAAATCGAGAATAAAGGTTTGGTCTTTCCCCGGCCTCGTGCGATTCAGACGAGAAAGCGTCTGGACCGCCTGCAAATTCGCTAATTTCCGGTCAACATACATGGCGCAGAGTTTTGGCTGGTCGAACCCAGTTTGGTATTTTTCAGCGACAATCAAGATTTGATATTGCTCGGGATAGGCTGTCCCGTCGGGTTTGAAGCCATCGAAGCGTCGGGGCAGTTCTGTTTCCGCGAAACCATTTAGATCAGCTTCGGTGTATTTTTCGTCGTTGAAAGGAAGTTCACCTGAAAAAGCAACAAGGGCACGAAGATCCGTATAGCCTTGTTGTCCAATGTAGTCGCGCACACCGAAATAATAACGCAGTGCGTGGTCTCGGCTGCTTGCAACGATCATTGCTTTTGCTTGCCCGTCGAGCAATCCAGCGACATGGCGACGGAAGTGCTCAACTATTATCTCGACCTTTTGGCCAATAGCGGTGGGGTGAAGATGAGCATAGCGGGCGACTTTGCGCTGACCGCTGCGTCCATTAAGTTTCGGATCGTCCTCTACGGCCTTTTCAAGCTCGTAATATGCTTTATAGGTCATGTAATTCTGGAGCACATCCAGAATAAAGCCTTCCTCGATAGCCTGACGCATAGAATAAACATGGAAGGCATGAGGCAAGCCGTCTGTCCCCTTGGTTCCAAAACGCTCCAGCGTCACGTTGCGCGGTGTCGCCGTGAAGGCGAAGAAACTGATGTTCGCCTGCGGACCGCGTGCTTTTTGATAGGCGGCAATAATATCTTCGATGTCATCACTAGAATCGGCATCGCGGGTCAGCGCGTCGGTCATAGCTTGGGCGGTTGCGCCAGACTGGCTGCTATGGGCCTCGTCAACGATGAGGGCGAAGGTCCGCCCTGATTGGCCGGAAATCTCCCGCAAATGGTCCGTCGAAAACTTCTGGATAGTGGTGACGATAATGCGTACACCGTTCGCAATAGCTTCCTTCAACTGGCGGGAAGTGCCGTCGATCTTGCGCACAATGCCCTGCACCTGCTCGAACTGCGAAACGGTGCTTTGCAACTGGCGATCAAGTACGATGCGGTCAGTGACAATGATCGCCGTGTTGAACACGGCCTTATCTTGCGCGTCGTGCAGATTGATTGCGTGATGCGCAAGCCAGCCGATAGTGTTGGATTTACCTGATCCTGCGGAATGCTGAACAAGATAGTTCTGACCCGCGCCGAACGCCTGCGCGTGGCTCATTAGCTTACGCACAGCATCCAGCTGCTGGAAACGAGGAAAGAGCAAAACTTCTTCTCTTCCGCTCGTATCCAAATGTATGAAACGCCCGATAATGTCGAGCAATACAGGTCGGGAGAAAATCGCTTCGCCCCAATCGCCAGAACGATAAAGATAGGCAACGCGAAACTCTTCTTCCACATCAGGGTTTCCAGCGCCACCATCACGACCACGGTTGAAAGGCAGGAAGCGAGTGCGGCCATTTTGCAGGCGCGTTGTCATCGATACGTTGTCTTCGTCCAACGCGAAGTGAACCAAAGCACCACGCTTGAAAGTCAGCAACGGCTCCCCTCCGGGAGAACGGTCCTTGCGGTATTGCCTTTCCGCATGACGGAAGTTGGAACCAGTAAGCAGGTTTTTCGCCTCAAACGTGGCCACTGGAAGGCCGTTAAGGTACAGAACAACGTCCAACCTGTTGCCGTTCTTCTGGCTATATTCCACCTCTTTCATAACAGAGAGGATATTGGCCTGATACTCGACTACACGCTTCAGCTCCAGCGCACTCGCAGGACGGAAATAGCAAAGCGCGAATTTGATGCCGGGGACAATCTTGATGCCTTGCCGCAGCACGTCTAGCAGCCCGCGATCTTTGAGGGACTTTTCAAGCTGTTTGAAAAATGTGTCCTGAGCGGAAGCCGAATAGTGGCTTTCAAGTTTGGCCCATTCGTCTTTTTGGGTACTGCGGACGAAACGCAATGCAAGCGCCTTGTCCACGGCAAGGGCGCGGTCGTAATCCGTCTTAGGATCTCGAACTTCATAGCCTTCTTCAGAGACAAGCTGGGAGATTAGATGGTCTTGAAGAACGTGTTCTTTGTGAGCGCTATGGGCGGCATATGTGGTCACGTGAAAGCCCCCTCGATCTGCTCTAAGCGGCAGCCAGCATACCCTTTCTTGTCCCATATCGCCAAATCGATCTGGCCGGTGACAGCGGCTGTGATGAGGGCCGCGCGGAACTCTTGAAGACGGTTGATAGATGCTTCAACCTGCTCGACAGTGTTTTTCAGAAGCTGGCTTTTCAAGTCGATCTGTGAGCAAATTGATTGTTGAGCATCTAGCGGAGGGCACGGAATATTGACATTTGCGACTTCACTAAATCCAAGGCCCTGTTTCAGGCCGTATTGTGCTAGTCGAAATTGCAACTGCCCAACCTCTGAGTACAAAATCTGAGCCAGGAACTTTGGAATTATCTTCGATGTATCTGGACGAATTAGACATACATGCTGATTTATGTATGCTGTCTCTGGTACTCTTGGAATAAAGCCGACAGCCCCTGTTCGTCCACCAGTAATGCAGACGAGTACATCGTTGGCGCGCACACGGGTACGATCGGCCTCGGCACCCTGCTGTGGCGATATACGTTGTGCGTCTTCAAGAGACACTTCCATCTTACTTGTGATACATCCACTTTGTAGAAATAGCTCGCCATCATCTTGTATTTGATCTCCCCATCCGCGGGACCCCGAAGTCATGTGCGAAACGACGTGTTTCACTTTCAGGCGCTGCCATCTCGGTGCCATTCCCGAGAAGCTCAAGGTATTCGAGGAGCTATCATAGTCCAAGCCTTCAAAACCAGCGCGCATAATCCGCAACGTGGCTGCCGCATGGGAAAGTACCAACGTGTCAATCAACCGTTGCTTCTTCTCAATCAACTGGTCAATGCGGGCAGTTTCGCGGTCGAGGAAATCGGCAATGGATTTTTGAACCGCCAACGGTGGCACTATGATCGGAATCGAATTCCAGTCATCTGTCTTGACCTGAAAGGAGTTTGGTCGGATGCCGTAAAGGTATCTTAGGTATATCTTGAGATAGTATTGCGAGCGCAGCAGGTGATGGACAAACCTGCATTCCAGCTTCGGAGAAATGTCGTAGACTGCGTAGGCTGGGCTCACATGGCCCAAATGTTCTGACACGCCAAGTCCTAAATGGTTTAGCCACATGGTGTTGACTGCCAACTGCCCCTTCCGCACCACGCGATAGTTGCTTAATTCATCATCGGTTCTGCGCTGCTCTTCGTTGTCATATTCGCGCGGAATAACTCCGTTATATTCGGACACTGAAAGCATATCGCCCACCGGTTGATCGCCGTTTCTTTCCTTGCTTTCACGAAACAGAAAGCGAAACCGCTGAACGTCCCAGCTTGGCGGCAACGATGGAATTTCATTCTCGTGGATCAGCCTGTCACGAGGTTCTGCGAAGGACGGGAAGACGCTCATGCTACAACCTCTCGCAGGAGCACTGCGATTTCCGTCTCCAATGCCCTTAGTTCCCTGTCGATTTCTTCCAGTGGACGCGGCGGGACGTAACGATAGAAATAGCGGTTGAAGTTGATCTCGTAGCCAACGCGTCCAATCGCCCCGTCGCGGCCGTCGCGGTAGTTTTCGTCCACCCATGCGTCGGGGGCGAAAGGGATGACGTCCCGCACCACATAGTCGCGCCAATCCTCGTTGAGCGGCACAAGCTCATGGTCGCGCAAGTCAGTATCGGGCTCGGGCTTTCCATGGTTGTCGGCGCAGATATCTGCCTTTTCGTCGCGCTCGGAAAGAGCCGCGAAAATTGCCTTCCTGACAGGGCCGCCGATTTTGACACTTGCGGCTTTTAAAGCCCTGGCAAAGACTTTTTCGAAAGCGTCTCGGTTGGTGAAGAGCTTGTCGCCAACTGTGAATAAGACAGCCTCTATTGCCTCCCGCGCGTCTTCAGAAAGACGCATGAAGGTTTTTTCGACGCGAAGGCGCGCGATGCGCCCAGCGCTCGCCTGAAAATTCAAACGTAACGGACGTTCTACGCGGATTTCACGATAGCCAAAATCTTTGATGTCGAAGATTTTGGCAACGTCGCCTTCGCCAGCCTCGCCATTCAGAAAACCTTCATAGAGCCTCACGATGTCGGCCCGCGCTTCATCGGGAATCTCGCGGCGTTTGGAGCCGAGTGATTTGCGCATGGACTTCCAGAATCTTTCGCCTGACGCGTCAATCAACTGCACTTTGCCTCGGCGGTTCATAGGCTTGCGGTTGGTGAGCAGCCAGATATAGGTTTGTATGCCTGTATTATAGAACAAGTCGGCTGGCAGAGCGACGATGGCTTCCACCCAATCATTCTCAAGCATCCACCGGCGGATTTCGCTTTCACCGGAGCCTGCGCCGCCACTAAAAAGCGGGGAGCCATTCATGACGATGCCGATACGCGAACCATCCTCATCATCACGCATTTTAGAAATCATGTGTTGAAGGAAGAGAAGCTGTCCGTCCGATATGCGCGGTGTTCCTGCTCCGAAGCGGCCTGAAAAGCCCAGCGTGTTGGCCTCTTCCTTTATAGGCTCCTGGTATTTCTTCCAATCCACGCCATAAGGTGGGTTGCACAACATATAGTGGAAGCGCTTGTCCTTGTGCGCGTCCTGTGTAAGCGTATTTCCGAACGCGATTTGCTCGGGGTCGTGGCCCGTCACCAGCATGTCGGCTTTGCATATTCCGAAGGATTCACCATTCAATTCCTGCCCAAACAATTCCACACGGATTGAGGGATTAAAGTCCTTCAACGCTTCCTCGGTCAGCGCCAGCATCCCGCCAGTTCCACATGCTGGATCATAGACCTGTCTAATGGTGCCGCGTTTCGTGAGCTTGGTGTCGTCGTTAGCGATCAGCAAATCCACGATGAGACGAATAACTTCGCGGGGCGTGAAATGCTCCCCCGCTGTCTCATTAGAAATTTCCGAAAAGCGGCGAATAAGCTCCTCAAAGAGATAACCCATTTCGATATTAGTCACGCTATCAGGGTGAAGGTCGATCTCTGTCATGCGCTGGAACACGTTCCAGAGAATGCCGCCATCGTTCAGCCGCTTTAGTTGTTCGGTGAACAAAAACTTGTCGAGAAAAATATCCCGGACGTTAGCAGAAAACTTCGTGACGTAATCTACGAGATTTTTGTGAAGCTGGCCGGGGTCCTGACCTTTTAAAGTGGCGAACGTGAGAGCTGAAAGGTTGTAAACCTTAACATTGTCGCCAACAGCACCGAACAGGATCATGTCACGGGTAGCATCATCCACGTTATCGGGCAAACTCTTGGCTGTTTCGACTACCTGCTTTTTAGACGCTTCAAGAATGCAATCAAGACGGCGAAGCACAACGAAGGGAAGAATGACTTTACCGTATTCCGACTGTTTGAAATCGCCCCGAAGAATCTCGGCAATCGACCACACAAAACCACCCAGCGAGCGGATTTCTTCCCTTTGCATTTCTCTTCTCTTTCCCTGACAAGCGCTATGGCACCCGTCACTATCAGGTGAAGCCTGCGCCGCCATCGGGACTGCTTAACAAAACCTCACACTTTTACGTTTTCCACATGAAACCATTCAAAGGTTAACAGTCCCACGTATTGGGAGCAGAAAGTCCGGTTGTGCGATTTGCGCCGGTCTTTCCGCTACACTAACCTTTTCAGAGGGATTGGAGAAAACTTTTGCATAAGGTGTTAAAGAAACGGCGCACGTGCGCAGAATGGATAAGGCGGGACATAGGAAGACGAAGGAGAAGTAGTCCGGCAAGGAAGACCATATTGCAGTTGCTTAGCCTCTTCTTGGCCATTCTCGCCATAGCGTCACCCATGCCGTGAAGTATTTCCGCTTCCGGTAGAGATCGTCCGCCGTTTCGGCAACTTCCAACCCTGCGATTTGAGGGGAAGGTTGCAGTTATCCACAGCCCTACCCCGTAGAACAGTCAGTGAACAGGTTGCAGCCCGGTTGCTACCATTTTGCTACCCAACTCGGTAGCAAAATCAAATACGGGGCAGTACAAAAGCGGACTTGCGCTGAGCTAAAGTCATACGTTGTGGGAGTTTTGAGGATGGAGGGATACGAGGGAATACGGCAATAACCGAATTTCAAGACCGGTGCCTTAAACCGCTCGGCCACCCCTCCGCATCTGAACGAAGCAGACTTGAACGCCTCTTTATCGTTATCAAATAGCAGCGTCAATCTGCCACTTGCTATCATCCGCTATTAAATCGCTGAAAGTCTTGCTCTCATCGTTAATGAAGTCTAAACTTGAAAGTAATAGTCATAAAGAAAAGGGAACTCATGAGTCTGGAATCGGTCAAGGCGTTTTTCGCGGACAAGGCACCAGAAATCGAAGTGATCGAATTGCCGACCAGCACCGCGACGGTTGCATTAGCCGCTGAAGCACATCGTGTGGAGCCTGGACAGATCGCCAAAACACTTTCCTTCGCAGCGAAAGATCAAACCATTCTGATCGTTACGCGTGGAGACGCGCGGATTGATAATCGTAAATTTAAGGACCGCTTTGGTACCAAGCCACGTATGTTGGATGCCGAAAGCGTTTTGAACGAGACAAGCCATCCTGTTGGTGGCGTGTGTCCGTTTGGGTTGCCGAGTAACCTGCCCGTTTTTTGTGACTTGTCGCTCAAAAGTTTTAAAGAAGTTGTGCCAGCCGCTGGCGCCACAAATAGTGCGGTGCGGATAACACCGCAAAAAATGGCTGAACTTGTTGCGGCTGAATGGATTGATGTTTGCCAATGAGAGCAGCCATCATCGACAACGCCTGATCGCGATCACGTGATGATTGAAGCGCTTTTTTCCTCTTTAAAGGTGATAAAAGACTTCATATATTTTAAGAATAGTTCTAAAGTGGATTCGAGATGAATGCACTCGCTTGGCACATGCCCTTGAAAACTCCGGTTTCGGATGGGACTGTGACGTAACAAAAGCAAAGTTTTCCTATGGAAAAGACCATGTGGAAAGCTTGAGTATGTGCTGAAAGGAATAATCAATGCGTCTTACTCGTCAGACGAATTATGCCATTCGCATGCTTATGTATTGTGCCGCCAATGACGGCAAACTGAGCCGCGTTCCGGAAATTGCCCGCGCTTATGGTGTTTCGGAGCTTTTTCTTTTCAAGATTTTGCAGCCTCTCGTCGAGCATAAGCTGGTTGAGACAGTACGCGGCCGCAATGGTGGTGTGCGTCTCGGACGTGCGGCTAAGGATATTTCGCTGTTCGACGTTGTGCGCGTGACAGAAGAAAACTTTGCCATGGCCGAGTGCTTCGAAAACGACGCTACTGAATGCCCGCTTGTTGATAGCTGCGGCCTGAATTCAGCCCTTCGTGAAGCACTCAATGCCTTCTTCGGCGTTCTGATGAAATACAGCATTGCGGATTTGGTTAAGGCTCGTCCAAATGTTCGCGCCCTGCTTGGTATCGATGAAGTTGAAGTGGAACGCGTTGCCAGCTGACGTTTAGCGGCAACCGGAAAATGCAAAAAGGCTGAGAACTGGGTAAGTTCTCAGCCTTTACTCATTGTTAGAGCTTTTTATAGCGCAGTAGCATAAGCCGACTGTGGCAGCACAAACGGAACCCCCTTTGCTGGCGGAACCCCCACTCTCAAAGAACATTCATAAACCCGTTCAAGCCGGTCATCCGTCAGAGTGTGCTGCGGTGTACCGATAGCATCGAGTCGGCCTTTGTGCATGACTGCAATGCTGTCGGCGAACATAGCTGTCAGATTGAGATCATGAAGGATAGCAACCACACCGCCGCCTGCTGCAGCAAAATCGCGCGCGATTTCCATCACTGTGATCTGATGTTTGATATCGAGGCTCGAAATCGGCTCATCCAGAAACAGATAACGTGACTTGCCATCAACAACCGGCTTCCAGACTTGGCACAATACGCGCGCAAGTTGCACACGCTGCTGTTCACCGCCGGAGAGCTCCTGATACAGCCTGCCACTGAAGCCAGCAAGATCGACCTTCTGCAACGCAAGATCAGGTAGCCTTTCCTGTTCAGCGCCTGTTACGCCGCTAAAGCCACCCGTCAGTCCAATATGCACAATCTCGCGGACCGTGAATGGGAAAGACAAAGCACTGGCCTGAGGCAATACTGCACGACGCGCTGCCATCCGCCATGGTTTGATCCGGGCGAAATCCTCACCGTCGAGATAAGCCGAACCTGTGTAGGAAAGATCGCCCGAAAGTGCGCGCAACAAAGTGGTTTTTCCAGAGCCGTTGGGACCGACGATTGCTGTCACCTCACCGGGGCGTGCAACAAAATCGATGTTCTCGATGATCTGTACGCTGCCGATGGAAACACCGAGTTTTTTGGTTTCAATCATTTCGTGCCTCACAGATCAAGAACGCCGCGCTGCCGCAGCAATATCCAGAGGAAGAACGGAGCGCCGCAGACGGCCGTGATAATGCCGATTGGCAATTCCGCAGGTGCGACGATCGTTCGGCTTACAGCATCAGCAAGCAGCAACATGATGGCCCCGAGAAGTGCTGCCGAAGGCAACAGATAGCGATGATCCGGCCCGATACTCAGACGAAGCATATGCGGAACCACAATACCGATAAAGCCAATACCACCGGATATGGCCACCGTTGCGCCGGTCGCGGCTGCCACTGTGACAATTGCTACGTTCTTGATGCGTTGAACAGGAATACCAAGGTGGCCAGCAGCAGCCTCCCCCAAGGCTAACGCATTAAGGCCGCGCGCCAAAAACGGCGTTGCGACCAGAACAACCGTAATAATCGGACCTGCGGTGCCGATCTTGCCCCATGTTGCCCCGGCCAACGAGCCAAGCCCCCAGAAAGTCAGGTCACGCAACTGGCGGTCGTCGGAAATATAGACTAGCGCGCCTGTGGCAGCGCCTGTGAGAGCACCAAGCGCTATACCGGCCAGCAACATCGTTGCTACAGACGTGCGGCCACGCCGGGTCGCCACGCGATAAAGAAGAAGCGTGGTGATAAGCCCGCCAAAAAATGCGGCGAGTGGCAAGGCATAAAGGCCGAGCAGAAGATAAAGCGGCGCAAGCGTCGTACCGCCTAGAACAATCATCGACACAGCACCCAAACTGGCACCGGCAGAAACGCCAACAAGACCTGGATCAGCGAGAGGATTGCGGAACAGTCCCTGCATAACGGCTCCCGAAACTGCAAGTGCGGCGCCAACCAAAATTCCCATGATAATACGCGGCAAACGTATTTCCATGATGATCAGATGATCGCGCCTAAATGCTTCAGCGCTTTCCTGTGTGCCGAAAACAAGTGCACGCACAACACTCCAAACAGAAGCGTCCGAAGCCCCTGCTGTCAGGCTGAAAAGTGCTGTGAGGCACAAAACTACAGCAAGAATTAAAATAGCTAGACGCGCACGTACAGAGCGATCTCCGGCATGCTTGCTGATGGCTTGATCACGCATGGCAAAGCCCCCGGGTTTTGCCACACGATCTTGGCTGGTCATTTTGAAATGTCCTCATTGCGGGCTTCCGCGATATGCCTGCCGGTGCAGACATAAGTTTTAGTTTGCGGCCTGCTTGCCATAGAGCTTTTCAGATAGCTCGCGGCTGGCTGCACCCGTGCGCGGACCAAATCCGAGCAGATAAAGTGAATCCATCTGAACAATATTCCCACTACGCCCGGCAGGGGAATTGGCAAGCGCCGGGTTCTTCAGAAGGTCTTCTTTCTGAACACTGTCTTTGCCGATATCCATGGTTAGGATCAGATCAGGCGCCGCCTTTTCGACAGCTTCATCTGTCAGCTGCTTATACCCCTGATAGGATTCTATGGCATTCACACCACCCGCAAGAACGATGATGCCGTTGGCCCCTGTGCCGGTACCAGACGCCATGATGCGCCCTTCCTGCGCCGACATGATGAACAGCACACGCTTTCGAGGGTTCTGGTTTGCAGAAATTTTCTGCGCAGCTTCCAGATCGCGCGATACATCTGCTGCCAGCGCTTTGGCCTTTTCCTCAAGTCCAAGTGCCTTACCGACAGCTTCAATCTTGGCAATTACGCTTTCGCCGGTATGCTCTTCGGGAATAACAACCATCGGAACCGAAGCCTTTTTCAGAACTTCAAGCGCCTCTGGCGGGCCACTACCCTCAAGCATCAAGATACCAGTGGGATTGACCGAAAGAACACCTTCTGGCGAAAGACGGCGCATATAGCCGACATCAACAAGCTTCCTAGCTTCTTCTGGATAAGTGCTGGTTTGGTCGCGGGCCACGAGCCTATCGCCCGCGCCAAGCGCATAGACAATTTCGGTGACGGCGCCGCCGACGGAAACGAGACGCGATGTATCGGCGATTTTCTCAACCGTATCGGCTTTTGCCATTCCGCCAAAGGCAACTGAAGCAGCCAGTACAGCCAAAGCTGCGCAGCGCCCGATGCTGGATGAAATGATTGACATTTGCTGTTTCCCTAAAGCACGTCGCGGAAAATTAAGAACCGAGGGTCCGCCAAAGACGTGCGTAAAAACTATGGTTCTGGGTGTGGTCCGGAAATGAAAGACACTTCCGGACTGCACTCAAAACAAAGGCTTGGCTACTTTTTAAGCAGCCGTCGACTGAGGCAGACGCGGGAGATTTTCGGCAATCATGCGCCAGTCAGCAAGTTCAACTTCACCTTCATGACGCTCACCGAAGAACTGAATGATCAGTTCGCCATTGGCGTCATAAGCTTCGAGCGAAGTGACATGGCCGTCTTTCGTCGGCTTGCGAACAACCCAAGCGTCAGCAATATGATCTGCTCGCAGATGCAGATGGAACGTTGGATCAAGCACATTGAGCCACGGGCCCATCATCTTGATCTCCGCGATCTTGCCAGTGTGAATCTGGATACAACCACGACTTCCAACGAAGCACATGATCGGAATTTGTTCCTGAACCACGTGGTTCATCATGGCTTCAACTGCCGAAAGATCAACGCGCCAAGCAAAGTCCTGTCCGGCAAGATGCACGGCCTGATGACGATCAACACCAAAATCTTTCAAGAGACCGACAAACTGATGAACGTCGGTCAGAGAGCCCCAACGTTCATGGAATGCATCGCCATCAATTGTTGAAACGTCAGCTTTTTCTGGCTTTACAGCGATTGGCTTTGTTTCAATTGCAGGAGCCTGATCGTCAAGCAGCAATTCGGAAACGATCTGCTCATAGGCTTCCAGATTGGACGCCGGGCGAAGATGAATTTTGTGAACGGCTTCGCCTGACGCATCAAAGTACTGCAAGCTGCGGCGAACATGTTCACCATCAAGTTTTGCTACAGCAAAGCCATGCACCCAATGCTTTGGGAAAATACGGAGATCGATTTCCTTACCAAGCGTAAGGGACGCATGCGGCCCCCATATCGTCTTTTCAAAAGGGCCAATCTTTTCATGCACAGCGCTTTCATTACGCGTCAGCGCCATGACTTCGCCAAGCGAAGGCGCATGTTTGAGCAAGGTTTCCACATCTGCACGGATGCGGCGCGCGGAGATCGAGCTGTCAGCTTCTGCACCGGTGTAAGCCGCAATGAAATCGGCCTCTGATATCCCGAGACTTTGAGCGAAATCACGCTCGCGCATTTTCGGGTTATCTGCCCGTGCCTTGAGAATCTGCTCTGGGGAGGGCTTGGTCTGGGTCGTCATCTGTTGTTTGCCTATTTGTTCAGGATGAGCTTGCCTTGACGGGTGATCTTCAAACGATAGAGAGAGCCGCCATGCTCTATCGCCACTTCGCGGGAACCGTTGAAGAGTTCACGGCTGCCATAAGTCTGGAGCTGCGGCTCGAGCGGAGATTCAGAAGTGCGCGATTTGTTTTGTCCGTCCGCTGCAAGGCGGGACTGGATTTCGGGCATGCGGCTGGAGACGCGTTCCCGCGGCAACCGCACCTGCATGTCGATGTGAATACGCCTGTTCATTTTTCTGCCTCTGCGCCAGTTATGGAGCCGTCTTGTTAACTGACCGAATGTCGACCAAATCATTAGTTGACATCTAAAGTCATGTTTAATAATCACTGCCTTACTGGATTAATCGAGTCAAGTTTAAATCTTGTTTTTTCCAGAGCAAGCCCGAAGGTTTCTCCTTCCAGCCAGCGCTGACGCTCCCCTCGGGATGGGGAGGATGTAACCTATTGAGAAATTTAACTTTCTCACCTCAGACGGGCGTGAGAATTTTGCTTTGTCCTTCAGGAGATACTAGGCAATGCGGGCAATAAACGGGGAACATAAGCGGTCATTTTTGGCGAGCACCAGTCTCGCAGTCGTAATTCTAGCAATGGTGTCGAACGCATACGCGCAGGAACAAACTGCAGCGACGGAAAGCAACGGCGTCGAGCTGAAACCTATTGTTATCAAGAATACACGCGGAACAAAGGGAGCGGTTTCAGACACACCTTTGGCAAACGTCACAACTGCTGACGAAATCCGCAAAAAAGACATCGAGTCTGTCAGAGACCTATCCAATACGCTTGAGCCGGGCCTTGCTGTAAGCGCGACCACTGGAAGCGTGAACATTCGCGGCCTTCAGGATGATCGCGTACTCACTACAATCGACGGCATTCCTATACCATATCTCGATGCAGCCATTCGTACTGATGTGAACGGCGGCGGCAGCGATGCATATGATATTTCCGCACTCTCCACATTTGATGTGCTTTATGGGGCCGACGCAAGTCGCCTCGGCTCTGGCGCGATGGGAGGTGCCATCGCCCTGAGGACACTGGAGCCAGAAGATCTGCTCGCACCGGGCAAGGCATTTGGCGGTATCGCTAAACTTACTTACGATGGTTCCGATCGATCCTTCATCGGTTCAGGTGCTGTCGCACAAAAGATTCAGAACACATCCGTCCTGTTTCAAGGTTCGTATAAGCGCGGCCATGAAGTTCGAGGAACTGGGGACGTCGGTGGGTATGGCGCAGCGCGCACCGAAGCCGACCCCAAGGATTATGATCGCAGCAATCTTATGTTCAAGCTGCGACAAGAGCTTGAAGGTGGCCACACTGTCGGCATCACCGCTGAACGCAACCGTTATGATTCCGACACCAATCTGAATTCAGATGCCGGGACAACTTACAACAATCGCGATTACAACCAGAACCGGAAAAATGATCGCGACCGTGTGTCACTAGATTATCGCTATGAGAGCCAGAACGATGGCCTTGTAAACAATGCCTGGGCGACTGTGTACTGGCAGAAGATGACACGATCTTACGGCACAGACACCATACGTAAAGGTGCACTCGCAGGCCCTTTCAGCCGCCACTACAAACTTGAAGATGAGCGCTACGGTGCTAGCGGTTATACCAATCTCGGCTTTGACACTGGTACCCTTTCACACTCGCTGACTGTCGGCGGTGATTTCAGCATCGGTAAAAGCACTCAGTCATTCACTGGCGACGACGCATGTATTCGCGGCTTACAAAACCCGACCTGCGCATTCCTGCACATCAATCAAGCAGACACACCTGACGTAGACTCCTATCGCCTTGGCCTGTTCGCAGAAGACCGTATCGAAATAGGTGATACACCGTTTGCCATCACTCCAGGTATGCGTTTCGATTGGTTCAAATACGAACCAGATTCCATCAGCGGATATGACAATAATTCGGACGGCCGAGTATCGCCAAAAATCCGCTTCTCTTGGCAAGCCACACCAGGTCTTGAGCTTTTCGCGCAAGTCTCATCGACTTACAAAGCACCAGAAATTGATCAGCTATATGTAACTTATCTTTCGGCAAGCTATGGAACGATTGGCAACCCCGACCTGAAGCCTGAAACGGGTTACGGCATTGATGTTGGTGCCAAGTTCGGCGATCAGGACTCTGGTGGTAAAATCACAGTCTTTGCAAATCGTTATAATAACTTCATCGACACTGTAACGACGCCTACGGATGAATATCCTGATGGATTGACTACCTTCCGCAACCTTAACAAGGCTCGGATTGCTGGTATTGAAGTCAAAGCCCACCATAACTTTGTAAATGGTTTCAATGTTCACGGGACACTCGCTTATTCTAAAGCAATGAACCTTGACGACGACATCGCGCTGTCATCATCGCAACCTTTCAAGGGCATTTTCGGCGTTGGATATAACACCGAAACTTGGGGTGTAGACACAAGTGTCGTTGGGGCGGCCTACTTGAACCAGACAATTTCAACCAGAGCAGGTAGCGCAACGCGCAGACTTCCTGGCTATGGCGTTGTAAATTTAACGGGCTGGTGGGAACCAAAGCAGCTGAACGGTACACGCTTGCAGGCTGGCGTCTATAATATCTTCGATAAAGGATACTATGACGCGATGAATATCAGCACCGTTACAAACGTTACAGAACGCTACACGGAAGCTGGTAGATACTTCAAACTGTCGCTGACGCAGAAGTTCTAAAAATATCGGGAGGCTATAACCTCCCGAACACTGATCGTCGTGTCTACGAAGTCCACCCATCTCTGACCGCGGCTGTGGCCTTCATATCCCGAGATACGACGCGGCGAGTGCGAGCCCTATCACCGCACTCGCCGGAAAACCAACAGGACACGGCACAACATCTGTGCAATTGTTCTGAAAATTTTGTAGCCAGTCCATCTTTGCAAAGAAAAGGATCAGCAATGTTCATCGCAATGAATCGCTTCAAAGTTCTCGTCGGCAACGAAGCCGATTTCGAAACAGTCTGGAGAAACCGCGATTCCCAACTTTCTGAGCTTCCCGGCTTTGAAAGCTTCAACCTGCTGCGTGGTGCGACCAACGAGGAAGAAGGCTATACGCTCTATTCTTCCCACACTGTCTGGCGCACACGTGATGATTTCGTCTTTTGGACAAAATCCGAACAATTCCGCAACGCTCACCGCAACGCTGGCAACAACAAGCCACTCTATGCAGGTCCACCACAGTTCGAGGGATTCGAGGCCGTTGAAGGCGTTTGAGCCACTCTCGCGCGATGTTTTCCACATCATGCGGCGAAATGGCGCATAAGTTTTAAGCAGGGCAAAAACTGCCCTGTTTTACCCTATGTAAAAGTCTAATTAACGTTTAAAGATGGGCGCTTAACTCATATTTAGAATAATTCTAAGTTATTGATTTTTAGAACGTTTCAAAAACATAAAATTTGACAGAACCACTCCTCCCCAGCCATAACCTGACTTAAATTGGTGGGTTTTTGAAGACTTACCTAAGTCTACCTTTGATGTTCGGGCCTTTAACCCCTGCGATTGGAGGAACCTTTGTTCGGTTCAACACGGTATTTTGCCAATATTGAAGTAAAAATCGGCGCGACACGCCGTATTTTTAATGATCAAAATAGCAACGAACAAAGTGTGTCACTCCGCATTGTGAGTTTTATACAATCACAGCGTATTGCAGATGCTGGAGTTTACTTTTCATGCTAGTCTGCAGCTGCAACGTTATTACCGATAAAGATATTGAGATCGTCGTCACACAGCTTCTCGATGAAGATTGCTGGCGATTAATTGTTCCTGGCACCGTCTATAACGCCATGTCGAAGAGCGGTCGCTGCTGTGGCTGCTTCCCAAACGTCGTAGAAACGATCATAAGGGTGACCGAAGAATACCATCTTCGTCACAACCAAATGGACGAAAACGTGGTCCTGTTCATGGATCGTGTGCGTTCTCTACGAGACAAATTCGGGAGTTCATGGAATGAAAGGCGAACCAAAGGTCATCGAGCGGCTTAACGAGGCACTGTTTCTCGAACTTGGCGCAGTAAACCAGTACTGGTTGCACTATCGTCTGCTCAACGACTGGGGGTTCACGCGTCTTGCTAAGAAAGAACGTGAAGAATCCATCGAAGAAATGCAGCATGCGGACAAGTTGATCGACCGCATCATCTTCCTTGAAGGCCATCCGAACCTGCAGCAGGTTGCGCCACTGCGCATCGGTCAGAACGTCAAGGAAGTTCTGGAATGCGATCTTAAGGGCGAATACGACGCTCGCGCATCCTACAAGAAGTCCCGCGAAATCTGCGATGAACTCGGTGATTATGTTTCCAAGCAGCTTTTTGACGAGCTTCTGGCAGATGAAGAAGGTCACATCGACTTCCTCGAAACCCAGCTCGATCTGCTCGCCAAGATTGGCGAAGAACGTTACGGCATGCTCAACGCAGCACCTGCCGACGCAGCCGAATAAATTCGGTTGAGTAAAACTTTAAGCCGGGGCTTTGCTCCGGCTTTTTTATTTGTTTTGTCTTTCGTAACGGTATGCGAACGCATAGGTTTGGTTTTTTCAGAATCCAAGCCTGTGGAAGTTTCTTATGACCGATGCCACCATATCCATTCGCAAAGCCATTGAGGCTGATCTTACGGCAATTGTAGCCATGCTTGCGGATGATGCGCTAGGGACCACACGCGAGGACAACAGCAGTCCGCTCAACCGATGCTACACTGATGCGTTTAAAGCCATATATAGCGACCCCAACCAATTACTCGCCGTCGTCGAGCATGATGGAAAAGTAACAGGCTGCTTACAGCTCAGCTTCATTCCGGGGCTATCGCGCAAAGGCATGTGGCGCGGGCAAATCGAAAGTGTGCGCATCGCCAGTGACACACGTGGCGGCGGCATCGGCAGGCAAATGATCGAATGGGCAATTGAACAATGTCGCGAACATGACTGCGGTCTGGTGCAACTTACAACCGATAAATCTCGTTCCGATGCCATACGCTTCTACAAATCGCTGGGCTTCGTTGACAGTCATGAAGGTATGAAACTGTCGCTTTAGAGCATATGCCAGCCGGAGTGAAGCGAGGATCGAAACGCGCTCGGCAAATAAAAAGGGCGCTTGAAGCGCCCTTTTTATTTAAATGTGTCACAGCTTATTGCGGCAGCTTGTCGTCAACGCCAGCAACGTAGAAGTTCAGACCGAGCAAGGTCTTGTCGTCAGCCTGTTCGCCTTCCTTGAGCCACTCGGAGCCGTCCTGCTTCTTGATCGGGCCAGTGAACGGCTTAAGTTCACCCGACTTGATCTTGGCTTCAGTTTCTTCAGCCATTTTCTTAACGTCATCAGGCATGTTGGTGTAAGGCGCCATCTTCACGAGGCCTTCCTTCATGCCCCACCAGATGTTCTGAGTCTTCCACGAACCGTCAAGAACTGCCTTGGCACGGTCGATATAGTATGGGCCCCAATCATCAACGATTGCCGTAAGCTGGGTTTCAGGACCGAACTTAATCATGTCCGAAGCCTGACCGAATGCCTTGATGCCACGCTCATGCGCAACCTGGATCGGTGCGGTCGAATCCGTATGCTGGGTGAGAATGTCTACACCCTGATCGACGAGAGCTTTAGCAGCATCCGCTTCCTTGCCCGGATCAAACCAGGAATTGACCCAGATGACCTTGACCTTGAAGTCTGGATTGACCGACTGTGCGCCGAGCATGAATGCATTGATGCCCTGTACGACTTCCGGCACGGGGACTGACGCGATGTAGCCTGCAACGCCCTTGGTCGACAGCTTGGCAGCAATCTGGCCCTGTACATAGCGTCCTTCATAGAAGCGCGCATTGTATGCTGACATGTTGTCTGCAGTCTTGTAGCCGGTTGCGTGCTCAAACTTCACATCCGGGAACTTGGCCGCCACTTTGAGTGTCGGGTCCATGTAACCGAAAGAGGTTGTGAAGATCAGCTTATTGCCTGCACGCGCCAGACGCTCAATCGAGCGTTCGGCATCCGCACCTTCGGGCACGTTTTCGAGGAAGGTCGTCTCCACCTTGTCACCGAGAGCTTCGATCATCTCCTTGCGGGCAACGTCGTGCTGGTATGTCCAGCCGAAATCACCTGGAGGTCCGATATAGATGAAGCCGATCTTCAGCTTGTCTTCTGCATGTGCCGCCCCACCAAGCATAAAGCTGGCCGCGGTGGCGATTGCCAACAACGTCTTTTTCATGTTCCCTGCGCTCCTTTTTCACCCTCAAAATAAAACAGCTGCCCGTGGGAGCCGAGATGCCGTTCAAAACTGTCACCTGTCCGGCACGAAAGGCTTGCCGAGCGATGCAGGCGTGTTCATCATCGTCAAACGCCTGTTGCGTGAGATGATAACCAGAACCACGATTGTCGCGATATAAGGTAAGGCCGACAAAAACTGCGATGGCAGGCCGAAGCCAAGCGCTTGCGCGTGCAGCTGGCCAATTGTGACCGCACCAAACAAATAAGCGCCGATCAGCACACGCCACGGACGCCATGAGGCGAACACGACAAGCGCGAGCGCTATCCAGCCGCGCCCTGCCGACATGTTCTCAACCCATTGCGGCACATAAACGAGCGAAAGCTGTGCACCAGCAAGCCCGGCGCAAGCGCCACCAAACAACACAGCAAGATAACGGGTGCGTACCACATGCACGCCGAGCGCATGGGCCGAGCCATGACTGTCACCAATGGCACGCAATTGCAGACCCGCCCGCGTGCGGAACAGAAACCACGTCACCCCAACAACCAGCAGAATGGAGATGTAGAAGATCGGGTCCTGCCCGAACAGGAAACGGCCGACATAAGGAATATCGCTGAGATATGGAATGCTGATTGCATCAAGCCGCACACCCGGCATACCGACAAAGCTTTCGCCGAGCATTGCTGAAGCACCAATGCCAAGAATGGTCAGTGCTAAACCGGTCGCAACCTGATTGGTCACAAGTGTGAGCGTCAGAAATGCAAAAATGCCTGAAAAGAGACTGCCTACAAAGATAGCAGCCAGCATGCCAAGCCAGGCCGAGCCTGTGTATTGTGCGGCGGCAAAGCCTGAAACCGCACCCATCAACATCATGCCTTCGACGCCAAGGTTCAGCACACCAGAGCGCTCGACGACCAGTTCACCAATTGCCGCTATCAACAAGGGGGTTGCCGCGGTTGCAATGGTGAGAAGAATTGCCTGTGTCAGGTCCATTGATCACACCTTCCCTGCTGAACGGCCCGCTACAAAGCGGATGCGATAATGGATGAGCGTGTCGCAGGCGAGCACGAAGAACAGGATCATGCCCTGAAACACACGGGCTGATTTTTCCGATATGCCAATGGCAACCTGTGCGGCCTCGCCGCCCAGATAAGACAGCGCAAGCACAAAGCCTGCAGCGATAGCGCCGATCGGATTAAGACGACCAAGGAAAGCAACGATGATTGCCGTAAAGCCGTAGCCAGGAGAAATGACCGGGCGAAGCTGTCCAATGGCGCCAGATGTTTCCGCAATACCGGCAAGACCTGCGAGCGCACCTGAAACAGCGAAGACAAAGAAGACCAGCTTGCCAGAACTGAAGCCAGCAAACCGGCCTGCCCTCGGGCTTTGCCCGATGACCTTGACCTCAAAGCCTTTCAGCGTTTTGGCCAGAAGGAACCACACTGCAACAGCAGCAACGATTGCAAATATGAAGCCCCAATGGGCGCGACCCGATGCGCTCCAGATTTCCGGCAAAACGGCACTTGGATTGAACTGGCGTGTTTCCGGGAAGTTGTAGCCTTCAGGATTGCGCCATGGTCCGCGCACCAGCCAGTCAAGGAACAGCTGCGCGACGTAGACCAGCATGAGGCTGGTCAGAATTTCATTGGTGTTGAAACGAACTTTGAGCAGCGCCGGAATGGATGCATATGCGGCACCGCCCGCCATACCCATCAGCATCATCAGCGGAAGAACGATCCAAAGCTGCAATTCTGGAAACATGACTGGCAAAACGGAGCCGGTGATCGCACCGATAATGAACTGACCTTCGGCGCCGATATTCCAGTTATTGGAAAGGAAGCACACGCAAAGGCCAACAGCAATCAAGATAAGTGGTGTCGCCTTGACCAGCAACTCGTGCCATGACCACACATCAAGCAATGGCTCGACAAAGAAGACATAAAGCGCCTGAAACGGGTCTTTGCCCATCAGTGCAAAGGCGAGACCGCCGAACACCATCGTGAGCGCCAGCGCCAGCAAAGGCGATACTGCGCTAAAAATTTTTGAAGGCTGAGGCCGTTTGACCAGTTCTATACGCATTATGCTGCCCCTGCCTGATCCGTGCCGGATACCCCGCCCATGAGAAGGCCGATCTTTTCCAGCGTCACTTCAGCGATGGGCATGGGATCAGAAAGCGCGCCATGATTCATGACAGCAATACGGTCGCTAATTTCAAGCAGTTCATCGAGATCCTGGCTGATGACAAGAACGGCAGAGCCGGAGCGCGCCAGATCGAGCAGTGCCTGACGGATATGCGCAGCAGCCCCGGCATCCACGCCCCATGTCGGCTGGTTCACAACCATGACAGATGGAGCGCGATCAAGTTCACGACCGATGATGAACTTCTGGAGATTGCCACCAGACAATGCAGAGGCCGGTGGGTTTTCAGCGCTCTTGCGAACATCCATCGTCTCAATAATGCGCTTTGCAGCGGAACGCAGCGCGCTTTCGGCAATCAGCTTCAGTTTACCACCGCGCAAAAACGTTTTCGCGTCAGTTTTATAGCGCGACAGGAAGAGATTATCCGTCAACGGCAGGGATGGCACTGCACCGTGACCAAGTCGTTCTTCGGGGACAAAGGCTGCACCCATCAAACGCCTTTCGCTGATGCCGAGTTTACCTGCATCTTTGCCCCGAATACGCACGGCTGACGCTGATGATTGAAGAAACTCGCCGGATACAGCTTCAAAAAACTCGCCCTGCCCGTTGCCCGCCACTCCCGCGATACCGACAACCTCACCTGCTTTTACCGAAAGCGAGATATTGTCGAGAGCCGTCGAAAAGGGGCCGCGCGGTGCCTGAGACAGGTTTTTAATTTCAAACAATGGTGTAGCCGTGGTTTCAGCTACATCAATCGGTTTGCGGGCTACGACCTTGATGTCATTGCCAACCATCATGCGTGCAAGCGATGCCGCCGTTTGCTCTCGCGGGTCGCAATGAGCGATCACCTTGCCATGACGGAGCACGGTTGCGCGATCACAAAGCCGCTTCACCTCTTCAAGCCGATGGCTGATATAAAGGATCGACTTGCCTTCTGATTTCAGGCGCTCCAGCGTCTCAAACAGCCGATCTGCTTCCTGTGGTGTCAGCACCGATGTTGGCTCATCGAGAATGATCAGATCCGGCTCTTGCAGGAGACAACGCACAATCTCGATACGCTGACGCTCACCCACCGAAAGATCGCCAACATGCGCCTGCGGATCAATAGGCAGGCCATATGCTTTTCCGATCTCGCGCGCACGTTTCGCCACTTCAGGAAGCGGCAATGAACCGTCAAGTGACAATGCAATATTCTCGGCAGCAGTCAGCGAGTCAAATAGAGAGAAATGCTGGAAAACCATACCGATGCCCAGCTTTCTTGCTGTGGCGGGCTGGGTGATCGTAACGCGTTCGCCCTTCCAGACGATTTCGCCCTCCAGCGGCTGTAGCGCACCGAATAGCATTTTAACGAAGGTGGATTTCCCAGCACCATTTTCGCCCAGAAGCGCGTGGATTTCCCCCTCTGCAATGACGAGATCTACCGCGTCGCAGGCTCTGAGTTGACCAAATACTTTGGTGAGCCGGCGGACATCTAAAAGAGGCCGGTCGGATAAAGGCGCTGACATTGTTCCCCGAGGTTATTTTTTTACGACCTTATCCAGCAAGACCGCAATTGAAAAGCCAAAAAGAAATCGGCGGAGGACATATGCACACCGCCGATATTGCCGAAGCACAATTCGATATCCTTATGGGAGCAGAATACTCGCGCCCGTCGTCTTGCGCGCTTCCAAATCTTCATGCGCTTTACGCACATCATTGAGCGCGTAAGACTGATTGATTTCTATCTTAACTGCACCGTTTGCTACAACGTCGAAAAGATCGTTTGCAGTTCTCTCCAGATCAGGGCGCTTCGCCACATAGTTGAACAATGTAGGACGGGTCGCAAAAAGCGATCCCTTCTGCGCAAGAATGTTCAAATCAAATGGCGGGATTGTTCCAGAAGACTGGCCGAAGCAGGCGAACATGCCAAGCGGCTTCAACACATCGAGCGAGCCCATATAGGTGTCGCGCCCAACCGAGTCATAGACGACGTCCACACCTTCGCCGCCGGTCAGTTCCTTGACGCGTTCGACGAAGTTTTCCGTGCGATAGTTGATCATATGGTCATAGCCGTGAGCCTTGGCAAGCGCGACCTTGTCTTCTGAACCTGCCGTTCCGATGACAGTCGCACCAAGATGCTTGGCCCACTGGCCTGCAATAAGCCCAACGCCGCCTGCAGCCGCATGAAACAGGATCGTGTGGCCGGGTTTGACGACGAAGGTCTGACGCAGAAGGTATTGCGCAGTCATGCCCTTGAGCATCATCGCAGCGGCCGACTTCAGCTCAATCGTTTCCGGCACTTTCAGCAAACGATCAGCTGGAAGAATACGCTCATCGGCATAAGAACCTGGTGTCGCCGCATAAGCAACGCGATCACCAACCTTGATACTATCGACGCCAGAACCCACAGCAACGACAGTGCCTGCGCCTTCATTACCGGGGATGAACGGCATCTGAGCCGCCTTGTAAAGCCCAGTCCGAAAATAGACATCGATGAAATTCAGGCCAATCGCCTCGTGGCGCACTTTCGCTTCACCCGGACCCGGCGCACCAATTTCAATCTGTTCATATTGCAGAACGTCAGGGCCACCAGTCTGATGGACGCGAATTGCATTGATCACGATGCTTCTCCAGTCGTTGTTTTCCTAGAGCGTCCTGCGCCTCTTGGGCGCTACATAAGGACACTTTGAACTATTGAATCTACGTATCGTGCTTTCCAAAAATCGATTCCGATTTTTGGGCCGATGCTGCAGCAGTCGCAGCCTCAGCGGCAATCACCGCAGCAGTCCGGCCAAGATTGGGGAAAAATTGCATGATGGCACCGATGAAGTAGATATAAAGCCCGGTCACGGTGATACCGACACGCACCCAGAGCGGCGCATCAAGTGTGTAGTACAGGCCTGCGGCACCGAAAGCGCACCACAGCAAGAAGACGGTCAGGTTCAGCGGACGCAGACGCACCACGCGCACCGGATGTAGGAAGCTGATAGGCAGGAATGAGAGGATCGCTGAAGCAACGACGATGGCGAAGGCTTCCCATTCGCCGGGTCTGACGATGAAGAGCGTGAACACCACCATATTCCAGACAACGGGGAAGCCTTTAAAGAAGTTCTCTTTCGTCTTCATGCCCGTATCGGCGTAATAAATGGCGCTCGAAACCACGATGATTGCGCCCGATATGAAGGACAGGTTCGTCCCCATAAACCCGCTTTGGTAAAGTGCGAAGGCCGGTATCAGCACGTAAGTCACATAGTCGATGATGTTATCGAGCAACTCACCAGACCAGTTGGGTAGCACGTATTTGACTTCGAGCTTGCGCGCGATCGGGCCATCAATACCATCAACAAACAGAGCCAGACCCAACCACCACCACATTGCGGTGTAGCGGCCATCGCTTGCCGCGACGATAGACAAAAACGCCAGAAACGATCCCGACGCGGTGAGCAGATGCACGGAAAATGCCTTCGCCTGCGGCGCGGTCACTTTCTTGGCTTTGAGTTTTCCGGTCAGTCTGGTTTTCACGCCGTTCGCCATTTCTCTTGAAGGCTACCCTCAATCTTCCAGCATTCATCCTGCCGGGTGCGGGTCAGCCAATATGACTCTGAGGCTCTAAGCCAAAAAGCCGTGATCTTGCATAAAGCTTTCCCCGAATAAGGTGAAAAGAGCAAGTAAGTCATGAGACAAAACCGCCCTCATTCCACCAAAGATTAGGTTTTAATTAACGCGACATTGGCCTTTTCAGCCTATTTGCGGTTAAGTGCGGCTGAAACAGAACGAATAAGAATCGCTTTCGGCCAGCATTTTGGCGAAGGATAGAATACGATGAATGACGTGGTTGTCGAGAAGCCCCTTACCGAGATCGTCATCAGTGGCGGTGGACCAGCCGGGATGATGGCAGCACTTGCTTTGAGCGCAAAAGGCTATCGGACATCATTGCTCGGCCCCGAAACCGACAAGGGCGACCGCCGCACGACCGCACTCATGATGCCTGCAATTCGCTTTCTCGATGAGATTGGCGTTTGGAACGACATTGCTCCGGAAGCAGCCCCTCTCGCCTCCATGCGCATTGTTGATGCAACGCGTCGCCTCATTCGCAGCCCAGCTGTTACATTTCGGGCCGGCGAGATCGACGAAGTGGCTTTTGGCTATAACATTCCAAACGCAACACTCAATCAGAAGCTTGCGGAGGCGGTTGAGAAAAACAGTGCGATTGAACGCATCACGCTTCCGGCAATCGAATATCGCAACAACGATGACCACGTGACAATCACGCTTGCAGGCGGCGATACACTCCATACGCGCCTTGTTGTTGCCGCTGATGGCCGCAACTCAAGTGCACGTGAGGCTGCAGGCATTCGTACGCGCCGTTGGAGCTATCCGCAAACAGCTGTCGTGCTTTCGTTCAGTCATACGGTCGACCATGAAAACATCTCGACCGAATTCCATACCGAGGAAGGCCCGTTCACACAGGTTCCGTTAAAGGGTAAACGATCCAGCCTCGTCTGGGTGGTCAATCCAGGACGTGCAGAAACGCTGCTCGCACTTGATGATGAAACACTTGGTCAGCGCATCGAAGAGATGATGCAGTCCATGCTCGGCAAGGTTACTCTGGACGTCCGTCCGCAGGCATGGCCACTGTCTGGTCTGGTTCCACATGCTTTTGCCGCCAAGCGCACTGTGCTGATAGGCGAAGCTGCTCACGTGTTTCCGCCAATCGGTGCGCAGGGCCTTAATCTTGGGACGCGCGATGTGGAAACGCTTGTAAAGGCCATCGCGAGTGATCCATCAGATCCGGGTTCTGATCGTGTCACGCGCGCTTATGATCGTGGTCGTCGCCCAGACATTCTGGCGCGTACAGGGTCTGTTGATGCTCTGAACCGGTCGCTCCTGTCACCAATGCTGCCAGCACAGATTGCACGCGGCGTGGGACTTGAAATGCTGCGTTCTTTTGCACCGCTCAGAGCATTCTTCATGCGCGAGGGTTTGCGTCCCGGCAGTGGTTTTTCGCAGTTTATGCCCAAGCTTCCAAGCTTGGGCGAACCCGGGAAAACTTCACCAAAGCAATAAAACGCCCCAATAAACGAACCTGAAACCTCCCGCAGCTTTATTTCGGCGCGCGGTGAACTACATATGTCTTATGAGTATGGCACAGATAAAACACGCTAAGTTTCAGATCGGACAGGTGGTCAAGCATCGACTGTTTCCGTTCCGCGGAATCATTTTCGATGTCGATCCGGAATTCGCCAATACGGAAGAATGGTATGAATCCATTCCCGAAGAAGGGCGTCCGCGTCGCGATCAGCCCTTCTATCATTTGCTGGCTGAAAATTCAGATTCGGAATATGTGGCCTATGTTTCGGAACAGAATCTTGTCCCGGATTTAAGCGATGAGCCGCTTCGCCATCCGCAGCTCAACGATATGTTTGAGCGTCTGGAAAACGGATCATATCGCGTGAAACTGCACGCAAACTGAACTTTTCTGGTCATTTCTGATTAGAAGGCACAACAAAAAGGGCGCTTTGAAGCGCCCTTTTTGTTTCATGACATCAGAACAGCTTAGTTAGCTGCACCCTTTGCCTTGGCCTGTTCAGCCTTCATCTTTTCTTCGAATTCCTTCTGGCGCTTTGCAACAGCGTCCTGAAGTTCCTTCTGACGTTCTTCAAGTTCAGACTGCTTCAGGCCTGGACCCGTAAGAGCTGCTGAGAAGCCGGTCAGTGCGACTGGAATCGGGTTCTGCTTGTTCTGGTAGTTGACCGAAGTCAGAGTTACCTTGCTGCCCTTCTTGAGAGCATTGATCAGATCATCGGAAAGCGGAGCTTCCGCAATGCAGCGATCTGGGAAGCAGATGCCGTATTCAAGCTTGGTTGGCTTGTTGTTGTCGATCTGCAAACCAACGCCAGCCGGGATCAAGCGGCCAATCGGAACAGTGACCTGAAAAATCTTACGATTGATCTTGCCCTTGATTTCGATGAGGTTGACAGCGGTTAGCAGCTGGCCGGAGTCAGCCGTGATAATATTCTGCGTGTTGCAGATGTCGTTATCTTCCTGCTTCGAGCAAACCTTGAACCAGCCCTGTGGCGGCTGCTGCTGTGCGGCTGCAGGCATCGTCGCAGAGGCAAGCAAGGCGAACGCGCCAGCAAATGCAGATGCGGCAGCGATTGTCTTCGTGCTGGTCATGATCAACAATTTCCTTTCAAGGCTTTGATCTTCCGTCTCTGGTTTGAGTCAGCGATAGACCGTCACTGATTTGAAAATGCGGCAACAGCGTGACCTCCGGAACTTATCGTCCCAATCCGAGGGCCGTGTTACAACGACTTCTGATATGAATCCAGATGGTCGACTGCATTCAGACAGCAAAATACGCCATATTTTTTGTTTTAATCAGCACTGTCACGCGCCAGACACGCTCTTAATCCGCACAAACGCAAGGTTCATGCTAATTTCGCCACACGAATCGATACTAAACTCACACTTATTTACAATGGACCTATTAAGTTGAACGGGGACGCGAGAAAGTTGACTGGATTGTTTGCTCTTTTCCGCAACACAGCTTTAGCAAGCCTGCTCGGCTTCTTTGCAGGTATTGCTCCAGCATGGGCAGAAGATAACGCATCGCCAAATTATGCGCTTTCAATGCATGGCGATGTGGCCCTGCCCGCTGACTTCACGCATTTTCCTTATGCGAACCCGAAAGCGCCCAAAGGTGGCGCGCTTAAAATGGGAGTCGTTGGTACATTCGATAGTCTCAATCCGTTCGTGCTCAAAAGCATGCGCACGACCGCCCGCGGTTTGTTCGGCGATCTAGACTTCGGCAATCTGCTCTATGAAACGCTCATGCAGCGCTCACGGGACGAGCCGTTTACCCTTTACGGACTGTTAGCCGAAAAAGTTGCAATCGATCCAGAACGCAAATGGGTAGATTTTACGCTTAATCCAAAAGCCAAGTGGTCTGACGGTAAGCCGGTCACTGTGGATGATGTCATCTTCACCTATGAGATTCTGACCGAGAAAGGTCGCCCACCCTATAACAACCGTATGAGCCGGATTGAAAAAATCGAGAAGACAGGCGAGCGCTCGGTGCGCTTTGTTTTCAATGACAAGTCAGACCGTGAATTTCCTCTGCTGATTGCAGCAACCATGCCGGTGCTTCCCAAGCATGCAATTGACCCCGCGACTTTCGGCAATTCGACGCTTAAAGCGCCGGTCGGCAGCGGTCCTTACACTGTATCCGGCATACAGCCAGGTCAGCGGATCATCTATAAACTGAACCCTGACTATTGGGGTAAGGACCTACCCGCCCGACGCGGGTTCGATAATTTCGAAACCCTGAGCATCGAATATTATCGCAACGAAACGGCCTTGTTTGAGTCCTTCAAGAAAGGACTGCTTGATGTGTTTCTTGAAGGCAATCCAACACGCTGGGAAAAATCCTATAATTTCCCGGCAGTGATACAAGGAAAGGTCATCAAAGAAAACTTCGAAAAAGGCACTCCAGCAAACATGCTGGGCTTTGTCTTCAACACACGCCGCCCGGTTTTCGAAGATCGCCGCGTGAGACAGGCGCTTGGGCTGCTGTTTGATTTTGAATGGGCCAATCGCAATCTCTTTGCCGATCAGTACAACCGCCTGCAAAGCTTCTGGGAAGGCTCTGAGCTATCATCCGTAGGCAAGCCCGCAAGCGCGCGCGAACGTGAGTTGCTGGCACCGTTCCCTGATGCGGTTCGCAAGGACGTTCTGGACGGGTCCTGGCACCCGTCGATCACAGACGGAAGTGGTCATGATCGTGGGCCAGCAAAGACAGCCTATGAGCTTCTGATTGAGGCTGGCTTCTCTTTCGAACACGGCAAAGCGATCGATCCATCCGGCAAGCCATTACAATTTGAGATCATGACGCGCTCGCCGGACGAGGAAAAAGTAGCGCTTGCCTATAAGCGCAATCTTGGACGCCTTGGTATCGATGCCGAAATTCGCAGCGCTGACGATGCACAATATCAGCAACGCCTGCAAACCTTCGACTATGATATGATCCTCGGCGCCCTGACCGGCTCGCTGTCGCCGGGCAACGAACAATGGCAGCGCTGGGGCTCAGCATCGCGCGAAGCCCAGGGGAGCTTCAATTATCCTGGCGTCGCCGATCCGGCGGTTGATGCCATGATCGAAGCGATGCTTGCAGCACGCAAACGTGAGGATTTCGTGAGCGCTGTACGCGCGCTCGACCGCATTCTCATATCCGGAGACTACTATATCCCGCTCTATTACCTGCCTTATCAGTGGGTTGCGCGCTGGGATCGGATCGGACATCCTGAGAAGACATCGCTGTATGGTTATCAGCTCCCAACATGGTGGCAGGTTGCCAAATAGCTTCAGTTGATAAGGCCGTAATTCACCCTACATTTTAGAACTATAGAGATAAGCGAGCAGGAGAACACATCTCCTGCTCGCTGAACGGAGCACCTTTATGACAGCAAGAAAAATCACCATCGATGTTGTTTCAGATGTCGTCTGCCCATGGTGCTTCCTTGGCCGTAAAAGACTTGAACAGGCCCTTGCTCTGGCGCCTGAAGTCGACGCCGAGGTCCGCTGGCGCCCCTATCAGCTCGACCCATCTTTGCCAGCACAAGGCAAGGATCGTCAGGCTTATATGCGCGAAAAATTCGGCACCGGATCAAAGATTGACGATATTCACAAACAACTCACCGAGCTGGGCGAAGAGAATGATATTGTCTTCGATTTTGAGGCTATCACACGTGCGCCGAACACGCTTGATGCACATCGCCTGATCCATTGGGCAGCACAAGCTGGTCTTGGCAAGCAGGATAAGCTCGTCGGCACCCTGTTCTCACTCTATTTCGAGCAGGGACAGGATATTGGCGATCACGACGTGCTTGTTGATGCTGCAGCCAGCATTGGCATGGAAGCACCAATTGTCGCCCGGCTTCTGCAAAGCAATGCTGACACGGATACGATCCGCGAGGAAATTGACACCGCCAATCGCATCGGTGTCCGCGGGGTGCCGTGCTTCATTATCGATCAGAAATATGCCGTCATGGGCGCGCAGTCAGCCGCTGTACTTGCTGAAGCTATTCAACAGACGGCCGAAGGATTTGAACCGGGTATTGCCGAAGATCGCTGACGATAAAGCACATCAAACAAAAAGCCCGTGCGTCCAGATGGAGCACGGGCTTTTTGTTTGAATATCAATAGAATGCTTACATGCTCTGATCAGACACGCGAACCAGAGTCCAGCATGGCTGCTTGGCAAATTCGTATTCCATATACTCGCCGCCATCCGTGCCCTTGATGACAACGACCTTATTGCCATTGGCGGCATCTTTGTATTCAGCCTGAAGCTTCTGCCGATCCAGGGTTGCCATATCTGGCATCACCGGCCATTCGACATCAGCGAGTGGAACTTCCTTGCTTGTCTTCTTTGGCTCTGGATCAGCTTCCATATCGAGGCCTTCAAAGATGACTGTCTTTGCGGTCTGAGCTTCCTGAATTACAATGTTGTGGCTGAAACGCGTGACAAAATTCTCAATACCTTCAACCTTGCAGTTGAGCGTGGTCAGAGCGAAAGCCGATTGGGAAGCCAAAACAAATGCAGCAGCAGTGCAGGAAATGCGCAAAGCATTCTTAAACATCAAAGTTCTCTCCGTTTTAAACTTCGGAACCAACAGGCGACTCCGAACCCTCAGTGTTTAATCTCTGTGTGCCTCAGCCACCAGTAGCGATTTTTGCAAGCTGAGTCATGATAACTGCCGAGCCGTTAAGCCGCTTTTCTGGTGTTGCCCAGTCGCGGATGAAAACGATACTCTGATCTGGTCTGATCTTGGCCATTGATCCCTGTTCCCCGATCATCTTCACGAGACCAACTGGGTTTGCAAAGGTTGCGTTGCGGAATTGGATAACCACGCCCTTTGGACCGGCATCGAGTTTTTCGACATTGGCGCGGCGGCACAGAGCCTTGATATAGACGATCTTGAGCAAATGCTGCACTTCTTCCGGCATCGGGCCGAAGCGGTCGATCAGTTCTGCGCCGAAGGCATCGATATCCTGTGGCTCAGCCAGATCGGCGAGACGGCGATAAAGTCCTAGACGCAACTGCAGATCCGGCACATAAGCTTCCGGGATCATAACAGCCGTACCAATCGCAATCTGTGGCGACCACTGGCTGTCTTCGACCTCAATTGTGCCCTTGAGGGTGGCAACAGCCTCTTCCAGCATCTGCTGGTAAAGCTCAAAGCCCACTTCCTTGATGTGACCCGACTGCTCTTCGCCTAGCAGATTGCCTGCACCGCGAATATCCATGTCGTGACTTGCGAGCTGGAAGCCTGCACCGAGTGTATCGAGCGACTGTAGAACCTTGAGGCGACGCTCGGCAGTGGCCGTCAATGTGCGTCCGGCAGGAAGTGTAAAGAGCGCAAAGGCACGCTGCTTGGAGCGTCCAACACGTCCGCGCAACTGATAAAGCTGCGACAGACCGAACATATCCGCGCGATGCACAATCATGGTATTGGCCGTCGGAATATCGAGGCCCGATTCCACGATGGTCGTGGACAAAAGCACATCATATTGGCCGTCGTAGAAGGCATTCATAATGTCATCAAGCATACCTGGTGCCATCTGACCATGAGCCACAGCAACTTTCAGCTCGGGAACATGTTCCTTGAGGAACTCCTCAATTTCGGTGAGATCGGCAATGCGTGGACAAACATAGAAGCTCTGACCGCCGCGATAGCGTTCGCGCAGCAACGTTTCGCGGATCACAAGTGGATCAAATGGCGAGACGAAAGTGCGCACAGCCATACGATCAACAGGAGGCGTCGTGATAAGCGACAGCTCGCGCACGCCCGTCAAAGCGAGCTGCAATGTACGCGGGATCGGTGTTGCTGACAGCGTCAGCACATGAATGTCTGACTTCAGCTCCTTGAGCCGTTCCTTGTGCTTGACGCCAAAATGCTGCTCCTCATCGATGATAAGCAGGCCAAGATTCTTGATCTTGATAGAATTGCCAAGCAGAGCGTGCGTCCCAACGACGATATCGACAGTGCCGTCTTCGAGGCCCTTTTTGGTGGCGGCAAGTTCTTTTGCGCCAACAAGCCGCGAGGCATGGGCTACATTGACTGGCAGGCCGTGGAAACGTGCGGAAAAAGTCTTGAAGTGCTGACGTGACAGAAGCGTGGTCGGTACGACCACCGCCACCTGAAACCCGCTTAGCGCTGCAACAAAGGCTGCACGCAATGCTACTTCTGTCTTGCCGAAACCAACATCACCGCAGATGAGACGATCCATTGGCTTGCCTGCCGCAAGGTCATCGGCAATGGCATCGATTGCACGCTGCTGGTCTTCGGTTTCATCATAAGGAAAGCGCGCTGCAAATTCAGCATAAAGTCCGTCGGGTGGCGTCATGGATGGCGCGCCACGCATCTGGCGTTCAGCGGCAATCTGGATCAGATGCCCCGCAATCTCCAGCAAGCGCTTCTTGAGCTTCGCTTTGCGCATCTGCCATGCGCCACCACCAAGCTTATCCAGAACAGCTTCAGACCCTTCCGACCCAAAGCGTGAAAGCAACTCGATATTTTCGACCGGCAGAAACAGACGATCATCGCCTGCATAATGAATCTCCAGACAGTCATGTGGCGCCCCCGCCGCCGTGATTGTCTTGAGGCCAATAAACCGGCCGATACCATGATCGACGTGGACGACGATATCACCAGCTGAGAGCGATGCTACTTCAGAAATGAAATCCTGATCGCGTTTGCGGCGCTTGGTGCGGCGCACAAGGCGATCACCGAGAATATCCTGCTCGGCAACGACGACCAGATCGCCCGCATCAAAGCCGCTCTCAACGGCAAGAACCGCCGCTGTAATCTTGTCACGCGAGAGTGCTTTGACCATCGAAAGGCGATCAACGGTTTCGATTTTCTCAAGTCCGTGCTCATCCAGCACCTGCAGCAGACGGTCGAGCGAACCTTCGGACCACGCCGCCACCAGCACCTTTTTGCCCGCGACGCGCAAATCGGCGATGTATTTCACCACCGCTTCAAAAAGGTTCACATCGGTTGCAGCACGTTCTTCAGCAAAGTTGCGGCCCTTGTGCACATCAGCATGAATGATCGAACGGCCAGAGACTTCTGGTGTACCAAATGGCGTCAGATCGATACGCAGGCCGACCAACGCGGCAAACGCTTCAACTTCCCGTGGCGTCAGATAAAGCGTTTCCGGCTTAACCGGCTTATAAGGAATAGCATCGCTGCCCGGCTCTTTACCTTCGGCCTGTCGCAGGCGTGCCTCGTAATGATCGACCACCATTGTATGGCGTTCTGTCAGCGCCTCATGCACCAGATGATCGAATACCACTGGCATATCGCCCGCGTGGTCGAACACAGTTTCAAGGTTGTCGTAGAAAAGCGGCAGCCAGTGTTCCATGCCCGCAAAGCGTCGCCCTTCACTGATTGCCTGATAAAGTGCATCGTCGCGCTGCGGCGCGCCGAACATGGCCACGTAATTCTTGCGGAAACGGCTAATCATATCCGGCGAGAGCGAAATTTCGCTCATAGGCTGAAGCACGAATTCCTTGCGCGCGCCTGTGGTGCGCTGCGATGCCGGATCGAACGCGCGGATTGTTTCGAGCGTGTCGCCAAAGAAATCGAGCCGCAGAGGCTCCTCTGAACCTGGTGCAAAAAGATCAAGAATGCCACCGCGCACAGCATATTCGCCAATGTCACGCACAGTCGAGACACGCTCAAAACCGTTGCGTTCCAGCCGTGCACCCAGATCGTTCATGTTGAGTTGATTGCCGGGACGCGCTGAAATCACCTGCTCGGCGATCGCGGCCTGTGGCGGCAGCTTTTGCAGAATGGCATTCGCCGTTGTGATGATGACTGCTGGATGCGGCGATTTTTTCAAGGACGCCAAAGCGGCAAGTGCCGCAAGCCTGCGCGCGCTGGCATCAGCCCCCGGCGATACGCGATCATAGGGAAGACAGTCCCACGCCGGTAGATGCAGAACCGGCAGATCAGGCGAAACGAAATTCAGTACCTGTTCCAGATCGGCAATGCGCTGGCCATCGCGGACAATATACATGACGGGACCGCGTTCACCGATCTCCTCGACCAGACGCGCAAGGCAAAACGCTTCGAAACCATCGGCGACGCCGTCGATAACGATATGCTTGCTGCTTTTAACGCCTGGACTGGTTTTAAGACCGAGTTTGCTGAATACGGGCATGGGGACTTATTCTCAGAATTCGATGCGGTCGCGGAAATCGATAATATCGCGGAACAGGGGCGTATCATGTTCTTCAGGTGTCGGGCTTTCGCCTGTCACCCATTTCAGAAGATCACGGTCGAGCACTTCAAGAATCTGCTCAAACTCATCAAGTTGAGCATCGGTGAAGCCAGCGAGATATTGATCCGCATATTGCCCAAGGATCAGATCCATCTCGCGCATACCACGGTGCCAGGCGCGAAACAGAAGCTTGCGACGCCTTACATCAAGATT
This sequence comes from Brucella sp. HL-2, assembly GCF_025846885.2. Classification (NCBI taxonomy): domain Bacteria; kingdom Pseudomonadati; phylum Pseudomonadota; class Alphaproteobacteria; order Hyphomicrobiales; family Brucellaceae; genus Brucella; species Brucella sp. HL-2. The sequence goes on along the minus strand of NZ_JAOYTK010000002.1, from coordinate 3,781 downwards.
TCCCGCCGCAAGTGTGCTGCCAGTCATTGTTCAAGCGCTCCATTTATAAAGTTCGAAGCCGGTATATAGCATCTGCTGCTCATCTGGGAACCCTTTAAGCCGTCAGAGCACTGTGCACCCAATTGGTCCCGCAAAGGCCGCTCTAAAGAGTTGAAACCGGTCACCGTACTCTCCAATAATCGATTCCGATTTTCGGGTCGATGCGTTAGAACAAAAATAGTACAAAAACCATTTCAAAGGCTTGCACAGAAAAGCAAAGCAGTTAATGCTCGCCACCATGCGTCCGTCTGTACTCGATCCGTTTTTTGCTTCCGTCCGCTCACTTTCAGGCATTGGCCCGAAAGTGGCTGCTTTGCTTGGCAAGCTTTTAGGAACGGATGTCCCCGGTGCCGAGCCGAAAGTTGGCCAACTTCTCTTTCTGCCGCCACATAGTGTGATCGACCGGCGCAATCGCCCCGGCATCGCTTTTGCGCAGGAAGGCGCGATCGTTACACTGGAGGTGATGGTCGATCAGCACCAGCCCGCGCCACGCGGTAGAGGAAATGTTCCCCATCGCGTGATTGCCCATGACGATACTGGTGAAATCATTCTCACCTTCTTCCATGCGCAATTGCCGTGGCTTGAAAAAATGCTGCCGGAAGGTGAAACTGTCGTTGTCTCCGGCAAGGTGGAATGGTTCAACGGGCGCGCCTCGATGGTACATCCGGATTATATCGCAAGCTTGGAAGATGCGGCTAACCTGCCGATGGTTGAGCCGGTCTATCCACTGACGGCTGGGCTTTCGTCCAAAACACTCGGGCGGGCGATGAAAGAAGCACTCACACGCGTACCAGTGCTACCAGAATGGATAGATCCACCGCTTCTCGCGCGCGAGCGTTTTCATACTTTCAAAGATGCACTCGATACAATGCATCTGCCGGAAGACCCGAGCGATGTTGCGCTCGAAAGCATCACGCGGCGCAGATTGGCTTATGACGAGTTTCTGGCAGGGCAGTTGGCTTTGGCACTAGTGCGTGCCAAAACACGCCGTCTTTCAGGTCGCCCGCTTGAAGGCAATGGCCGCATCGTTGCTGAAATCATGCGCCACCTCCCCTATAAACTGACCGGGAGTCAGGATCAGGCGGTTCACGAGATCATCACCGATCTAAAATCTCCAGAGCGTACGCTTCGCCTGCTACAAGGCGATGTCGGCTCGGGTAAGACCGTAGTGGGCCTTTTATCGATGGCACATGCAGCAGAATCTGGGGGGCAATCGGCCCTGATGGCACCAACAGAAGTGCTGGCACGACAGCATTTTGCAACCATTGCGCCTCTGGCTGAAAAAGTTGGCCTGAAAACTGCCCTCCTCACCGGACGCGATAAAGGGAAAGAGCGCAACACTGTTCTCGAAGGCCTCAAGAGCGGTGACGTCGATATCGTCATCGGCACACATGCGCTTTTTCAGGAAAAGGTCGAGTATCACGATCTTGTCTTCGTTATTATTGACGAGCAACATCGTTTCGGCGTGCATCAGCGACTGATGCTGACGGCAAAGGGCAGCGCGCCCGATATGCTGGTGATGACGGCAACGCCTATTCCGCGCACGCTGGTTCTAACCGCATTTGGCGATATGGATGTGTCCAAGCTCACCGAAAAGCCAGCCGGCCGCCAACCGATCACCACGGCTATTCTGCCAATAGAGCGCTTGGGTGAACTCGTTGAGCGCATCCGTAAAGCTGTGAACGAAGGGCAAAAAATCTACTGGATTTGCCCGCTCGTGGAAGAATCCGAGGTTGTCGAGCTGACCTCGGCCGAAGAACGCTTTGAATCGCTCAAATCTGCTTTTGGCAACAAGATCGGACTCATTCATGGCCGCATGACTGGCGTTGAGAAAGACGAAGCCATGCGCGCTTTCAAACAGGGGGAAACGCGGCTTCTGGTAGCAACGACTGTCATTGAAGTTGGTGTTGATGTGCCGGATGCCACCATCATCGTCATCGAACATGCCGAGCGTTTCGGTCTCTCCCAATTGCATCAGTTACGCGGACGCGTGGGGCGTGGCGACAAGCCTTCCACATGCCTGCTGCTTTACAAAGGCCCGCTTGGAGAAATCGGTCAGGCACGTCTCAAGGTGATGCGCGAAACGGAAGACGGGTTCCGCATTGCCGAGGAAGATTTGAAGCTGCGCGGCGAAGGAGAACTGCTCGGCACCCGCCAGTCCGGCACACCGGGTTTTCGCCTTGCGTCCATAGAAGCACATGGTGATTTACTGGAAATTGCGCGCAAAGATGCCCGTTATATTCTGGCAAGCGACCCCGATCTAGAGGGCGAACGCGGGCAAGCGCTGCGAGTACTGCTCTATCTCTTTGGTCGTGATGAAGCGATCCGCCTACTTCGGGCAGGATAAACCTTGTCGCGGAAAAGTGGAAACCGCCTTCGCGGGGAAATCAGTCCATTGGACTGATTTCTGATCCCGCTACGATCCGATAACGACATGCATAAAAGTTAGAACAAAAATGGCCGCATTGTTGCGGCCATTCCATTCATTTATCAAAGTCTATCTATAATAGACTGTTTTTATTTCACTCTACAGTCACCGACTTCGCGAGATTACGCGGCTGATCGACGTCAGTACCCATAAGAATTGCGGTGTGATAAGCCAGCATCTGGATCGGCAGAGCATAGACCAGCGGCGTGATAAATTCTGGCACGTCAGGCAGAACGATGGTTGCCATCGTATCAAGACTTGCTGCCGCTGCACCCTTCTTATCAGTAATCAGAATAATACGACCGCCGCGAGCTGCCACTTCCTGCATGTTGGATACAGTCTTCTCATAGAGACGATCCGACGGTGCAATGACGATTACCGGCATGGTTTCATCGATCAGCGCAATCGGTCCGTGCTTCAGCTCACCAGCCGCATAGCCTTCAGCATGAATATAGGAAATTTCCTTGAGCTTCAGCGCACCTTCCATCGCCAGTGGGAAGGACGTGCCGCGACCGAGGTAAAGCACATGATTGACTTTGGCCAGCTCATGACAAACAGCCGCAATCTGGTCTTCAAGCTTCAACACCTGATTGATGAAACGCGGCGCTTCGGAAAGCTGGCGCACCAGCTCCTGCTCGCGTTTGTCGTCAATCACCCCGCGCGCCTTTGCGGCAGCAATTGCAAGTGACGCCATAGTCGAAAGCTGACAGGTGAATGCCTTGGTCGAAGCAACACCGATTTCAGGACCGGCAAGCGTGGGAAACACAGCATCCGATTCTCGCGCAATGGTCGAGCCGGTCACATTGACCACAGAGGCGATTTTCAAGCCCTGCTGCTTGCAATAACGCAGCGAAGCCAGAGTATCAGCCGTTTCGCCGGATTGCGAAACGAACATCGCCAGCGAATCCTTTGAAAGCGGCATTTCGCGATAACGGAATTCCGATGCAATATCGCTGTCGACCGGCAAACGCGCAATCTGCTCGAACCAGTATTTGCCAACTGAGGCTGCATAAAAAGCGGTGCCACAGGCAGAAATGGTCAGACGATCAACCTTGCTAAAATCAATACCGACTGCTTCTTCACGCACTTTTCCGGTGGTGAAATCGAGATAGTTTGCAAGCGTATGGGAAATAACTTCCGGCTGCTCGAACATCTCCTTCTGCATGAAGTGGCGATGATTTCCCTTCGACACCAGCATATTTGCAGTCTGTGATTTTTGGACCTCGCGCTCGACCTCGGCATTGGTTTCGTCATAGACGGTTACACTCTTGCGTGTCAGCACAGCCCAATCGCCATCTTCCAGATAAGCAATTG